>JAFTDB010000001.1 GCA_017454375.1 Acholeplasmatales bacterium | reverse complement strand
TTATTTAAATAACCAATAGTATTATACATCATTTTTTCAAAAACCTCAATTCTTGAGGATTTTTTGTCTTGGTTTTAATTAAATACGTTAATTAATATGGGAAATTATTAAATTAATACTTGATTTTCCTTATCTAATTTTATTTGTCATATTTTTCTTTTAGTTCCTTATATTTAGGCATTAATGTGGAATCAAGACCTAATGGCACGATTGTAATATAGCCCTCATTAGCTAAATATACATCTGTATCATCCTCTTGTGATGTTTTATAAATGTCATATTCTACATGAGCCTTACCATCAACTAGCTTATAATGAGTATCAAATATCTTAACACCCTGTCTAGCTATTTTAATACCTTTAGATTTCTTATGCTTTTCTGTTGGAAAATTTACATTTAAGACATATTCATTAGAATATAATTTATTAACAAAGATGAAATCTAAAACCATATCAAGCTCATCTTCTACTATCTGGAAGGCACCAAAATCTGTAGATATCGCAATACCTGGGATATCTTCTATTACTGCCTCTCTAGCTCCTGATATAGTACCTGAGTAGATAACATCAGTTCCTAGATTCAATCCATCATTAACACCTGACACAACTAAATCTATTTTTTTGTTTAAAAGCTTTGATACCCTTACACAATCAGCTGGAGATGAATCAACATAATATTCATTTGGACCGAACTTATCAAATTCAAGTGGCCCATGAATATTAATTGAATGTGATGCCCCAGATTGATGATGCTTAGGTCCAATTAAGTATACATTACCATATTTTTCTAAATGACGCTTTAATAGCTTAATGCCTTCTGCATTATAGCCATCATCATTACATACTAATATATTCATATCTATTCCTCATCATATGATTTAATAATTTCTATTGCCTTATGATCCTTATCAGGAAACATTGTACTACAATTGATATTTAGCATATCTAATTGCTTATTAATAAAATCTCTATTTACAACAAAGATTCTTTCCTTACATTGTGTCTTTAATGGTAGATATTCACCTGTCTTGTAGTTACATAGACCAAATAAAATGAATGATGCGCTTTGGGCAATTACTCTTTCATTGATCATACCAACCTTAACATGTCTATGGCGAATAAGTGTTTCTGGATCAAACAAATCCTCACTAAATGAAGGAAGCTCATTTTTAACTTCAGCCACAAAACGTTTATAAGCCATAGAATTCTTATAAATATTAGGATCTTTTTTCTCCTTATATTCCATTATTTTTTCATATAATTCCTGTTTATAGCAAGTTTCAAGTACCGCAAGTGATGAAATTAGAATTACCGCATTAGAATCAGAATATTTGATGTTTTCCTTTGATTCACTCATGTAGATAACCTCACCCATTTCGATATCTCTATCATGATAAGTAATAGGTCTATCACAGGCCATAAATAAGGCAACAAGCGGATTAGATGTTGTATCAAGTAATCTAGTTGGCATTTTATAATGCTGCATAGTAGTTAATATTTCAATATATTTTTTATCAGCCAATTCATTATAGAATTGAGTTTTAAAATCCATATACATATAAGATTCATTGTCATAATAATTCTTAACACGATATAAGGATGGAGTTAGGCTATATGTATAGCTATAATGTCCTCTATAAAAATGCTCTTTATCTTTATATTTTAAATTAAGCTCAGTGATAGCCATAATATAATCTTCTACATTTCCAACTAAATAATTACCATTAGGTAATCTAGCAATCTTAGATAAGTAATGTAAAACAGCTTTTGAATTAACAAATAGACCTTCTTTATCTAATTCCTTCATTGAAAAATAATTAATGTTATCTTCTTTTACATCATTATAAAATACATAAACACATTCACCATTTATTCTTATCTTTTTAGTTTTATAATTATTATTCTCTTTAGCTTCAGCCTCTACAATCTCACCATTAACACTAATTGATACCTCTTTAGGAATTCTAACATCATATGCTTTACTCTCACATATTAGGTAGCAGCCTAAAAATTCTTCATAAACGAAGACTGAATTAAATTCATTATTCATAAAATGTGTTTTATATATCATATCTATCACCTGCTTAATATTTTACAATATTTATCTATAAGTTGAAATATTAAGTTTATCATTAATAATATTAAATGTTATATTACCACAGATACTAGTCTTATAAATTTCAGAATATTTACTAAGCCTTTCTAATACTATTTTATCAGGATGACCGTATTTATTATTTAATCCAACCGATATAACACTATATTTAGGCCTAACATAGCTTAAGAATAATTCACTAGATGAGGAATTAGAGCCATGATGTCCTACCTTGAGCACATCAGCCTTTAAATAATTATGATACATGTTAACTAAATCAAGCTCTTCAGCCTCTTCCATATCACCTGTGAATAAGAAATCATAATCATCTATTTTAATTTTTAAAACTACTGAATTAGAGTTTTTATCCTTATATTCATTAATTGGCCCTAATACATCCATACTAAAATCATCTATATTTATTTTAGATGTATAATCTACCATCTCTTTATTAGGGTACTGTCCTATTAATGATTTAAACCCATCATCGTATTTTGGATAAATAATCATTTTAACATCAAAATAATCATATATCTTTTTCGCGTCTTTTACATGATCATTATCAGAATGAGTTAAAACTAAATAATCAATTCTTCTTAATCCTTTTCTTTTTAAAAAATCATATGAGTTATACGCATCTATTACTATATTTCCTCTATTCTGTTTTAATTCAATTAAGGCACTATCCCCTTGTCCTACATCTATAAATGTAACATGATTAAATAAATCAACATATCTAAAGCATATCACTAAAGCTAAATAAAGAGTTAGTAATAAACCACTTATTATCCTATGCTTTTCTTTAGATAAGCATACTAAAAATAATGTTAATATAACATAATAAATAATGATCTTATAAATATTAAATGTTTCAACATGAATTAAATATCCATAATTAGATAAATTAATTAAATATGCATCTATGAATATGAATATATATTTTAAGAATATATCTAGCACTGGAAATATAGATAATATAATCGATGTAGGCAATATTATATAGCCAATAAATAAAGATAGTATTGGTGATAATAAAAATGATAATAATGATATTACATTAGTTATTCTTAAGACAAAAGGGAGGGTTGATAGATACATGATTATATAGATTTTATATTTATTTAATAAATTATTATTACCTTTAATAAAATCACTAGTATACAAAAGTATAAAGCTAACTAGAAAGCTTAATATAAAGCTTGTAGAAAATAATATGTATGGATTATTCAAGATCATTAAAATAGCTGATACAGATAATATATCTAGCTTAGTATAATGAATTCTTCCTTTCTTATTAAGGGATGTTATAACTAAAAATAGCCACGCTCTTAATGCGGATGGAGGAAATCCAATAAATAATACAAATAAGCCTAATATGATATTTGGTAGTAAATCACCATGATAATGAAATAGCTTTAATAATATAAATGATATTAGCTTGAATATTATAATGATATGAAATCCACTTATAGCTAGGATGTGTGATATACCCAAAACTGAATATGCATCCTTGATATCACTATCTAAATTATTATCACCAAATATTAAAGCTTCAGTGTATTTATAGGATTCACTAGATAAATGATTATTTAAATATTTTAGATAATAGTATTTAAGTGAATAAATAGATGGAATAGTATATTTATAATTAGATTTTATAGCCTTACCAGAATAGCTTATATTTTTAGAATATAAATATTCTAGATTATCAAAATCATATTCATATGATTTATTATTATCATAATGTTCTATTTTTACATCTACTACATCACCTACATTATAAGTATGGTTATATTCATAACATTTAACCTTATATAGACCTGTATTAATAATGTAATTATCATTATCTATTTCTTCTATTACACCTGTGTAATCTTCTTTTATGTTATTATCTCTTATTAGCTTTAAGGTAGTAATAATTGTTAATGTAGATATTAATAATATTAAAATAGGGATAATATAATTAGTTCTTTTAAAAATAAAGAAAAGGTATAGAAATAAAAATATTAAGATAAAATAATATTTTAACCCTAATATTAATAGCATCATTCCAATTAAAAAGAAATGTACGTCATTACAAAAAGGCTTCTGTTTTAAGTTGTTCAATAAACCCATCAGACACTCCTAATGCTTCCTTTAATTCACTAAATGATTCAAAAGGCTTCTTTAAACGCCTTGTAATGATGATATTTGCTCTTTTCTCACCTATACCGTATAAACTTACTAGCTCATCTTTGGAAGCCTTATTTAGGTTAATTTTGCCACTTCTATCATCATCTTCTTTATTAATGTCTTTGCATGATGATTTAATATAGATCTCAGAAGACTCAAAATATCTAGTTTTTAAATCAATATCACTAATTGAATAGTCAGTAAGTAGGTTGTATATCTTTACATATATTTCCCCATAGCTAATACCCTTAGGATACTTATCCTCAAATGATGATACAATCTCATCACCATCTGGATAATTAATCTCCCCATAGATTCTGATTGTGATATAGTTATCATTATTTACCACATCATCTTCTTTTTCTAGCTTATGATTAGATGTAATAATGGGAATTAATACTAAAACAATGGTAACAATTAATATTAAAATGATAATTATTATTTCTTTTTTTCTTTTCATAAAAAAACACCTCCATATATATAGGTAGTCCTAAAGAGGTGATTTTTTTAAAATTTTTTTAATTTTTTTAATTATTTCTTTTTCTTAGTGGTATTAACATCCTAGTACGACGCTTATAAGAGCGGTAATCACGCTTATATTCTTCTAGGTGACGCTCCTGCATAGGAATTGAAATAAAAATGAACATAAGTAGGATTGCGACAGCACCAAACATGAAATACCAGTTACCTAAATCATGTAGCCAGAAGGTAATGAATACGCCAAACCAGAATACTATCTCACCAAAATAATTAGGGTGTCTTGAATAACGCCATAAGCCAATATCAATGACCTCCTTATTACTCTTACGTTCCTTCTTGAACTTAATCATTGCTAAATCAGAATATATTTCATATATGATACCTACAACCATTACAACAAGTCCTGCGATATCATAAATCTTAAATTCCATATTATTTCTAATATAGCCAATCATCGGAAGTGTTGCCGCATAAACAACTAATGTTGGGAAAATATGGATACCAAATAAATTAACTAAGAAATATAATTTACCACTTTTTTCCTTAAGCATCTTATATCGCCAATCGATATAAGATATATCATTAAAGCCAATAATGAAATTACCAGTTAATCTAGCAGAATACATTAGAATAATTACTAAATAAGTAATAATACCAGCATTAACATTATGAGTATAAATTACTAAAGATACACCAATAACTATACTTTGAAGTGACCAATATGGATCATAGATGGATGCGGTATTATAAAGTAGACCAATCAAATAAATTATTACTGTGGCAGCTAAATCTGCAAGCAATAGATTTACATATAAATCTACCTTATCCTTTAATAAATTAAACACAGTGAAGCCAGCTAAATAAGCTGTGATATATGATATCAAAAGTACTACAAGTCCATATAGCTTTTTCTTATTAATATTCATATTTATAAATCACTTCCCCATCTGTAGATATTATCTTAATATTATGGCTATCCCATACTGCATAACTAGGCTTATTACCACCCTTAGGGATAGTAATACTGCCTGGATTGAAATAGATTATGTTATCTATTTTTTCAAGTCTAGGTAGATGAGTATGACCATACATAATTAAATCTTTTTTTAGATTATATTTATCAATAAAATGTCCATGCTCAATATGAGTATCTAAATCATTAATCTTAAAATCTAGACTATCAATAATCTTAAAATCCAACACCATCTCATCGACATAAGCATCACAGTTACCTCTAATGGCAATGACATCATCTTTAAGCTCATTTAAAAGCATAATTACTTCCTTTGGCTTATAATCATTAGGTAGGTCATTTCTAGGTCCATGATATAAAATATCACCTAGAATTAATAATTTATCATATTCACCAGTCTTATATAAATCATATATTAATTTTGTTCCATCAATACCACCATGGATATCAGATACAATTAAATATTTCATATATTCTCCTAGAATTTATCATTGAATGCTTCTACTGTAAGAAACACTAATTTATTATTCTTAAAATAATTTTTGATTTTACCACTATTTGATAAATAAGATAAATAGCTTCTCATTGTAGTAGATATCAACATATATTTATTATATGTAATCTTTAAATCATAATATTCAAATATATAAGCAGTTAATTCTTCTGCCGTATGTTCAATCTCTAAAAATGTTAAGATTATATCAATAATCATATTGATTTGATTACGATTAACCTTTACAACATCCTTTATATCCATAGTTACATCTGAATGAGCTGGCACAATGATTTTACCATCTAAAGACTCAACATAATCAAGTGACCTTAAATAGCCATCAACATCATAAATTAATAAGATATGTTGAGAATCAACTAGATTCTTAGACCCTAATGTGTCCGCAACAAAATAAACATCATCAGCAGTTCTAATTCCAATCATCTGATAGTGATGACCAGGAAGTGAAAATGATCGTAGCCCTTGTGGAATATGAGAAAGCGATAATATATCACTAGGCTCATCTGTATGCATCAAGTGATTATCATATTCATCTAGTGGATATCCACCATATAAAAATCCGATATCTAGCTTAGTATCAGTTAAAAATGCACGCTCTACTTTTGATGCGATAATGGTACATCCTGTCATCTTTTCTAAATAGATACAGCCACCACTATGATCTGCATGAGAATGAGTTAAAATTATATATTTTAATCTTAGGTTATTATTTTTTAAAAGCTCATATATGATCATACCATCTTCTTTAGTACCACAATCAATTAAGCATACATCTGTATCATTTAATTTATATAGTCCACAATTAGTAGGACCATCGATATAATAAGTGTTACCATTTAGATGATGAAGCTCATATTTATAATTAGTTTTTTTCATATAAAACACCTAATTGATATTATATATAATATCATCATAATATTCAAATAAAAAAGGGCCGAAGCCCTTTTCTATTTCAATAATAATTCAGTTATATCCATTGAGAATGATTTAGGATCATCAGGAAGAATACCTTCTTGAAGTAATGCTTGATTATATAAGATATTAACTAATTTCTTAGCATAATCCTTATCATTTTTAAATGCATCCTCAATACGTGCAAATATTGGGTGGTTAGGATTTAATTCAAATACTCTTTCAGCCTTAACCTCATGGTTTTGAGCCTTTAGTACCTTTTCCATTTCAAATGAGATTTCACCTTCAGCAGATACACAGCATGGTGCATCTACAAGTCTCTTTGATAATACTACATCCTTAACACCAGTAATTGATTCCTTAACCTCGGTTAGTAAATCCTTCTTAGTTTCCTTTAATTCATCAATCTTCTTTGATTCTTCTTCATCAATTAAATTTAAATCATCCTTATTAATTGATTTAAATGATTTACCATCATATTCCTTTAATACTTGAATCATGAATTCATCTACATCATCAGATAGGATTAAGCAATCATAGCCTTTCTTAACTAGTAGATCCATTTGAGGAAGACGAGATGCCATTTCCTTATTTTCAGCTACTGCATAGTAGATATCCTTTTGACCTTCAGCCATCTTTTCTACATATTCAGCAAATGATACAAGCTTATCCTCATTGAAGCTTCTTAGGATGATTAAATCCTTTAATTCATCCTTCTTCATTCCCATATTCTCATATAGACCATATTTTAGATTTAATCCATAATCCTTGAAGAATTCTAAATATTTATCTCTATCGTTTTTAAGTAAATTAGATAATTCTGATAAAATCTTCTTTTCAACGTTAGAAGCAATCTTCTTGATTGCACGATCCTCTTGTAGCATTTCACGAGAAATGTTTAAAGGCAAATCAGCTGAATCAACTAAACCTTTAACAAATCTTAGATAATCAGGAATTAATTCTTTACATTTATCTAAAATGAATACACCCTTTGTGTAAAGTTGTAGACCTTTTTCATTTCTATCAGCATAGAAATCATAGAATGGCTTTCTAGGGATGAATAATAATGCTGAATATGTAATCATACCTTCAACATTTAAATGAATTGAAGTGATAGGATCTTGGTAATCCATAAATTTATTCTTATAGAATTCATTTAATTCTTCAGGCTTTACTTCATTTTTATTCTTCTTCCAAATTGGAAGCATTGAGTTGATTGTTTCAAGCTCTAAATGTGTATGTGGTTCTTTATTTTCTTTATCATCATTTTCATCATTATCATATTTAGTTACCCAAGTCTTAATTGGATATCGAATATAATCTGAATACTTCTTAATTAATGATTTAATTTCATATTCGTCTAGGAATTCAGAATATTTTTCATCTTCTGTATCTTCACGTAGGAATAATGTGATAACTGTACCAAAGTCATCCTTTTCTGCTTCTTCAATTGTGTAAGAATCTAAGCCCTCACTTTCAAATAAGTATGCCTTATCTGAATTTACAGATTTAGTTAATACCTTTACCTTAGATGCAACCATAAATGCTGAATAGAAGCCAACACCAAATTGACCAATTACATCAACATCAGGAGCATTTTCCTTTGATATTTTTTCTAAAAATTCCTTAGAGCCTGATTTAGCAATTGTACCTAAATGTTCTTCTAGCTCTTCTTTAGTCATACCAACACCATTATCAGTGATAGTTAAGATTTTTAGATTCTTATCAGCTTCTACCTTGATTTCATAATCACTAGCAGCGATACTTGTGTTAGTAAGTGATAAATAGTGACGCTTATCAATCGCATCAGATGCATTAGATACTAGTTCACGTAAGAATATTTCTTTATGAGTATAGATAGAATTAATCATCATATCCAAAAGCTTTTTGGTTTCTGTTTTAAATTCTTTTGTTTCTTTCATTTTAATACCTCCATTTTTACTACGAGAATAATTATAATTCTTATTTTTGGCACTGTCAACAACTAAGTGCCAAAAATTATAAAATAGATTAATTATAATGTAAAAATTGAATAATTATTATATAATTATTTTTAGGTGATATCATGCGTGAGATTTTAAAGATAAAAGCACTAAAGCTAAGACGTAATATTAAAGTAGGTATCTTCTTACCTGAACAATATTATTCAAATGAAGATTGTTATAAAACAGTTATCGCACTTGATGGCGAATTATTTTTTAATTATCTAAATGAAGATACTAAGCGTATTGATATCGATGATTTATTAAAAACAAAAAGATGTATCTTTATTGCCATATCATCACCATCTAATCCTCTATGGAGAATTAGTGAGGTTAACCCTTATTATAATGGTGATAATGAGGAAGTTGATAAGGAACTTGCCTATAATTTTGCCTGGTATATCAATTATGAGCTATTACCTGATTTAAAACAAAAATATCGTATTTCAGATGATGTTTATGTAATAGGTATGAATGATGCGGCCAACTTGGCAATGTATCTAGGTGGTAACAAATTATATAGTGGCTGTGGTCTAATCAATTATAATTTCAACGAATCTGATGATCGTATTAATGAGAATTTAAATACCTTAATATATAAAAAGATATATATGGCTGGTGAAGAGGCATATATTACTAATGAATTAAAGGATACAGATAATGATATCTTTGAAGATAAATTCATAAATTATGCCGATTCAATAGATAAATGTATCGACTTCTTCGAGGAGGAATAATATGGCTTTAAATAAAATAGGAATATTTGAATTAGATAAATCTAAAACTACCATGAAATATGGATATCATTATAAAGCCTTAGTTGATTTACCATTTTCTGATGCTAAAAGGCATATAAGAGTATGGCTTCCTGAGGATTATGATTTCGAAGATAAGACTAAGAAATTCCCAGTCATCTACTTCTCTGATGGGCAAAACCTAGTTAATAAATATTTAACTACCTTTGGAGATTGGGGACTTGATAAGGTCGCACATAAGCTATATAAAGAAAAGAATATATCATTTATCGCAGTTGGAATAGATTGCCCTAAGGATGATAAGACAAGAGGCTTAGAGCTAGCCCCACCAAAGCTTCCAACTAGATATAGATGGGATGGCTTCCCATACGCAGATAAATTTGTAGATTATATCGCAGATGAACTAAAGCCTATAATTGATAAATTATTCCACACTAAGAAAGATAAAAAATCAACAGGCATTGGCGGTTCTTCTATGGGTGGTATAATGGCATTCTATGGAGCTACAAGGCAAAGTGATGTCTTTGGATTCTCTCTAGATTTTTCTCCAGCCTTCTTCTTATACAACAAAGAGACTTGGCTTAAGATGCTAGAGGAATATGCTGTAAAAGACAAAAAGGATACTAAGTTCTTCTTATATGTAGGTGGTAAGGATTATGAGGCAATGTTTGTTAATAATACATTCTTAACCTATAAATATATGAAGAAAAATGGATTTGATCAAAATAATCTCGCACTAATCTATGATTCACAAATGATTCACCATGAAACTGCCTGGAATAAGTATTTAGGCGAAGCAATTGAGTTTTGGCTAAAATAAAAAGTCACACGAAGTGACTTTTTTTACTTTTCTAGATAATCTATTACATTTTTAATATCATCTTGAATTAAGATGTCTGCCTCATTATCAAGAGGTGTTGCAGATTTATTAATTAATACTAGCTTATTACCTCTATAATAATTAACAAATCCCGCTGCAGGATAAACTGATAATGATGTACCAACAATTATTAACATATCCGCATTTTGGATATTTTTAATTGCGGATACAATATCATCATTATCTAATCCTTCTTCATATAAGACTACATCTGGTTTAATTATTCCACCACATTTACAATATGGTACCTCAAACGCATCATTATAAATATCATTAAGTGAATAAAACTTATGACATTTCATACAATAATTACGTTTGATACTACCATGTAGCTCTATTACATTTTTAGAGCCACCCATTTGATGTAGGTCATCGATATTTTGAGTGATTACCGCTCTTACCTTACCTTCGCGTTCAAGCTTACCAAAATAGATATGAGCAGAATTTGGTTTTGCATCCATATAGACCATTTTATCAAAATAAAATTCATAAAACTCCTTTGGATGCTCCATAAAGAAGGTATGAGATACTACCTCCTCAGGACGATAGCTACGATTAAGTTTTTGATTATAAATGCCATTGGCAGACCTAAAATCAGGAATACCTGAATTAGTAGATAACCCTGCGCCTGAAAATATAACGATATTATGACATTCTTTAATTGCTAATCTTAGCTTCTCTTTTGGATCCATTAGATATTCTTAACTCCATTTAAAACATTAGCTACAGCTTCATCAAAGCTGATTTCTGTTTTAACCATTTCCATTCTAGTTTTGAATTCTACGATATTATCTTTAGCACCACGGCCAACTGTGATGATATATGGAATACCAATTAATTCCCAGTCCTTGAACTTAAAGCCTGGCTTTGCATCACGATCATCAAGTACTACTTCTACGTGATTCTTCTTTAATTCTTCATATAACTTATCAGCACATGCCTTCATATCAGGATCAGCATAATTGATTGGAACAATTACTGCATGATATGGAGCAACATTTAAAGGCCATTTAATACCAAATTCATCATGGTATTGTTCAACAATTGCTTGAAGTGTTCTTGTAACACCAATACCATAACAACCCATTACCATTGGAACATTCTTACCATTTTCATCAACATATGTACATTTCATAGGTTCACTATATTTAGTTTGTAGTTTGAAGATTTGACCAACCTCAATACCACGATTAATCTTAAGTGGTTTACCGCAGATAGGACAAATGTCTCCAGCAACTGTTTTTCTTAAATCACATACTGTACCTGTGAAATCACGACCGAACTTAACATTCTTAAGATGATAATCACGTTCGTTAGCTCCAACAACGAAGCCATCCATTACGCTTACTTCTTCATCTACGTATACTTCTACATCACCCTTGTAGTTAACTAAACCACAGTAGCCCTTTACAAGTCCTAATGATTCAATTTCTTCATCTGTAGCCATACGCATATAGTTTTCATTTGAATTACATGCATTAATTAATTTAATTTCGTTGATATCTCTATCAGCTCTAATTACAGCTACAACGAATTTTTCATTCATAAAATCATGATAAATTAAAGTCTTAGTTAAGTCTTTAGCTTCACAGCCTAAGAATTCAACTAATTCTTCAATTGTTGCGTGGTTAGGTGTATGAATCTTTTCAACCTCACCAACATATTTACCTTTATAACCATCTAGCTTAGATGTAGCCTTTTCAACGTCGGCTGCATATCCACATGCATCGCAATATGCGATATCACTCTCACCTACATCTGAAAGTGCCATAAACTGGTGAGAACCATTACCACCAATATTGCCTGTATCAGCAAGTACTGGTTGGAACTTTAATCCGCATCTAGTAAAGATTCTTGTATATGTATCATACATATTTTGGTAAGATGCCTCTAATCCCTTTTCATCCTTATCAAATGAATAAGCATCCTTCATAATGAATTCACGAGAACGCATTAAACCAAAGCGTGGTCTAAATTCATCACGATACTTAGTTTGAATTTGATATAAAGACATAGGTAATTGCTTAGATGATTTAATTAAATCACGAGCCATTGATGTAAATACTTCTTCATGAGTAGGTCCTAAACAGAATTCACGTTCATGACGATCCTTTAATCTCATTAATTCTGGACCATATTTTCCCCATCTACCAGATTCAACCCATAATTCCTTAGGTTGTAAGGCACTACATAAAATCTCAATTGATCCTGCAGCATCCATTTCTTCTCTTATTATATTTTCTATTTTAGATAAAACGCGTAAGCCCATCGGTAGATAGTTATAAACTCCGGCAACTTCATTTTTTAACATACCTGCACGAAGTAAAAGAATATGTGAAGCAATTTTTGCTTCATTTGGTGCTTCTTTTAATGTGGCAATCAACATTTTACTAGCTTTCATAAAATCAATTCCTTTCAAAACGAAACAATTATAGCACAAAGTTGGTCAAATTGTCCACATTTTGAAAAAATCTTAAAAAAAATAGTATTTTTTTAATAGATAATTCTTGGTAAAAATTTGACAAAAGAGCTATAATTATAGTATAATTATAAAAAATTTTTTCAAGTCGATTCAAGAATTAAAGAAGGAGATATTATGGAAAAGAAAGTCAATAAGCCAGTAGTCAACATTTTTGCACTTGGCGGCCTTGGCGAAGTAGGTAAGAATATGTATGTCATAGAATATGGCAAAGATATATTTATTGTTGATTCAGGAATTATTTTCCCTGATGAGCATTTGCTAGGCGTAGATTATGTAATACCTGATTATAGCTACCTAATTGAAAACGAAAAAAGAATTCAAGGTCTATTTATAACACATGCCCATGAAGATCATATTGGAGGTATTCCTTATCTATTAAAGAAGGTAAAGATTCCTGCAATTTATGCATGTGGTGTTACAGTTGAAATGATTGAAAACAAATTAGAGGAATACCCTGATTTACTTTCAATGGTAAAAATTGTTGAATTTAAGAGCCACTTCATCTATAAATTTAATAAGGTTGAGGTTTCATTTATTAGATTAAATCACTCAATTCCAGATAGCTTTGGTGTTTGCTTTAAAACACCACTTGGTACTATCTTCCATACAGGTGACTTCAAATTTGATTTCACACCAGTTGGACAAAAGGCAGAATATGAAAAGTTAGCTAAGCTTGGAGTTGATGGTTGTCTAGCTCTTCTTGCTGATTCTACTAACGCCTTAAGAGAAGGCTTCACTGAATCAGAAAAGAAAATAGGCGAATCAATTAAAGAATTATTCTCTAAGATTAATAATCGTATTATTTGTGCAACCTTCGCATCTAACATGTTTAGAGTTCAACAAATAATTGAAGCCTGTGTTGAGAATAACCGTCACGTTGCTATCTTCGGTAGATCAATGGAAAAGACAATCGAGGTTGGCCAAGAGGTTGGTTATATCAAGGCTCCAAAGAATACAATTATTGAAGCTGCAGATATTGATAAATATAAACCTGAAGAATTATGTCTACTATGTACAGGTTCTCAAGGTGAACCATTAGCTGCCCTATCTAGAATAGCTAATGGTAGCCATAAGCTAATCAAGCTTATGCCATCTGATACTATTATCTTCTCTTCTTCTCCTATTCCAGGTAACCAAGAAGGAATTAATAGAACAATTAACCTACTATTCAAGCAAGGTGCAGATGTAATAACTCACTCACCTATCGCTGATACTCATACAACAGGACATGCCTCTCAAGGTGAATTAAAGCTAATGCTATCACTTGTTAAGCCTAAATACTTTATTCCTATTCATGGTGAATATCGTATGCAAAGGGTACATGCAGATTTAGCAATTGAAACAGGTGTTAAACCTGAAAATTGCTTCATCTTGGAAAATGGTGATGTATTAACTATCAACGAAGATGGTGCTAAGCCTAACGGTCATGTACAATCTGGTGAGGTTTATATCGATGGTAGTGGTATAGGCGATATTTCTTCTATCGTTATCAAGGAACGTAAAATCTTATCAGAAGATGGAATGTTTGCGGTAATCCTAACAATAGATTCAAAGAATAAAACAATCCCACTTGAACCACAGGTTGTATCACGTGGTTTCATCTATATGAAGGATAATGAAGAATTAACTAGATCATTCTTAACAGAAGTTAAAAAATATGTAGAAGCTGAATTTAAAAAGATGAAGCTTCTAAATCTTCTAACAATAAAAACCGGCTTAACTGAATTCTTAGGTAGATTAATCTACGAGAAGACAGATCGTAAGCCAATGATTATTCCTATTTTTATGGATATTAACCCAGGTACTAAGGCATGAAAAAGTTTATCTTAACAGTTTTAGTCATTGCCTTTATGATTGCTGTACTAGCATTCATTGGAATGGCTTGGAGATCAAGTAGATAACAAAAGAGTTGCTGATTATTTCAGCAACTCTTTTTTATTTGTTAAACTCTAATTCTTCTTCTATAAAATTGATTTCAAAATATTCATCTTTGTTAATTGTTATAGATAATATGAAATCATTATATTTTAAATTTCTAGTATAGAATTTTTCTTCTTTATAAAACTTTCTTCCGTTAATAGGAATAGCTGGAATAGATTTAACATCATCAACTATTCCACTTCCATAACATTTAACTAAGCTTTCCTTAGAAGTCCATATTCTATAAAAGTCTTCATCAGTTTTAATGAATTCAAATTCATTATCATTAGAAATATATTTTCTAATTCTATCATCACTTTTTTTAACTAATTCAATATCAATACCAACATTGACATCAGCCTCAGCATAGATGATTAAATTATGGGAGTGAGATATGTTAAAGCATTTAGTATGTGATATAGGTTTACCAGAAGGTAGATTATAAAAATCTGGAACATATTTTCTCTTGAAATATTGTGATACTAAATGTTGTTGTAAATCTTGAAGCTGTTTATATCTTTTAGCTTCCATCATATCTTCTTTTGTTACATAAGATAGACTATCAATATCAAAATCAGGATAATCATTTAAATCAACAATATGAAGCATTACCTCATTTTCCATTTAATCACCTCCCTAATGATTTATATTTTACCATATATGAAAAAAATAAGCAAAAAAAGTGCAACCCCTACGGGATTGCACGATTTTTTAATAATTAACTATTAATTAGTTAGCAGGAACTGCAGTAATTGATAATACTGGTTCGTTATTTACGATAGTTACAGTGATTGTATATCTACCAGCAGTAACTACTTCAATATTAGAACCATCTGCCTTGAATTGTTCAGGTAATGTAGAAACATAACCACATTCAGGATTCCAAGAAGAAACTGCAACTTTGAATTTAGCGCCAGCTTCTAGATTTAAAGTAATTGTAGCAGATTGCTTATCTTGAGCTGGAGTTAATGCATAGTCATTATTGTCACTCCATTCATTCATAGTACCTTTAACAAAGAAGCCTTCAGCAGTTAGTGGAATAACTTCGATTTCAGTAAATGTGCCATTTGCATAAGTTGCAGGAGCAGCATCTAATCTTGTATTTTCACCTTCTGTAGTTGTATCAGCTTTAATAATGAATGCATTTTGATGATCTTTAGTTAATAATGATTGGTTCTTAGTTTGAAGCTTACCAGTACCAAGATTTACGATGAAGCCAGTTGAACCATAAGGTAATACTACTTCATAAACATTAGTTGTATCATCAACTAAAGTCATTTCTAAGCCTGGCCAAGCTTCATGTTCGTATTTGCTACCCCAAGAATGCATATGAGGAACATCACCATCTTCTAATTCATATTCCATCTTAACATAAAGCTTTAATGGTTCGAATTCAGTGATATTGCCATCAGCATATTTACCCATAACTGCAACTAATTGTTGTTTAGTCTTAGGTTGACCTTGTGCATCTGTTCCATCAGGAACTGTTTCAGTAGCATTTTTAATTACGATAACATTTTCTTCAGCAGATGTAACAGGTTTTAAATTGATTGTTTGCATCTTGCCTTCGCCTAAGTTAACGATGAATGTTGAATCAGCAGTAACATGAATCTTATACATATTTTCTTGACCAGTAACTTCATCAAGTGTATCTAATTCAACTCCTGGCCATGCACCTGCATCCATTCCACCAAAATAATATAGATGTGGAACTTCACCATCAGCTAATTCTTTTTCGAATTTGATATATAAATCATATTCTACGAATACTTTTGTAGCTAATTCAGGATCTGTAGCTTTTGCAGTATAGTTGTCATAATCAACAATGTACTTACCTTCAGAGTTCTTTTCAGATAAAGTTAACTTATTATAGTCAGGTGTGAAGTCTAAGTCGATTGTTTGTGTAGAACCGTTGTTAATAATTACATGGTAAGTATTAACTGGAACTATAAAGCCATATAGATGGTCAGCTTCAGAAACTAATGTCATAGCTTCGCCTGGCCATGAAGTCTTAGATGCAGCTACGATTTCTTCTTCATCAGCATGATCAGCATCGCCTTTTGACCAATAATAAATGTTAGCATTTGTCCATTCTGCTGGTACAACAGCATAAACTGCCTTAGCTTCTGTAGCATGACCAGCTTCTGGAACTAATTTTGCTATTTCTTCTACTACATTTTTACCACATACTGTACAAGTATGATTTTTTGAGCCCTTTTCTTTTAAAGTGGCTTCCTTAGTAACTGTCCAGTTTCCCCAAGTATGAGCTTCCCAGTCACCATATTCACCAGCTGTTGCATTAATTACTACTCTGTGCTTAGTATTATCACTTTCATATACTTTTTCAGCTTGAGTTGTAGTTGTTGGAGCTGGTGTTGTTGTAGGTGTATTACCACCACCACAAGCTGCTAGTCCGACTACTGCAGAAACAGCAGCAAGACCAAATAAAATACTTTTTACTTTTTTCATTTCTTTAAATTTCCTCCCCTTGAATTTCATAAAAAGTCTTTTGAACATCAAAACATTTCTGTTCTTATAGACAAGTTCGTGCCTTTTTTATGTATTTAAAATCATAATCGATTTTAAAATCTACTTAACTCTATATGCAATAATAGTTTGATATGGATTAATTGTTGTATTAGCAGATAATGTAAAGCCATCTAGATTTAGAGTATCAAGATATAATGTGTATCCCTCTAAATCAATGTTCTTTGGTCCGCCAACGCCATTGCTATGAATGATTACATATTCTTTTTCTGCATCAGAAATCTTATATGAAATCATTGATTTAGTAGCATTTGTTGTAACAGAAATTGCTTGTGCATCAGTTTTGCCCATTGCAAGTGCTGATGTAGTTGTTTTTAAAGCAATTAACTTCTTATAGTTTTCAAACATATCAGCATTCTTAATCTTCAATGAATAATCTAGTTCATTAACCTTATAAGATGAATTATAAGAATTACTATTTCCGCCTTTAGTTCTTAAGAATTCTTCACCTGCTAGCATGAATGTAACACCATCAGTTGTGAATACAACACTATTAGCTAGCATAGCCATCTTCTTAATTGTTGCCTCATCAGTGATGCCAGCAGCCTTGATTCTATCATATAGTGTGTAATTATCATGGCAAGTTACATAATTAACAGCTTTATAAGGATCATTACCATTTTGAATAATACCCTTAATACCATTAATGATTGCAGTTACATCACCAGTACCTACTGTAGATGAATTAGTAATCCAACCTTTTTCAGAAATACCGCTTAAGCCACCTTTAATAAGGGCATCTCTTAATTTATCATTGAAGCAACCGAAATCAACAAATTTGTTAAGTGATGCTTGAGTTGCTACAGAACCACTATAAGCGATTGTACCACCAGCCCATGGTTCGCCATAAACTGTGATATGTTCATCTACATTATCATGTAAATTCTTAACAAGTTGATTCATTGTTTCAACATCATGAATACCCATTAAGTCAAAACGGAATCCACCAAGTTTATATTCTGAAGCCCAGAATTCTGTAGAATCAATCATAAACTTACGATACATTGCTCTTTCTGATGCAGTTTCATTACCACATCCACTACCATTAGATGGAGTACCTGAAGAATATCTAAAATAATATTTAGGCATTAAAACATCGAAATTAGATTTTTCAAGACCAGCAACATGGTTATAAACAACGTCCATAATGATATCTATACCGGCATCATTATAAGCCTTAACTAAATTCTTGAATTCTTTAATCTTTTCATATCCATCATATGGATTCTTTGAATAACAGCCTTCAAGTGAGTTGTAGTTAAGTGGGTTATAACCCCAGTTAAATTCAACATGTCCTTCTCTTTCATCATTAGCTTGATCAAAGAATGGAATGATTTGAACAGCATTTACGCCTAATTCCTTAACATGGTCAAAGCCTGTCTTTACAGTCTTGCCATCTTTTGTATAAGTTGTACCAGCTTCATAGAAGCCAACATACTTCTTAGCATTTTCTGCTGTACCACCCCATGTAGTTGAGCTAGTTAAATCAGCGATATGTGTTTCATAAACTGTTAAATTTTGTGAATTAGTATGCTTAACAGAAACAGTATCCCAACCAGCTGGGTTTGTCTTAGAGAAGTCAACGATCATACCTCTTAAACCGTTGATACCAGTAGATTTTGCATATGGGTCAACGATTTCTTGATTTTGATATGTAGCATTAGTAACAATGTATGTATAATATTTACCTTCTAAATTGCCACTTACAGTTGCGCTAAATACGCCCTTTTCACCCTTAGTCATTGTATAGTCTGTATGTGCATCTGAACCATTTGTTAGGTTAGCAGGTGTACCAGAATCATATACTCTTAAAGTGATAGCTGTAGATATTGGTGACCAAACCTTGAATGTTGTGCTTGCAGCTGTATAAATAGCACCAAGCTCACCATCATAGCTATATTGTGATTTGAAATCTTCAGTATCATAAAGAATTGATGTGTCAGCTAGCTTGCTCATTGTTCTACCAGTATTAGTGAATGTAACATTTAATGTATATGAAGACATAATATCTGGTAATTCATTACCCATATTAAATATTTTTCTCTTGGCAGTAGATGATGCATCTAGCTTATCAGTTCCAACTGTATTTGAATATAATACAGTATCGCCATCTTTGATTTCAAAGCTAGAGAAATCATTGTTTGTTTGGAACCAAATTTGGTAACCATTTCTATTTGAGTGAGCTAAGCTGAAATATGTAATTTCATCAGCAACCACACCAGTTGAAGTTGAATACATTGCTTTATCTCCTGATTTTAAATAAATTTGGAAATATCCTGCTTCATTCTTTTGGAAATTATCAAACACAATAAATCTATCACCATCAACATCCTTTGTTGGGTTTTCAGACCATGGTTTATTATCCTTAACTATGAAGCCTAGTGAATTATTTCTAAGTGTAGATGAAAAATCACTGAATTTATATTTTGCATATAAACCATAATCATCTTCACCAGTAAAATCATAATCACCACCATCTTTTCCCTTTTCCCACATCCAAATATTGTATTTATACTTATCATCAGTCATACCAGTTTTATTAAAGTGAATAGTAAAACCAACATCTTCTGTAGAAGGAGGATCGTTATCGGCAGTTTTTTGAGTTGTTGGTGTCGTAGTTTGTGTTGGAGTAGTTGTAGGTGTTTGAGTCGTAGTAGGGTTATTATTACCACCACAAGATACGACTGTTAATACTCCAGCTAAAGCCAATGACAACCCAAATACTTTTTTCATTATATTTTTCATAAATCCGTATCCTTTTTCATTTCAAAATTTTGATTTGGAAAACATTTAATTGTTGTATTAATTACTTGATTTTTACCTTTTACTAATGATTTAGAATTAAGGGTTTTAAGCATCCCATATGGATCAACCTCAAAGTAGTGCATGACTACCACCTCATCTCCATTTGGACTTTTTTGTAATGTATTAACCTTGTAAGTCAAAGTATCTTTGGCATCATTTAAAGAAAACAAATTATAATATTTAGCACAATTAGCAATAACATAATCCCCATAATACATTCCATCACGGTGATATCCTGCTGTTAATGTCGCATAAAAATAATTGGTCATATATTTTTCATAATCTGTATCTGAAAATGCATCCTTAGTTAATACACCATCAGTTTTTTTAAATGTGTGCAATTCATTATTTTCTTTATAAAGTAATACTTCTTCTTTACTATAAGAATAATCTGTGCCCACATAACTGCCACTTACTTCAGTAATTTGATAAAAATAATTATTTGTCCTTGAATAATACATCCCTATATTGATTGTACCTGTTTGTACATCATTTTCAGTATAGGTTGTCTCAATATTCGCATATCCTAATTTTATGTGTTCAAATGTCTTATCAAATGAAATGTTATAAACAAAATCCTTTATTGGACCATCAGGTATATTTGGACTACAGCTTACTAAAGCAAGTATTAATACCAAAAATAATAAAGAAATTTTTTTCATATTAAGCGCCAAATGTATATGTAGCTTCACCCTTACAATAATCTGCAGGATTGCCTGAATTAGAATTTAAGGTTGCAAATGACTCTTTAACTAAGTAGCCATGACTATCATATACAACTTCTACATTCCATTTAGCTCTTGCTTGTAATTCTTGATATTTACCATCATTAATAATTAAGTTTTTATTTACAGCAAATGTTTTAGCAGTTAATCCACCCATTTCATTTGCATAATAATATACATTATCTAATCCGGCAACACGATACATCTTTGCCTCTAATTGATATTTAGTAGATAAAGGTATATCACTATTATTCTTCTCTTCACTATTCCATGATGTTAATGTTATGTGAAGAGGAACACTTAAATAATATGATGCAGCTTTACTCTTATCATATTTATCCAATGAATCAGTGAATGTAACATCCTTAGAGACACTACCTCTAATATTATCTTCACCATTTTCTTGCTTTGGATTTCCAAAGAAATTAAGCGTACCTTCTACATGATATGAATTATAAGTCGCAGCTGTATCAAACTTAGTTACAATTTTTGTAACTTCATCAGCTGATATATATCCGCCTTGTGGATTCTTACCATCACAAGATGATAAAACAAGTGGAAGTGATAATAATAAGAGGAATGGTAACAAACGTTTCTTCTTCATAAGAACACCTCCTAGTAAATCTTGATATCAAGTGATTTTTCAGTTACATGGATTTTATTAACATCAAATGCTAACTTAATTGTTTTATCAGCAACTTCTTTTAATTCTGTTTCTACATATAAGTCTGATTGGCTAGTGCCATTGTCATATACGCAATGTAAGAAACGCTTAGTTTCATAATCAAGAAGTTCTTTAACCTCAACTTCGATACCTTCATCAGATAGCATATATGCATCATGAGGTATTTCAAGAATATATTGCTTAGTAAATACCTTGATACCTAAGCTTTGAATCATCTTATTTGAAATTACATCAGATGATAAAGTTACAAGATCACCAGTTTTAAAGAAGAATAGAATACCTGCAAGTGTCTTTTCCATCTTATATTGTTCAGTTAACTTAGCTAATTCAGCCTTGTAATCCTTATCAATATATTTTTGTGGATTATTTTCTTTATCACAAGCAAGAACTAATTCATTATATTCCTTCTTTAGGTCTCTTACTTGACGCTTGTATTCGCCCTTAATAGTACTCAATTCAGTATCTCTATCAATTGCACAAGCATTAAGTTTCTTCTCAACTTCATTTTTTCTTTCAAGTGCAAAATTAGATTTGAAATCTCTGAATTCGATTGCTCTCTTACGATAAGCATCCTTATCCTTATTGATTTGCTTAAATGTTTCAAAGTCAGCAATTTCTTTATTCTTGATATCTTCGTATGTATTCCATACCTTTTGAGCTTCTTCTTTTGAAATATTCTTATATTGCTCAGTAACTTTAGCAGTTTGCTCTTTGAATTCAGCTTTCTTTGCTTTTAATTCTTGTTGTAGTTTGGCTTTTGCCTCAGCAACTTTAGCAGCATTTGCAGAAGCATCAACGCCCTTGCTTGCAGCAGCTAAGTCACTTTCATGCTTAGCATTTAAATCACCGATAAGTTTACTGAATTTTTCTTCAACTGCGCTAATACGATTTTTAAGTAATTCATCATATTTATCACCAACAAAGCCTTTAGCTGTTTCATGGTTAATAAACATTGAATTAATTTTATCATATTCAGCGATTGAACCTTTAACAACTTGACCATCTTTGATAAATTCAAGTTGAGTAAAATCAAATCCTAAGCCATATGCATCCTTAACATCACATGAAGCATCACATGTTGTAAATAATACTTGGTCTTTTAATTTGAATGATAAAACTTGAGTCTTACCAACCTTTTCTACGCTAGAAACCTTTTGGCTTCCTTCACTAAGAAGTAATGCTGAAGTTGGAATAGTTAAATTATAAGTTCCATCAGCTAATTCAATTGAAGAAGGAACTTTGAATTTTACTCCATCAATTGATAATTCCTTACCCTTAACTACGCCTTCAACAACGCTCTCTTGTGGAACACGTGGATTAATATTGTTTTCAGTAACTGAATCAAATATATGCATCTTGTTAACATTTACAGCAACCTTAACCATTTGGCCCTTCTTTAGGTCATGATCAGAAGTTGATTTGATGATTACTCTTGTATTAGTCTCGCCAAAGCCGTCACCATCTTTGTTAATATCAGCATAAATTAATGTTTCATTGCCTAATTCCTCAAAATGAGAAATCTTTGCGTTAATTAAATATTTTGATTTTTCAACAACTTCTTCTTCAATTGATAGATGCTCACATCTTACACCAACTGTAACTTCAGTTTGTCCGTCGAAATATTTTTGTTTAACCTTTGAAAGTAGTGCATGAGGAATAGTTAATACTTCATCACTATATAAGAATTTAATATCAACATTTGCTCCATTCTTAGTCATTGTTGCTTTAAAGAAATTCATTTGTGGAGTTCCAATGAATCCAGCAACGAATAAATTATCTGGATAATCATATAAATTCTTAGGTGTATCAATTTGCATGATACGGCCTAGTCTCATAACAACTACTCTAGTACCTAATGTCATAGCTTCTACTTGATCATGTGTTACATAAATAAATGTAGTTTGTAATTGATCATGTAGTTTAGCTATTTCTGTACGCATTTGTCCTCTTAATTTGGCATCCAAATTTGAAAGAGGCTCATCTAGTAGCATTACCTTAGGATTTCTTAAAATTGATCTACCTAAGGCAACTCTTTGACGTTGACCACCAGACATAGCACGTGGTTTTCTATCTAGATAATCAGTTAAATCCAATACCTTTGCAGCCCACAATACTTTTTCATGAATTTCTTCAGCAGAAACATGTCTTAGTTTTAAACCAAATGCCATATTTTCATAAACTGTCATATGTGGATACAATGCGTAATTTTGGAAAACCATTGCGATATCTCTATCCTTTGGTTCCATATCATTTACAACTTTCCCATCAATATAAAGCTCACCAGCACTAATATCCTCAAGACCGGCAATCATACGAAGTGTAGTTGATTTACCACAGCCTGATGGACCAACGAATACAATGAATTCCTTATCATCAATATCCATTGTAAAGTCTGAAACAGCTTTTGTACCATTTGGATAAACTTTGTAAATGTGTTCTAATCTTAAATTAGCCATATACCTTACCCCTTTATCTAACGATTGCTATACTAAATGCTGGAAGATTAATTGATTTTTCTCCAGTCTTTTTAATATAGTCTGTTTTTGTATTTGCTACTAATTGGCCAACAACCTGTGTAAAGCCACTATCTGAGAAATCTACATCTCTTGCTTCAGTTTGTGAGAAGTTAATGATGATACCTATAGATTTTGAGTTGTAAGTTTTTTTGATAAATAATAATGAATTTTCTTTATCTTGCTTAACAACACTAACTGTTCCTCTAGCAATTTCAGGATTTTGATTTCTGATTAATAGACACTTTTTATAGTAATTAAGTGTTGAGTTTTGATTTAATAATAAGAATTTTACAGTTCCATATGGATAGTTTGCAGCAGTTGCACCCGGCAAATCAGAACATTGTCCTTCATCTTCTCCCCATTTAATTGGGATTCTAACATTTTCATCAGGGTTGCTATTACCACTATTTGTACCAACCATACCTGCTTCATCACCATAATATGTGAATGTAGCACCATTCATCATTTGAAGTAAACCATAATAAAATTTATTCTTATCCTCACTAACCTGTGATGAATATCTTCTCATATCATGATTGTCTAGGAATGGAGCTGCAATACTTGAGCCGGCCATATTATTATTTTGCACTAAAGCATCATAATATTTACCAAGTTGTCTTCCTTCTTGGTTAATTGAATTAATGATTCCGTTAGAACCAGATGAAGTACTTGTATAGAAATTAAAGAATGAATCTATACCACTTGAATAATATGACTTCATTAAATCTTCACTAAATTCCCACATTTCTCCTACAATGTAAGATTTAGGGTTTTTAGCATTAGCCCATTGTTTGATTTTTGATAAGACTTCAACATTTTTAGAAGTCTTATTTAAATAGAAATATTTAACTGCATCTAGTCTAAAACCATCTAAGCCCATATCCATATAGTATTCAATAACCTTTTTGAATTCAGCTCTAACATATTGGCTATCCCAGTTAAATTCTGGCATATCACTATCAAAGTTTCCTTCATAATAGAATGATTTACCTTGAACTTGATGTGCTTTTACAGTTGAGGGAACATCAGTTTTTTTATCATAGAATGTATAAAAGTCTTTAAATTGTTCTTCTTCCTCGCTTAAACTTTGGCCATTCATAAATTTTTCATGAGCATTAACAGCTTTGCCAAAATAGCTGCACTCCTTACTAGAGTGATTCAAAACTAAATCGATAATTAATTTAATATTTCTTTTATGACATTCAGAAATCAAATTTTTCAAATCATCAACTGTTCCATATGCAGAATCGACAGTATAATAATTTGATACATTATATTTGTGATATGATGGAGATGGATTAATTGGCATTAGCCAAATACCTGTATAGCCCAAATCAGCTATGTAATCAAGTTTTCTAGTTACGCCATTTAAATCGCCTATTCCATCGCCATTAGAATCATAAAATGATCTAACAAAAATTTCATAATAATTACGATAATTATCATCTACTATTGTTGGTTTTGTTAAATCTTCTTCAATTCTATCGCTTTCTGTTGTAGTTGTAGATGGAGTTGCATTACCACCACAGCCAAACATAGCAAAAATTGAAGCAAAGGCAAGTACTGCAAAGGCTTTTCTTTTTATACTTTTCATTATCCTTTTACAGCTCCTCCTGTAACACCCTCAACATAATAGCTTTGTAATTTAAAGAATAAAATCATAATTGGAATTGATACAAACACACCAGCAGCACAGAATACTGGGAAGTATTTTGTACCATCAGCCTTACTCATCATTTGTTGTAAACCTACAGCAACGTTGAATAATTCTGTATGACCACCAGCCATTACTGATGCTAGCATATAATCGCCCCAAGGAGCTGTAAATGCTAATAAAATTGTATAAACTACAATTGGCTTAGAAAGTGGCATAATAACTTTCCAAAATATTGTGTGTTTATTTGCTCCATCAATCATTGCAGCTTCATCAAGTGAAGTTGAAATTGTATCAAAGAAGCCCTTTGCAACGTAATAATTCATTACGCAGCCAGAAATATAAACAAGCACAAGTCCGAATAAGCCTGGCATACCATTAGCCAAACCAACTTGTTTTAACATGTAATAAGTAATAATCATTCCAAGGAAACCAGGGAACATACCTATTACAAGAATTAATTTCATATATGATTTTCTAATTTTAAATCTTAATCTTGAGAATGAATATGCACTGACAAGTGTTAATACAGTATTTAATACAGAAACTACTAATGCAATTACTAGTGTATTTAAATACCATCTCCAGAATGGATATACCTCATCTGTAAACAATGAAACATAATTGTTAAATGTCCATTGTGCTGGAATAATAGCATTTGTTTCATATTTTACAGCAAATGATTGGATTACCAAATAAACGAATGGTAACAACCAAATGATTGAAATAATAACCAAAATAATATAAATAATTGTTTTTGAAATAGCTCTTCTAGTTCTAACACCGCCAGAGTTTTTTGCATTATAAAATGGTGAGTACTTGTTCATTATTGGAAGTCACCTTCGTTCTTAACGGCACTACTTCTGCCATAGAATATTAATGATATAGATGCAACAATCAAGAATACAATAATACCGATTACAGATGCAACACCATAATCCTTATTAACTTGAGTCATTGCTATCTTATACAACCAAGTAATCAATAAATCTGTTTGACCTGCGCCATATACATCAACTGTAAGTGGTACTCCACCAGCTGTTGTAAATACAGGGTTACCACCAGATAACAAGTAGATTACGTTAAAGTTGTTAATGTTACCAACAAATGAAGAAATCAAATATGGGCCAGTTACAAATAGCATATAAGGTAATGTAATCCTTGTGTACATTCTAAATGGTGAAGCACCATCAATTTTTGCAGATTCATACAAATCTTGTGGTATATTCATCAAAATACCAGAACACATTAGCATTGTATATGGAATACCAATCCACATATTAACAACTATAATAGTAACTTTAGCAATCATTCCATCATCTAAGAATTTAATATTTTCAGATATCAATCCTAATTGTCTTAAAATGGCATTTAAACCACCTAAATCAGATCCTAAGAACTTAGACAAGAATAGTAATGAAATGAATTGAGGTACAGCAATTGTAGTAATTAAAACTGTACGCCATAGCTTTTTAAATCTAATTCCTTTTTTATTGATAATCATCGCAACAATCATACCCATAAAATAGTTAGTGAATGTTGCAAATATTGCCCATACTAATGTCCATAAAACAATTTGTCCAAAAATAGATGCAAATTGATAACCACTACCACCAGTTAAACCAAATAGCTTTTGGAAATTGTAAACGCCTACCCAGTCAAATAATTCCTTTGGATTTTGATAGCTTGATGAGAAGTTAGTAAATCCAACCAAAATCATTACAATAAGTGGTATAAATGTAAACAATATTAAACCTAAAGTAGGGAAAGCTAATAACACCTTATGGAAATTTTTACCAGTTAAACTATTAATTGTATCTTTGTCTGTTAATTCTTTACCAATTCTATTTAAATTTTGTAATTCATAGCTTTCATTAATTTGAGAACTCCAAAGTAATATTAGAATACCAATAAAAATAAGTGTAATAACAAAGTTCAATAATATTAATAAGCTATCATCTGAAAAGTGTGTAATTTCAACACCTGTTTCCAAATCCATATAAGATGTTTGAGCTATATAGCCAAATGTAGATATTTTTGTAAGGGCGTTAGCGCCAATCATCACCATAAAGATAATGAAGGCAATTTCGTATAATAAATACAAGGCTCCTTTTATAAAAGACTTTCTTGATAAATGTCCAAAGCCCATTATTGCAAAGGACAATTTTGTTTTTATATCACCATTAACAAAGCAGTCAAATAAGTTTGTAAAATATCCAGCGATACCTTTTCCTATCTTTTTGAAAAAGTTAACAAGTTTAACTTTAAAAAATCCAAAAATAGCTAAAGGTATAGATCTGAAAAAGTTAACTAATGAATATAAATATCTTTTATAAGTAGGAAGTGACAAATATTCAATTGTTGTCATATATTTCTCCTTTACATAAATATAAGGAATACACAAAAACATGTATTCCTTTTATTATCATTTATAAAATCTATTTATTAGTTAGCACCCTTAATAGATTCATTCAATGTTGCACATGCTGCTTCGATACCATCTTCAGTAATAGTACCATCAAGCATACCTTCAACTAATACAGTTGGAGCAGTCCAAATTCCAGCAGGAACAGCTGTTTGAGCATGAGCAAATTTAGCTTGTTCGATTAAAACTTTTACGTTTTCAGAATTTTGAACTCTTTGTTCAGCAGCTGCTGCTTTATTACATGGAGCAACACCTTGGTCATCAAATCTCTTTAATTGACATTCTTTACCAGATAAGAATACAGCAAGTTGATGAGCTGCAACTAATCTAGCTTGGTCTTTATTACCATTACTTCTTTGAGGGTTAACACCTAATAATTTACCACCAAGGAATGCACCTAAATGTTTAGTTTCGCCATCAATTGTTACAGTTGGCATTGGTGCACATGCATAGTTTTCGCCTAAAGCTTCTTTATAAGCTGCGATATCCCAAGTACCTGCGAAGCAAGCAACTAAATTGTTAGTTGGAGTTGGAGCTTCCATAGCATCTTGCCATACTGGGCTATTTAAAACCTTGTAAATTGCTTTTGCTGCTTTAACACCTTTATCAGTATTGAAGTCAGCTGTAATAGAGTTTAAATCGCCATCTTCAGTATATGTTACTTTGTAGTCAGCACCAAATGTGAATAATGCACCAGCACTCCAGAATGCTGTTTTTAAAGTGTAGCCGACTTTCATTTCTAATTGTTGAGCCTTAGCTAATAGTTTTTCAACAGATGAAACATCATCAGCAGTTAATTTTGACTTATCATATTGTAAATAATAAGTATTATCGCCTGTATAAGGATAAGCATAGATTTGATCATTGAACTTAGATAATGATACACCTAGCTCTGAATTGCTTTCTTCAACAAATTCAGCATTAGAACCAGTTACTTTTGCTAATGCACCTTTTTTGTAAAGTTCTGTGATTTTGTCTGATGCAAATTCAAATACATCTGGTCCAACAACCCAGTCTAGAACTTCTGAGTCAACTTTATCTGGGCCGTGTTCAACATATGTAATTTCATATGTATTCTTATCGCCTTTTGCTTTTCTGTCAGCTTTAAAGTCTTCAAATAATTGTAGGTTGAATTCTTTGTTGCTACCAGTACCAGAATACTCTAGTTTAATTAATTTTCCTTCTGCTGTTGTTGTGCCAGTTGTTGTAGTTGGTGTACTAGCACCTCCACCACATGCTACTAGGCTTAATGCAGCAAGTCCAGCAGCACCTAAAAATGCAAATTTCTTAACCATAATTTTTATATTTCCCCTTTCGTTTTGAAAAATGCTTTTTTGAAAACGCGTCATGTATACGCTTTCATTTCTAAAATCTATTATAACTATAATAGTTTTAAAGTCAATAAAAAAGTATAACGTTTTTGAAAATAAAGCCACTTGTAATGCGAAAATATAGTATTTTACTACAAAAAAACATTAGTTTTTTTAAAAATGATAGTGTGAGAGAAATTATTGAAATTATGACTTTTATTTTGACTATTTTACTATAATTATGATAGCGTTTGCAGTTTTTCTATCATTTATGTGTAAAAATAAAAAGCCGCCAAAATTCAGGGGAAGCCTGAAAATCAGTGGCTTTAATTAGTTATTTTCTAGAAATTAAAATACTTTTTAGCATTGTTGTAGCAGATATCTTCTACAATCTTACCTAGTGTATCTAGTTCTGAAGCAGGATATTGTCCGCTTTCAACTAATTCACCAAGCTTTTGACATAAAATACGTCTGTAGTATTCATGACGAGGATATGCTAGGAATGATCTAGAGTCAGTTAACATACCAACAGTTTGAGAAATTAATGCAACTTGCATCATATTCTCCATATTTAGCTTCATACCATCTTGTTGATCTAAGAACCACCAAGCAGTACCAACTTGTACTCTGTTTTGTACTCCTTCTTTTTGAAAGCAGCCAGCAAGTACCATTAATGCATAATTATCTCTAGGGTTTAGGTTATATAAGATTGTCTTAGGTAGGTTACCTTCAGCATCTAGTGCACCAAGAAGTGCAGATAGCTTTTCCATATATACTTGGTCTTCAATAGCATCGAAGCCTGTATCTGGGCCAATCTTTTTAAGCATTGATTTAGAATTATTTCTTAAAGCACCAATGTGGTATTGTTGAACCCAACCATGCTTTGTATATTCTTTACCTAGGAATAATAAGATGTAGCCCTTGTATTGATCTTGTTCAAAATCAGATACAGCCTCACCTTTCATACCCTTATGGAACACCTTATTAGCCTCTTCATAAGTAGCTGGTGCATAATGAACAACATCTAATGCATGATCTGATAAACGTGATCCCATTTCATGGAAGAAATCAATTCTTGAAGCTAAAGCTTTTTCTAAATCCTTTAATTCTTTAATTTCATATCCTACTACCTTAGCAAGTTGGTTAACCCAATCTTTGAACCAAGAAAGTTCAACATTGATTGCCTTATCTGGACGGAAGGCAGGTCTAACCTTAACCTTTAATGTCTTATCAGCCATCATTTGCTTATGCCAATGTAAGTCATCAACTGGGTCATCTGTTGTACAAACTGTATCAACATTGAATTTATATAACATTTCTCTAGCTGTTAATGTTTCAAGCTTCTTATTTGCTTTATCCCAAATAACTTGAGCATTTTCTTTATTAATAATTTCGTTAATACCGAAATATCTACGAAGCTCTAAATGACTCCAATGATATAATGGGTTACCAACAAAATATGGCATTGATTCAGCAAATTGCATATATTTTTTAAAATCATCATCTGGTCCAGAAATTGAATCTTCGGCATAGCCACGTGCACGTAATGCTCTCCACTTGTAGTGGTCACCATAACGATCGCCTGCACCTAACCATGCTTCAGCTAGATTTCTAAATTTCTTATCTTCTGCAATTTCTTTTGGTTGTAGGTGGCAGTGATAGTCAATAATAGGCATACCCTCTGCGTGCTCATGATATAATTTTTTAGCTGTTTCAGTTGTTAACAAGAAATCCTTGTCCATAAATTCTTTCATTTTTTCATCCTCGTTTCCTTTTAAAAATTTATGTTAATTTTGTAAACTTAAAGTCTTAACATTACTCCAATAATATGATGTAGGATTAATTTCAGCATTAAATCTTTCTAAAAATTCTCCTGCATTATTATATTCTTTAAATGTTGCATAATGATCATCCGTATAAACAATTACAGGACTATTTGAATAGCCATCACTATCAAATCCATTTGTAAATACAACTAATCTACCAACACTTCTACTATTTGGACTATAATTATCTAATTTTAAATCAAGCTCGTAATATAATATATTACCATTATTCATATTTAGTGGAACTGTTTTTACATATCCATTTGTTCTACTATAGGCAGATACACATCTTATATCATCCTTCATGAATGAATAAGCATCATCTTCATAACAAATAAGCGCATCATCCATATTCATATAATTAACTGGCCATGTATTAAAAAGCATATAGTAATTTGCAACATCAACAGGATTGGTTAAAACCATTTCATCATACAATTCATCTTTTCCATGAAGTTCTAAATATGATAATGCTTCATATTGATCATAATATGTATATTCTTTAGATGAAGCTATTGTATATGTATCATTATTTGGTGTAATCTTTGTTGGAATACTACGCTTTGTAACACCTGATACCAACGCGCTACTATATGTAGCTGGATTAATTCTAAATCCATCATATTTCAAATAAGAAAATGATCTATGTTCATTTGTGGTTGCTAATTGTATTTCTCTTAAATATAAGGTTGAATTTGTAGCACAAATCTTGAAATATTCAATATCATTTAAATCAAATTCAACAGATGAATATTCCACTTTAGTATCTAATTCTAAAACACTATCAAAATTTTTATCAGCTGAAGTATATAATTTAGCTTTACCATAAGGTAAACGATAAGTTATCTTCATCTTTTTTATTAGTCCAAGTGATATAATGTTATAAAATGATGATTCTAATGGCTCAACACTACTATTTAAGCTATAATTAGGCTTTTCAAGTAAGGCAATAATATCAGTATCATTTTTGAATACACCTCTATAAATACCATATAATTTCTTGCTATTTAAAGATGTTTCAAAATAATTACCTGTTGTATAACCATTTGATTTTTTATATTTAGATGTATCAGCACTAGTTATACTAAAATTATAATTAACTTGATTATTAGTTGTAGTTGCAATGCTAGTTGTTGTGGCTGTTTGTTGTTGTGCTTGATTACACGAAACAAAAACAAATCCACTAAAGAGTATGAAAAGGGCAAGAAGCCCTTTTTTTATTATATTCATTTTATAAAACCACTCCATCTTTAAAGATTGAAATCTCTCTAAATTCATTTTGCTCATTTTTAGATTTCTTCTTTCCAGATGCGATATCACAGATTAAATCAATGAATCCTTCTAAAAGCTCATTCATATCCATTTTATCTACTAAATCACCAGCATTATAATCAATCCAATTAGATTTATTATTAGCAAGTGTTGAGTTAGTAGCAATCTTTAAAGTTGGAACAAATCCACCAAATGGTGTACCTCTACCTGTAGTGAATAAAACCATTTGGCAACCAGCACATGCAAGAGTAGTTACAGCAACCAAGTCATTACCTGGTGTACAAAGAAGTGATAAGCCTTGTTCTTTAATTCTATCACCCATCATTAATACATCATTAACCTTAGATGCACCACCCTTTTGAACGCATCCTAAAGACTTGTCTTCAAGAGTTGTGATACCACCTTTTTTGTTACCAGGTGATGGGTTATCATAAATAACTTGATGATGATTTTTGAAATATACCTTAAAGTCATTAATTAGCTTAACAATCTTATCAAAAGTAGCTTCATCCTTTGCTCTAGCCATCAATAGCTTTTCAGCACCAAACATTTCAGGAACCTCACCTAAAACTGTTGCAGCACCATTAATTGCTAAGAAATCAGAAAATCTACCAAGTAGTGGGTTAGCAGTAATACCACTCATACCGTCACTTCCACCACATTTTAAGCCAATTCTTAATACTGAAAGTGGTCTTGTAACCCTCTTATCATTTTTCATTTCATCATAAAGTTCTTTTAAAAGCTTAACGCCTTCTTCAACCTCATCATGAACTTCTTGTGCAACTAAGAATCTAGTTCTCTTTTCATCATAGCCAACTAAAGTTTCTTTGAATGTTGAAACTAAATTTTCTTCGCAGCCAAGTCCAAACACTAATACACCACCAGCATTTGGATGTAAAACCATATCTTGAAGTAGCTTTCTTGTCATATTTAAATCATCGCCCATTTGTGAACATCCAAATGGATGATTGAAAGTATAAATACCATCAATTGCAGATGTATCATATCTTTCTTTAAACTTTTTGATTATGTCATTGGCCATACCAGAAACACAGCCAACTGTTTGAACTATCCAAAGCTCGTTTCTAATACCATACTCGCCGTTTTTTCTTTCATATACATCAACAGTTCTATCTGATTTATAGCCTAAAACCTTTGGATAATTAGGTTTATATTCATATGTAATAACATCATCAAGATTTGTTGCGATATTATGTGTATGAGCATGCATACCTTTTTTTATTAATTCTGTTGCATGTCCAATTGGTGAACCATATTTAATAACATCCTCACCCTTTTGGATATCTTTAAGTGCTACCTTATGTGCTTGAGGAATATCTTCAAGCAATGTAACACCTGCAACTACCTCACCCTTACTAAAAGGGCGTAATACAACTGCAACATTATCACTTTCGTGAATAATAATGTAATCGTTCATAAGCGTATTTTCCTTTAATTAAAATAATTTTTTAATAGCATCACGCATTGGCATATTATCCATTAAATCAAGAGCTTCTGTTACAAAATCTGTAACACCTGCAACTTCATTTAAGTCTTTACCCCAATGTTCTTTTAATCCTAATACAGATACAACTAGCTTTCTAGTAGCTTCCTTAGAACCATCATGAGCTGCCCATAATTCTTTAAACATTTCGATGAACTTAGGATCATCATTTAAAGCGATAGGTTGACCAGTGATTGTTCTTTGACCTCTGTAGAATAGCATTAATGCTGCTAAAGAGAATAATGCATGCTTAGGAAGTGCATTCTTTCTTTCGATATATTGAAGTACTGTAGGAAGTACTCTTTCTTTATATTTAGAACATGAATTTAGGGCAATTGACATTAATTCATGACGTACATATGGGTTCATATATCTTTCTAATACACTATTAGAATATGCAACCATTTGATCATGTGGAATATCAATTGTTGGGATAACTTCATTAAAGATGAAATCTTTTACCCATGCACCTAATTGTGGATCTTCAATTGTTTCTCTTACTGTGTCAATACCACTTTGATAAGATACTGGTACTAAAGTAGTGTGAGAACCATTTAAGATTTTAACCTTTCTTTGCTTGTAAGGAACGATAGATTCAACGAATAATACGTTAAGTCCAGCCTTATCACAAGGGAACTTAGATTTTAATAATGCTAAATTCTTTTTAGCAACTTCTTTATCTTCAACAGATTGTGCATCGATGCACCATAGATGGAAGATTTCACCAACAACCATGTTGTTATCTTGATATCCTAAATCTAATTGGAATGCTTCTGCATCATTTCTAGGATAACCTGGTACGATTCTATCAACTAAAGTATTGTAATATCTATTTTCATTTTCAACCCAGTTAATGAAATCAGCTGGCATGTTGTTGTGCTTAGCAAGTTGTACTAATACCTTCTTTAATGTTTCACCATTGTGATCAATTAATTCACAAGGGATGATAAATAAGCCTGGCTTCTTAGCTTCATATCTAGCCTTTAATAATGCTAAAAGCTTACCTGGATAGCTTTGTGGGCATTTAGAAAAGTCTGTATCGTTAGGATCAAAAGCAATACCAGCTTCTGTTGTATTAGAGATAACGAATTCTAAATCATCGCTCACTGCATACTCTAAATACTTATCCCATTCTTCAAATGGATTTAGGGCATCTTGAACACATTTGATAACCTCATGAGTTCTTACTGCCTTTCCATCTTGTAAGCCTTGAAGATATAAAGTATATAAATCATCAGCCTCATTTAATTCTTTAACTCTACCAAATGGCATTGGTTGTACTAAAACAACTCCGCCATCGAATACATCAGCCTTATTCATAGAGTTAATAATCCAATCAACGAAGGCTCTTAGGAAGTTACCTTCACCGAATTGTAATACTTTAACCTTTCTAGGTTCTCTTTTGTTAACCTCATTAATCATTGGTAAATTTTTAACATCACTCATATAATTTCCTCCAAATTCATGCTGTCGCTTATATTTTATTTTAACATTTTTTAAAATGTTATTCAACCAAAGAAAAATACGTTGTAATTACATTACAAAGTTTTAGTTATTTATGATATGTCTCATTCTTCAATATTTTGAATGCTCTATATACTTGCTCAAGTAATATAACTCTCATCAATTTATGTGGGAAAGTCATATCTGAAAAGCATAATTTATAATCTGCTAGATCATAAACCTCTTTAGATACTCCTATAGAACCACCGATAATAAATGTGATATTTGAATTCTCATATTTCATAATATCATCAATCATTTTAGAAAATCCTACGCTATCAAGCTTCTTACCTCTTAAATCAAGTAATACATTACAAGAATTCTTGGGTAATGCCTTAATGATTCTTTCGCCTTCTATTTTTTTTACGATTTCATCATCCTTAGCACTTGAATTTTCTTTAATCATCTCATCCTTTACTTCGATGATTTCTACACTACAATATTTAGACAATCTTTTAGAATATTCAGCTATTGCATCCTTGAAATAGCTTTCCTTAATACTGCCTACACCAACAACTGTTATTTTCATAATACATACTCCTTATTTCTTCTTGGAGCTAATACCTCAAATGTAACATTATCAGTTTTAACATCATATTCTTTAAAGATTTTTTCTCTTTCAAATTCAATTATTTGACTTAAATTACATTCTTGTGAAACATGGGCGTGTAAAACATGTTTCGTCTTATCACCCATCAATTTAACAAGTAGTAACATAGAATCTACATTAGATAGATGTCCATGATCAGATATAATTCTTAGCTTTAGATTATAAGGTCTATCTGACGCCATTAATATTTCAGGATCGTGATTTGATTCTAAAACATAAATTGAAGCATTTTTAATATCATCTAAAATAGCTTCATGGACATAGCCTGTATCAGTGATTGATACAATTGTATTCTCACTATCTTTTATTCTGAATCCTACAGTCTCTGATGCATCATGAAATAGTGGTAATGGTAATATTTTAACATCGTCTATTTCAAATTCTTTATAAGTCATCAGATTATCTTTTTCAAATAAGATAATACTTCCATCAGCTTGTCTATTCATAAGTATTTCATATATTTTCTCTTTACCCTTAGCGTTTTTCCATTCCTTAGAAATTGAATAGAATGTTCCTCTACTCATATAGACTGGAATGTTTTCCTTAACTAATACTGGTAAAGCTTTAATATGATCTACATGCTCATGAGTAATTAATATCAAATTGATGTCTTCTAGAGTAAGATTATCCATTTCTAGGTTCTCTACAATTTGCTTACGACTAAGCCCAATATCGATAAGTATATTTAGTTTTCCACATCTAAGTAGTGCACAGTTACCATCTGAGCCACTTGAATAAGACACATATTTCATAAATTTATACCTATATTTTTATGATACCACTTTTCATAAAAATGTCACTTGAAAACCAAAAACTGCGTGAATAAAAGTGTCAATTTTTCCATTATTCACACCCAATTGGCCTGTTTGCACATTTTCAGCCTTTTATAGTTTCTAAAGAAACTATCTTTTTGTCCAAAAATTAATTTTTTCGTTGCATTACGCGGTAATTAGTGATATGATATATCGTGCGTTAATTATAAATTAAAGGTAAAGGAGTATTATTAATGAGCAATAATAATGTGAAGGTCAAAAAAGCGTTGACTGTAACAATGGCATTGGCCTTAGCGGTAACATTATCTAGCTGTTCAGGAGCTACTAATACTTACGGTAATCTTGATAGAGATGCTATCTATGCAGAAGCAGGAGGTTACAAAGTAACTAATGGTGAGCTTTGGGACGAATTGAAATGGAATGTTCAAGACGTTCTTACAAATCAAAAAACTAATGCAGTTTTATACAAGCAAATTGATAAGATTACATTAGTAGTTGATAAAGAATATGCACAGCTAACTGATGATGAAAAAACTACACTAGGTGTAACTTCTGAAGCTGAATTTACTAAGCTTAAAGAAAAATACACAACTAGATTAATGGATTACGTTGTACAGGACGTATACAATCAATCATTCAGCATTGAATCTTATTGGGAAGGATTAGAATCTTTAGCAGACTCAACAATTAGAACTGTATATGATAAATACAGAGATGAAATCTTCTCTACTTATCAAAAGACAGCCTTAGCTGATGGCACAACTTACTATGATATAGTTAAGAATGCTACTGAAGAAGATCATGCTAAGCTATTAGATGTAGCTAAAGATTTAAGAGAATTATATTTCCCATTGTATGCTAAAGAATTATTAGCTTATGATGCTGTAAAGGAAGATGTTGAGGAAGCTGCAAAGGACGATGATGGTTCTGATGCTGATAAGACAGGCTATTTCCAAAACACAACTTATACTAACAAGTTCAAGAGCAAATATACTAATACTTATGATTTAAACATGGTATTAATTCGTTTCTCAACTGATGATGAATTCAACAGTACTTTAAGAGCATTTGGTGTTAAGCTTTACAACAAGGAATATTATTTCTTAAGAGATAATGATTATGAAGATGCAGATTACGAAACATATATTAATTCAGCTGACAAAATGTCAATGAGTAAATATATTAAGCGTTATGATGACTTCTCTTCTTCTCAATTAAATAACCACTCTGAAGGTGCTTATAAGCTATCAAGTGAGGAAGTATTTGAATTATATCTTCAAATCTATAACTACATGTATAGTGGATATAGACCTAAGCTTCCAACTAGCGTAGATGCTACTGGTCTTGAGGATGACTTAAATAAATTAAGAGACATCACTTATAGGATTACTGTTGCATACAGCAGTGGTGCTGTTGAAAAGTATGATGCAAGCGTTGCTAAACTTCTTCAAGATAATCATGATGAAGTTACATATTCTTCAAAAGAATTATCAAAGATTAGTGATACATTCAAAACTTATGCTTATGAAACATTAAAGCTAAAAGATGATAAAGACTTAGATAACCCATACACTCGTTATTCTACAGCTACTCAATCAGCTAACTCAGCTTATTATGTTGCTTATAAGTTTGGTGATGAATTAGATGAAATCACTGATGAAAAGTTAAAATCTTATGAAGAATTCTACAATTCATCATTATCTACATATGACATCTTAAATTACATCAAGAAAGATGAAAATAAAGAATTATTCAACGATATCGTTGATGCATTAATCCTAGATGAAATCACTGATTCAAAGATTACTAACGTTGTTGATGAAAAGTTAAAAGATGTAAACATTAAGATTTACAACGAATCTGTTGAAATTGGCTATAAGGCAAAGAATTCTGATTATTCTTCAACAATTGGTGGTGCAAAGAATGGTAACATTTTAGCTACTATTTCTTATGACAACAAGACTTGGGATTTAAATATCGTTGCTGATGCTAATGATAAGGATTCAGTAATGATTCCTGGTACTACAACTGCTTATGGTGTATTTGATGATCTAGAAAAGACATCAGGTGCTAATACAGCTATTAACCTAATTTCAAGAAAGGTTATTAAGAATACAGAAGCTTATAAGAAAGCTCTTCAAGATAATGAAGCAAGAAAGAACTACAAGACTGTAATCGAGAATATCTTAATCTACTTCTCAAATGATTACTATTCTTCAAGTGGTTATCCTTCTTCAATTGGTAAATACAATTTCTTACAATTATATTTCCACACTGCTAACATCGATCAAATCGTTGATGATACATATATGGTATCTAAAGCATCTAGTGAATTATTAACTAACTATTCTAACTCTAACTTAGCTGAATTCTTCAAGCTATATACTGATTTAGCATATGAAAAGTATTTCTCTTTAGATGGTACTAGATTCCTAGTATATATGGATAGAGATGAAGATGATGAAGCAGATACAGATTCTTGGAAGGATGAAGTTGTTGAATTCAGAGGAAATCAAGTAACAAGAGGCGATGTTGCTAGAACATTAGTTTCTGAAGTATTTGATTTAGTTCAATCTTCTACTTCATCTCATACAGATGTTTTATCTAACTTAGTTACTGAAATTAACGAATCAGCAAGAGCTGTATATGAAGAAAACCCAATTGTAGCTGAAAACAAATGGGCTGAATATCGTAAACTAGGATTCAAGGTTAAGAACGTTGAATTCAGTGTTACAAACTCAACTACTGATCAAGACTATAATCTAAAACAAAGATTATATGATTACACAAGAGGCGAGTCAGAGGATGGCAAGACTTATCAATATTATATAAATGATACTACTCCTACTCTATATATTGAGTCTAATCCTGCTGAAAACGCAGTAATAACTGAAGATGGTGTTAACCTAATTGTTGTATCATCTGGTACAGCAAAAGCTTCAGCTAAGTGGTCTGAAGATGACTTTGGTTCAGTAGACATCTTAAAGGATGTAAAGATCAAATATAATGATTCTTGGTATACAATTAATAATATCTTCAATGAAACTGATTCATTAAATCTAGAACAAATCAAGTTATACATTCTTGATTATGCAGTTAATGGATCTTCTACTATGATGCCTTCAAGCATCAGCACTGCTATTACTAATTATTTAGCTCCAGTTTATACAAGATTCACAAGTGATGAAACTCAAAGAATTATTCTTCTTAACTTCATCAACAAGCAAACTGGTAATAAAGTAACTTCTGACAACCTATATGATGTTGTTAAATTTGCTAACACTTCTTACAATGGTGCAGAAGGAACATTCGCTAAGATTATTGTTATCAACCAAAATGTTGCAGATAGCTATGCATCACTAAATGGTGATACAACTGGTACATCTGATACATTTAAGGATTGGTGGACTAAATTATATGAAAATATTGATACTTTCTCACAAGATGGAAAGGAGAATAAATAATTATGAAGCTTAAAAAATCATTATTAAGTCTTGGATTAGTTGCATGTGCAACATTAGCCTTAGCATCTTGTGGTAATAATTCATCAAGAAACACTGTTGTTCCTTATGGATCATTAAATTCATCATTAAATAGCGATATCGCTACTGCAGGTAATTTAAAATTATCTGTTGGTGAATATTATTCAAGATTACGTTCTCAAGGCTATGATGCTGTAAAAGACGAAATCAAAAAACAATTATACAATGCAGAATTCAACGCAGTTAAAACAATGTTTGAAACTAAAGACTTCAATAGTGTATCTGATAAGGATGCATTAAAGAAGGTTTATGAATTAAAGAAGGGTGATGCTTCTTTATACACATTAACTGCTGAGAAATATACTGAATTACGTGAACAATTATTAAAAACTGTTAATGAATCTATTGCTTCTTCAATTTATGGTGTAACAACTTATGAAAAGTATGAAGCATTAACTGAAAAAGAATTAAATAAGAAGGTTTCTTCTTTCATCGATTCTCAAGCTAAGTTAGGTGTAACACTAACTAAGAATGATATTAGAATCGTTGCTAAGGATGCTCCTACTTATCAATTAAACTCTGATTCTGATGCAATCGAAGTTGCTCCAGAAACATTAGTTAAGCTTGGTGATTTAGTTGAAACTCAATTAATTTCACAAGCTGCACAATTAAGTGCTAGAAATGCTTTATATCAAATTGCTGAAGAAAAGACAGTTAAAAATGACGATGATGAAGATGTAAAGAATGATAATAACATTATCACTGATACAGCTATCAAAACTCAATTCAACACAACATATTCTAAATATGGTGAATATAGAGCAATCGTTATTCAATTTGATACATTACTTGAAGCAAACACAGTAATGAATACTGTACTTGGTGCTGCAGGCTTCTCTAATGATGCTACTGAAGCATTAAACCAATACATTCAACTATACAACACTTATTATGAATACAAAACTGCAGGTAATGCTACTATCGACAGTGATGATTTCAAATATGTTGTAAATAAAGACAAAAACGACTTCAGTGATTTAGCTTCTTCAGTTTCTGAATTAGTTAAGACAACACTTGAAGATGGTCAATTCTTAGTTGAAGCAAGAAACTTAGATAACAAATATGTTCTATGCTACAAATACTCAACTAAGTATGATGTTCATGGTGCTACTGAAAAGGATTCAGTAACATATGACAAATTAACTGATGCTCAAAAGACAACTTATGATGCATTAATTAAAGAAGATATCGTAGATGCTTCTAAATCAGGCTATGTAACAACTAACGAGAAGAAATTAGTTAAGAATAGCGGAATTAAGATTTATGATCCATTCTTCGAATATAAGTTCAAATATGATTACACTGATAATTATGAATTAATTGATACTAAAGCAACAAATGAATCTTCTAAATTATTTGAAATAGGCAACTATTCTTATACTGTAGAACAATTCTATGCTAAAGCATCAAAGAAATTACAATCTACAATTATCACTGATTACTTCAATTTAAAATATGCTAACCAATATTATGATTATTATGTAGAAAACTACTACATCTCTTCTGATCTTCACAAAGAAAATGAAGAAACTTTAGATAAGGCTATTTCTACATTCAATTCAAATGGCAACTCTACATATTCTGCTGATATGGGTGTTGAAACATATTTATTAAATGCTTACGGATATCCAACTAAGGAAGCTGTATTAACTTATTATTATGATGCTGCTAAAGCATTAGATACATATAAAGCTAAGACAGTATTCACTGAATGGATTAAGGAAGAAAATGATACTTACAGCATTGATGCTTCTGCTAGCGAAAGCTTCTTAAAGAACATCCTAGAAGTTGGTAATGCTGAATATTCTAAATTATTTGGTATTAACCTAGATCATATCCTAATCAATATTGATGATGATAATGATGGTAATCCAGATGATCCAAAGATCTTCATTTCTAAGAATCCAGAAGTTAAAGATAAATTCGAAGCTGCAGTTACTAAATTAGCTAAGGCTATTTATCTTGAAGCAATCTGTGATGTTTACAAAGATAATAAGTTAAATGAAGTATTAACTTATATTGTTACTCAATATGAACAAAATGCTGAATTAAAATCTAATCCAGGTCATTACTGGAGTGAATACAAGGAATTCCCATTCCTATTAAAGGCTGAACAATTAGCTTCTAGTGGTGATATCACTGAAAGCTCTGTATCTAACTTCGTTGAACCATTTGCTGAATATGTAAAGAATGTTTACAAATTTGCATCTTCTAATGATAATGATACTCATGCATCATCAAGCTACACTGATGGTATCTTCTACTTTGTTTATCCAAAGGATGATGGTACATTAACAGGTTCAACTGCTTCAACAGAAGCATTCGCTGACAAGATTACAATTGATGCATTATGTCAAACAAGCTTTGGTTACCATATGTTAGTATTGAATTCTTATTCAATCCCAAGAACTCCTCAATACAAGGAAAGCTCTGACTCAACTAAGTACCAAGCTAACTTAAAGATTATTTTAAGGGAATATACTGATAGTAATGATGCAACAGTAACTAAGTATATTAATACTGATGCATATAACGAAGATGATAAAGCAGCTAACTTCAAGCAATTATTCATTTACTATGTACAATCAAGAAATGGTGCTTCTTCTTCATTAAACTCAGACGTTGCTAAATTACTTGGTAGAATGTTCGATGCTGCTATTTCTCAATATGCTTCATCTAACTTCCAAAACTACTTATTATTAGATTTAACTAAGCCAACTGTATTAGATGTTGAATTTGCTAACTACAAGTTAACTCAAGCATCAGTTGATGCAGTTAAGACTTACTATAAGAATTTAGTATTAGATTACGATGCTACATCAAAATATACTTCTTGGTTTGAAGAAGGTAGAAACTGGGCTAGACCAGACGCTAACGTAATCAATAAGTAAAATATTAAGGCGATTATAAAATCGCCTTTTTATTATGCCTTAAATGCATTAAAAAAGCCGTGGATTAATTTCCACGGCTTAATTATTATTTAATTACTTTTGGTAATTGCAAAGCTCAACGAAGCTATCAGCTTGAAGTGAAGCACCACCAACTAGGGCACCATCAACATTTGGCTTTGACATGTATTCTTTAATATTAACTGGTTTAACTGAACCACCATATAGAATACGAATTTCATCAGCTTTATCAGCATAGATTGTTCTTAGAACATCACGGATGTATTTACAAGCATCTTCAGCCATATCAGATGAAGCATTCTTGCCTGTACCAATTGCCCATACTGGTTCGTAAGCAACTACTACATCAGCAGGGTTAGCAATTTCAACACCTTCAAATGCTTTTAAAACTTGACGTTTTAATACTTCATTAGTTTTATTAGATTCTCTTTCTTCTAAAACTTCACCAACACATACGATTGGTTTTAAATCATATTCTAAAGCTTTTTTAACCTTTAGATTAACTGTTTCATCAGTTTCATTGTAATATGCTCTTCTTTCACTGTGTCCAAGAATAACATAGCTTACTGCTGTATCCTTTAACATGATTGGAGAAATCTCTCCTGTGAAAGCACCGCTATCATGGTAATCCATGTTTTGAGCACCAACTGCTAAATTAGATGGAGCTCTCTTTACTAAATCTCTTAAGATGATTGCTGGAGCACAAACTACACATTCAACATCTAGAGGTAGTTTTCCAGAAACGCCTAAACAAAAGCTGATTGCTTCATCTCTTGTTTTGTTCATTTTCCAGTTGCCAGCCAACATTGGTTTTCTCATTTTTTAAATAACTCCTATATTATTATCCTATTATTGAAGCAATATCAGCGATTGCAGCCTCAGCTTGATCACCTGTTGCTTCGATTACTACATTTTCTCCACTAGGGATTGCTAAACTCATTAATCCTAATATTGACTTAACATCAATAGTTTTTGTTTTATAATGCAAAAATATATCTACAGAGTACTTTGAAGCAGCTTGTACAATTTTTGCAGCTAGGCTTGCGTGAAGTCCTACTGTACTTTTAACAACGATTTGTTTTTCCATGATTTATCACTCCCTAATAATTAATGATTATTATTACTTTTCATCTACACAAGCGATGCCAGGTAATTCTTTACCTTCTAGATATTCTAATGAAGCACCACCGCCTGTAGAAATGTGGCTTACCTTATTAGCATAGCCTAATTGTTCAGCAGCTGCAGCACTATCACCACCACCGATGATTGTAGCAGCATCTTTTAAGTTAGCAAGTAATTCACAAACACCAATTGTACCCTTATTGTAGTTAGCGAATTCGAATACACCCATAGGTCCATTCCAAACAACTGTCTTAGCACCTGCTAATTCTTTAGCAAATAATTCTAATGTCTTAGGACCGATATCTAAGCCCATATCATCATCAGCGAATTTGTCAACGTCCTTAGCTACGCCTGGAACATCTTCAAATGCTTTATTAGTGATAGCATCAACTGGTAATACTAATTTACCATTTGCTTTAGCTAATAATTCTTTTGCTAAATCTAATTTATCATCTTCAACTTTAGAAGCACCTGTGTTAACACCTTGAGCTTTTAAGAATGTGAACATCATTGCTCCACCAACTAAGATCTTGTCTGCTTTTTGGATTAATGCTTCAATAACACCAATCTTATCAGAAACCTTAGCACCACCAAGGATAGCAACATAAGGTCTTCTTGGGTTATCAACTGCACCACCAATGAACTTAATTTCTTTTTCTAGTAAGAAACCAGCTGCAGTTTCTTTTACGTTAGCAGCGATACCAACGTTTGAAGCAGCTGCACGGTGAGCTGTACCAAATGCATCGTTTACGAATACATCACCAAGAGATGCCCAGTAAGCACCAAGTTCAGGATCGTTCTTAGATTCTTTCTTAGTTTCTTTGTTAGCTGCAACATCGAAATCTTCATAACGAGTGTTTTGGAACATTAAGATTTCACCATCTTTTAAAGCAGCAACGCCATCTTCAAGTTCTTTACCTCTTGTAGCATTAACAAAGTTAACCTTTTTACCGATTAATTCTTCAAGTCTCTTTGCAACAGGTGTAATATCGTTCTTAGCGATATCAGAAGCTTCTTTAACTCTTCCCAAATGTGAGAATACAATTGCCTTTCCACCATTGTCGATTACCCACTTGATAGTAGGTAAAGCAGCTCTTACTCTTGTATCATCAGTGATTACGCCATTTTTCATAGGCACATTGAAGTCTACACGAATTAAAACTTTTTTACCTTTGACATTTAAGTCAGAAACAATTTTCTTAGCCATAATATATATTTTCCTCCATAAATAGCTATTTGTGTATTTATTATATCATAATAAATATCCATTTAATATATTATAGAAACGCTTACATAAAGAAAAAAGAAAGATAATCAGCCTTCGCTAATTATCCATCTTTTCATGCTTATTCTTATAAAATAATGCTCTCATTGAGTTTAATATTACAATGATTAATACACCAACATCACCAAATATTGCTACCCACATAGGTAATTTAAAGTCTTTAAACATTGGTAGGTTAGATATTATACACATTATTAATATAAATACCTTTATACCTAATGAGATAATAATATTCTCATAAACTAATCTCTTAGTCTTTTTAGCAATATTAAGCATTGTAGGTAATGTATCTAAATTATCATTTAATACAATTACATCTGAAGCCTCTATTGCTGCATCTGATCCAACCTGTCCCATTGATACACCTACATCAGCAAGTGATAATACTGGAGCATCATTGATACCATCACCAACGAATAATACCTTTTTATCCTTATCAAGTAGATTTTCAACCTCTTTTACCTTATCTTGTGGTAAAAGTTGATATCTATAATTTGTAATATTTAATTTATCTGCAACATTCTCTACACTTTTCTTAGTATCACCAGAAAGTAAATATACTTCCTTACCAGCATTTTGTAGATCCATTATTGCATCATATGCTTCATCCTTTATAACATCTTCAAGTGTTATGCATCCGATACATTCATCATTTTTACAAATATATAGCACACTACCAGGCTCATCTATTTCTATTGGCTTAATATTATATAATTCTAATAGCTTTTTAGATCCACATATATATCTTATATTATCCTTATTACCAATAATACCATATCCTGGTGTCTCTTCTATTTCAAATTCATAGCCTTCGATATCCAACTCATTAATAGCCTTAGCAAGTGGATGAGTTGAATTCTTCTCTAAGCCTTTTGCAATCTTTAATACTTCATCATTATCACCAAATACCTTATTAACCTTAAATGAAGCTTTTGTTAATGTTCCAGTCTTATCTAAAACTATTTTATTAACCTTAGATAATGTTTCTAGTGTAACTCCGCCTTTAACAATTATCTTATTTCTTGCATTCGCACCAATACCTGCAAAATAAGTTAATGGTACAGAAACAACAAGGGCACATGGGCAAGATACTACTAAACAAACTAATGCTACATAGATATAGCCATTCCAAAGCTCTGTTGTAAAGCCGTTAATTAGGCCTATAATTAGTGGAGGTATAATAGCTAGGCATAATGCTAAGCCTACTACAATTGGTGTATAAAAATGAGCAAATTTAGATATAAATTTTTCACTCTTAGCTTTACGCATTGTAGCATTTTCTACCATATCAATGATCTTAGCTGCCGTAGAGTTAAAATATTCTTTATCAACCTTTAGTTTAAGTGGATTCTTTTGATTTATAGAACCTGATAAAACATAATCTCCTTCACTTATCTCACTGCCTACTGACTCACCAGTTAATGATGATGTATCTAGTGTTGTAGCATTCAAAGCATAACCATCAACAGCTACCATCTCACCAGGCTTAACTACGATGATATCTCCTACCTTAACATCCTCACTATCAATTACCTCACCACTATCTAATGTAACCTTATTAACCTTAAGGTTCATAGTAGCCATGATAGCATTCTTACTACGCTCAACAGCAATCTCTTCAAATACCTCTCCAACCTGGAAGAATATCATTACTGCCACAGCCTCGATATATTCGTAGTCTCCAAATAATCTAATTAAGAAAGCACCTATAGATGCGATACTCATTAAGAAATATTCATCTAACAAATTACCTGACAAAATATTTTTAACAGCCTTAAACAATACATCATATCCAGCAATTAAATAAGAAACAATAAAGATTGATAAGAATATAGTTTCATAACTAAATTCTTTAGGTACATTATATTGAATAATAATGCCTGCAACCCAAAGAAGTGTAGATATGATTAATCTTATAATCAATATCTTATTTTCTTTTGTCATAGAATGATTTCCATTTCTGGTTCTTCTTTTTTACAAACTTCAATTACCTTCTCTAGTAATACTTCATCATCTAGCTCAAGTAAGATCTTACCAGCAACATATGACATAGTTGCTTGCACTCCTTTAATCTTATTAAGCTTCTTTTCTATTTTATTTGCACAATTAGCGCAACATAAACCTTTGAATCTGATAATTTTTTCCATATCAACACATCTCCTTCTTGAACAGTTGAACAACTATTCAACTATTATTATATTCAAATTTGAAAAATTGTCAATATATTAAAAAATCTTTTTAACAATACTATATAATTATGTTATAATTATATTAGTGTACGAAAGGAGAAAAATTAAGTGAAAAAAATTTTAAGCGTACCATTTATTTCTAGAGCATTAGCTGCTGTATTAGGCATCGTTGCTTTCTTCTTTATGTTTGGTAACCAAGTAAAAGGCGCCACTTCTGGTCGTCTATATACTTTCCAACAAACATTCTTTGAAGAAACAGCATACTTAAAGGGTAGCCCACTAGGATTCGTTGGATACTTATTAATTTTAATTGGTGCTTTATGTGTTTGTGCATTAGCATTCGTTAAAGTTAAAAAGCCATTCAATTATGTATGTAATTGTGTAGCTGTTGTCCTATTAGTTCTTGGTGCAATCTTCACATTCTTAATCCCTAGTTCAGTTAATACTATCGCATATATCACTTACAATGCGACTACATTCCCTGTTCTAGCAGGTGTATTTGGATTATTAGCTACAGTTCTTGCACTAGTTGGATTCGTATTTGATGAATTCGTAAAATAATCATCATTAATTAAATTTTGAAAGGAGTTATTATGGCAAAGAGAAAAAGCTCAAAAGGTTTATTAAGCACAGCAAACATTTTTAGATTCTTAGCTGCAATTTGTGCAGTTGCAGGATTCTGTATGATGTTTGGAAATCAATTAAAGATTACATCTAAGGCTATCATTATTGGTGAAGCTACTTCTCAAGTATCTTTTTCTGATACATTCTTCGGAAATGGCGGAAACCCATTAGGATTCATCGGCTATATGCTAATCTTAGTTGGTGGCCTAGCTGCTTGTCTACTTGTATTTGCTAAGTTCAGCAAAGGTTCTAAACTAATTGTTAACTTATTAGTTGCAGCTTTATTACTTGCAGGAACAGTTTTAGTATTCTTAACAGCAGTTCCATTCCAAGGTCAAAGCGGTACTGCTACAGTTTGGGGCTATGAAGTTGGAAAGATCACAATCGGTCTTACTGCATTCCCTATTATTGCTGGCGTACTAGGTGCTGTATCTACAGGATGCGTACTTGCTGGTTTCTTAATGGATAAATAATAACACTAACAAAGATCAAGCCCAATTATTTGGGCTTTTTCTTTTTTTCTAAAACTATGATATAATGTATTTGGTGATAATATGAAAAAGGTGTTACTTATTCTTCTACTTATATTATCGTTGTTCTTATCATCATGCTACAGCGTTGATGGTTTGGAACAATATGTTGGTACATATAAGGTAGGAGCTAATTATAAAAAAGAATATCATTATTATTGGGGCAATACTACTTTAAAAAGTGAGCAAGATCTAATCAGTAGGACATTCACCTTAGAGATTAAGGATGATGCTAGTGTCCTAGTAACTTATCCAGATGGTGAAACCGCAACAGGTAGAGTTAGCTGTTCAAAGGAATCAATTAAGTTCCATGGAATTGAATATATAAGTGGATACACATTTGAATATAAGAAAACTGATTATGAAGTTATTTTAGATTATAACAATAATCCTACTAGAATCGGTTTAGAATATGATTTTACAACTGAAAGATTAATTCTAGGTAGAAACATAGAGGTACCACTTCAAGAGACATACACCTTCACTTATGTAATGGCTCAATATACTGTTACTGCTATCTATCCTGATAGAAAGAATGTATTGATTTCAAATAATAATTATAATGGTTTAAAAAACGGAAAGCTTAAAATCAATTATACTGATAAAACATTCTCTATAGAAGCTAATGGAAAAATCCAAAATGGTACATTTGATATTAACGAGAATAAATACACATTCCATCTAAATGAAGAAAAACCATTAATCCCAGTGGAAAGAGAATTCACATTCAAGGATCAACAGGTTGATAGATGTCTATATCTAGAAATAAGATACACAACAACTGAAGAGCTTGAAGAATACACTAAAGAAGAAAAATATGATATTTGCTTCTACACAAAGAAATAAAAAGATAGATTCACATGAATCTATCTTTTTTAGTGTAAATAATAATCTAAATCCATTCTTATACCACTTGTATATAAGAATTTAATAATATCATCATCAAGTGATAATATAGGCTTTGACTCATTTGCTGAAACCTTTATTTCTGGAACAATTTCTAAGAATGCTTCCACCTTGTTAGCCTTTAAAAATTCTTTAACTTCTTCTTCATGTCCTAGAAAATCAAATATTGTTTTTCTAATCATGTTGTTGATATCTACATTATATTCTTTATTTTTACCACATTCGATTAGATTACCACTTTCCTTGGCATTCTCACAAATACCTTTAAAAAATGATAATATTCTATCCTTATATATAGGATTATAAATGAAGCATAATGCAGTCGTACATTTATTTTCCATAGTCTACTCCGCTTTTTTAGGGTTTTGTTTTCTAATATAGAAGAATCCAGTAGTACCAGGACCACAATGTGTTGATACTACGCATCCAGCATCATATAAATAGATTTTTTCTTTAGGGAAGAATTGTGATACCTTATCGCATAAATATGATCTTGCAGGCTCATTTCCTACTGTACTAATAATGATGAAATCTTCATCAACATTACCAGCCTCTAATTCTTTTCTAAAGTCGTTAGCAATAATATTTAAAGCATTCTTAAATGTTAGCTTACCAATCTTATGAACATTGATAACACCATCCTCTACCTTTACAATTGGATATAGCTTTAAGATATTACCAACCATGAATTTTAAAGCACTACATCTTCCACCCTTGTATAGATATTGCATAGTCTCAAGTGCTGTTTCAGTTTGAGTAAGAGGAATAATTTTCTCCATCTTTTCAACAATCTCTTTAGCACTTAAGCCTTGGTCTCTAAATGCAGCCATCTTAAATAACATTAAGCCAATTGCTGAAGAAAGATTTTGAGAATCTAAAATATATACTCTACCTTCATCAAATTCTTCTGCGGCTAATCTAGCATTATTATAGTTAGATGAGAAATTAGCACCTAAGCTTAAAAATATTACATCATAGCCTTGATCAACATACTTTTTAAATGTTGTTGCAAATGTATCAATATTGATTGCGGCAGTATGTGGTAATTCACCAGTTTCATTAACTTTCGCAATAACATCATTCCATTTAATTTCTTCTAAATCTAGATATTGCTTATCTTGAATAACAACATATAAAGATAATAAATCAATATCTAATTCTTTTAATCTTTCAATTGAGATATCGCATGTAGAATCAGCGATAATTTTAACTTTATTCATAGTTACTACTTCCTTATAAAACTAATTGAAATTATATCATAATTTCAGTAGAAAATCTATTATTAATTTATGGTACTAAAGCATTAAAAAATGCCCATTTTACTGGGCATTTTTAATTAGTTATTGAAGTTTTGTAGAAATTTATTAATTCTTTCATTACCACTATTAACAAAGATATCATCGCTACTTCCTTCTTTAAGGATTTTTCCTTCATCAAGGAAGATTACTTTATCAGATATTTCCTTAGCAAAATTCATCTCATGTGTTACAACAATCATTGTAATATCATCATGAGCTAGAGATTTAATTATATCTAGAACCTCACCAATCATCTCAGGGTCCAAGGCACTTGTAGGCTCATCAAATAATATTACATCTGGCTTCATCGCAAGTGTTCTAGCAATCGCCACTCTTTGTTTTTGTCCACCAGATAGATTCCTAACATCATGATTGATAAAATCAATTAAGCCAACTCTTTCAAGTTCATGCTTAGCAACCTCAATTGCTTCACTCTTTTTCATCTTTAATACATGTCTTAAAGGCATTATGATATTACCTAAAACACTGTAGTTATTGAATAGGTTGAATTGTTGGAATACCATTCCAACCTTCTTTCTTAATTCAACCAGCTTAAATGATTTATCATAGATGCTTTTACCGTTATATAGGATATCTCCACCATCTAATTCCTCCAACCTATTAATAAGACGAATTAATGTAGATTTACCAGTGCCACTTGGGCCGATTATTGTTGTGACACTTCCATCTTCTATTTTAGTTGAGATATCATCTAATATAACCTTATCACCAAATACTTTTTTAACATTAACTAATTCAATCATGTTTGCCTCCTAATTTGAACTCAATATCTCAATCTTAGGAGCCCCAAGCTTTTTATCAATGATTGATAAAATCTTAGTTACTGATAATGTTAATATTAAATATATTAACGCTCCGACAAGCATTGTTTCTAGATAATGGTAATCATTTGCGGCAGATGTCTTTAATACGAAGAACATCTCTGCACAACCAATAACATTTAATACAGATGTATCCTTGATATTGATAACAAACTCATTTCCTATTGATGCCATTTGATTCTTAATAGCCTGTGGCAATATTACAAAGACAAATGTCTTAAATCCACTAAGTCCAAGGCTATAGGCTGCTTCCTTTTGGCCATAATCAATTGTAGTAATACCCTTCTTCATAACCTCAGTTAGGTAAGCACCTGTATTGATTGATACAATGATTAATCCGGCAGTAACTGGTGTGAAATTTAAAATTCCAACTAGTCCATAATAGATAATCATTGCTTGTACCATCATAGGTGTTCCACGGAATACTAATACATATAGGTCAATGATTTGTCTACAATTATTAATGATGTCTTTTTTATCTTTGAATCACTTTTTTTAAGCTTTATGGTCCTTACTGATGCAAGTAATACTGCAATTAGTAAGCCTATTAACGTACCAAACAAGCTCACATTTACTGTAGTTCTAATGCCATTAACAAACATTGTTCCATACTTTGTAAAAACATTATGGAATGTTTCTGGAAGAATGTATTTTAATACAAAGAAGAAGCCTTGGAATACATATCCAAATGTGTGATCAAAAAGCCAATCAAATGGAAATAATACGTAACTCATTAGTGATTGATTGCCTCATTCATAATTCTATTTCTTTCTTCAGTAGAGATATCTTTTAAAATAGAATTGATAACATCCTTAAATTCATAATTCTTTCTTATACCAATTGAAACACTAATGTCTTCTTCGCTTACCTCGAATAAGTTATTTAAATTAATATAGCCTAATTCAGTATTATTTGAGCAAATTCCTAAAGCAACAGGTAGCTCAACTACTGTAACATCATAAGTCTTATTTAAAATACCATTAACGATTAGTGGTACTGAATCTAATTCATTTTGCTTAAGAGCACCCTTAGTTGCCATTTGATCAACTAAATCAGCATAGATTGTTCCTTGTTGACCAACAGCCTTAGCACCAGCAAATTCTTCTAATGTTTTAGCACTGTAGAATCTTGAATCCTTTCTAAGTAATACAACCTCTTCAGAACGATAATATGGATCAGTGAAATCAATAGTTGCTCTTCTTTCTTCTGTATTACTCATACCAGCAATGATTAAATCAATTTCATTAGCTCTTAAGGCTTGAATTAAGCCTTCCCAAGCATACATTCTAATTTCTAATTCTTTGTTAAGACCAGTAGCAATTCTCTTAGCGATTTGTACATCATAGCCATCAACATAAGAATTAGGAACATTCGCAATCGGAACGTTCTTGTCTGTCTTAGTAGCCTCAGTGTAATTGAATGGCTCATAAGCACATTCCATACCTACTACAATCTTGTTTCCTTTACCTTGGCTACAGCTAGCTACTGCAAACAAAGTTAGGAATAAAAAAACGAAACCAAATAATTTTTTAAACATATCTTTCTCTCCTCCTAGACAATAAAAAAATGATTGCACCATCAATGCAACCATAATTTTAATAGGAAAAATATAGATACATTAATAGCTCCTCTACAACATATATTGTAGGAGTCCATAGCCTATTATGACTATGTCCCAACTACATTTGATGCCTCAAATGTGTTTCGGCAAATTCTCCCTTTCCTTGATATCATCAGGTGCCCCTTCAATCAAGTACTAATGAAACTTGCTCCTCTATTTAATCATTTTTACGTCATTTATTATATTTCTTATGTAAGGATTGTCAATAAAATAAATGATAGAAAGCGTTTGCATTTCTATCACCATTTCACTAATTAATTACATTAATTAAATATTTTATCTTTTTGGGACTAATATTAAAGGATTATCCTTTTCTCTTAATGCATATATTTGTTCAAGCATTAATATAACAACTTCTTTATCTAAAATAAATCCTTTCTCGTGGCTTACAAGTAGCTTGTTAGCCTTTAATTTTTTTAATAAATCTATTTCTTCTTTTAATAGCTGAGTATTATAAATATAAAATTCATCATTTGATTTACTATATATCGCATCTCCTAAAAATGCATATTCCTCATCAATTTCAAGGCCTAAACATCCTTTAGTATGACTAGATGGAACTAAAAATATATGAAGATTATTTATATAGATATCATCCTCAACAATAATACCTCTATTAGTATGTTCATAAGTAAATTTAGATACATATAATTTATTAATTTTTATATCATCTAGATTACCAACATGATCTAGATGAAAATGAGATAATACAACATTATATGTATCAGTTAATTCAGCTATTTTTGTTTTATCATTACCAACATCAAACAACCATTTTTCGCCATTTGAATCTATAACTCCAATTTCAGCAGAAAGTGGATCATTTGATGATTCAATATATTTAATTTTATCGGTAATAGATATCATATTTACCACTTCCTTTTATTGGTTTTAGACATCAATAAATATTTTATCATATATATGATATCAAAAAAACATTTATTCTTTATTTTAATCGAATGAATGGGACAAGCATAGGACATATTTATAATGTAAAAAAAAGCCAAACTCAGTTCAATAGGAGTTTGACTCAGATTTTATTATACTCTTTTTACGCTACCGCCAGTTAGAACAATCATCTTAACTGCTTCAATTGAATAATCTTGTAATTCGACATTTAATTTCTTTGTTAATGTTCCGGTAGCCAAAACCTTAACTTGTTCAATGTTTTTAGCAATTAATTCTCTTTCTTTTAAGATTTCAATTGTGATTGTATCACCATCATTAAAGTTTTGATCTAGAACAGAAACATTAATAACACCTTTTTTACCTGTTCTAGTTTTCTTTCTAGCATCAATGATCATATCAGTTGCGTTCTCATTTGATAATAGATTGTTAACTTCTGTTGCTGATACAGCCTTTCTAACCTTTACTTGTTGTCCTTTTTCTTGGATAGAAGTCTTTACTTCCTTAATCAATCCTCTAGCAAGTAAAGATTCGGTATCTTCATAAGGTAAATAATAATTTTCATTCTTCAATTCACCTTTTTCTATACCATTACTACCACATAGTATATCAATTAATTCCATAGCATATTTCAAATTACGATCATTTCTAACTGCATACATTGCAGGTACTGCTTCGTATTTCTTAGATTCAACTTTTACTAAATTATATTTAGTATCAGCATAATCATCAGCATTTAATGCGAAATATACATATAAATGTTTACGCTTAATATTAAATTTAATTAAATTAATACGACCTCTATTAATTGAATCATAATTCCAGCTTATACGGCTTGTAGTATCTTTATAAGATAAAGCATAATTCTTTAATGTTTGATAATAATCTTTAGCTTCATCACTTGTTTGAATCAATTTAGCTACAAATGATTTATTATACATTAAACGATAGAACCTACCATCAATTTCTTTAACAACAACTTCTTCATCTTCACTATCTTCATTTTCTTCTATAACTTCTTCTACAATAGGCTCTTCTACTGGTTTTTCTACCTTTTCTACTTCTTTAGGCTCTTCACCAGCATCTTTAGTTTCTAGAAGCTCTTCTTCATCAAGTTCTTTAATAGTTAAATACATTGTAAGTACTTTAAATTTATTATTTTTCTTCCATAATTTGAAGATTCTAATTCTCTTACCATTATTATCCATCCATTTATTGAATACAAAGAATAATAATAAATAACAAATACCACAAAGCAAAATTAATGCGCCAAAAATAATTAATACAACAGCCCATGCAGGGAAACTATGTACCATAACAACGATAACGAATTCAGATAAGCTTGATACTTCAAAAACAAATTCATTACCTTCTACTTTAACATTTTCAACAAATTCCATATTGTTTTGATCATGGATATGTAGTATTCTTGCCTCTTTTGAATTTACACCTTCAGGAATAGCTAATCTAATAATTAATTTCATTCCTGCTTGGATGTCTGAAGGTTGTACTTCTTTTTCAACACCATCAACAACATGTGTTAATTTAATGCTGTATACAGTGTGAATTGCCATACCTTCTAATTTAGAAACAATATTATTATATTCTTGCGTTCCTTCTTTAGCTTGAACTTTAGTTGAAGATGAAGCACTCATACTAACATCTTTAGGGATACCTCTACCAGTATTTGTCTCAATTGATACATTAGTAGTATTATCAACTAATGAATGGCGAGTTGCATCTAATTCTTTTTGTTCATAATCCTTTATAGCTGCTTGTAATTGTTGATATTCATCAGCAATTAAAGCTTTTTGGTCTTCTGTTAATCCATTATAAAAACTAACTGCAGCATCTAATTTAGCTTTTGTTTCGTTGTTATAAGAAATCTCACCTAATTCATCAACAATAGTCTCAAAATCATTAGCTAATTTTATATCAGTAACTTTTTTATAAATAGCATTTAATTTTTCTGACTCTTCTAAAGCTACTCTACCTTTTTGATCTTCTGTTAATGCATCATATTTAGCTTTAGCACTTAAAATTGCATCATAGTCATCAAGAGTTAAAACATCAAGAGAAGGCAATTCGTCAATTATGTTTTCCATCTCAGCAGCCTTTTCTATGTCATTAATTATTGCTTCTGCAGCCTCTAGTTTTTCAATTAGTTCAGGATCAATTTTTGCCTTATCTTCATCTGATAATGATTCGTATGCTTTTCTAATTGCTTCAACTGTAGTTTTATCTTCTATTGTGATATCTCCAATTTCAGCAGGTAATTTTTTGGCTTCATCATCGATTATCAAAATAGCAAGTATCTTTTCTGCTGCTTCTAATTTCTCAAGTTTTTCAGGACTTATTTTAGCTTTATCTTCATCTGATAAAGAATCATATGCTTTTCTTGCTGCCTCAATACTATTTCGATGTTCTAGAGTTATTTGATCTAATTCAGGTAATTTGTCTAGTTCATAATTAAATATATCATTAGCAAGCACCTTTTCTGCTGCTTCTAATTTTTCAAGTTTTTCAGGGCTTATTTTAGCTTTATCTTCATCTGATAAAGAATCATATGCTTTCCTTGCTGCCTCAATACTATTTCGATGATCTAGAGTTATTTGATCTACTTCAGGTAATTTGGCTAGTTCCTCATTAATTACTGCAATAGCTAATGAAGCTTCTGCCTTTTGAAGATTTTCTAGAATTTCTTTTGGGAAATTTTCTTTTTGTTTTTCATTAAGCTTATCATATGCCGCCCTTGCCGCTTCAATTACGCCTTTATTTTGTGTAGTTATTTGATCTATTTCTGGTAATTTAGCTAGTTCTTCTTCTACAAGTTTTTGAGCAAGAACTAATTCAACAGCTTCAAGTTTTTCTACTAACTCAGAATTAACTTCTTTCTTATCTTCTTTTTTCAAATTTTCATATGCAGTTCTAGCAGCATAAACATCATTCTTTTTGTTAGTAGTAACATCAGCTGCTGCTGGAAGTTTAGTTATTAAATCTTCAACATCAGCAATAGCAATTATAGATTCAGCTTTTTCAAGTCTTGCAAGCTTTTCTGCTGGAAGCTTTTCTTTTTCTTCATCAGTAAAGGAATCATATGTTTTTCTTAAATCAGCAATGAGTTTTCTATTTTCAGCATATGAAACAATATCTACTTCATGAGCACACTTATCATAACATTGGAAGAAATATTCATCTTTTTCTGAATCATATCCAAATCCAGCAGTTTCATGTGTACATTTTGTTCCACAAAGTGTACAAACATCATTTTCATCAAATGCTGAAGAGAATTCAGGAAGTACATATAGATGTCTTCCAGTAGGGTCGGCCCAAGTTTTTGAACCTTTTCCAACATATAATTTATAAGTGAAATTATTTACACCTGCTGGACATAAAATCGAATTAACATTCCAGCCATGAAAATTTTGATTTGTATAATCGTAAGTGATAGTCTCAGCTGTAGTTTCTTCATTGCTATATGTAAACTCTACTTTCATTTTTGCATAAGCAACATACGCAGTAATGTACCAATGAACATCTATTTTTCTAGCTTCTTCTAAATTTATTGTTACTGTTACAACTGCACTACCTTCCGCACAAGTTGTACCTTGTGCACCCATAAATGCAAGATCAACACCAGTTGAACCAGCAACTTCACCATTCTTATATTCAGAATAATTTATTGATTGACGTGAATTACTTGATGTTTTCTTTATATCAGTTACAGTTATCTCTTTCTCAATAAGATCATGTTTACAATTTGCCGGGTCTACTAACGGTGTAGAGTAGTTTTTATACTCATTATTTTCTTTAGCGTAAACAGAGTTTCTACTCAATACAAAAGTAAAAAATAGCGAAAGCATTGCAACAAACGCAAACATCGCTACAAAAAAGACTTTTATTACTCTGTTTTGTTTTATTTGCTTCATCATATATATAACCTCCTTGTTGTTAAAATAATACAACATCTTAATTTATTATGTATTTTAACAGATTAAATGGGACAAACATGGGACACTAATATATTAAAAAACACCTTAAGAATGATATCTCAAGGTGTAAAATACATAATTATTATTTCTTTAAAGTAAGCATCGCAATGCTTTCGACGATGTGCTCATAGACGAGCGACTTTGGGAAATGATCCGCCTTATTTATCGTCTTTTGAATAGCGTTCCTTATACCATTTTATAAATTCAATAGTTGCATCAGTTCTACCATCAGGTCTATTCTTTCTTTCTTCATCTGTCATTTCAGCCATAGTCTTTGTACAATTTAATGGAATAAATACATACCATAAATTTGATTTAGCTTTTTTGTTTTCATGGCCTCTAATCTCACCTGATATTGTTCCTTTCTTTATGCCATTAAACTGATAAAATTCTTTTCCATCATAATATGTTAAACAGTCTTTAAAGTAACAGCTTCTTTCTTTAACATCTTTTAATGTTTCTAATAATTCTTTAACATTTGAACTAATTCCACTTCTTTTTACAAAGGCTCCTGGATATCCTGGATTATTAGGATAATTATCTATATAAAATCCTGAGTCTTCTACAAATACAGGTTTACCTACTTTTAGATAAGCTTGTTTTGCTTTTTCTTTAGAGATTAATTCTAAATCATTAATATTTGGTTCTTCAAATTCAAATTTAAAGTATTCAATATTTATCCCAGCTCTTTCAAACTTTTCTTTAGTAGCAATATATTTCCCATAATTGCTAGTTATATAAGTTATATTCTCCATAATACTTCCTTTATTTCATTGTATAGTATATCTACTAACTAATTTCTTCCATTCATTATCAGTAATTAAATGTTTTGATACTTCTTTTTTAGCTTGAGAATCGATGGCATCAGCTAAATTCATATATAATCCATAATCTTCTAATATATCAGCTTTCTCAGCTTTATCTACTAAATCTTTCATTGTATGTGATAATTCAAAATCTATTTTTACATCATTGTTTATATAGTTATATTTAAGCATAGTGATCACCACTCATTCTATTTATTAAACTTGTAAGTCTAGTTTACATGTTAATATAGTTTATTCTTTTACTATAAAAGCAATTCTTCATATCTTCTTTTTATTATATTTTTTAAAAATAATTTATGATTATCACTAATACAATCTAATTCATCAATTAATAAATTAATTTTATCTAAATCTATTTTTTCTTTAATTCTAGTGATTGCTTTATCACATTCTTCATATTCATGTGACTTAATAAATTTATAATAATTTATTCTTTTTCCATTTAAAAGTATTGCTGAAGTAGGAAAATCATATATTCTAGCATTCATTTCAGTTTTATCTTTTAAACATTTAATGATTGTATCTTCATCAATTTGTGGAAATAAACACGAACCGCAATCAAATATTGGTGCAAGTTTAATATCATCTGTTTCTTGGTTATATAAAAATCCCCAATTACCATTATGTCTATCCCAGTTTCCAATTAAAGCATCTATTACAAACATATTCCAAAAATGATTTGATAATTCAACTTGGTCTACCAATTGTTGTTTTTGTATTGTTTCTAATATATCTAATAATTCAGTTCCATAACCATTTGAATTAGAGTCAATGATTTGATTTTTAACTGAAGCGAAGTCTTTTAATATATATCCATTCTTTTCAAAATCTTTACATGCAACTGAAATTCTTTCTCTATCATTATAATTGAAAATTCCTAGCACAGTTTCTTGTGCAACTACACCAAGCATATTAAATATATGTGATCCTAAATATTCAGATACACAAGAATTAGCATAAGATAGGTTTGGATTTTTAGGTGCGTGTGATGGTAATTTAAGCATATATAATTCATCATTTATTACAACACTTATTTTATTTCCATTTGCTCCACCATAAGATTTCTTTCTTATAGGTAAAGATGTAAAATCCATTAACTTCATTTTTTCCCCTCCTATAAATACTTTTTTCTTAAATAATCTGCTTGTTCTTTAGAAATAAGGTTTTCAATCTCACAAACATTGATGCTACTATTTGTTTCATCTAAATAACAATCAAGTAAACTGCTTTTTTTCTTTTTAGCTTTTTTTATATTATCAATAGACTCTGCTAAAAATGCAGGTATATTTTTATCATATGCAGGATTATATAATTCTTGATCTAGATTTAATAAATCCTCAATAGATACACCTAAACACTTAGATAATTTAAGTAAGTTTCTTCCACTACAATCTAAAATATTCGATTTGCCTGAATAAATATCAAAAATAGTAGTTTTAGGAACTCCTGAATCTTTTGATAATTTATATACTGTTAAATTGTTATTGATCAATAACTCTGAAAATGTCATATGTTAATCACATCCTAATAACATTATATCGGTAAACCGATATTTTTTCAATATAAAAATTTGTAATAACATGAAAAAATCTATATAGTTATTTTGATAACTATTAAGTTAAGGGGCATAAGTTATAAGTATTCGTGTTTATTGACTCTTAACCCCTCGAAATCGATGGGTTTAAAAAACTACACTTTTATATTATAGTTTATAGCATACTTTTTAGTTTCATTTTAAGGGGTCGAATTCGACCCATTTAAAATTATTTAAAGAAAAAGATTGCCTAGATAATCTAAGCAACCATATTTCATTAGATTTGTTTTCTATTTTTTAACAAGCAAACAAACAGTTTCTATATTATTAGTAAGACTAAACAAATCCACTGGTTCAGCCTTATCTAACTTGTATCCATTAGATTCTAGTATTTTAATATCTCTTGCTAGTGTAGCTACATTACAAGAAATATAAACAATCTTTGGAATTCCCATTTTAATAACAGTATCCAAGAATGCTTGATCACATCCCTTTCTAGGAGGATCTACTACTATTAAATCAATATGTTCTTTACCAACTATTTCTCTTATCTTATCTTCACATTTACCACAGATAAATGATGCATTTGAAATACCATTAAGCTTCATATTCTCATTCGCATCATCTATTGCTTGTGGCACTTCCTCGATACCATAAACAAATTTAGCTTTTCGAGCTAAATTAAGTGTAATAGAGCCCATTCCACAATATGCATCTATTACAGTCATATTCTTATCTAATCCTGCAAATTCAAAAGCCTTTGAATATAACCTTTCACATTGGTTATGATTAACCTGTAGGAATGTGGCTGGTGATACTAAATAATAATTATCTAATATTTTTTCTTTAACCTTTTTCTCACCATATAAAAGCTTATAGTTATTAGACAATACTACATTAGTCTTTTCACTATTTATATTTAAATAAATAGATTTAATCTCTTTAAATTCTTCTGTTAATAGTTTAATTAGTGCATCAAATTCAAAGTCAGCTGTAGTTACTAATACAACCATATATTCATTAAGTGATGTGTTTCTAACCATCACCTCTTTGAATAATCCTGTGTTAGCCGTTTCATTATAAATAGAAACATTATGAACTGATAAATATCTACAAATTAAACTAACTATATTATTAGATAATTCATTAGATACTAAGCATTTATCCATAGGAATAACATCATGGCTCATTTTTTGATAAAAGCCATAAATAATATCCCCTTCTTCATCCTTTCTTACTGGTACCATTATCTTATTTCTATAATTATATAGATTATCATTTTTAATGATATCAAGAAGCTCATAATTAAATTCTTTTAATGTTTGCTTAACCTTGTTTTGTTTGATTTCACATTCTGTTTCATAATCCATATGCATGAAATCACAGCCACCACAATATCTAGCATATGGACATGCTTCAGCTTGTCTATGGCTTGATTTAGCTAATATTTTTACTATTTTAGCAAATGCATATTTTTTATGTTCATTAGTAATTTCAATAATTACTTCTTCATCCTTCAATGCCTTTTCTACGAAGACTACCTTCTTATCAATATGGCATACACCATATCCATTAACATCATAGGATTCGATTTTAACTTTATATGTCTTTTCCATAATCTAGGGCAAGTCCTCCTTCTGATGTTTCACGGTATCTGCTTGATAAATCCTTACCAGTTTTCAGCATTGTTTTACAAATCATATCAAATGATATTTTAGCATCTCCACTAATAAGCTCAGATGCGATTAAATATGCATCCTGTGCACGTAGTGCAGCAACAGCGTTACGCTCTATACAAGGGATTTGTACATAACCTTTTACTGGGTCACATGTTAAGCCAAGATGATGTTCTAGGGCAATTTCAGCAGCTCTTTGAATAACATCAATATCAGAATTATTGATGTACGCTAGGAAAGCGGCAGCCATTGAACAGGCACTACCAACCTCAGCTTGACATCCAGCAACCGCGCCAGAAATTGATGCATTAGTTCTTATTAGATTACCAATTAAACCTGCAACCTTTAATCCATCAATTAGAGTTTTTCGTTTGTATCTTCTAGTATCAATTGATGTCTTTAATACTGCAGGTAAAACACCTGAAGCACCACATGTAGGCGCAGTAACAATTATTCCACCACAAGCATTTTCTTCACTTGCTGCATAAGCATAGGCAATTGTTTTTCTTCTAGCCTTATCAAAGAAATGACGCTTAGATGGCATAAGTGATTTAGCTTTTCTTTTAATACCTAATTCACCTGGTAATAAGCCTTCTGTTTTAAGACCTCTACTGATGGCATTAAGCATTGTAGAATATACTTCATTTAAATAATCATTTATATCTTCAAACTTATCTACATATTCAGCTAGTGTAATGTTATTAACAACGCAATAATCCTTTATTGAATCGAAAGAATTATGTGGATAAACCTCACTTCCTGTAAAGTGAACATTATCATATTCAACATCGCCACCACCAACAGATACAGCAATCATTTGATGTTCGTTACCATCATTATCAAGGCCAACAAATAACATTGTATTTGGATGCTCCTGTTCAGTCTTTAAATCAAATATTATTTCACATTCAATATCATCAAATACACTCTTTACGATATAATCAGTTAAGTGACCACGTCCAGTTAGTGCAAGTGAGCCATAAAGTGTAACCTTAACACTAGCTAGATTAGGATATCTTTTTCTAAATTCTAGTGAAGCAGCCTTAGGACCCATTGTATGTGATGATGATGGACCATTTCCTATTTTATATAAATCTTTACATGTTTTAATAATAATCACCTACTTTTGGGCTTTAAGTTCAAATATTGCGTCTCTGATTTGGGCAGCTGCCTCGAAGTTTAATTCCTTAGCATATGCCTTCATCTCTTCTTCAAGCTCAGTAATTAATAAGGCCTTTTCTTCCTTAGTTAATGTCTTATGATGAATCTTCGCAGAATCATCCATATCAGTTACCTTCTTCATAGTAATTGAAGCAGGTATTTCTTTTATAATTGTCTTAGGAATAATATGGTTCTTTTCGTTATATTCCATTTGAATTTCACGTCTACGCGCAGTTTCAGTTATAGCAATATCCATTGCCTCACTATTACTATCAGCATACATTATAACCATACCATTTTCATTTCTGGCAGCACGACCAATTGTTTGAATTAGTGATCTACTGCTTCTTAAGAATCCTTGTTTATCAGCATCTAAAATACATACTAAAGAAACCTCTGGTAAATCTAGACCTTCACGTAGTAGGTTGATACCAACTAAACAATCATACTTACCAGTTCTTAAATCTCTTAATATTTCTAAACGCTCAAGTGATTTAATTTCAGAATGTAGGTAAGCTACCTTGATTCCTAGCTTTTTTAAATAATCAGTTAAGTCCTCACTCATCTTAATAGTTAAGGTAGTAACTAATACTCTTTCATTCTTCTTAGCTCTATTAACTATTTCAGCATAGATATCATCAATTTGTCCAAGAGTTGGTCTAACCTCAATAATAGGATCAAGTAAACCTGTTGGACGAATAATTTGTTCGGTTATTGGATAAGCACTTTCTTCATCACCTGGAGTTGCTGAAAGATATAATACATTATTAATCTTAGAATCAAATTCTTCATACTTAAGTGGTCTATTATCTAGTGCACTTGGTAATCTGAAACCATAATTAACTAGATTCATTTTTCTTTGTCTATCACCATTATACATACCTCTTACCTGTGGTAATGTAACGTGTGACTCATCGATGATTAATAAGAAATCCTTAGGGAAGAAATCAATAAGTGTTGATGGAGTTTCTCCTTCCCCACGAAGTGCTAGATGTCTTGAATAGTTTTCAACACCACTACAGAAGCCTGTTTGTTCAAGCATCTCAATATCATATTTAGTTCTTGATTCAATTCTTTCAGCCTCAAGTGGCTTGCCTTCTGAATTGAATTTCTTTACTTGCTCACGAAGCTCTTCTTTTATTCTTCTAATAGCTTCCTCAAGCTTTGATTTATTTGTAACGAAATGAGTTGCGGCAAAAATATTACAGAATGCTACATCATCAATATTAACACCTGTTAAAACATCAAATGTTCTAATACGTTCAACCTCATCATCAAAAAATTCAATCTTATATCCTTTTGAATGCTCTGATGGTGGAATGATTTCTAAAACATCGCCTCTAACTCTAAAGCTACCACGTTTGAAATCAAAATCATTTCTTTCAAACTGCATATCAATTAATTTAGTATATAGCTTCTTACGATTATAGTTCTCACCAACACGAATGTTTAGCATAGTGTCTTTGTAATCTGATGGATCACCAATACCATAGATACATGAAACTGAGGCAACAACAATTACATCAGTGTAATCCATTAATGCGGCTGTAGCACTATGACGTAGCTCATCAATTTCATCATTTATTCTGGCATCCTTTTCAATATATGTATCACTTGATACAACATATGCTTCAGGCTGATAATAATCATAATAAGAAATAAAATATTCCACATGGTTATTTGGGAATATTGCCTTAAGCTCATTATAAAGCTGACCTGCCAGTGTCTTATTATGGGCAAGAACTAATGTTGGTTTTCCTATTTCTTTTATAACATTGGCCATAGTAAAAGTCTTACCTGTACCAGTGGCACCAAGTAAGGTTTGCCTTTTAATATTATTATTGAAATTGTTAACTATGTTTTTTATAGCCTCAGGCTGATCACCTGTTGGCTTATAGTTTGATACTATTTCAAATTTCATAATAACTCCTAATGGTCAAATTCGTCATATTTACAATATTCATCATTACATATTAATTCTAATATGTTAGTGAAGTGGTCACCCATTCTTTCGATATTAGATAATACTTCTACATAGTGCTCACTATTCATGTATGAGCATTTACCATTATCAACTCTATGCATGTGACGGCTATGGAAGAATTCCTCTAGCTTATCAATTTCAGGCTCTAGCTCTAATGCTTTAGAGGCTGTGTTTTTATTCCAGTTATTAATTGCCTCAAGTGATAAATTAGACATATTAATTAATACTGAAAAGATTTGTTCAAGATCTTGTTCACCATCTTCAGATAGATTCATATTATGAATATATCTTTCCCTGAAGAATCCTAAGATGTTTGTACAATGATCTCCAATACGCTCTAAGTCTTTAATTGAATCTAGATATTTAGATAATAAATCTGATGAATTCTTATTTAGTCCTTTTACAGTTATCTTGATTAGATAATCATGAATTCTTTTATCAAGTGAATTTATTTCTCTTTCATATTCATCACCAATTTCTAAATCCTCATCATTACGAACAAATGAATATTCTTTAGCAACCATGATGTATTTATTTACAATTGTAGCCATATGATCAATTGCTGATTTTGCAAAGCTTAAGGCTAATTGTGATGACTTAGTAATAAGTGAATAGTCAAGCAAGCTTTCTTCAATACTTCTTTCTTCTTGTTTAAATACCTTATCACTAATTTTAATAAGCGGTTTTAATAGTAACAAGAATACAAATGAGTTAATTATGTTAAACACTAAATGTGTCAAGGCAATAATGATTGGATTTGTATTAGTTCCAAACATTGCATTATTTATTAGTTTTATTAAAGGGAATAGTGCCCAGCGGTAGAAAATGACAAATACTACAACACCAAACACCTTGATGATAACATTAGAAAATGCGACCTTCTTTGCAGTTCTAGATGATCCAAGTGAAGCGATAACTGCAGTGATTGTAGTACCAATATTCGCACCAAGCATTATACCAATTGCACCACTAAGTGTCATTGTACCAGTTAAATACATTCCTTGAACAATACCAATTGTTGCGGATGATGATTGGACAATCATTGTGAATAACACGCCCACAAGTACACCAAGCTCAGGTGCAGCATCTAAGCCTTTAAATATATTTTCAATTGTTTCTTTATTTTCCTTTAAGATGTGAGCAAAGCTCATATCAATAAATGCTAGGCCCAAGAAAATCATACCGAAGCCCATTACAATTGAACCTAACTGTCTAATCTTCTTTTGTTTAAAGAAGAACATAGCAAATGAGCCTACAAATACTAATATAACAGATAAGATTGGCATAATCTCAAGCTGTGAGAATAACGCTAATACAATTGTTAATACAGTACCACCAATGTTGGCACCAAGAAGTATGCCTAAGGATTGTTCAAAGCTCATTAAGCCTGAAGCAACCAAGCCTACTGCCAAGGCACTAGTTCCTGATGCAGATTGTGTTAGCATAGTAACTAAGAAACCAACTATCATACCCTTAAAAGGTGTATTAGTAGTTCTTTCAATAATCTGCTTAACCTTGTCACCAGCTATATTCTTTAGGTTAGTACCCATCATGCTAATACCAAATAAGAATATACCTAGTCCACAAAGAATATATAATACTGCTTGCCAAACTCCATCGAATGTAAACTCAATTCCTAATATCATGTTTCTACCTCAAATTAAGTGCTTCTTTTGCTAATTTATCAGCCATGTCATTATAATAATCATTTGTATGACTTTTTATCTTATGAAATATTACATCTATTTTTGTTTTCGCATTCATAGCGAATTCTTGGTATCTAGTTGAAACTAAGCTATTAGCCTTCCATTCTCCTGTATACCATTTTTCTATGCCTAGATAATCATAGAAGATGTGAATCTTTTTCATATTTAAAGAGATAGCCTTATTGATAATAAAGCCTGCCCCTCTTATTTCTCCCGCAACATTTCTTAGTGGTGAATATTCATCAGGTGAGAATTTCTTTTTGAAATGATATTCCTTACCATTACAAATTAATACTCCACCAAAGGAATATTCCTGTGTCTTATCATTATAAGAGCCATCGATATATGCTTTATCACCATCAACCTCTTCTACATAAACAGTTCCATTAAAGAATGCCTCACACTCTTCAAGCGTAGAAAAAGACTTATGTTTTAAAACATGTTGCTCAGAAATAATCTTTTTTGCTTCATCCCAAGATTCTACTATTTTGTTTTCATCCTCTAATTTTAAAGCATAATATTTCATTATAAATTCCTTATTAAATCTAATGTAATCCTACTAGATCTATTTGCCATTTCTTCTTCAAATTCGTGATAATTCTCAACCTGTGATTCTTCACCAATTACATCTGAGATGTATCTTAAGATAATAAATCTAGTTCCTAATCTTAATGCAGTATGTGCTATTGCAGCACCTTCCATCTCTACTGCGAGTGGTAAATCCTTTACTTCTTTAATTGTTTCATATGAAGTAACAAATTTATCACCTGATGCGATAAGACCGGATTTATATTCTAAGCCAAGCTTATTTAATACACTTCTAACCTTCATTAAATCCTCAGGATGTGGAGTAAATAGCTTTGGCATATTAGGTACAACTGAATAATCATATCCAAAAGCCATTAAATCAAAGTCATGATATAATAGGCCTTCTCCAATGATTATATCCTTTGTCTTTGTCCCCTTGCATCCACCAGCAATACCTGTGTTGATTACAAGGTCACATTCAAATGTATTAATCAAGATTGTAGTTGCGATAGCGGCATTAACCTTACCAATACCACATTGAACTAAGACAACATCATGCTCTTCAATTCTACCTGTATGAAATGAAAAGCTTGCAACCTTTATTTCTTGCTCATCTTCTAGTTCTTCAATAAGGATATCTACTTCATCCTTCATGGCGCCTATAATACCAATCATTATATTCTCCTTCCTAAAGTAACACGAATCTTACCACTTTTTGATAATCCATGTACTTCAATAAGCTTAATTCTTCCTTTATGTCTTAAGCTTATTTCATCATTTTCTTCTATTTTATGATCAGGCTTTAATACTTCTATTTGATTAACCTTACAAAGCCCATCAAGTATCATATCTTTAGCATCACTTCTTGGTATACCAAATCCATCTGATATAACAAGATCAAGTCTTAGACTATTTAAAAAATAATCTTTACTTTCATATCTAATTACATTTGTAATTGGATACAAAACCTTCTCTATACTGATTTTTATATTACCAACATAATTAAAATCATTTTCTATAAAATCACTTATCTCATCAGTTATGGCGAAATATACATTCTTATCATCTATTACGATATCACCAATGCATTCTCTTTTAATACCTAAAGCCATAAGTGATCCAAGTACGTTACGATGATTAATAGAATAATATTTTGTATTATAGATTATTTTATATGTATTGATTTTGAAATCCATACATTCATAATCACCAATATAATATCTACATCTATCCGCATTTATTATTCCACCATCAGTAGCGTATGGTATATGATATTTTTCAAGTAAAGGTAATAATACTCCAACCTGAGCCTCATCTAGAAATGGTAATAATGTATTCTTACCATTATTCTTACTAAGCTCAATTAAAGAATTAACCCTTTTAGAAAACATTTCTAATTCTGCCATAATATTCTACCAAGTCTAACATGAGTAGCTCCAGCCTTAATAGCCTCCTTATAATCATCACTCATACCCATTGATAAATAAGGGATACTAATACCAAATTCTTCCTCTGTTCTCTTTTTTAGATATTCTAATGCCTTAAATTGTTTATATACATCATCCTCATCACTATTCTTGATAGCCATCATCATAAAGCCAACTAGATGAATCTTGTTAAACTTTAATACCTCTTTAACAAATTCACGAAGCTCCTTATATGGAACACCATTTTTATTTTCTTCCATATTAACTGATACCTCAATAAATGTATCAAGTGGCTTATCACGATATTTATCAATCATCTTAGCTAGCTCTAAAGAATCTAGTGAATGTAGATAATCAATTTTATTAATTACATCCTTACATTTATTCCTTTGTAGATGTCCAATAAAATGCCATTTAATATCATAATCCCTTAGCTCATCATATTTTTCTAAGAAAGCATCTACTCTGTTTTCTCCGAAGTTATGAACGCCATGATTATATAAATCTATCATTTCATTTGCTCCAACATATTTTGTTGCGGCAACGATTGTAACATCTTGTGGAATTGTCTTTATAAATTCATCAATATCTTTTCTTAACATAATTTTTCACCAATTACATATATTATACAAAATATATGTAACTATGTAAAAAGAAAAAAAGTGAAAATTACATTTCACTTTCTTCTAAGATTTTTTCTTCTGATGCACGTCTATTAGCTCTTAGCATTTCAATGAATGTAGAGGCAATTAATAAAAGTGGATAGATAAAGAAAACATAAAAATATACAAATCTAAAGCTTGTATTAAAATTAATACCTAATACGATAGCTAGTGCAATAATGCATATAGAAATAACAATATTAATTATTGTTTTATATTTGATATCTTTTACAAATAAATAATTGATAGCGTATAAAGCTTCGCACACTACAAATGAAATCAAATAATAATGTCCAATTGTAACTGCATAAAATGCTGAACGATTATAAGACTCTCCAGTAAATTCTTTATACATTGGATATGCAAAGAATAATACAACACCTAAAGCAGTTAAGGCGATAGCTAGCATATTACCAAAAGTAAAGAATTTATTCTTGAAACTCATATTTGATGTGTCAAAAGATAAAAGCTCAGTTAATGCCTCATCCTTACTAATAGAGATCATAAGTGGAATACCTATGAAATATAATACTACTGCTTCTCCAAATCCTACAGTAGCAACATTATACCAGAATACTGCTGGTTCTAACATTTCACTACCGAAAGCAAGTGCTAGTTCTAATGGAACAATAAACATATTAGCTAATACTGGGAAGATTGCAGATATGTAAATCTTCTTAACAAATAGCATTGGAATAATTGCTATTGTAGTCGCGAGTGTACCAAACACCATATCATACCAGCCTAAGCTTGAAGTGATATTTGCTATAAAACAACCAAGTATTAATGCGAATGCATATTTTCTATTGAATATAACAATAAGTACTAATACTTCACTAATTCTAAATTGGATAGCATCATAGCTAATAGGGGCAAATGCCCAAGTAAGTGCGGCATATAGTGCAGCTATAATTGCACTTTCAACAATAAATTTAATATCAATTTTTTTCATTTTTTCTCCTTGTTTTGTTATAGGTGGTTAAGCAAGAAACACCTATTCATATTAAAATTTTACTATTCCGTCTTTATCGAATGAGAAATGATTTGAATAGAATTCCTTCAAAGCTTTCTCTAAATCAAAATAATCATTAACACCTGCAGTTTCCATGATTGAATGCATAGAAATCTGAGGTAAGCCGATATCTACTGACGGAATTGATACTTGTGATAATGATATAGCACCAAGTGTACCACCACCAGGAACATCACTTCTATTTGTATTAAGCTGATATTTACTACCAGCCTTCTTACAAATCTCTGTGAAATATGCTAAAGATAATGCATCAGTTGTGTAAGATCCGCGTGCTGCGTTTTTTATAGCGATACCCTTATTCATATAGCATGCATTTGTTGGATCATACTTATGAGCATAATTAGGATGGAATCCTTGAGCATTATCTGCAGAAATTAAGAATGAATTATTTAAAGCTACGATATGTGCTTCTTCAGTTAATCCTAGATTAAGACTAATTCTTCTTAATGTATCAGCTAAAATCTTAGATCCAGCACCTTGACGTGTTCTAGAACCAATCTCTTCATTGTCGAATAATACACATACATTTACAGAACCAGACTTAGGTGTTGCAGCTGTAAGTGCCTTAATTCCAGCAAATGAGCATTCTAGATTGTCGATTTGTGGAGCATTCATATATTCATTATCTGCTCCAAATAATCCACCACGATCAAGTGATGCTAAATATAGGTCATGAGATACAATATCTTCTTTTTTAACATTTAATTTTTCAGCAACTAAATCCATTAGATTTTTGTTACCTTCAGTTAAAAGTGGTACTAATTCATTTTGAGGATTTAATTTTACACCATCATTTAATTCATGATAATAATGAATTGAACAGTTAGGGATTACTACAACGCCTCTATCAAATGATAAAAGCTTTGTAACTAGTTTACCATCCTCTTTTACGATTACTCTACCAGCAATATTTAATCTTCTATCTAACCAAGTATTTAAGATAGGTCCACCATAGATTTCAGTATTTAATAAATGGTATTCACCTTTCTTTAAATCATTATTAGGTTTAATCTTAAATGTAGGTGAATCAGTATGAGCCGCAACGATATTGTAGCTTAAATCAGAAATATCTTTTGAAACACTAAAAGCTACGATAGTTGAATTATTTCTAGTAAAGAAATATTTACCACTCTTTTCTAAATTCCATAATTTAGATTCTTGAAGCTCTACATAATTTTGTTTTAATAATAAATCCTTAAATTCCTTAACTGCGTGAAATGCAGTTGGAGTATTTTGTAAAAAATCTAAAAATTCCATTATTTTGTCATCTCCATTCTTACTTCAAAGCACACTTCGCTTTCTAAAAAGCCTACGTAACAATCATAAATACCTTCCTTATAATGCTTGATTGTTACTACCTCACCAAGCTTAGCTTCGTGAACAAATTCTATTTCAACATGCTTATATTCCTTATTACCAGGATATACCTGCATGTTATAGACCATATCTAAATATTTAGCATTATTCATATGACCATTATGATCTAAATCAGAAAATAATACCTTATATTCATATGATGAATCAAATTCACCATAACCAAGTCCTACTTTTCTTTTTACCTTATCAGGGTAATTTGTATATGGATAGAATTCATCAGGGAATACTACATCAGATGCCCTTTGAACTCTTTTGGTTTCTGAATTAACTACTACCCAATTAGATACACCTTTAATGATTACATCATCATTTACATCTTTAATAACATATTCACGAGGTAATTCCAATTTAGTACCTTCCTTAGGCCAAGTTTCAATATTAATTACATCCGCAAACTTTGGTAATTCCTTTAATACATCAAATTCTGTATATACCAAAATCCAAAGTAGATGGTTTTCTAATATATCATTAGCCCCTAGTCCTAATGTTGCCGCATGGATTCCCGCAATATCCTGGAAGAAATCAAGAACACCACTAGGCTTTATTTTGTCATTTGTTCCGACATCATGTTCTCTAACAATGAATGTCATTTTCTTATACATAGTCATAAATTCACGTATAATCAATTTAGATAGGTTTGATATCTTAATTGATTACTTTTCCTTTCTATCTAACTTAATAGATTATTTCATCTAATAAATAGATGTTATAATAAATTGCACTGTGGATCCTTTTCTGTAAAAATAAGGCAGT
>JAFTDB010000020.1 GCA_017454375.1 Acholeplasmatales bacterium | reverse complement strand
GAGTCAAAGTATCTCCCAGCCAGCTTATTTCGATAGTGATGGAAAGACCATTGAATAACCAGACTTAAGCTGTAAATGGTTTTTACGAGATCACATATGCGTCTCAATGATTAAATAACTTTCCATCACTACTATTATACACTAATATTAGAAATAAAAAAACTAAGAGATTAAACTCCTAGTTTTAGTATACGAAATAAGGGACTGAATTAGTTTTCAGTCCCTTTACTATATTATTCATTTGTATAGTTATCAAAATAGCCTTTAACAAGAATTACTGGTGTACCTTTATCACCACTACCACTTGTTAAGTCACAAAGTGATCCGATTAAATCTGTTAGCTGTCTAGGTGTTGTACCTTGACTTGCCATATTACCAACAAGTGAACCATTTTTAGCTTTAATAGCTTCTTTGATTGCTTGTTTTAAATCTTCACCTTTTAGGTTGCTATAATCATTATCAGCTAAGTATTTTAGCTTTAGCTCATTAGGTGTACCAATTAATCCTTCAGTGAAGAATGGAGATACAACTGGGTCTGCAAGCTCCCAAATCTTTCCTTGAGGATCCTTGAATGCACCATCACCATAAACCATAACCTCAACATGCTTACCAGTTTTATCTAGTATTTGCTTCTGTACATTTAATACTAAATCCTGAGCATCTCTTGGGAATAGCTTAACCTTATCTTCTGTTGATTTGTTAGAACCAAGTAAACCATATTTTTGGTTATATCCTGATCCATTAATAGAAGAAGTCATAATGTCATCAAGACCTAATACAACCTTAGCACCATTTTCTTTTAGAATTCTTTTTGTTCTAACTCTTGTATGAATATCACAGTTTAATACCTTATCAGTATACTTTAAGATAGTCTTTGCTTGATTAGCAAAGATTACTTCACATTCACAGCCTTGGCTTTCAATTAGTTCTTTATAATATTCGATGTAATCAACACCTGTGAATTCATGCTTTTTATAGCCAAATAATTCACGATACTCTTTAAGTGTTAAAACATCACTATATGGGTTTACTCCTTTGGCATCTAATTCATCATAAGTTAGTAATGCATTACCAACCTCATCTGATGGATATGAAAGCATTAAATAAATCTTCTTAACGCCCTTTGCAATACCCTTTAGTAGAATAGAGAATCTGTTACGAGACAAAATTGGAAAAATTAGACCAATTTCACCACCATCAAATTTCTCGTTTACATCTTTAGCAATGTCATCGATAGTAGCATAGTTTCCTTGGCTTCTAGCTACAATTGATTCAGTGATAGCAATAACATCTCGATTACTAACGCTAAAGCCATCTTCTTTTGCAGCAAGCACAGAGTCTACTACGATATCAGCTAAATTATCGCCTTGTTTGATTATAGGTAGGCGAATACCTACTGAAACAGTTCCTACATGTCTTCCCATTATTAAATTTTCTCCCTCGTATTTTTTAAAAATACGTATTAATTATATCAAAACCTTTTTTATCTTTAAATAATTTTTATAATATTTTTTTCTATTTTTAATAAATAGAAGTATAATATTATTAGTTAAGTATTTTTAAACATAGGAGTAGTACAATGAGTAATTTTAAAGATGTAAGAATAATGGATAATTTTTATCAATCATCATCATTTTTTCCAATGCCACTTACTTTAATTGGTACATTAAATGAGGATGGTACAGGCACTAGCTATGGTGCATATTCATTAATTTTCCCTTACTATATTGCCGGTAAGGAGTGCTATGCTATGTTACTTGAATGCCGTAATTCATCTAACACAGCTAAAGGAATCTTAAGACATGGAAAATGTACAATCAATTTTATGCCTTATAGCACAAAGAATTTTGAAGAACATGTTAACATGGGTTTCCCTGGAGATACACCAGAAGAGAAGATGAAGACCTTAAAGAGATTTACACCTGTTGATGGTAAATCAAAGGAAGAGGATCCTAATGGTAATTATCCAAAAATTTTAGATGAAGCATTACAGGTATTTGAATGTACATGGATTAAGGAGCTTGATAATGCCCAAGATGATAAGGTAGAAGAAGAATATAATGGACCATATCATAATTTCAATGGTATAACATCTAAATTTGGTGCCCATTTCATTTTGAAAATAGATCATATCTTATTAAAGGATAAATATTATGATGCGTTAATTAATGGTGTTACTAAAAAGAATTTCTGTCCACTTCCTACTAACTGGGGTTATAGAGATTCTAAGAATTTCTGGTGCTCAGATTATAAGAAAGCCTCATCTGTTGGTATTCCAAATAGAGAAGTAGATATTACATCTGTGAGATATGCAGCTGAAAGATTACAAACAGATGTTAAATTCACTGACGATGCGTTAAAGATGCTAGTTAAGGTTCCTAGACCATTTTTAAAGCTTGTATTACAGGGCTGTGTAAAATGGGCTGATGAGAATAATTGTAAATTAATTACCGAGCATGAGATGCAGATAATTAATGATAAAAGAGCTCAAGAAAAGAAGAAAAAATAATTAATTATGGAGGTGACATAATGAAGAAAAATATAATACAAATAATATTTTTTGTTCTTTATGCTGCCTTAATGATATTCTTTTTATATGAATGCTTCCAGCCTGGAGATAAGGCAGGAAATCAGGCAGGTTGGGTTGCGAGCATAATTGCCAAAATTCAGGGCTTCTTCACAGGTAAGGAAGTAATAGTTGATGATCATTATAGATACTTAGTCACTAAGCTTGTAGGACATTATGGTATATTTGTCTTAATTGGATTATTTTCAATAATATATCATCTAACATTAGATGGATTTAATAGATTTATTAGAATATTAATCCATTTTGTTATAGGTGTTGGGTTTGCGTTTGGTACTGAATTTGTCGCAGAGGCAGTAACTAGTGGAAGAACTGCGTCTATCGTTGATGTAGGAATAGATACATTAGGTTTAATTACATTATCAGTTCCTATAATTATTGTTTATTTAATAGTTATACTTAGAAGAGAAAGGAAAATGAGATAATCTTTTCCTTTTTTACTGCCCATAATTTTTTATTTACTAATCAAAAAACAGTAAAAAAATGATTAGTAAAAATTAAAAAGTCGCTCCGAATTTAGTAAAAAATAATTGAAAACTCGCTCCGAATTTAGTATAACGAGATTAAAGAAAGTGTAAAAAATGATTAGTAAAAACTAAAAGTCAATCCAAATTTATTAAAAAACATAATAAATAGTGAGAAATACCGAACAAAATTTTAAAAAATGTTCGGTATTTTTGCTCTATTATATATAAATATATAATAAATTGCTGGTTATCCTAGACTTACTATTCACTGATATGGTATGATATCATTAGGTGCGTATTTATGGAAAAAATTAGAGTTATTGAAATAAAAGAGAGTGTTTTTAAAGAAAACGAAGTACATGCAGATGCATTAAGAGATGAATTAAGAAAGAAAAAGACATTTCTTTTAAATGTTATGGCATCTCCTGGTGCAGGTAAAACAACTACATTAACTGCAGTGATAAACGAGCTTAAGAAGAAGTATAAGATTGCAGTAATGGAAGCTGATATTGACGGTTTAGTTGATACACAAAAGATTATAGAAAATACCGGTGTAGAGGCTATCCAAATTCATACAGGTGGTATGTGCCACTTGGATGCAACTATGACAAAGGAAGGACTAAAGGGATTGAAGGATGATGATTACGATATTGTCTTTTTAGAAAATGTTGGTAATCTAGTATGCCCTGCTGAATTTGATACTGGTTCATCTATGAATATGAATATTCTCTCAGTTCCAGAGGGAGATGATAAGCCACTAAAATATCCACTTATGTTCCAGGTATGTGATTTAGTGGTTATCAACAAGGTAGATGTAATTGACTACTTCAACTTTAGTTTAGATAAGGTTAAAGAAAATATTAAGATGAGAAATGAGAAAGCTACAATTATTCCTATTTCAGCCTTAAAAAAGGACGGAATTGAAGAAGTTTGTAGATTCATAGAAAATAAAGTTTCAGAATGGAGGAATTAATATGCCTGAACAATATGACTATGTGAAAGTGCCTTCTCAAGGTGAAAAAAATCCACGTAAAAAAATCTTAAAATTAGGTAAGAAGCTAACAGACGTTATCCCTCATAAATTATTTGGTATAACATCTAATGACCCAGAATATTGGGGATTAAAGGACATCGTAACTGATGAAATGGCTGATGTTGCCCTAACTATGAAGGTTAGAAAACATTATTATTTTGAAGAATTACAAAAGATGAATAAGAATTTAGAAGCTTCTGAGCTTCAAAGAATTCTTGATGAAATGGCTGTAATTGGTTTAATTGAATATGATTATGGTAACAACTATGATGACAATGGTCCAATTAAGGACGCTCCAAAGAGAAAGAGATATATGTTACCTTTCTTCGTACCAGGATCAGCTGAATTCTTCAACAGCTTACAATCTAGAATTGATGAGCATCCAGAAATTGCCTCATTCTTCGAAAGAATGACATTTACACCACTTGCTAAAGTAACATCTATGATTAGACCTGGTGGAAATGGCATTGGTATGCACGTTATTCCAGTTGAAGGAGCAATTTCAATGAATAATGAAGCAGTTAAATATGAAAAGATTTCATATTGGCTACAAAAATATGATGGACATTTCTCTACTGGTATTTGTTCATGCCGTGCTTCACGTGCTGCCTTAGATGAAGGCTGTGCTGATGACCCTAGAGGCTGGTGTATTGGTATGGGTGACTTAGCTGACTACATGGTAGAAACTGGTAAGGGTGAATACATTACTAAGGAAAAAGCTTTAGAAATTATTAAAAATGCCGAGGATAACGGATTTGTTCATCAAATCACAAATATCGATGGCTTCAATAAAATCTTCGCTATTTGTAACTGTAACGTTAAGATTTGTAACGCCTTAAGAACAAGCTTATTATTCAATACTCCTAATATGAGTAGAAGTGCTTATACAGCTAAGGTAGATCCTAAGAACTGTGTTGCCTGTGGTAGATGCGTTGAATATTGCCCATCTGGCGCAGTTAAGCTAGGCCAAAAGCTATGTAAGAAGGATGGCTCTAAGGTAGAATATCCTGTATCAGTATTACCTGATAAGATTCATTGGGGTAAATATGCATGGGATGAAAATTACCGTGATACAGCTAGAATGAAAAATTCTTATGACACAGGTTCATCTCCTTGTAAAGCTGCTTGTCCTGCCCATGTTCCAGTTCAAGGCTATTTAAAAATGGCTAACCAAGGAAGATATCAAGAAGCATTAGCATTAATTAAAAAAGAAAATCCATTCCCTGCAGTATGCGGACGTGTATGTAATAAGCGTTGTGAGGAAGCTTGTACAAGAGGTAAGATTGATCAAGCTGTAGCAATTGATGCAGTAAAGAAATTCGTTGCTGATATGGATATTAACGCTAAAACTAGATATGTACCTAAGAAGGTTATTCCAAGCAACTTTGGTGAATTTGATGATAAGATTGCCATTATAGGTGCTGGTCCTGCTGGTTTATCTGCAGCATATTATTTAGCCGTTATGGGTTATAAGCCACATGTATTTGAAAAGAACCAAAAACCTGGTGGTATGATGCAATATGGTATTCCATCATATAAGCTTGAAAAAGATGTAATCGATGCTGAAATTGAAGTAATTAAGGCATTAGGCGTTGAAATTGAATGCGGTGTAGAAGTAGGTAAGGATGTAACTATCCAAAGCTTAAAGGAACAAGGCTATAAAGCATTCTATATCGCAATTGGCTGCCAAGGTGGTAGACGTCCTAACGTACCTAACGATACAGCTAAGGGTACAAGCGTAGCTGTTGAATTCTTAAAGGAAATGTATGAATCTAAAGAAGATTTATCTGGTAAGAATATTGTAGTTATCGGTGGTGGTAACGTTGCTATAGACTGTGCTAGAGTATCTCATAGATTAAATGCTAAGAGTGTTAATATGTACTCTCTTGAGGATTTAGCTCATATGCCAGCATCAAAAGATGAAATCGCTGAAGCTAAAGAAGAAAATGTTATTATTAATAACTCTTGGGGTCCAAAGGAAGTATGGACTGATGATAAAGGTAATGTAACTGGTATTACATTAAAAAGATGTACAAGAACAATTGACCCAGAAACTGGAAAATTCTCTCCTGCATATAATGAAGAAGAAACAATTACAGTTGAAGCTGACCGTATTGTATTCGCAATTGGCCAAGCAATTGAATGGGGTAATATGCTAGAAGGAACTAAGGTTACATTCTGGCATGGTAATTATCCAGTAGCTGATAAATTAACATATCAAACTAACGATCCTGAAATCTTCGTTGGTGGTGATGTTTATACTGGACCTAAGTTTGTAATTGATGCCATCGCTCAAGGACATGAGGTTGCTGATTCTATTCATAGATTCGTTAGACCACATGCTCATATGACTATTGGTAAGGATAGAAGAAACTTCATACCTCTTGATACTGATGATATTAAGGTTGAAGGCTATGATACTGCAAAACGTCAAGTTGAAGGTATGGATGAATCATTCGATCATAAGATGTCATTTAAGGATGCTCATAAGACATTTACTGAAGAACAAGTTAAGATTGAAACAAATAGATGCTTAGGCTGTGGTGCTTCAGTAGTTGACTATAATAAGTGTATTGGTTGTGGTGTATGTACGACTAAGTGTGAATTCGACGCAATTCATCTATTTAGAGATCATCCAGATTGCACAGATATGAGAATTGCTGAAAAGAAAGTAACTGGTTTAGCATCTTATGCAATTCCACGTGCCTTCAAGATCATTGCACATTCAGGCTCTAAGGAAGCTAGAATGATGCGTATGAAGAGAAAAGCATGGAAGAAGTATTACAAGACTGCAAAGAAAGAAAAGCCTGATACAGGCAACGCCGTAACTAATGCATGAGTTGGGAATAGTTTTCCACGTAATTGATAAAGTAGAAAAAATAGCAAAAGAAAATAATGTTAAGAAAGTAACTAGAGTAGATTTAGAAATTGGTGAGGTATCACTTGTTATACCTTCATATTTCCAAGATGTTTGGAAATGGGCTATTCCTAAAACTACATATATGAAGGAATGTGAATGCAATCTAATCATTTTAGAAGCAATTAGTTTCTGCAAGGATTGCCAAGAAACATTCAAGACAACAACAAATGCTAAGGTTTGTCCTAAATGTGGTAAATCTAATACTTATTTAGTTACAGGAAACGAAATAAATTTAAAGGATATAGAAGTAGTTGAAAATGATGAGACTACTGAAGAAGAGGAAAAATAAGAATTATAGGTGTGATTAATTTCACACCTATTTTTTTATTTATAGAAAAATTTTAACAGAAGAAAAAACATAAATTATTGAAAAACAATAAAGAAAGCTTTATAATAAATGTGAAATAAAATATTTCAAAATTGTGAGGTGATATTATGATTTATGAATATATACTAAAAAATTTCGCAAAGGGAGAACCTATTTTCTTAAATGAGATACCAGGTTCATCTAAAGATGTTGTAAGACAAGAAATGAAAAGACTAACTGATGATGGTAAATTAAGAAGACTATATAACGGAGTATATTATGTTCCTTATAAGACAATATTAGGAACTGATGGAAAAGTATCAATAGATCAATTTGTTGAGAAAAAGTATTTATCAGTTGGTGGGTTTTTAACTGGCTTAGCTTTAGTTAATAAATATGGATTTACCTCACAAAATCCAAGTGTTTATGAAATATGTTCAAATGAGGCAACCACTAAACAAAGGAAACTAGATATAGATGGTAATAATCTAATTATTTATAAACCTTTATCTTTAATTACAAAAGAAAATATTAAGGAACTAGAATTTTTAAGCTTAATGTCAATTGTAGATAAGTACTCTGAATTAACTGGTGATGAATACAAAAACAAATTAAAAGAATATGTTAACAAAGTAGGTATTAATTTTGTTGTTGTAAAAAAATATATTTCTTTATTCCCTAATGTTGTTTACAAGAATATTTATGAGGGAGGACTAATGAATGAATTGGTATAGCAATTATAAAAATGAATGGAAAGAAATAATTGAAACAGTTGCTAGAGAAGAAAAAAGAAGTAATACAATTGTTGAAAAAGATTTAATTCAATCATTATTCCTTTATGAATTATCTAAAAGTAATCTACCTTTTGTTTTTAAAGGAGGAACTTCTTTATCTAAAGCATATGGATTAATTGATAGATTTTCAGAAGATATAGATTTATCAATGAACAAAAAGCCAACAGATAGTGAAAAAAGAAAATCTAACGAAACAATAATGAATATTGCAAATTCATTAGGACTAGAACTATCAAATCCTGATATGATAAAAACAAGATATAACTATAATAAATATGTTTTTAAATATGATTCATTATTTAGCATGGATAAATTAGAAATAATAATTGAAACTAGTTATTATCAAAGCGTTTATCCAATTTCAAAGCATATTATAAATAGCTATATTGGGAATTTTTGTAAAAATAACAATATTACATTACCTATTCCTTTTGTTGTAGATTTTGAAATGAATGTACAATCAATTGAAAGAACATTTATTGATAAAGTCTTTGCTGTTTGTGATTATAAGATTCAAAACATGGAAGACAGAGACTCGCGACATTTATATGATATTGCTAAAATGATGCCACTTATTTCACTTGATTCTAAATTAGACAATCTGATTGATGAAGTAAGAGAAGATAGAATGATTTCTAAAAACAATCCATCAGCCAGCTTAGGATACAACATTAACGATATGCTAAAAGAAATCATTGATAAAAGGTTCTATGAAAGAGATTATAATTTTGTAACAAAGAAGCTATTATATGAAGACTATTCATATGATAAAGCTATCTCTAACGGAATAGCTAAAATAATATCAACTGATGTCTTTTTATATAAAAAATAGATGTTATTTAACAATTTAAAATTATTATAAGACTGTTAGAAAACTAACGGTCTTTTTTCTTTTATCTAAAAAAACTAAAAAAATTTAAAATAATACTTTACAACTTTAGCGTAATAAAGTATAATGATGTCACTTTAGCACTTTAGCACGCTAAAGTAGAGGAGAGAGAATGAAATGAAAAGTATAAAGAAAATGTTAGTTGCAGGAGCATTAGGCTTCTTAAGTTTAGTAGGACTTACATCTTGTGGAAATGGAAAGTCTGATTTAACAAAGGTTACAAATAATAAAGTTTTATATGTAGGTATGACATTTTATGACCCAATGGATTATCTAGCAGAAGATGGCGAAACAATTATCGGCTTCGATGCAGATTTATCAAATATGTTTGCTGAAAGCTTAAATGCTAAAGCTAAGTTTGTTCCAATTTCTTGGGATAGTAAGGTATTAGAGCTTGATGGCGGATACATTGATTTAATTTGGAATGGTATGACAGCAAGTGATGAGCTTGGTAAGAAGATTGATTTTTCATTACCATACGCTACAAATTATCAATGTGTAGTAGTTAAGAATAATGTAGATTCATATTCTGCTACATCAGCACTTACTGGTAAGAAAGTAGCAGTAGAGCAAGGCTCTGCAGGTGATAGTGTTGTAACAGAGCTAAACACAACTATCAACCGTGTTACATCACAGCTAGATGCAATCAATGAGGTAGTTGCTGGAACATCAGATTGTGCAGTAATTGACTATACAATGGCTTATAGCCTAGTTGGTAAAGGTAATTACCAAGGATTAAGCATTGTTGATTCAAATAAGATTTCTTTTGAAAAGGAAGTATTTGCTGTAGGACTTAGAAAAGGCAGTGACTTATCTACAAAGCTAAATGAGTTTTTAACACAAAATTATAAAAATGGTAAATTAGATGAATTAGCTACTAAATATGGTGTTGCAATAAATAAAGAAGCATTTTCAAAATAATAAAGGAGAAAACAATGGATGAATTTATAAAAATAACCTTAGATTTATTAAACGGCTTTTTATCATCCATATTCCTTTTCTTATTTACATTGATTTTATCTTTGCCACTTGGATTATTATTTTCCTTTGGCACAATGAGTAAAATTAAGCCATTAAAATATACAATGAAATTCATCATTTGGATATTAAGAGGTACTCCTTTGTTACTTCAAATATTTGTTATATTTTATGTACCAGGATTACTCTTTAATTTCCAATGGCCAGAAATCAACACCTCATGGAGTTGGTTTAATCAAATGTTTTCAACTAGATTTCTAGCTGCCTTAGTTGCCTTTGTGATAAATTATGCAGCCTATTTCTCTGAGATATTCAGAGGCGGCATCCAAAGTATCTCTAAGGGCCAATACGAGGCTGGGGCAGTACTTGGAATGAAGAAGAAGGATATCTTCTTCAAGGTAATCTTGCTACAGGTAATCAAAAGAATTATTCCTCCTATCAGCAATGAGATAATCACACTAGTTAAGGATACGGCCCTCGCAAATGTTATTGCGGTAACAGAACTGATGTATCGTGCAAGATTACAGCTATTAAACGGATTAATTTGGCCAATCTTCTATGCTGGATTATTCTATTTGATATTTAATGGCTTAGTTAGCTTATCATTATCTAAAATAGAAAAGAAATTAGATTATTTTCAGGTGTAATATGTCTTATTTAGAGGTTAATAATTTATATAAAAATTATGCAAAAACTGAAATATTAAAGGGTATTAGCTTCAACCTAGATGAGGGTGAGGTACTAACTATTATCGGTTCCTCAGGATCTGGTAAAACTACAGCCTTACGCTGCCTTAATTTTTTAGAGATTGCAGATAAGGGAATAATAAAAATAAATGATGATATAATATTTGATGGTAATAATAAAAATATTAAAGAGCGTGATTTAAGAGAAAAGAGATTACGCTTAGGTATGGTCTTCCAATCTTTCAATTTGTTCCCACAATACACATCATTTGATAATATTAAATTACCATTAATATTAAAAGAATCAGAAAAGAAAAAGTCTGGTCTTAATTATAAGAGTGAAGAAGAGATAAATAGTATAGTCTTTGACCTACTCGACAAGGTAGGATTAAAGGATAAGGCACTATCTTATCCTCACATGTTATCAGGCGGTCAGAAGCAACGTGTAGCGATAGCAAGAGCTATTGCCCTAGATCCAGATATCTTATGCTTCGACGAACCAACCAGTGCTTTAGATCCACTACTAACTGTAGAGGTTTTAAATGTAATAAATGAAATTAAAAAAACATTGAATAAGACAATGATAATAGTTACCCATGAAATGGAATTTGCTAAAAGAATTTCTGATAAGGTTATATTTATGGATAATGGTGAAATAGTAGAAAGTGGTACTGCAGAGGATATTTTTGAAAATCCTAAATCATTATTGCTAAAACAATTTCTTGCGTCATATAACAATGTATTGTAAAATATATCAAGAAATAAGGTGATTAACTATTAATAATCAAGTACAAATTTATAATATTTTTAATAAGTTAATTGAACCAAGACTAAAAATCCTCAAATTAGTGATTTTTTAAAAATCTTTGAGGATGATAATATAAAAAATAAATATCGCCGT
>JAFTDB010000019.1 GCA_017454375.1 Acholeplasmatales bacterium | reverse complement strand
TTTCATTATATTTATTTCTTAATTCTGCTGATGGTCTAATATTTTGCATAATTATCATCTCCTATCATTATTATATCATAATTTTGATATATTTCAACAATCATCAGCAATTTTTGTCATCCGTGCAACAGTCTCGTTTATGGCTGGGCTTTATATATAACATATATAAGTGGCTGGTGAAGTGGGCTGGATGGACTCGGACAAAAATAAAAGACCCTGCCAAAATTGACAAGGTCATTCATACTTATGTTTTATGTTATTTTGTTGCGAGTGAGCGTGTTACTTCACAAAACACATTACTAGTCTTTTACGAATGGTAATAAAGCCATATGACGAGCACGTTTGATAGCAATTGCTAACTTTCTTTGATATTTAGCAGATGTACCAGTTACTCTTCTAGGTAGAATTTTACCTCTTTCAGTGATGAATCTCTTTAATAGATCAACATCTTTGAAATCTATATGCTCAATATGGTTTTGTGTGAAATAACAAACTTTTTTACGGCCACGACGTTGATCGCGATCCTTACGATAGTTTTGTTGCATAATAGTCCTCCTTAATTAAAATGGTAATTCGCCATCATCTAAATCGATGTCAAAAGTTTTTGGAGCTTCCTCTTCTTTTGGCTCAGGTTGAGAATAATTTGGCGCAGGATTTTGATATCCACCATATGATGGATTTTGATATCCTTGGTAGCTTTGTTGTGGTTGTTGAGGTTGCATAGCTTGTTGTGGTTGAGAACTATCTCTTGGAGTTAGATTTTCAACACTTTCAACAACAACTTCAGTAACATATCTCATTTGGCCATCTTGACCCTGATAAGATCTGTTTTGAAGTCTACCTACAACACTTAGTAAATAACCTTTTCTGACAAAGCGAGAAATGAAATCAGCTGGTTGATTAAATGCAGTACAATTAATAAAATCAGCTTGTTTGTTGCCAGATGCATCTCTAGAACCTCTATCAATAGCTAGAGTGAACATCAAATAGCTTGATGTACCGTTTTGAGAGTATCTAACCTCTGGATCTTTAGTTATTCTTCCGATTAAGATTACTTTATTCATAATTATTCACCATCTTTTACAACGATTGAACGAATAATATCTTCTGAATAACCAGCGATACGATTGAATTCATTTAAAGCTTCAACAGTAGCTTCTACTAACATCCAAACATAATAACCTTTCTTATGATGTTCGATTTCGTAAGCTAATTCTCTAAAGCCCCATTCTTTGCATTCCAATACTTTTGAACCGTTAGAAGTGAAGATATTAGAAGTGTTTTCAACAACAGCCTTAATAGCTTCTGCCTCTAAAGTTGGACGTAGAATGTACATAACTTCATATTTTTTCATTTTTTATACCTCCTTGTGGTCTATTGGCTTAATTGTAAATTAAGCAAGGGCATTTTTCACCAAAATGCTTGTAAAGTATATCACACTTACTAAATGGTTGCAAGAATTATTTTACAATTCTTAATTTATTCATAAATTAGATATAAGCATGTTCATACTTAATCTCTAATTCATAATCTGATGTAGAACCTAAATATTCCTTTAAATTATGCTCAAATTCTTCCTTATCAAGCTTTAAATCAAAAGGCTCTACTAGGTCAAAGCTTATTACCTTACCCTTAGTTCTAAAGTCATGAATTGTTATATCCTTATGTATATTAAATAAGAATCCTTCAATAATATTTTGAAGTGTTAATTCTTCTACATCATCTAAATTCTTAGGGTCAACATGGATAGTTAAATTAATACCATATTTTTTCTCTACATTATCTTCTATTTCATCTATTATATTATGTATGTAATCTAATGATAGTTTATTAGATACCTCAACATGGATGGTTGCGAAGCACTTAGTTGGACCATACATATGACAAAGTAGGTCATGAGATGCGATAATATCACTAGATTTAGCTATTTCAGCTAATATTTTTTCTCTTATCTCATGATCATTCTTCTCACCAATTAGAATACTAACCTCATCCTTTATTAACATAAATGATGAGAATAAGATGAATAAGCCAACTGCGATACCTAGTACACCATCAAGTGAGAATGGTAAGCTAATGTTATTTAGTGATAATATAAACATCACTACAAATCCAACTAAAATTACAGTAGTTGATAAGACATCAAAAAGTGAATCAAATGAGTTATCAATTAATGTCTTTGAATTAATTATTTTACCCATTTTATTATAAAATCTTGATTGTAATAATTTAATAATTATAGATACAGAAAGTATTGATATAGTAATAATAGATACCTTAATATCAAATACCTCTACCTTATAATTAATTATTTTTAATATAGATTCATATATTAATATACCAGCCGTAAATGAAATAATCATTGAGACAATTAATCCCGCAATATATTCAATTCTTTCATGGCCGAATGGGTGCTCCTGATCGGCAGGCTTTTTAGACATATGAAATCCAACCAAAGATACAATACTAGATATCATATCAGATAAATTGTTAATAGCATCACCTATAATAGCTACACTAAATGTAACTATACCAATTACTAATTTCATTAAAGAAATTAATAAATTAGATATGATACCTACTATAGCAGATAAGATACCATGGTTAACTCTTACTATTTCATCATCTAAATTTTCATAATTTTTAATAAATTTTTTTCTTAAAAAGTTGACCATATAGATCACCTCTAAATTCTAAATAAATTTTTAGTGTTTTCTTCTGTTTGTCTTTCTACTTCTTCAAATGTTATACCACGTAGCTCTGCAATCTTTTTGCATACATAAAATACATTTGCTGATTCATTTCTTTTTCCTCTAAATGGTTCAGGTGATAAAAATGGACAATCAGTTTCTATTAGTAGTCTATCAAGTGGAATATTCATTGCTACATCCTTAGGTTCCTTAGCATTTTTAAATGTTACAGGGCCACCAAGAGAAATATAGAAGCCTAGCTTCATAAATTCATATGCCATTTCTAAAGAACCACTATAGCAGTGCATTACACCTCTTAACTTTCCCTGATATTCCTTTAATATATCATATGTATCCTTAGTAGCATCACGCATATGGATAATGATTGGCAAATCACGCTCTATAGCTAGCTTACATTGTAGATGTAAGAGCTTCTTTTGGATTTCCATATTCTCCTTAGTGTAATGATAATCTATTCCACATTCGCCTATAGCATATACCTTATGCTCATCAACAAATTTAACTAAATCATTAAATTTCTCTAAATAATTATCATCAGCCTCATCTGGATGAACTCCAGCGGTAGGATAAAAGATATTATATTTTTTAGAATATTCTTGGGCTTTCAAATTAGTTTCTTTAGAAAAGCCAACTAATATTATTTTATTAACATTGTTTTCCTTACATCTTTGAAGACATTCTTCAAGATCATCTTTGAATTCTTCTTCAAATAGATGAGAATGGCTATCTATCATAATTATTATCTCCTAAAAATCATTTTAATATTATATAATATTAAATATTCATAATCAATAAGCTAAGGATTAAAAATACTCTCCCATATAGAAATGAGAGAGTAAATAATTACGAATGGATTAATCTTTTTGAATAAGCTTGTAATGCTTCTTCAACAACCTTATTTAGTGAGGTATTATTTTTTAAAGCATATGTAGCTAATTCCATATGAAGCTTAGGACTGATTCTAATATTAAATGATCCTTTAAAAGATTTTTCAGGCTCAACATTCTCTTTTAGACAATCATTAAGATAAACATCAATAGATTCTTCAAAATCTTTTCTTAATTCATCAACATTTTTACCTTCGTATAATATTAGTGTTCTAATTCCTAATACTTTTCCAAAAAGAATGTTATCTTCTTCTGAATATTCAATGCTTCCAACATAATCCTTATAATGAATAACATCTATCATAATCTCACCTACTTAATATTATTATATATTATTTATATATATTTTGCAACTATCCGTAGTTGCATAATATGGAATATATCAATATATTTGAAGTAAAAATATATTGAATAATAACATTAGTAATTTTATAATTTATATAAAGGAGGGAAATCAAATTCTATGAAAAAATTTTTTGCTGAATTTAAAGCATTTATCTCTAGAGGCAACATAATTGATATGGCTGTCGGTGTTATCATCGGTGGAGCATTCAGTGCCATTGTCACTGCGTTAACTAACAAGATTTTAATGCCAATTGTAAACTGGGCTTTATCACACATTGTAGGTGGTGAAAAGCTATATACAATGCTACCAAACTCAAGATTAGCTACTGCTGCTGAAATTGCTGCAGGTTCTGCTACAGTTGCTGGACCAGATGGTAATACATATGCTGTATTAAACTACATTGACTGGTCAGCATTCATTGAAGCAATTATCAATTTCATCTTTGTTGCATTAACATTATTTATCATTTTAAAGGTTGTAATGTATGTATCAAAGAAAAATGCTGAATTAAGAGAAAAAGCAAAAGCTAAAATCGCCGCTAAAAAAGCTGCTGGTGAGGAAGTTACTGCTGAAGAAGCTGAGGAAGCTGCTGAACCTGAACCAGCTCCAGTTGATCCTGTAGTGGAATTATTACAAGAAATTAGAGACGAGCTTAAGAAAAATAAAGAAGAATAAAATATAAGGGCCTAAGCAAGGCCCTTATTTTTATATCTTCAATAATTCTTTAATGTTTAATGCCATCTTTTCAACATCATCATAATTTACTTCAAAATCACAGATTTCTGAGTTTCTCTTTTCGGCATCTAGTGATACTATACGATTAACCTTTTCTTGGTTATCTATCTTCTTTTCTAATATATCACCAATTAATTCTTTTTTATCCTTGTTAATGTAGATTGTAACTACATTATCAAAATTAGTCTTAATAGACATGGCACCACATATATCCATTACAGCTAGTACACTCTTACCACTATTTAGGATATCCTCAACATCACTCTTTTTAGAACCATATCCATAGCCTGCATACATAGTAGATTCAAATAATTCTTTATTATCTAACATCTTATTGAATTCAGCTTTTGATATATATTTATACCAATCATCTGTCTTCTCTCCAGGTACCTTAGTTGTGTAGCTTTTTAGCTTTTCAAGATTAGGAATAGTCTTTAAAAGCTCATTAGCTAGCTCAGTTTTACTAGCTCCTGAAGGACCAACTAAAATAATTATGCCAGGAGATTTAAATGAACCCTCCTTGAATGAATAGCTTTTTGTAATTACTTCCAAAAGCTTTAAGAATTCATCATAATTATTTACAGCTAGCATACCTGTAGCGTTTTGGTTCCATGGTCTACGCATCAAAATAGGGTAGGCAGCATTAGATTTAAATACATTATGCATACCATCATCAAATAAGATATCTACATTCAAAAGCTCCTTTGAAGAACCCATATAAATATGGCTTTGAGGAATTTCTGGGAATTCTTTGATAATCTTTTCAGCTCTTATTCCCATAAATTCTGGATAAATTGATGTTGCGATATAAACATCAGTCAATTCAGAAAGTTTTCTAACGAATTCCTTAGCTCCTTCTATTACTGGTTGATTCTTAAAGAAGTTAGGATCCTTGAAGAATTCAAAGATAACATCCGCTCTAGAATCAAGCTTACCCCATCTATCAACCTCATGAATAGTGATAGGTGGATTAAATTTGTACTTTTCGTTAGCTAATTTTATTGCGTATGGAATACATTCTAGTAATAAATCATCTACATCTAGGGCAGTTGACATTCTAAATCTTTTTCCCATAATATTATTCACATCCTTGCACCATATTATAACATAAATAAAGTAATAAATAATAGTATCAAATCTAGATTATTTATGATATAATGCTCTAGCGGAGGAAAATCACTTATGGATCAATTTATGAAAATTGCCATTGCTGAAGCTAGAAAAGGTATTAAACATGGTCATGGTGGACCATTTGGTGCCGTAATAGTAAAGAATGGCGAAGTAATTGGTAAAGGTCATAATGAAGTAATCAAGCAACAAAATCCTACTTGTCATGGGGAAATGATGGCGATCAAGAATGCTTGTAAGAAGCTTGGTACCTTTGATTTATCAGGCTGTGAAATTTATACCACAGGCTATCCATGTCCAATGTGCATGGGTGCAATTCTTTGGTCAAACATGACAAAAGTATATTATGGCTGCAACGTTGATGACACAGAAAAGATTGGTTTTAGAGATAAAGTATTCTATGAATTTGAAGAGCATAAGGATGAAATGCTAGTTGAAGTTGATAGAAAAGCATGCTTAAGATTATATAACCAATATCTTCAAATCGACGACAGAAAGAATTACTAAGAAATAAGGGCTCAGCTGAGCCCTTTTTCTTCTATTTAGTTTTAAAATATTAATTAATTTTTATAATTTTAGATCTTCATAAACTCTCTAAAACTTTTTATTTTTGTATTTAATTTTTCTATATCATAGAAGTCAAAATAGCTATATGAAACCTCAGCTTCAACCCCTGCTTCATCACCAATTAACTCTCCTTCTTCTATTGTAGAAACATGAAGTGTTGATGATATTGCCATAATTTGACCATTTGGTAATACAAATTGATTTAATGCACATTCTCCACCACCCTGATGATGTCCTACTATATATCCAAGATTTTGGTGTGATACATAAAATGGCATTGCAGTACCACATGAGAATGCCACTGGGCTTGTTAGAATAAAGAACTTATATTTTTTACCATATACATCATTATCATCATATTTTCCATCATTGTTTGAATCAATAGATGATCCAAATGTATTAATTACATTAGTTGCAGAATCACGGAATGTAATTTCGGCTTTATTAGTAGAGCTAATTAGGTTTAAAATTTTAACCATAGTACCAGAATTGCCACCAGCATTAACTGACATATCGATAACTACATTAGCTACTCCTGTTTTTTTATCTATTTCTCTAAGATTAGTTAATAATTTAAAGAAATGATCACTTTCAGCAAGTTCAGCATCTGTTTTAAGCTTTTTGTCTTCTTTATAGATAAAGCTATCTACTCCAAACTCATCTAATGTAATAACAGCTGTTTTTCCGTCAGCAGAATATCTTACATCGTCTAAATCTAAGTTAAGACTCTTATAAACTCTATTTCTTTCATCCTTTAATGCCTTTTCTAAAGCTTCTCTATCTTTTTTTAGAGATTGTGGTAAGGATTGATCTACATCCTCACCCCATGCTGTAGCAGGATATAATGCATCTGTATGTCCATCATTTAATGCTGAGATCATAAGATCAAGTGCATTTGCTCTTACCACAGCATTATCACTAAGAAGTGATTTAGAATATTCTTGTGATTCAAAATATGTAGACATCTTAGTTATGCCCTTTACATCTCTTAGTCCATAAAAATTATCAAACATATAATATAAACAATTTTTATTAAATTTTCTTAAATATTCTGGCATAACATCTTGAGCCTTAGCTTTCATTTCATCTAATACTGTAGTCTCTTTTCCATCAACTAAAAGCTTATATTTAGCCAAGGCTTCTGGTTCTCTATATACATATAATTTATCATAATTATAAAATACTGTTGTATTATGAGATGCGGTTACAAGTGGTTCTAAAAATGCAAGTGGAAAATATGTTTTCCCATCTTCTCTAAAAATATTAAATCCATATTCAGAATAATTAATCACTTGATCTACCATTTTAGTTTTATCAAATTTGTTTTCAAATTTTGTACGTAAACTAACTGAAGTATTATCTTCATCTTCATAAATATAACTTATTTGATTTTCAAATAACACTTGTTTTTCTTTAGGAAATATCCTAACAGATGCTTTAGCATCCTTCGCGCTATAAACAAAATCCACTTCATTTTCTGTATCTACATAAGTACATTTTTCTCTTAAACCATCTGGAATAAATGTAAAATAGCTAAAAGGATCAATATAAGGAATATAATCCTCACCCTCAATAAACTTAAGTTTCAATTTACCATCTGCGGTTAAGCCTTTGATATCTGTTGCTTTTTCTTCTCCACTTGAATAATTTAAAAGTGATACAATTGATAATTCCTTATCATATGTCTTATAGCTCTTATTTGAGCAAGCAACCATCATTAGTGCAGATGCTGCAAATAATGCTACAAGAAAAATCTTCTTTTTCATAATAATACCTCCAATTTAAGTATAAAAATATATTATTTACACATCTTTTATATTTTAACATTTTATATGCAACAAATGTGCAACATAAGAAAAAGACTAGATTCATCTAGTCTTCATCTTTCAAATATATTTCAAGTTATAACCTATCACCTATTTAATATTACATTTTTCATATATATAATCAATTTTTTTAAAATAATAATCTAAAGTAAATGAAGATTCTATCTCTTCATTATTTAAAATATTACTAACATCACTATCTAATACTAATTTTTTAAAATCCTTATTTTCATTATATGATATTAAAGCAAGCCTTTGAATCTTATCATATGCTTCCTCTCTAGATAAGCCTTTTTCTATTAGTCTCATCATTACTCTTTGAGAAAATATAGCTCCATTTGTTTTATAAATGTTTTTAAGCATATTATCCTCATATACTATTAGATTTTCTAATACTCCTTTAAATCTATTTAGCATATAATCAATAAGCTCTGTTGCGTCTGGCAATAATATTCTTTCAACAGATGAATGCGATATATCTCTTTCATGCCATAGTGCAATATCCTCAAAAGCTGGAATCATATATCCACGCATTAATCTTGCACAACCGCATATATTTTCTGATGATATTGGATTTTTCTTATGTGGCATTGCGCTACTTCCCTTTTGATTTTTTGAAAAATATTCATCAACCTCATGGATTTCAATTCTTTGTAGGCTTCTTATTTCAGTAGCAATTTTTTCTAAACTAGAAGCAATAAGTGATAAGATAGAAATATAATAGGCATATCTATCTCTTTGAATTATTTGTGTTGAAATATTAGCGCATGATATTCCAAGATTTTCGCATACATATTTTTCAACAAAAGGATCAACATTGACATAATTACCTACAGCACCACTTATCTTACCACATTCAATATCAAATCTTGCAGACTCAAATCTTTTTAGATTACGCATCATTTCTTCATACCATAAAACCCATTTTAATCCAAATGATGTAATTTCGGCATGTATTCCATGAGTTCTACCAATACATGGAGTATTTTTATATTTTAAAGCTTTCAATTTTAATACTTTAATAAAATCTAGCAAATCATCATAAATGATATCATTAGCTTTTTTTATTAAATAAGCATTTGATGTATCAACCACATCAGTTGATGTAAGCCCATAATGTATCCACTTTTTTTCTTCTCCTAAACATTCACTAACTGATCTAGTAAACGCGATAACATCATGCTTAGTTTCTTCTTCAATTTCTTTTATTCTTTTTATACTTATCTTAGCTTTTTCTTTTATTTTTAATACATCATCTACTGGTATTATATTAAGCTTACTCCAAGCCTCACATGCTAAAATTTCAACCTTTAAATATGAATCAAACTTGCTTTCCTCAGTCCAAATATTTCTCATTTTTTCTCTAGAATATCTTAAAATCATAATTAATCACCGTATCTAAAATATATTCATAATTTCGATAGTTTGCTTTCTATCAGGTCCAACTGAGATTAAAGCTACTTTTGTTTTAGTTAATTCTTCTAGCTTTTTAATATATGCTTTAGCATTTTCAGGTAAGCCCTCAAATTTTTTAATGTTAGTGATGTCATCATTCCATCCAGGCATAGTTAAATATATTGGCTTAACCCTTTCAAGCTCCTTTATAGTTGATGGTACATAATCAATAGCTTTGCCATCAAGCTCATATTTATAGCATATTTTAATTTCATCAAGTCCACTCAAAACATCTAAAAGCATTAAAGCTAAATAGTTTATTCCTGATACTCTTCTTGCATAATTTAAAGAAACTGCATCAATCCAGCCTATCCTTCTAGGGCGCTTAGTAACTGTACCATATTCATGTCCTCTTTCTCTAATGTATGAGGCTAAATTACCTTCAATTTCAGTTGGGAATGCACCCTCACCAACTCTTGTTGTATATGCCTTACATATACCTAATACATTATCAATATATCTAGGGGCAATACCTGAATCTAATGGGACAGCTGATGCAGTAGGAGATGATGATGTTACATATGGATATGTACCATGCTCAATACAAAGCATTACACCCTGAGCACCCTCAAATAAAATCTTTGAGCCTTTTTCAATTTCATCCTCAATTAAAATTGATGTATCACATACAAATTTTTTAATTTCCATTGCATACGCCTTGTATTCATTGAATATTTCCATTTTATCAAGTGGGGAAATACCAAACATTCTTAGTTCCTCATTTTTTATTTTTAGTGCCTCATCAAGTGCAACTAAGAATTCGTCTTCATCAATAAAGCTACCCATACGAATACCAATACGATTAGCCTTATCTGAATAACATGGGCCTATTCCTCTTTTGGTTGTTCCAATCTTATGGTTTCCCTTAAAGCTTTCATATAACCCATCTAATATCTCATGATAAGGTAGGACAACATGAGCTCGGTTTGATATATAAAGCTTATAATCAGTTATTCCTCTGCTTTCAAGCGTATGCAATTCTTCTAATAATTGTTTTGGATTAATAACCATTCCATTAGCCAAAATGTTTTTGGTTTTAGGATTAAAGATTCCTGATGGAATGCTTCTTAATGCAAATTTTTCTCCATTAATTGTTATAGTATGTCCTGCATTATTACCACCTTGACTTCTTACAACAACATCGGCCCCCTGTGAATAATAATCAGTTATTTTACCTTTTCCTTCGTCTCCCCATTGACTACCTTCAATTACTAAAGTTGGCATATATACTCCTACTCATTATTTCTTACATTTAATTGCTGCCTCAATTAAGCCTTTAAATAAAGGATGAGGCCTTCCTGGTCTTGATAAGAATTCTGGATGAAATTGACAACCAACATAATATGGATGATTCTTAAGCTCTACAATTTCAACTAGGTTTTGTTTTACATGGTGACCAACAGCAACTAAATCACGTTCTAATATATTTTTATAATCATTATTAAACTCATAGCGGTGACGATGACGCTCTTTAACATCAGCTACACCATAATATTTATAAACTAGGCTATCTTCTTTAATATGACAATCATATAAGCCAAGCCTTAATGTTCCGCCCATATTTATTCCATCATATTGATCAGGTAGGAAATAAATAATTGGGTGAGTTGTATATGGCTCTATTTCAGTTGAATTAGCATCAGCGTATCCAAATTCGTTTCTTGCGTATTCAATGCACATCAGCTGCATTCCATAACAAATACCTAAAAGTGGTATTTTATTTAATCTTGCATATTTTAATGATGCAATCTTACCAGCAGCACCACGTTTACCAAATCCCCCGGGAACTAAAATGCCATCCATTTTACCTAACATTTCAGCAACATTATCGTCATTGACCGTATTGGCATCAATATAATTGACTATTACCTTCTTTTGAAAATAATATCCTGCTGACTTTAATGCCTCTGTCACTGATAAATAAGCATCATGTAGCTGCACATATTTTCCTACTAAGCCAATATTAATTTCTTCAACTGAATTTTCGATTCTTTTAATCATATTATTCCATTCAGTCATATCAGCCTCTTTTACATTTAAATGGAAATGCTTAACAATAATATCATCTATCTTTTGATTATGTAGGCTTGTAACAACATTAAATAAAATCTTTTCATCCTTAGCGACTATTACAGCCTCCTCTTTAACATCACAAAATAAGGCAATTTTTTCCTTTTGATGATTTGTTATATCAACCTCACTTCTTAAAATAATGATATCAGGTTGAATACCAATACCCCTTAATTCTTTAACAGAGTGCTGAGTTGGCTTAGTTTTAATTTCATCGGCAGCATGAAGATAAGGTACAAGAGTGTTATGGATATAAATAGTATTCTCATAACCAAAATCTCTTCTTGCCTGCCTTATTGCCTCTAAAAATGGAAGAGATTCAATATCACCAACTGTACCACCAATCTCAGTTATAATGATATCAGCATTAGATTCTCTTTCTGCCTTTAGTAGCTGACTTTTTATCTCGTTAGTAATGTGAGGAATAACCTGGACAGTTGCCCCAAGATATTCTCCTTTTCTTTCTTTATTGATTACTGATTGGTAGATTTTACCAGTTGTGATATTACTTCTCTTACTTAAATTTTCATCAATAAATCTTTCATAATGCCCTAAGTCTAAGTCAGTTTCTGCCCCATCATCTGTAACAAAAACCTCTCCATGCTGGTAAGGAGACATAGTACCTGGATCAATATTTATATATGGATCAAATTTTTGCATAAAAACCTTTAATCCACGATTTTTTAATAATCTACCTATACTAGCTGCCGCAATACCTTTACCTAAGGATGAAACAACACCACCAGTAACGAATATATATTTTGCCATAATTAATACCGCCTATACTGAGAATAATAATGTACTATAGCTTGGATAAGGCCACATATCTCCTTGTGTTATAGCCTCTGCCTTATCAACATAAGCTCTTAAATCTTCCATTAATACTTTAACTTTATCACCGATATATTTAGCTTTTTCATAGCCACTTAATTCCTTTACAACATCAAGTGCACTTTCAAGCTTTAATAAAGTATCATAAATTCTATCAGTTAATGTAAATAATTCATCAATAGTCTTTGTCTCATATTTTGATATACTTGCTATACCAATATCCTTTTTAAGCTTAATCTCTTTAACTAGGCTACTCTCATATTTTTGAATGGCAGGTAGATAATCCTTATTAACCATATCAATCATTGTTGTAGCTTCAATTAATACAGTTTTTGAATAATTATCAAGCTGAATATTATATCTTGCCTCAACCTCAGATTTTGAATAAATATTATTTCTTATAAACATTTCAATATTTTTATCCTTAATTAAATATGGTAGGGCATCAGGAGTTGTAACTAAATTCAATAGTCCTCGTTTCTTTGCCTCACTAATCCATTCTTCACCATATCCATTACCATTAAAAATGATACGCTTATGAGAAATAAATTCACGTTTTATAATCTCATGGATTCCTTTATTAATATCAGATACACCTTCAAGCTCATCAGCAAAATGAAGTAATGTATCTGCAACTGCTGAATTCAACATAATGTTTGTGCAAGATATAGAATTTGAAGATCCTAGCATTCTAAATTCAAATTTATTACCAGTAAATGCGAATGGAGATGTTCTATTTCTATCAGTATTATCTCTTACAAATTCAGGAATAGATTCAATACCTACACCCATTACATTTCTCTTTCTTTCATCAAGTGAAATATCAGATGCGATATCCTCTAGGTTTTTCATAAGCTCATCGCCTAAAAACATAGATACAATTACTGGAGGTGCCTCATTGCCACCAAGTCTGTTATCATTGCTTGCGGTCGCAACACTAACTCTTAATAAGTCCTGATAATCATCTACAGCCTTAATTATTGAGGTTACAAATAAATAAAATGCCATATTTTCCTTTGCTGTTTTACCAAATGAAAGCAAATTTAAACCAGTGTCAGTATTAATTGACCAGTTATTATGCTTACCAGAACCATTTACTCCAGCAAATGGCTTTTCATTTAATAAGCAAACAAGGCCATGCTTATCTGCCACCTTTTGCATAATTTCCATTGTAAGCTGGTTATGATCAGCTGCAATATTACAGCTTTCAAAGATTGGAGCTAGCTCATGTTGTGATGGAGCAACCTCGTTATGCTCAGTCTTAGCAGGTATACCTAAGCGCCATAATGTCTCATTTAATTCCTCCATAAATGCTTGAACCCTAGGCTTAATCATTCCAAAATAATGATCATCAAGCTGTTGATCCTTTGGAGATGATGCACCAAAAAGTGTTCTACCGCATAAAACTAAATCCTTTCTCTTTTTAAATACTTCTTTATCAATTAAGAAATATTCTTGTTCAACACCAACCATTGGCAAAACCTTATTAGCCTTAATATCAAGTAGCTTTAAAATTCTTAAAGCTTGATGATTTAAAGCATCCATTGATCTTAATAGTGGCGTTTTTTTATCTATTGCCTCTCCACTATAAGAACAAAAAGCTGTTGGAATATATAAAGTATTACCTTTAACAAATGCATATGATGTTGGATCCCATACTGTATATCCACGAGCCTCAAATGTAGAACGTAATCCTCCTGATGGAAAGCTTGAGGCATCAGGCTCTCCTTTAATTAATTCTTTACCACTAAAATTTAGGATAACACCATCACCAGATAATGAAATAAAACCATCATGCTTTTCTGCGGTTGCCCCAGTCATTGGTTGAAACCAATGAGTATAATGAGTTGCCCCCTTAGAAACAGCCCAGTTTTTCATAGCAGTTGCTACCTCATCAGCGATTTCCTTATCCAGCTTTTTACCATTAATAATTGTTTCTTCTAATTTCAAAAATGTTTTAACAGGTAATGATTTCCTCATTACTTCCTTATTAAATACATCCGAACCAAAAAATTCACTAATACTCATACCATTTTCCCTCCCTTGATAAAATTAAATACAATAACATTATATTTTCTTGAACTTACTATTACAAATACATATAATATTATAGAAATCATACTTTTTTCGTATGGTAGAGGAGGGTAATATGGATATCCGTACATTATCATATTTTGTTGCTGTTGCTGAAGAGTTAAACATAACTAGAGCTGCCGCTAAATTAAATATAAGCCAGCCACCATTAAGTGCCCAAATACACGCACTTGAAGACGAATTGAATACTACCTTATTCATCAGAGGCAAACGTTCTCTTACCTTAACTGAATCAGGAAAATTATTATATCGTCACGCTAAAGAAATACTTCTTCTAGCAAATAAGGCAAAAAACGAAGTAAAGGCCATGAGCAGTGGTATGAGTGGAACAATTTATATTGGATTGGTTGAGGGATCTGCCCCTAATATTGCGGCTAAATGGATTGATACATTTTTAAAAGAAAACAAAAATGTCCATTTTTATATAATTGATGGTAACAGCGATGAATTGATACAAAAACTACGTAGTGGCTTAATCAATCTTGCGGTTATCACATCACCGTGTGATAATACACTACTTAATAGTTTTAATGTAGGAACTGAAAAAATGACCGCCTTTATGAGTAGAAACAATCCTCTTTCAGCTCTTCCAGGAAATACAATCGATCTAGAGCTATTAAAGGATCAGCCTTTAATAGTCCCAAGTAGAGAATCTATTAATGTTATGATTAATAAATGGTTTAAAGAAATAAATGCCAAGCCAAACATTATATGTAAAATGGATAACTACCTAGATGTTGCAGCACTATCTGGCCAAAATATAGGTGTGAGCTTATTCCCTAAAACCTCATATATTTCAAATCAAGATATAATTGTTAAAGAGGTCGTTAACCCTGAAAGAAATATAGAATATTTATTTGTATGGTTAAAGGGCAAGCCTCTATCTTTAGTAGATGAGGCATTTATAGACCATATCAAAAAGCTTCAAAGCAAATAAAAAAAGGCTGTTAAGAAACCCGTTAAACGAGGTTCCTAACAGCCTTTTTTCTTTTATTTTACTTTTAATACATCATATAGCTTAATATATCCATCATTTACTAATATCTTAATCTTATGACTACCTGCTTCTTTAAATTCATAAATATCATATAAATATTCTGAACATAATTCATTTGGCATTTCTACTTCTACATCATCTATATAAACCTTATAGTCAGTAGAATTAATATTCATACCTAAAGATATTGAATCTTCAAATTCATATTCTAAATATGAATCAGTAGATAGCTTATATAAATGTCCATATGTAGATGCTTCATGTAATATTTCAATATTACCATAATATTTTAAATCACCTAAGCTAATAGATTTAAAGCTATGTGATTCATATATTTCAATATTAACTAATGCTAAATATTGTGGAGTAGTTTTAGTTACATGAACCTTTATTTTTGATGTATGAATATTATTATCAAATGTAATAGTAACTGTATTACTTACAACAGTTAAATTGGTATAAGATTGTAGTAATACAAATTCATCATTTTGATAAATATATAAATCAAATGTAATAGGACATTGGTTCTTAGCTGTACCATAGAATTTAATTGCGTTAAATGACATTTCATTATCACAGCTAATAACTATGTCAACTGGATTAGATTGGGATATTGTGACATTTTGTTGTGTATGTGCATAAGTTGAGCTATCACCATCAAATATCTTATCTAGTCCAAATTGATCACTCCATGGAACAAAATTATCAGATGTTGCGTGAAGTGTCTCATAATCAACTATATTTTTATATTCATAATCCTTTGGAGTAATATTATTATTTCTTAAATCATAATTAGTATTATCCACATCAAACGATCCATTAAATCCTCTAAACCATTTATCATCAACCTTTTTAACATCTGTTCTATCTGGATTTATAATCGTTGTATATCCAATTTCAAGGAATGCATTATCAGATGTTGGATAAATATATTGAATATAATATATTTCATCACCAGCTTTTAACTCCATAGTTTTATCTGCAAAGGCAGTTGGTGCATCCTTGTGTAGCATATATCCAGATTGGTTAATTAATATGTAGCCAATCTTTTCAAAGTTATCTGTGCTATTAACTGATGCGTAGAACATTGATGAGCCTCTACCACCCATATAACAAATTGTATAAGTGCCATCTTCTGGAATTAAGAATTTACCTTTAACAACAACTACTGTGTTAGTAGCAATACCAGTAACTCTTTGAGCTGTTTGATACTTAGTTGATACAGATGTATATCCTGCAAAATCAGCTGCATAAGCCGCATCAATATTAGTATATAATGAAGCTAAATTGTCATATTTATAAGTAGTTACTTCTATTCCTTGATTAATTGGATTTAAATCAAATGTAATTGTAACCTCTTCTTCATATGTTGAATTATATACCTTAACTCTTACCTTAAATGAATCAACATCATTAGAATCAGTTTGATATCTATATACATTACCACTTAGCTTTGTAAGTGTACCAATAGTAGGATTCATTACCTCTAATATCTCAACACTATATCCTGTAACTGTATTAATATCAGCACCCAAATCAATTATGAAGTCCTTATCACAAATATAAGGTAAGGCGTGTAATGATTCATTACCAATAGCTTTAAAGCTAAAGCTTGATGAATAATATGAACCAACTGGTACATATGTTGGATAATTATAGGCCTTACATTCATCTATAACAGATTGTGTTACAGTTAAATGCCATAATTCTTTAAAGAAGAATTCAAAATCCATCTTTATAGTTTCTGTCATTGCCTTATAGAATGCATCAATAGTTGTAATACCACCTTGATTTCTAAATACCTCAAGCATTAATTCAGGGCCAAAGTTTTCAACTAATATTGCGTATCCTTGTTCAGTACGAAGCTCAATTAGATTACCAGTTGATGAATCTATATAATCACGATATGTATTCAAATATTCAATATCTCCATGACTATTTAAACCAGCACCATGTGAGATAGATGTATAATTACGATATTCTGTAATTCTTGTATATAAGATATATTCAATGAAGTTCATAACATTGTTAGTAACTTCATTATTATTTCCATTACATCCAAACTTTTGGAAGTGGTGATTGAATTCATGGATTGCACCCCAACCACCTGTTAACATGAATGTCTCATATGTTAGGGCACCAGACATCCAACCTACTGGAAGTGTTGCGTAATCAGCACCTACGAAGGCTAGGGCGCCGGCATTAGCCTTAATATATGTATCAAATAACATTGTGATAAACGCATTAGTATTCATGCCGTGTGGAACCAAACGTGATGTAATATTAAAGTTTTGCCACATAGTCATTACATCCACTGCGTTTTCATATCCTAGTGTTGAATCACTACCATATAGTGTATATCTAGGACCTGAGAATCTTACAGATTGATCATATACTTCCATATCTAAATATGGAGCAGTTGTGTTAAGCAATCTATTAAATTCATCCTCACTTGTTGAACCATCAATATAATGTAGGTATTCTACAGCGCCAGTGATAGTTACCTCAAATGCAGCGCTCTTTCTAGCATAAATATAGATAGGCCCACCAAAATAAGAACCTACATAAGTTACTGTGTCACTTACAGCCATCTTATTTTGTAGCTTTGGCATTCTATTAAATGTTTTTACAATTTCGATATCATTAGTTTGATTACGTCCTGTACTCATACCAATGATTACATCCAAGCCACCTGTTCTATCTAAATCAGCTTGGCTTATTTCTATTTTTATTACTTCTCCAGCAGGGGCATATAAGCCTGTTAGGTAATTACCAATTAAACGTGGAGATGAAATAATAATCTTTTTAATTACAGCTGGCTCTGAATCAGCTACATCTCCACCATATAACCCTACTGATGCAGAATGCTTATATAGATTATTACCAGTATATGTACCATTTAAATATAATTTACCAGTACTATCCATACTATCATATGTTGAAGATGAGGCAATTAATGTATCATTTTCATCTGTTAGTGCCTGGTTCATTGATGTATCAGTGAAATTAACATAATAGCTTGGATATGAGCTTAATCCACCATTAGATACTGTTGGTGTTTGTCTTGGAACTGTACCTAATATTTCTGTGTATTCACCAACACGTGATAATGATGAAGCTTTATTTGTAAATTCTGGATATTCTTTTATTACATAACTTACTTCATTTGAATTATCGCTATCTAAATAATCAGAATTTGTAGTTATTGCTTTAACCTTTATTGTATATGTTCCTGCCTCAGTCTTAGTTATTTCATAAGATGTAGTTGCAACCTCTACTGGAGCTTCAGTATTAATATAAACATTATATGATGTAGCATGTTCTACGGCAGTCCATGATACTACATTATCATTTAATGTAATTACTGGGGCAGACATTTTTGTAGGTTCAGGGGCAGCAACTGTATATGATACCTCATTAGAGTAATCACTATCTAAGTAATCTGTATCAGTTGTTTTTGCCTTAACCTTAATAGTGTAGCTACCTGGTTCTGTCTTAGGCGCGTAATAAAATACTAAGGCACCTGGATTAACAGTCAATTCATCTGTGTCACCATTAACATTAATTTCATATGATGTTGCGTGATCTACTGCATTCCAAGTTATACCATTATTAGAACCGAGTGTAATTACTGGAGCTGATATCTTTGTTGGTTCTGGAGCAGTAACTGTATATGTTACTTCATTTGAATTATCGCTATCTAAATAATCAGAATTTGTAGTTATTGCTTTAACCTTTATTGTATAAGTCCCAGCTTCTGTCTTAGTTATTTCATAAGATGTAGCTGTAACTTCTACTGGAGCTTCAGTATTAATATAAACATTATATGATGTAGCATGTTCAACGGCAGTCCATGATACTACATTATCATTTAATGTAATTACTGGAGCAGACATTTTTGTTGGTTCAGGGGCAGAAACTGTATATGTTACCACATTAGAGTAATCACTATCTAAGTAATCTGTATCAGTTGTTTTTGCCTTAACCTTTATTGTATAAGTTCCAGCTTCTGTCTTAGGTGCGTAATAATATACTAAGTCACCTGGATTAACAGTCAATTCATCTGTGTTACCATTAACATAAATTTCATATGATGTTGCGTGATCTACTGCATTCCAAGTTATACTATTATTAGAACCGAGTGTAATTACTGGAGCTGATATCTTTGTTGGTTCTGGAGCAGTAACTGTATATGTTACCTCATTAGAGTATTCACTATTCCACATATTTATATCATCAGTAATTGCCTTAACCTTTACTTTATATGTTCCAGCTTCTGTTTTATTTATTGTGTATGAAGTTGTAGTAATTCTTATAGGATTTTCTGAATTAATATAAATATCATATCCTACAGCATCCTCAACACTACTCCATGATACTACATTACCACTTAATGAAATTGTTGGAGCATCAAGCTGTGTAGGAGTAGTTACATGAGCATGAATTACTATATAACAAGAATTAGAAAAATCACTTTCTAAATATAGTGGATTAGTTGACACTGCCTTAACTCTAATTTCATATGAGCCTTCTTCCTCTATATTAAGGTCATATGAAGTACCAGTTACTTCAATATAATCATTATTAATATATAGCTTATATGATGTTGCGTGATCAACAGGGTTCCATCTAGCATCCTCTAGAACTAATAGCTCTGGCGTAGCTAGCTTAACTGGAGTTGTTACAGGTGTTGATACAACATATTGAACTGTATTAGAATAATCACTTTCAATATATTCATCACTAAAAGCAAAGGCTATGACCTTGATGTTATATGTACCAACATCAGTCCTATCTATTGTATATGTAACATTACCACTTAATACACCCGCTACTGCGATAGGTGTATCATTATTAATATATAAGCCATAATATGTAGCGTTTGGTACTGATGCCCATGTTACAACCTTACCACTAAGTGTAATAACTGGGGCAGCAAGCTTAATTGGATCAGCTGTAGTAGTAGTTGTTGTAACTGGATCAGTTGTGGTTGTAGTAGGATCAACTATTGTGGTTGTTGGTATAACAGGCTCCGTTGTAGTAGTTACAGGTTCTGTTGTAGTACCTGATGGAGTCGTTGTAACAACGGGTTCTTCAGTAGTTGTTATTGGAGTTGTTGTTACAGGATTTGTATTTGTAGTTGTTTGGGGTTGTCCAGATGTACTAGTTGGTACTTCTTTGGTAGTACTACCACTTTTATCGGGTACTTCTTTGGTTGTAGTAGGATCTAAAGTTGTTCCTTGGCCTTCAAACGCACCTCCATATTTAAAAATATTACATGCGGTTAAAATGAATAAAAATGAGGTAATTAAAAGTATAATAAACAGCTTCTTTTTCATCATCAATCACTCCAATCTTTCCATTAAAATGTAAAAGTATTACATTTTAGTATAACATTATTTTATAATTTTTCCTAGTATTCGAAATTACAGATAGCTTCCTTTATAAAAGCAAAAAGCACATTAGACCGCAACAAAATCACAGCCAATGCGCTTTTAATTAAGCTAAAACAGATATCCAAATTGAATTAGATTTATCACTTTTTGTATACAATGAGTTATTTGAACAAGCAATTACATATATTTCACCATTGAAATCAACTGGTGGATTAAATGTATAAGATGTTGTCCTAACAGTTTTAGTTTCGCTTCCACAGTGAAATTCATAATAATCAGCATTTGGAATTGCTTGCCAAGAATATGTATCACCTCGCCATGTCATTACAGGCGCCGCAAGCTTAGTAGGCGTATCTGGTGATGCGGTTGTGGTAAAAGGACTAGCCGTAGTCGTAGTTGTTGTAGCGACTGGTGATTCTGTTGTCGTAGTCGTTACAGGATCAGTAGTTGTGGTTGACACAGGCTCTGTAGTAGTTGTAGTAGGTTCAACTGTCGTAGTTTCGGCATACTTATAAAAGCCTCCACCAAGCTGGAACATATTGTTAAGATTATCACTACAGGAATTTACTGCTAAAGAAGATAAAACAACTAAGCTAGTTAACAATATTTTGTTCTTCATCTTCTTCACCTCCACTACTTTTAACTGCGTTGTAAATTATATTATAACATTTTTTAGTAAAAATTAGAAGAATTAAAAAAGACCCCGCTATTGGGTCTTAGTCTAGGTTAATATCTAATTCAACTGGACAGTGATCACTGCCATAAACATTAGAATGGATTTTCGCATCAATAATTCTATTATTTAAAGCCTTTGAAACTATAAAATAATCGATTCTCCAGCCTATGTTTTTCATTCTAGAATTGAAGCGATAGCTCCACCAACTATATTGTATTTCTTGTGGATATAAATATCTAAATGTATCTGTGAATCCAGCATCCAAAAGCATTGTCATTTTTTCTCTTTCTTCATTAGAGAAGCCAGGGTTTCTAGTATTTGCATCTGGGTTCTTTAAATCAATTCTTTCATGAGCTACATTTAAATCACCACAGTAGATGACTACCTTCTTTTCATTTAATTCACATAAATAATTTCTTAAGTTATCTTCATATACCATACGGTAATCAAGTCTAGCTAATTCTTCTTTAGAATTTGGTACATAAGCATTAACAAAAAAGAATTTATCATATTCTAATGTTATTACTCTGCCCTCATCATTGTATAGTCCATGAATACCATAAACTACATTAAGTGGTTTATGCTTAGTATAGATTAATGTACCACTGTAGCCCTTTTTCTCGGCACTAGACATAAATCTATAGTAGCCTTCTACCTCTAAATCTCTTTGGCCTTCTTGCATTTTTGTCTCTTGTACTGCAAAAAAATCGGCATCAGCCGATTTGAAGAAATCCATAAAGCCTTTTTCTAAACATGCGCGAATGCCATTGACATTCCAACTGATCATTTTCATAAGCTTATTCCTACTTTTGATGTAAAATAGTGTTAATCTCTGTTCTAGATAAATCTTGAGAATTGATATCAATGTCTTCAAGAATATCTAATAAATCAAACTCATAATATGCTTCCATATCTTCATTTGGATCGAAGTGAACTTCTTCATCTTCTAAGTCTAATAATTCATCCTCATAATCTTCAAACATAAAACATCAACCCTCCTAACTTACAATCTATTATAAAATAAAAAAAATTAAAAACAAGATATGAAAATTATTTTCATTAAATATATGAAAAAAATATTTTTTATGATATAATTTAGCATAGATTTTTTCAGGAGAAAACAATGGAAGATACAATAAAAAAATCATGGTTCAAAAGATTTATTAATAAGTTAATAAATTTTTGGAATATGATTTTCTCATCAAAAATAAAAACTTCAATATTACTTGCAGTAATACTATTTATAGTAGTTATGGTACTACTGATATATCCATCATTCTACAATACCTTTTTGAATTGTAGCACAGATGATATAATCCAGTATCATGCATACGCTGTAGGCTTTTTAAATAGGCTAAAGGCCGGTCAGGTCTCACTATATGATAGAACCCTATTTGGTGGTACATCATTCTTTGCGAGTGTGTATTATATACCACTAGATATATTCTTATTTATAGCTTATCTATTCTCATTCTTTATGCCAACTGAAATGGCATATGTATTATCTAATCTATTAAGAGTTGCCGGTGGATCACTACTACTATATTATTTCTTTGTTAGAAAGAACTGTAATACCAAGATAGCTTTAATACTAGCAATGATATTCTTCGTTGGTGGTGTTACCCAAGCAGAGATGGTATTCCCAGTTTATTTAGGTATTTGTTTTTATGTACCTCTAGCAATGGTAATAGTAGATCTATTAATAGATAAGAAAGGATTTTATTATTTAATAGTCCCTATCTATGTAGTAGCCGTATTATTATATGATTATTATATAGGATATATGATTCTAGCCTTCTTTGCGGTATTCTTTGTTATAAGATATTCAATGGAGCTTAGGAGATTCTTCTTAATATCCAAAGAATTCTATCTAAGACTATTAGAATTCTTAGGAATGATCTTGATTGGTGTTATGATGGCTGCCTTCATCCTAGTACCATCAGTATTCTATGTACTAGAAGAATCATCAAGAACTGATTCATCTGCTGACCCATCACTATGGTATTACACAACAGGATCAAGCGAGAATGTCAAAATCTCAATTAGACACTATTTCACAATGTGGTGTAACCTATTCATTCCAAACAGCCCATTCAGCTTATGTCTAATCAGTGCTGGTGATTATATGCGTGAGCATGCCACATTCTATATGACTAGTGGTGGTGTAATCTATTTAACTTATTTCTTCTTCACAAGAGGAAAAGGCGAATGGAAGCTAAAGATTTGGTTAATATTATTTAACCTAATGTTTTGCATGCCGCTATTCGCAATGATATTTACTGTATCTAAGATTCCATATTCTAGATGGTTCTTTATCCCATATATGCTAAACTTCTACGCAATGGGTTTAGCAATGAACAAACAAAACTTCTATGTTGGTAAGAATAATTTTATTAAGCTAGCACCACTTACTATGCTTGTAGCTGGATTTGTAACATTATCTATAGTATACATAACTAATCCAGATATCTTCATCCACTATTCTAAGGGTGATAGCTATTTCGCACCAATCCTAATTGGTACACTAATATTTATTGGAATTTATATATTACTATTATTCTTAGGCTTTATATTCCAATTATTCAAAAAAGAAAAATTATTAAAGTTAGCCTATGCAGCTATAATGCTAACAATCTGTGGTGAGGTAGTATTTTCTGGTATCATCACATTCTCTAATGTAGGTTCTCGTGATTATATGCAAAATGAACAAGCAATCACTAAGAGAATGAATACCTTAAAGTCACTTACTAATTATTCATATAATTTCAGAACTAATATGATGTCAGATAAAGCAAATGCTTTAACTAACACCAATGTCATATTAGGTATGACAAATTATGGAAGCTTCTTCCAATCATTCTATAATACTCCACTTAATGAATATACAAGTACATTCCATAATAAATATACAACTAGCTGGTCTAGAGCATCCATTTATGGATATAATCTATTAACAGCTCCTATCTTCGCTAACAAATATGTTATCCAAGATCAGGATTGTGCAAACTATGTTAATCTACCAGAAAAGTATTACACTAAGCTAGGTGTTGTTGATAATACAATTTATTATGAACAAAAGGAAGTTTATGAATTCATGGTCTATGATCAAATATTTACAAACTCTAGCTTGAATTCAGAAACCTTCACTAAGGATTTAGCACTTCTGCGTTATGGTTATGTTAAAGCATTAGATAAACCAGCTGAGGATGCTAAAAAGGAAACAATAAAAGCTTACGACAATTATGATAAGATTATTAAATCAAATATAGGAACTGTTGATTATAATGATTTCTATACTACTATATTCAATAACACTAATGTAACATCTTATACTCTAACAAGATTTAATGATGGTAAATTTGATGGTAATGGATATTATGCATATGATTTATCAGATCCTAAATATCAAAATCTATTTGAGCATGATATGGTATATTTCTCTATTAGCTCAACTGATATCACAACTTCAAATAGTCATCACTATTATCTAGTTAGTAAATCAGTTAATGAAGATGGTGAGGAACAAAGATCATATCATCCAATTCATTACAATCTATCGTTTAAAGATAATTATGATCCAATCATGTTACTAATTCCAACAAGCTCAAAAACAACTTCTTCATATGTTAAGGCGTGGGGATTTGATTACGACTTATATGATGAATATTTCACTAAACAACAAGAATATAAGAATCGTGAATTTAGCTTCAATAATGAAACAATGAATATTAAATTCACAAATGCTAATAATAAAGCAGTAATTGTTAAAACACCTTATACTTATTCAGAGGACTGGAAAGTAACTAACACTTTATACGAAACTTGTAATATCGATTCGGGATTCTTAGGAGTAATAGTTCCTGAGGGTACAACAAATGTTGATATTACCTTAAATTTTGAACCTAAATATTATTATATTAGTTGTAAAGTAACACTTTTAGGTTGTATAATTTATAATACTATTTTAATAACAAGCTTTGGTTTATATATTCTAAAAAAGAAAGATGGGATAATTAATGAATAAGAAAAGAATTACCATCGTTGTTCCTTGTTATAACGAACAAGAAACAATTGAAATCTACTATAATGAAGTCATTAAATATTTAAATGATGATTATGACTTTAATGTAGTATTTGTAAATGATGGTTCTAAGGATAATTCACTAGAGATAATGAAATCTCTAGCAGAAAAGGATAAGAGAATTAAATATTTATCTTTCTCTAGAAACTTCGGTAAGGAAGCTGCCATGTATGCAGGTCTAGAGGCTGCCAAGAGAATGAATAGTGATGCGGCTGTAATAATGGATGTAGACTTACAAGATCCTCCATATCTACTACCTGATTTGATTAAGGCTCATGAGGAGGGTTATAACCTAATCTTCACTAGACAAAAGAATCGTCATGGCGGTTCTAAGCTAAGTGCCTTCTTCAGCTTATCATTTTATAAGGTGTATGCCTTTGTTACAAAGGATAAGGGTATGGCTCAAGGAGCAAGAGATTATTGTCTTCTTGATAAAAGAGCAGTTGATGCCTTCTTATCAATCAAGGATCATGAAAGATTCACAAAAGGAATTTATCATTTCGTTGGATTCAAACAAAAGATTATCGAATTCGATTATCAAAAGCGTAGTGCTGGTACATCTAAATGGAATTTCAAGAAATTATTCTTATACGCTATCCTAGGTATGAGAGAATTCTCTAGATTCTACGAATACATTCCTAAGGTTATTGCCTGGTTAGTATTCTTCTTATTATGCTTCGACACAGGTAAAGGAATCTACAATGCTGTACAAGCAGGAAGCTATGCAGCATTCGATTGGAACCCAATAAGGCTTGACGCTTTATTCTTGGCCCTTTTTATCGTGTTATTCTATTTATTCCGCTTATTATACGATGTTAGAAAACAAACGCAAAGAAGGCCTATTTATATTGAAGAGGAATCTAACATAGAGGTTTTAGATGAATCAGAGTAAGAAAGATATATTTAAAGAAATAATTAGATTCTTAATAGTAGGTGGTATAGCAACACTTTGTGATTACGCCATCTTCTATTTATTCAATCTATTACTTCTTCCAAAAATAAATCCTGAAGTATTAGGTAAAGATGCTGGATTAAATATCTTCATCTCTACAGCCTTAGGCTTTACTACAGGATTACTAGTAAACTGGTTCTTACAAAAATTTGTTTATAGATATATTACAGAAAAGCAAACTAAATCAAAAATTGTATTCTTAAAATTTGTTATCCTAAGCCTAGTAGGCTTTGGATTAACAGAGCTTGGCATGTTACTAGCAAGTCCACTTTTTGGTAAAGTAACATGGCATATAATTGTTGATTTTGATTTCTGGAAATTATTCTTCAAAGTATTAATGACAATTATTGTATTAATCATGAATTATATTGGAAGAAAGATATTTGTCTTCAATGTTAAACCTGAAGAACAAAAAGAAAATGAAACTAATGAATAACACCTTCGGGTGTTTTTCTTTTTGTAATAATATAATTTTATACAAATGATTTTTACCTTGCTAGTAAATTTTTATTGCATATAATGCAAAAGCCTGTTACAATATAATTGACTTTTATGGTAAAAAATATTTGTAGTGGTGGTTGTGTTGAAAGTTATCTATGCAAATAAACAAATTGAGGAAATATGTACTAATGGGAAGATTGCAAGAAAGAAATATGGAATCAATATGGCAAATAAAATAGCTACAAGAATTAAACAATTAATTTCGGCAGATTCCGTTGAAATGATGGTGCAATTACACTGGGGTAGATGTCATAAATTACTAAACAACCGAGAAGGCCAATATGCAATGGATTTAGAACATCCGTACAGATTGATTTTTACCATTAAAAATGATGAGTTATTAATTGCTAAAATAATTGAAATTGTCGATTATCATTAATAACTGGAGGTGAAAAAATGATTAAACATAGCGAGACTTACACTGCCGTTCCACCTGGAGAAACAATTAAAGAATTAATACAAGACTTAGGAATGTCTCAAAAAGAGTTTGCCAAAAGAATGGGAATGTCTGAGAAGCATATTTGTCATTTACTAGAAGGCGATGTTCATGTAACTAATGAGACAGCCATAAAACTTGAGATGGTACTTCGCGCACCCGCTTCTTGGTGGTTAAGGCTTGAAGAATTATATCAAGAGGATCTTATCAAAATTGATATAGAAAACAATCTACTAAATGATTTAGTAATTGCCAAAAAATATCCTATCCAAGAATTAATAAGTAAAAAATGGTTAGATAAACATGAATCAGACAATGATTTAGTATTAAAAATTCGTAAGTTTTTTGAAATTACAAATTTAAAATTATTAGCTGATGAAAATCTAATTCCACAAACGGTTTGTAACCTTGCATCTCCTGACTACATACCTGATTACACATTGTCATGCTGGCTTCAAAAAGCTAAACTTGATTCTAGAGAGATTGAAACAAATCCAATTGATTTTAGAAAGATAAGTTCACACGCAAAATTTCTAAGAGAATTTACACTATTAGATCCAGAAAAGTTTTTAACTGAAGCAAGAAATTATTTAGCACAATTTGGAGTTGCTGTTATTTATCTAGATAGATTATCTAAATTAACTATTGATGGTGCAGCATTTATAGCGAGCAGAAAAATAACTCTTGCAGTTGCAAAAGGAAAACAATATTATGACGAATTCCTTATGGTTTTCTTCCATGAGCTTGGCCATATTGTTTTAGAGCATATTAAAGCTCCAACTGAAGTTACACCATTTGAAGAAAATGATTGTGAGCAATATGTTAATAAACTATTATTCCCTAAGAATACATATAACGAATTCATTTCAAATAATGAATTTACTGCTTCTTCTATTAAAGAGTTTTCTAATGCTCTAGGAATTGATACAGGACTTGTTGTAAATAGACTAATAAAAGATAAATTAGTTAAAAAGAATGAATTTAATGATTTAAGAAGGAAAATGATATAATCAATATGCAAAATGAGACTCAAGCACGAGTCTCATTTTTTCGTTCATATATGTTTTTTGTTATTCTGGAGTTTTTTGTCATTTTGAAATATTTTTTATCATTTTGAAAAATGTATAAGAAAGAGGCTCATATGAGCCTCAATTCTATAATTAGTATTTAATTTCAATTGCTTTTAGATATTTATTACCTGTAGCTTCTATAGTAATTAATGTGTCTTCTTTTACAACGATTGTTGTATCAACTGAAGTTGCTTCTACACCATTCACACTGTATGCGAAATTACCTGAATAGCCTTTTACAGTTACTTCGGCAAATGCTCTAACATAGAATTCAATCTTTGAGCCTGTATTGAATTGAATGTTATCTCCACCATTTAGATAAATCTTAGCAGTTGATGCTGAAGCATCTAAGAATAATTCATCGTATTCAGCAGTTGACTTTTGCAATGTGTTTCCACCCATTGCAGTAGCAAGATCTGCATTAGATGAACCAAGAACATATTTAACATCCTTTTCAACATATTCAGGATAACTAATTCTAATTGCCTTTAGATATTGGTCTGCTGTAGCTAATACAGTAACCTTCATATCTTCTGTTGCATAAAGTACAGTTTCTGCAGTAGTTGCTTCAACACCATTTACACTGTATCCAAAATATCCTGGATAACCAACTACAACAACTCTAGCACCTTTTCTAACATTGAATTCAATTTTTGCATTTGTGTAGAATTGAACGCTATCAGTATTATTTAATCTAAATGTTGTAGCTGTTGCATCAAAGAAGAAATCACCAATTTGCTTTGTTGTATATTCTAGCTTACCGCCAGTGAAGTTTTCAGCGAATGTTTCATTTTCTGAGTTCAAACCGAAATCAACTGATGATTCAATATAATGTGGATATTCAACCTTGATACCCTTTAGATATTGATCACCTGTAGCTAGGATAATAACCTTCATGTTTTCAGTTGCCTCTATTACTGTTTCTGCAGTAGTTGCAGCAACACCATTAACGCTATATGCGAAATATCCTGGATAACCAACAACTGTTACCTTTGCACCTTTTAATACGTTGAATTCAATCTTAGCGTTTGTAAAGAATTGAACACTATCATTATTATTTAATCTAAATGCTGTACCTGTTGCATCAAAGAAGAAATCACCAATTTGTTTTGTTGTATATTGTAATTTACCTTCAGTGAAGTTTTCAGCAAATTCTTCATTTTGAGAATTTAAACCAAATGCAACATCATTTTGAATGTATGATGTATATTCTACTCTAATAGCTTTTAAATATTTACTATCGCCAGTTGATAATACTGTTATTAGCATTGTTTCAGGAGCAACATATTCTGTTGTAGCTTCTGTTGCAGCAACACCATTAATGCTGTATCCAAATAATCCAGGATAACCAACAACTGTTACCTTTGCACCCTTTAGTACATAAAACTCAATCTTTGTACCTGCATTAGTTTGTACGTTGTCTCCACCATTAAGTGCGAACTTACCAGTTGTAGCATCAATTAAGAATTCACCAAATTGTAATTTAGCTCCTTCAACCTTACCAGAGTTGCCTACTGCAGCTGCTAATTCTGTATTATTTGTTCCAAGAATTAATTCTGTAGTTTGCAATACTGGTGTTGGATATGATACGCTAATTGATTTTAGATATTGACCGCCTGTAGCTAATACAGTAATCTTCATATCTTTATCAGCAACTAATTCAGTATTAACATTTGTAGCTTCAACACCGTTTACGCTATATGCGAAATAGCCAGGGTAGCCAAATACAGTTACTGTAGCACCTTTTCTTACATAGAATTCAATCTTAGCTCCTGTACCAAATTGAACATCGCCAGCGCGAAGTGCAATCTTACCAGTTGTTGCATCAAAGAAGAATCCTTCATATGATGCTGTATTACCTTCAACCTTAGCTCCTTCAGGGAATGCAGCTACTAGGTTTTCATTAGCTGTACTTAGAGTTAGGTTAACACTTCCATCAACAAATGTAGGATAAGTTACTTCAATCTTCTTTAAGTAACCTGCAGCAGTTTGATTTAATACAACTTCGCCATCTTCTGTTACGAATGCAGATAATACTTTTCCACCATCAAGTGTTCCAATTACACCATTACCAAGCTTTAGGTTAGCAGATGTATTAGAGCTATATGTTACAGTAATAATAGCACCAGACTTAACAGCAAATCTTAAGTGTGTATCTGCGTTAATTTGAGTATCTGGAGATGGACTAGATTCTCTATCCCATCTAGATTGAAGCTTAGCACCCCAAACATCAAATGCGAAATACTCACCTGGAGCAGCTTCAGTCTTACCTTGTAAATTCATTGCTGAAGCAAATGAATCATATCCATTACCTTCAGTTCCATCGAAATAGAATGTAGCATTGTCTTTTGCTAAATCATCAAAACCAACGAATTTAGCATATAATACCATATCACCTGAAACAGTTTCGTTATCTATATCAAATTTGTTCTCGAACTTATCGTCTGTATACCAACCTTTGAATACTGCATAAGTCTTTGATGTTACAGCCTTTGTAGCATCAACCTTTTCATCTTCAACAACTGGTTGATCAGCAACAGCTGTACCACCATATGTAACGAATGTAACTAAGTATGTTGCTCTATTAGAAACAATAATTGTAATTTCTTTTGAAATGTTACCTTGAGAAACAATTAATTTACCAGTACCTACATGATTACCATAAATCGTTAAATCCTCTGGATCATATCCATATATACCTGATTCATCAGGAGTTAATGTAAATGTCTTATCAAGAGCGTTCCATGGAAGAACTTCTATTTCTAGTTTAACTCTTGCACCTGCAGCTACTTCAATAGTTTGCACTACTCTAATATCAGTTGCATCTACCTTAGTAGCTTCTTCTTCTAAATCTGCTAAGATTTGTGGGAAGTTGAATGAATCAGCAAATCTAACATTACCATTAGTATTAGATAAGATATTAGCTAATGTATAATTAGCAGCTTGTGCAGCTGTTAAAATCTTACCACCAAATACTTCTTCGGTGATTGCACCTTCACCCTTAGAATCGTATTCAACGAAATTAGCATTTTGAGGAAGTGCAGCACTCATTGCAAACCAACGAGAAATCTTAATACCTTCTTCATAAGCTAATGTTGAATATGCTTTAGAGAATGTACAGCTAATATAAGCAACAGTTGCCTTCTCGCCCCAAGGACGACCAAGTGACATTGTACCATCGCCAACTAATTCATCAGAAGTTAAATTACAATTTAAGAATACATAACCATAAGTAGGTGCATTATCAGCTGATGCACGCATTGCAGTTACATAACCTGTTTGTTTATTTGTAGCACCTCTATTAAGTGCTTTAATTGTACATGTATCAAATAAACCAACACCACTATTCTCACCAAAGATAAAGTCTACGTTACCTTCAATTGTACAACCCTTGAAGTAAGCACGACCACTCTTTAGGAATAATGTATCTTGATTACCATGTAATAATACATTACTTAATACAGCACCATCACCATTGATTGTTAATGCTAAGCCTTGTGGATCAGATTCTGCCTTAGTAGTCATATTTTCTAAATAATCGAAATCATTTCTAATTTGTAGATTAGTTGCGGCAAAGCCCTTACCATTAATATGAACTGTAGCACAGTCATCTGTGTTAAGTCCATATGGAGCATTAGTTAATGGACTGATTGTAGATTCTACAGCACTATAAGTGATAATTGTATTATCTTTAGATTCACCAACTAAATGTAAGTTATTTAGTGATGTATTTATCTTTTCAGTATATGTACCAGCAGCAATATATACTACCTTAACAACTGAATCGGATAACTTACATGCCTCTAGATAATCAATAGCATCTGTTATTGTACTAAATGTATTAACACCTTTTTGTGTTGTAACTTGTACTTGTTGTTCAGCATTTACATTTACATATACGTGATTATCAATTACTTGTGGTGCAGCAGCATGAACATCAATAGTTATATGTAATGCCTCAAAGTCCTTATATGTTAATGTAATTGATTGAGGACCAACTCTATTCATATCAATTCCACTAAGATCTAGTGTATAACCATCATCATTATCATCCTTCTTTTGAGCTAATGCTTCACTTTGGTTATCACTCCATAGTGAATAAACACGTAGATTAGATAAATCTAATTTACCACCAACTAGATATTCTCTAGTGATGAATTCATCATTCATAGCCCAGCCATCATTTTCAGCTACTACAACATTAAATGATGCAGCAACCTCTGGATGACCCTTTAATGATACTGCTACACTATAGTTACCAGCCTCATCAAATTTAACTTTGCTAAAGTCAATGTCAAATTCATCATGAGGAACAACTAATTGTGTACCATTATCAAATGTAGCTAAGATAATTAAGCCAGTTGTATCTGATGTTTCACCAACTTTATATCTAGTCTTAGCTGCAGATGTTGCAACCATAATATTAGTAATATGAGCTTGTGGATCTCTTACATTTGAAGAAGCCGATTTTAATCTGTATGCTCCTTCACCTTCTTCAACCCAAGCACCATCTTCTGAAAAATCTAGATGCAATGTTTCTTTTAACCAGTCTAGAGTAACAACACTCTTTTCAATCTTTGTTGTATCAGCAATTACACCCTTATCTGCTGCACCACCTTTATTGTTGTCACCAGTTGTGTAGAAGTTAGTGTAAGTAATTGTCTTTCCTTCATTAGTTTGTGTTTCGCCTCTAGGCTCCAATTTGTTATCAGTAATTACTACTACATTTTCAAATACGCAATCATTAGTCTTTTGAGCATTATTAATTAAGATATTATTCTTATCATTTGTATTAGCCTTTAAGATTGCGTTACGAAGTGTAATTGATGTAGTAGGTCTTACTCTACCAAATACAAATGTACCATTACCAGAGCTTACAAGTGTTCCCTCGATATCTAAATCATTAGATACAATAGTAAATGGTCCATTGATATCACCAAATAACATACCACCATATTGTGATGTAGCTACTCTAGTTTGGTTCTTAACAGTGATTCTATCAACTGTAACTGTTCCTGTCTTAGTTCCAGTTTCACCTAGTTCACCACCAATTAAGCCAACATATGATGAACCATTTAATACATTACAAGCAGAGAATTCTAAATCTTCAAATTTAGCATTTCCACCAACTAAACCAACAATTAGACCAACACCTTGTTGAGATGCTGCATCAATTGTACATGTTGAGAATTTTAAATTCTTAACAGTACCACCAACAAGTGATTTAAAGATTAAACCAGTCTTGTTGCCAGTTACTTTGAAATTAGCATTCTTAATTGTATGTCCATTACCATCAAAGATTCCTGAGAAATCTTTTATATTGGAATCTGATAATGTAACATTAGATAAATCAATGTCTCTAGTTAATACAACATTCTTATCTTTGTTTTTCTCATCAGCTCTAAATGCTTTAAAATCAGCAGCTGATGAAATTCTAACATAGCCTTCATATGCAGCTACGCTAGCCCATTTAGCATAGATAGTTAAATCACTATTGATTTCAGTGTTGAAATCATATTGAGTTAATGTCTCACCGTCTTCATCAAGTGTACACCATGAATTGAATACACATGTTTCCATTTGAGGTCTACCTAAATCTTCTGCGGTAATCTTTTCTCCTTTATCTAATCTAAATAAAATATCATTAGCACCATTTAATTGTTTTACAGTTACATAAACTAATTCAGTAGCATTATATTTAGCATATAATGTGATATTAGCTGTAATAGGAGTTGTAAAATCAAATGGTTCTGCAGATAATGTAGTACCACCATCAGTTGATGTGTACCATCCTGCGAATGTGTATCTCACATGTTCTGTAGGTTCCTTTGAAGATGCTGGAGCTGCCGTAACAGTCTCACCATCATTGACTTCTACTCCTCTAGGTTGATTAACACCATTTAGTGGATCAAATGTTACTGTGAATACACTTGGTGCCTCACTAGTAGTTGTCGTAGGAACTACTGGTGTGGTTGTTGTAGGTTCTACTGTAGTTGTAGGAGTTGGTGTAGTGTCTGTTGTAGTAGGTGTAGTAGTTTGTGTAGGTACTAATTCACCATTACAAGATGCTAAAGCTACTGAACTACCAACAATTCCAGCAACCAATAGAACCTTTCGTAAAATGTTCTTCTTTTTCATGCTTTACCTTCCCTCTCTCTTTTAAAAGTAATGAAAAACTAAAACGATTGCTTTATATATGTAAGCGTTATCATTGTACTATATTTTTATATATTTTTTAAGTATGAAAGAATATGTAAATAACACGCATTTAAAAAATTGTGTTAATTTTTCCAAAAATATAAAATAGAGTGAAAAAGTGCATAAGAAAAAGCAATCATTCTGCTTAGCAGTTTGATTGCTTTTTTGATATATTGAATCTATGTCAAAACAATATACTTTTATTCGAAAGTAATAGTAAATGATTCGCAATATATTGAATTTGCAGTTGCAGATATAACAATTACAAATTGTCCGTTTGAATTTGCGCTTATCTCTAAATCTTCAATATCAACATTGACATAAGTTGTTGACCAACTTCCGTTCCATAAGTTGTTATTGAAAGCAACTCCGTTATCCTCAGAGCCAATTATATAATTTTCATTAATCATCAATTTACCAGAACCACTTGATTTATTAGATTTCATACTTAATGTTAGAGAAGTAATCTTTTTCCCTGATACACCCGAAATTGTTAGTGTCATACTATTTCCACCAGTTAACTGTGCCTTGGTACCGTAAGTTGATGAATATGTCGCTGATGGTGGATTATCTATATTTGCAGTAACTGAAGTTGTTGTTGAAACTGTATATTTAACAGTCACACTTGCGCTAACCCACTTAGCATAAAGTGTTATCATTTCAACAATCTTTTCAGCTGTAGCAACATCAACAAATTCAAAATAAGATGCAATATCTGTAACTGTAGGATTTTCTATAGTATTACCTTGTGCATTATAATAAGTCTTGTTATCTACGATACTTTCATCTTCAGTTAATACAAGCTTCATCCATCCACCAAATTTTTTTGAACTTGGCGCTTCAAAGCCATTTGTTGGTAAATCGCTATTGTAATCAAAACTCTTAGTTACAATTTTTGTTGTGTTATCAACACTATATCCGTTATCAGAAGTATAAATAGTTTCACTTGCTAATGCAGTTGCACCATTTGGATTTAAAGTTACAGTATATGTATTAACTGTCCATACTGCATATAAAGTTACATCGTTTGTACCATTGACACTAATAGTATTCATTACTTCTGCTGAAATTTCAGTATCACAAGCAATTGCAATTCCATTACCATCATCTTGTGTATTCCATGATGTTAAAGTATAACCTGTTCTTGTAAATGTTGTATTAGCCAATGTAGTATAAACAGCATTATATGTACCTGAAGCATTGGCAGGTTGATCACCAGTTGCTGATTCATCGTTCTTTGCATAAGAAATAATATATGTGTTAATTTCCCATTGTGCAGTATATGAACGATCTGCTGTTACCTTACCAGTTATTACGGTTGCGATATTGTCTTTTTCAATTAATTCACCAGCATTCTCTAGTTTGTATCCTGTGAATACATAGCCTAATCTTTCAGGGTTAGAAGGAACACTTATATCTTCTGAACCATCATTATTATAGTATCTAATATCCTTTACATTTTCACCATAAAGGCCACCATTACCGTCAAATGTTACGGTTAATTTAGTATCAAATGTACCAACCAAAGTTATGTCTTCTGCAACAAGATAATCTATAGAATGAGAACCATCACCTAAGTAATAAATATCATCATTTAGTTTATATCCCATAAATACCTTACCATCTTTAACTGGTAGAACAGAGATTTCTGGCAATGCTTGTCCATATGTTGCAGTAACACTCTTAGTGTATTCATTTTCACCTGTTTCATTATCTGCGCCCTCAGCAGTTAATGTAATAGTAAATGTATTTGCTTCCCAATTTGCATTGAATGTTTTTGCTCCTGTTGATCCAGTAGTAACAGATACACTAGTAGTTGGCTCTGTTTGGCCTTCATATGTCCAGCCTGTAAATGTATAACCTGTCTTTGTTGGGTTAACTAATGCAAATG
>JAFTDB010000018.1 GCA_017454375.1 Acholeplasmatales bacterium | reverse complement strand
TACGGCGATATTTATTTTCCATATTATCATCCTCAAAGATTTTTAAAAAATCACTAATTTGAGGATTTTTAGTCTTGGTTTAATTAACTTATTAAAAATTTTATAATTTAATACTTGATTATTAATAGTTAATCACCTTCAAACATTCTAAAAATTCACGCTTTGATATTATATCAAAGAAGCATTCCAATATCAACCATAATTATTTAAAAATAATTATAGCCAAATTTTATCAATATTTACCAAAAAAATCGCTTTATTAAGGGATAAATCGCAATTTTTAGAAATCTTTTTTTCTTCTAAATAAAGTAGTTTATTGGTATAATAACAAAAGGTGATAAAGTGATTGAATACCGTGATTTTGCAAAAATAATTGCCAAAAAGAGAGAAAACCAGAATAAGAGTAAAGCCTATATGGCATCTATAATCGGAATAAATAAACAGCGCTACTACAGGATTGAAAATGGCATATCAGAGCCAACATTCATTGAACTACAAATTATTTGTAGAGAATTATCCATTAGCCTAGATGATTCATTTAAAATAAAAGAGGCTCTGCCTAAGCATGAGCCTCATTATGATTGATTCATGAATGTATATGGAGTTATACCCTCCATATCATGTTCTCCAAGTGTATCAAATGGTATATTTGGATCATTTATTTTATTTTCTACAATCTTATTTTCATTAATGCGAGAATATAGTGATGTTTGTCTATTATATTCTCCTTTTTTTAATGCTAGATTTAAGCTATCCTGTTGGCCTAAGATAATTAGCTTTTCCTTAGCTCTTGTAATACCTGTATAAATTATCTTCTTTCTTAGCATAATATTATAGGCAGGTAGGACTGGCATAATAACATTTTTAAACTCACTACCTTGAGATTTATGAATTGAGATTGCATAGGCAAGTGATAAATCATCTAGATTCTTGATTGGATAATTAACAATCTTTCCATCAAAATCAATGATTATATCATCTTTTTCTTCTCCCTTGATGATATCAACTATTGTACCAATATCACCGTTCATAACATCCAAGATGGCATCATTTTTAGTTTGTAAAACCTTATCGCCTTTTTTGAATTTCTTGAAATCTCTTAAGATTACCTTATCATTTTCAGGATTATATTTACCCTGAATATAGGTATTAACAAAATCAATGCCGGCAACACCCATATACATAGGTATTAATATTTGAATATCTGTTAGGATATTACCACCACTAGCTATGAAATTATCCATTATTTTAGAGATATTATCAATTAAATCTTTAGAATCTGATTTATAGAAATATACTTCCTTTTTCTCACTAAAAATACGATAATCAACAGCCTCAGCTTGTACCATGTTGGCAAGCTTGATAATGTTAGAACCATCAGCCTGACGCATTACCTGATTTAATTTAATTGTCTTAACAATATTAGTTGAGATTAAATCTGATAATACATTACCAGGACCAACTGAAGGTAATTGGTTAACATCACCAACAAGTATTACCTGAACGTTATTTTTTAAAGCTGTAAATAAGGCTCTAGCAAGAGATATATCTAACATAGATGCTTCATCTACTACTATTAGCTCATAATCAAGTGGATTTAATTCATTATAATTAAATTCATTTTGATAATTATAGCCTAAGGCTCTATGAATTGTTGAAGCCTTAAATCTAGTAGTTTCTACCATTCTTTTAGAGGCTCTACCTGTAGGAGATACAAGTAGTATCTTATAAGCCATTTCATCATCAGAAAGTGATGAATTATTTAATTTAGCATATGTTTCAAGGATACCCTTTAAAATAGTAGATTTACCTGTACCTGGACCACCTGTGATAATAGATAAGCTATTAGATAAAGATGAGATAATAGCTTCTCTTTGAAGTGGTGTATAAGTAATAGAAACAAATTTAGAAATATAATCTAATGCTTCTTCACAATCTTTTTTACTATATGGGACAGGATATTCTGAAATTCTTTTTAATTTCTTGGCAACATCACATTCACATTTATATAAGAATGAATCAAAATATTTGTTATCCTCAAATACTATTTTCTTTTCTATTTGTAAATCATTTAATGCTTCTTCATATAATTCATCATAGATTTCAGGATTATTCTCTAATAATTTCTTTGATGAAGAAATTAATTGTTCTCTTGTTAAATATGTAAAACCTTGTTGATAACATACATAATTTAGAGTGTAGCCAATTGCGGCTTTAATTCTCTTCTTATCATTTATCTTAAAGCCTAGATTCATAGCTAGGGCATCACTCTTTTTAAAGCCAAAGCCATCAACCTCATATATTAATCTATAAGGATCTTCTTCTATCTTATTTAATGTATCACTACCATATCTTTCTAAAAGCTTTTCTATCATCTTCATAGAAAGATCATATTCCATTAGTTTAATATATGTTTTTTCTAGCTTAGCATTTTCTTTTATTAAATGAACTAAGTTCTTTCTTTTAACTTTAGTTAAAGAAGGAATATCTTCTAGTATTGTAGGATTTTTAATAATCTTATCGATACAATCAATACCAAAATTGCTGACAATATCTTCAGCAATCTTCTTACCAATTCCTGGAAATTTATCACTAGATAAATAATCAATTAATCCATCCTTGGTAAATGAGGCAGCCTTAGTAAATGATTCCACATAGAATTGTTCACCATAATTAATATGCTTTTTAATTGTACCTGTAAAATTATATTCTAAGCCCTCATCTAAATGTGGAAAATAACCAACAATAGTGATGGTCTTTCCATCACTTTTTGTTAAACTACAAACCTTATAATTTGATGATTCATAGATATAATTATTTATATGGCCTGTAATAGTTATTTTCTCATCTATATCCATTATTAATACTTTCTCTTTTCTTCGTTAAAATAAACCTCATCAATGATGGCACCACCAAGACATACCTCACCATCATAAAGTACTACTGCTTGACCAGGAGTAACGGCTCTAATGCCTTGTGGATAGAATACTTGAATATGGTCATCATCGATATATTTGAATGTTACATCGTTATCTGCTTGACGATATCTAAATTTAGCCTGATATGTTTTACCTTCTACTGGTTTATCAGTAATCCAGTTAACATTTGAGGCAAAGCAGTTATTAGAAATTAATAATTCACTGTCATGTCCTTGACCAACAATTAATTCATTCTTCTCTAAATCCTTACCACAAACGAACCATGCACCTTGAGCATATTTATTATTACCACCAATACCGATGCCTTTTCTTTGGCCGATTGTGTAATACATTAATCCTTCATGTTCTCCAATAACATCACCTGTTGTTGTAACAATCTTTCCTGGTTGTGAAGGTAGGTAATTCTTTAGGAAGTTCTTGAAGTTACGTTCACCTATAAAGCAAATACCTGTTGAATCCTTCTTAGTAGCAGTATATAAATTAGCTTCCTTAGCTATCTTTCTTACTTCGCTTTTAAGAAGATGTCCAACTGGGAATAATGCCTTACGTAGTTGTTTTTGAGTAATTTGACATAAGAAATATGTTTGATCCTTATTAGAATCGACACCTCTTAATAAATAAGATTTATCTTCTTCATGTCTTACTCTTGCGTAATGTCCCATCGCAATATAATCAGCGCCAAGCTCTGATGCATGCTTTAAGAATGCATTGAACTTTATATATTTATTACACATAATATCAGGGTTAGGTGTTCTACCACTTTTATATTCATTTAAAAAGTAAGTAAATACTGTATCCCAATATTCACCGATAAAATCTACTCTATTTAGTTTTATACCTAGTTGTTCACAAACCTTTTCTGCATCATGATAATCAACCTCTTGAGGGCAGATATCATCATTTACAGTAGGGTTTCCTAGAACGTCGTTATTAGTAGCTGAATCCCAGTTACGCATAAACATTGCTTCTACATCATATCCTTGATCCTTTAAAAGCTTTAATGCGACTGATGAATCAACTCCACCAGATAAACCTAATATTACTTTCATTAATAATCACCTAATTTCGCACCTTATTGTATCACAAAAGATTATTGAATTAAACTATAAAAAAAAGTATAATCTTAATTGTTAAAGACTTGTCTTTAAGAAGAGGTGTTGTTTGTGCAAGTAAATGAAACTAAGCGCGATGAAGAAAATGTTCATACATACGACAACGGATTTCATCCAAAGCCTGTTCATTTAAAGGATAATTATCGTATTTATAGAACAAATATCTTTTATCGCTTTTTTAATAAAGTAGCTATTGCAGCATTCATCATTATGATGTTTATCCCAAAAAGATTTGTTTGGGGCTTTAAGCTAGTTGGTAGAAAGAATGCAAAGGAATTAAATGGTTCAATTATGCTATCAAACCATACACATCCATTTGATGTATTCTCTATGATTACTGCTATTCCAACAAAAAGAATGTACATTACAATGCTAGAATCTAATTTAGGCTTTGGCTTTGTATCACATGTATTCCGTATTGGTGGTGCAGTTCCTATTCCAACTCCAATTAATCTACAAAAGAAATTTAATAAGGATACAACTAAAATGGTTGATATGGGCTACAATGTCTTATTCTTCCCAGAGGCAGCATTAATGCCATTCTGTGACCATATAAGACCATTTATGCCAGGTGCATTCCATTATGTTTACAATTCTAAGAACAGAAAGATTGTTCCAACAATGTTAACATATCATGAACCAAAAGGATTCTATAAGCTAACTAGAAGACATGGTCCATGTATCCACTATAATATCCTAGAACCATATTATATGGAGGATTTAGGAAATAAGCGTGATTCAATCAATAAAGCTAAGGAAGATTTACATAAGATTATGTCAGATTATTTCATAGCTCACAGTGATTATTATTACGATAAAGATGGTAATAAAATTAGAAACTTCCAAGATTTAAAGTACTATACAAAGAAGAAAAAGAAATAGATTTTGCCTCTATTTCTTTTTTATTTTCACTTTGTATTCTAAAAGAATACACTTTTTTAAAAAAATAATTGACAATAAAAGTTATTTTGATATAATAGTCAATGCATGGAAAAATGGACCCTTAGCTCAGTTGGTAGAGCAACTGACTCTTAATCAGTGGGTCTGGGGTTCGAGTCCCCAAGGGTCCACCAGCTTAAACAATCAGAGGCATATGCCTCTTTTTTTGTTATTATTGTTTGCACTTTTATAATTTTTAAGGTGCAAAAATTGCACTTCTTTAAATCACAGGGGGTGCAAAAAATGCACTTTTTTATTTGCATTAATAATAAATTATTAAAATATCTTGCAACCTACACCACTTTGTGATAGAATACCTCTTGCGTGGTTAATAACCCATAAGAAGGAGGTCGAAAATATGGCAAAGTGTTACTTAACTGGTAAAACTACTGTTACTGGTAATAAAAGATCTCATGCTTTAAACGCTACTAGACGTACTTGGAAAGCTAACCTTCAAACAGTTCATATCAAAGATGAAAACGGAAATGTTAAAAAGGTTAAAGTTTCTGCTAGAGCTTTAAAGAAAGGTACTCTAGATAGAGCATAATCAATTACTTGTAAAGTGCATTTTAACTGGCTCAGCCAGTTTTTTTGCTTTTTATAGGGCAAAAAAAGAGACCTTTGTGCAAGGTCTCTTTATTCAGGAGAAAAAGGATTACTCAATCTCGATTACTTTTCTAGTTTCAGGTTTTTTAGTCTTTAAAGCTTCAATAGTTAATACACCATTATCCATTTTAGCTTTAATGCTGTTTTCATCTATATCTTCAAGATAGAAGCTTCTTGAATAATATTTAGAAGATCTTTCTTTTACGATATAGTTCTTCTTATGCTTATTTTCATCATCTAATGTCTCATTTACTTCGATTGTAAGGTTTCCTTCATCAACGTTAATTGAGACATTTTCTTTTTTAATACCTGCAACCTCACAAGTAATTAAATAAGAATCTTCTTTCTCTTCGATGTCTGTCTTCATCTCCTTTGATAAAGCTGAATTGAAGAAATTATTGAATTCATCCATTACATCATAGTTTTTTGCATTCTTTAAGTAGAACATAATTATAACCTCCTATTATTCTATAACGATTTGTTTCTTTTCTTTAGCTTCTGGTGCTTTAGTTGTAATAACTACATTTAAAATACCATTTTCATATTTAGCCTTAAGTGAATCTTCATTGATATCACCGAAATAAATACTTCTTCTTAGCTTCATGTCATTTCTTTCATGAATTAGATATTTAGTATCCTTGTTAGCTTTTACTGGGTTAGCAGTAATTGTTAATGTTCCTTCATCAAATTCAATATTGATGTCCTTTTTATCAACACCAGCTAATTCACAATTAACCTCATATCCGTTTTTGATTTCGATTACATCAATTGGGAATCCCTTGTAGCCTCCTTCATAAAATACATTATTAAAATCATTTAAAAAATCATACATGCTTGTTCTCATATTAGTTTTCCTTCTTTCTTTCTATTGGCACTCTTGACCTCTCTCTGCCAATTCACTTATAGTATACCACAATTTTTAGCACTGTCAACACTTGAGTGCTAATTTTTTTAAAATTTTTTATAAAAAAGAAAAAATGGCCGTTATAGGCCATTAATTCTTTATAAATATTTATATTATTTTAAAACTATATAATAAATTACCGCAGAGCCGTTACCCTTAGTTAATTCATATGTACCAGCTGTAAGATTATAATCAACTAAATCAGATGCATTTACTGCTGTTCCATTAATTTTTATTGTTGTACCACCGTTTTGGTAAACTGTAAGAGTCTTTGCTGAAGTAATAGTTATAGTTACTTTACCAGCGCTAGATTCAAATTTTAAGCCTTTAGAGAATTCAACACCATCAAAAGTAGCTTTTGTCTTCTTTTCAACACCAGAACATGTAATTTCAGTGGCAGTAAATTGTCCATCATATGACCATTTAATTGCTGTAGCACCAAATGATGCATAAGCTTCTTCTGCCGCAGTTAATGTTGATAGATTTGTAACTAATGCTTTTTCAGAAGCAGATAATGAATCATATTGAGTTCTAGCAACATCAATCTTTGATCCTGAGCTAGCTGTTACTGTTCCAATATCATCAATTAATAGCATAGTATATGTAACTAACATATTTGAATAGCCAGTTACTAATTCTTTTTGTTCAGCATTTAATGTGTTGTATGCATCAATTGCTGTTTCACATTTAGCAATTGTATCAGCATTATTAATCAATGCTTGAACATCTGATGCAGTTTGTGGAGTTTTAAATTCTATTGAGCTAACAGTTACATCCTTAAATGAGCCTTGTGTCAATTTAGATGGATCACCAGGTTGGAAATTCATTGCTTGAATGAAATATATACCAGGTTGTAATTGAACTGCTCCACTAGCAGTTAATAATGCTACACCTGCTTGATTACATAGCACACCAGTTGAAGCCAATTCATTACTTGTATAAGTTACCTTAACTAATGCTTCTGTTGTAAGCTTAAATGCATAAACTGCTTTGGATAATTTGCCAGGTGTCACTGTAGATAGAACACTAACATCATTAATTGTTGTATTCTTAACTACTGCATTTACATATGATATATCATTCATTGTTACATCAGATACTTTAACCAAAGTTTCTTTTGTAACACCAGCTTTAGCAAATACTACCTTTCTTGCTTCTACTAAATCTGTTTGTAATTCATAATCGCCTGTTGGAATATATGATAAATTACTATCAGTATCAAACTTGTCATATTTAATGCCTCTAGCACTAAATTGACAATTGTTTGAAACAACAGCATTTTTATCATTTACGATTGTACCAATAGAGCCGTTATTTTGAATATAGCTTGAGAATGAGTCATTGTAGCTCTTAATTGCGCCACCTTCTACTGCTTGTGGGTTCTTACAGAAATAGAATAAATTGTATTCAGAGAAGATATATGCATCAGCTCTTGTGTTCATTGCATAATCTGTTTGTCCATAGAATACATTATTATACATATGAACGTTAGCTCTTCTGGTTAATGGTCCACGTGCTTTACACATATACCAGTAATTATGATGATAAGATAGATTGAATTGTAAGCTATAATCAGCAGAGCCAACTAAATTAGTTTTATGGCAGCCTTCAAAATAGTTGTAGCTAACTGTTAAATATTGGCCGCGCTTGAAGTCGCATGAGCCATCGCCTTCACCCTTATCACTTTCAGCAGGGTTTTTAATATGTGGACCGTAGAACTCATTATTATGAATCCAGCATCTTTCTACTGAAGCTGTTAAATCAGATGATTCATTTTTAGATGCTTGAACACCTTCCATGCCGATTGCATCCTCAGGAGTGTTTATAAATGTTAAATTACGTACTTCAAAGCTCTTACCAAGACCTAATGCCTCTGTTGATGATTCAGCTATGAAATGGAATCCCCAGCCATCAATAACTGCGTCGCTACCAACACCCTCAAGTGTGATATTCTTACCAGATTTCATTCTAGCCATATGACCATTATCGCCTTCTGTGCCACCATAGTTATCACTATCATATGCAGTTAAACCTTGAATTAGTGATGGAGTTTCGGCATCAAATTCACCTTTAGCTTTTAATCCTGAATCAGATACGCAACCAACAAATCTTACAGCAAGTGGAATGTTAGCCTCACCAAGCTTTTGGATGATCTTTTGATTTGTATTAGGAGTTCCAGTACCATTTTGTGCTTTACCAGAACCATTATCAGCACCAACTGAGTTTAAGATATTACCAATACCTGTTACAGTTGTTCCATTATATGAAAGTGTAACGCTATTTTTATTTTCATCAGTTACATATAAAACAATTGCGTTATCCTTTAATGTACCATTATCATTATATGCGCCTACACCTGATGTGTAATTAAAATGTGCATAACCTGATCTGTCATACGCTTCAACTACTAAATTAGATGTTGTTGAAGCAAGTGTGTCATCCTCTATATTACTATATACAGGAGCAACCTTTAATGTATGATTTCCTGAAGTAAGACCAAATACATCAATTCTTACAACATCACCTTTTACTTGTGTATAATAATCCTTCTCTGTTAATGGTGATGTAGAATCATCTAAATATACATTATATGATGAAGCATCCTTCATTTTATTAAATTTAACATATGCTGCCTCAGTTTGAGCTTTTTCGCTTGTAAAGCTTATAGGTGCTATATTTGTATATGTAGCAATTAAATCAACATCCTCAGCAAATGTATAATTAGATAGGTCAACTTTTGCTGTTGTATTATTAATAACCCATGAATCAAATTCTTTTTTGATAACATTTGGGGCAGTTACAGTTTCAGTTACCTTACTACCTTTATCTATAATAACATCTTTTATTTTTTCTTGATTAGAATCCAAAAACGTTACTCTAACCTTTTCTACCTCAGGTTCTATGGTAGTAGGTTCCGTAGTTATTGGTTCTTCAGTTGTGGTTGTTGTAGGTTCTACTGTTGTAGTTGTTGTAGGCTCTACTGTTGTAGTTCCCGAAGGTGTTGTTTCTGTTGTTGTAGGAGCATTGCTTGATGTGTTTGTAGGAACACCTGTGCCTAAGCATGAGCTTAAAGCCATACAAGATACCGCAAGTAATGCAATATTAAATATCCTTTTATTTTTCATATTTCTCTCCCAATTTTTAAAAGCACTAAGATAGCGCTTTCACACTCATTAATATTATATTAATGTTTGATAAAAAATAAAGGAAATATCGCCTCTTTTAAAAATTATTTTACGCTTTTGTATAAAAATAAAAGAGCACCGAAGTGCTCTTGCATTCTTGTTAGTATTATTCAATAATGTTTCTATTCTTCTCTTTTGCAGAAACCTCATTATAGAAGTTAACAATAACACTGGTGATGATTGCTACAACAACTATACCATAGATGCCTAATATTACTGTTAGTACTCTTCCGATTGCTGATGTGGCAGCAAAGTCACCAAAGCCGATTGTTGTAATAACAGCGAAGCAATACCAAGCAGCATCATAAAAATTATTTATAGTAGGCTCTACCATAGGTAGTATATATGAGAATGCAATTATAAACGCACCTAAGCAAAGTAGCACATCAAATACATGTGTCTTAACCATGATATCAAGAAGTAATTTTACCTTTTCAATCCTAAATGATGGGAATACCATCTTCTTAAGTGAACTAAATAATAATAGATTTACTGTAACAAGTGAAATATATTTAGCATTTTCTTCATAGATATTAATTATTATTGAAACACCAAGGCCAATTAAAACAAGACCGATTAATATATTTGTAAATGTGCCAATCTTTGTATCCTCTTTACCGATATTTAAGAATTGATTAACAGCCATAGCTAGTACAACTAAGAATGCTGAATAATAAAATAACTTAGCATAGTTTTTAGACATAAAAGCTAATACCCCGGCAGCAACAAACATGCAACCCACCAATATAGATCTAATTTTATCTATTTTTCTGTGATTAGTAATAAATGATAAAACCTGATAAACCGCCTCAGATAAGATGGCTAAGCCTAAGAATAATGAAACTAAAGTATTATCATTTTTCATCATTCTTTCTGTAACAATTAATACTAAAACCATTGTTAAAATTGCTAATGCAAAGTTAATGACAAGGAATATTGTTTCTTTCTTTTTCATAATAACCTCCTATATGAAAAATAGGCAACCTATTTTATCAATAGATTGCCTATTAATTCTTAATCTACATTCTACCGATAATCTTCTTAATAAGCTCGATTTGCTTTTTGAACCAAGGTACTGAGAATTGTAATAATCTCATTACTGGAGCAGCAAGTAAGCATAGCATTAATAAGAATATCTTATTATTAACTGATAATTCAGTTACTAATCCACCAGTCTTAGTAATTAAGTTATTTGTAGAAATATGATAATCAGTTGTTGTTCCACCAAGAATTAGATAGTTATCTGCATTCTTTTGTGGATTTAATATTGTATTAGATACTTGGTAATGTGTATAGTAACCATCAATAATGTAGTTATTTTCAGTTGTTACTTCTACCTTTGGAGCATAAATTGAGTTATCAATTGTAGCCTTAGCACATCTATGTGTCTCGTGAACGCCTGTACCCTTTAGAAGTGAATAAGCTGTATCATTGTTGATAGCTGATACTTGTAATTTAGTATTTCCATCTAATACATTAATTGCAGCATCATCCTTATCCTTGAAGCCAACAAATCCATCATTTGAAATAGAATCAAATTTGAATGTATTATCAACTGTACCATTAATATAGAAATTACCAGTATCTTTATCATGAGTTATTACAGCATTATCAGAAGCACGTGTTATAGAATACTTATTTGTTGTTGCATCCTTAGTACCATATAAATCGAAAATGCTATATCCAGTATTAATACCATTTAGATAAATCTTAGATTTTTCACCATTTACTACTGTTGAAGAAAGCGTAGGTGCAACAATCTTATAAGGTTCATTTCTTGTAGTACCATCATTATTAGTTGCGTAAATCTTAGATCCATTTACAAGTAAGAAGTATTCGCCACCTTCAGAAGCGATTGAATATGTATTTTCAGCTGATTTAACTTTATATTTATATTCATTAGATTGAACACCATCAATAACGAATTCGCCATTCTTGATTTCAACTGTAGGCATGATACAAGCTCTTCTTACAGCATCCTTAGCAAGATATTGGCCATACTTTAATGCATAATTATAGTATGTATCAGTTTTATCAAGTGTAACATATAATTCAACAGTAACTGTAGTTGGATTACCATTAGCATCTACAGCTGGCTTCACAGCGCTTAAATAGCCTTGTGAATCAACAACGATTTCAAAGTTCTCTAAGCTATCCATATCATTAATTAAGTAGCCACCTAAGATAACGTCGCCTTTCTTAGTGTAGCTTAATGTAGGAATATTTAATTCAAAATAAACTTTATCATCATTTACAACATAATAAGGTCTACTACCATTTACAGCGTAATATAATTTACCTGCCTCGCCACCTTCAGTTCCAACGAATGCAGATAAGCTTGTTGTAGAAATGTTAGAGTCAACACGAAGTGCTGTAACCTTATCATCAAGTACATATAGGTTAGCAGTTGATACTTCTACCTTAGGATAATATGAAATACTATCTTCCTTTAATGTTGGTGAAAAATATTCACTTGTTGTAATTAAAGGTCTAAATTCTAGGAATTGTGGCATGAAGAATATTGCGAATAGGAATACCACATAAGATACTAAGCAGACAACCTTGTGGACAACATTGAATGGTCTACATACCTTAAATAATACCATTAAGCATGTGTGTGATGCGGCAATAACTATAATAGTAGTTAATGTCATATTATCTAGATATAATGCATCCTTTAGGCTGAATACGATAACGGAAATCAATAGGATTGTTAACGCACCAGGAAGAGCTTCCTTAATAACGTTAAGCAAGAACCTACCTTTAACCGGAACATTGTTAGATTCATTAATTAATATAACTGATGGGAAACCAATTGCTAGTAAATCAATTAAGAATAATTGGTTTGTAGAAATTGGGTATGTACCCATAATTGTAGCTTGCATAGCTAAGAATAATGAGAATATAGTCTTAGTTAAGAATAACGCAGAAACCTTAGTAATATTGTTGATAACTCTTCTACCTTCAGCAACTACGTTAGGCATAGAGTCGAAGTTAGAGTCTAATAATACTAAGTGTGAACAGTTTCTTGCTGCCTCACTACCTGAAGCTACAGCGATTGAACAATCTGCCTCTCTTAAGGCAAGGATATCGTTAACACCATCACCTGTCATGGCTACTGTTTGTCCAGCTTCCTTTAAAGCTTGGATTAATAGCTTCTTTTGTGATGGAGAAACTCTACCAAATACAGTGTATTTAGTTGCTGAATTCTTAACATCTTCATCAGACATTCCATATAATGAAATGTATTTATCAGCATTCTCAATACCAGCTCTTTGACTGATCTTAGATACTGTAATTTCATTATCACCTGATATTACCTTAACCTCAACACCAGACTCCTTGAAGTATCTAATAGTGTTGATTGCATCAGGTCTAATTGTATCTTCAATTAGAATCATAGATACAGTAACTGTCTCACTATTTGGAAGTTGACCATTTTCAATGACACCTTCCTTGTGAGCTAAGCAAAGTACTCTGTATCCAAGTTGAGCATATTTAGTAACATCATTTTGATATCTCTCATAATTGTTCTTTAATACGAATTCTGGAGCACCTAAAATGAATGTACCAAATTTATCAAATGTAACAGCTTGATACTTTCTTTGAGAAGAGAAAGGTATAGCTGCTACATGCTTAATTCTCTTGCCTAAGCCGAACTTTTCCTTTAATGCCTCACTTGTCATATTTGAGTCATCTAAAGCATTAAGCATGGCAGAGATAATATTCTTTGTAGCTAACCCATAAATAGTATTGTAATCAATAACATTCTTAACAACTAATGTACCATCAGTGATTGTACCTGTTTTATCCAAGCAGATACAATTTACTCTGGCAAGCATTTCAATACAATATAGCTCTTGAACTAATACGTTCTTATCAGAAAGTCTAACAATAGATAATGTCAAGGCGATTGATGATGTTAGGAATAATCCTGATGGAATCATACCAATCATCGCACCGGCAGTCTTTCTAATAGACATTGTGAAGTCAAGTCCTGTATTAAAGTACATGATGCAGAATAAGGCAATACCAAATCCTACAACTGGGAATGTCATAATACGAATAATCCAGTTAAGTGATTGAAGTAGGTCACTCTTAGGTTTCTTATAAACCTTAGCTTGATTAGATAATTTTTCAATGTAATTATCCTTACCAACCTTATCTACTCTAGCACTACATTTACCAGATGTAACAAATGAACCAGCATATAATTGATCACCTGGCTTCTTTTGAATCGCTTCACTTTCACCAGTTAATAGTGATTCATTAACTTCTACTGTGCCATCAATTAAAATTGAGTCAGCACAAATTTGTTTACCAGAATCTAGTAAGATTAAATCATCTAGTACTACTTCACTAATTGGAACCTCATGGTTAACACCAGCACGCTTAACAATAGCGGTAGGTGATGACATTAATGAAATACTATCAATCTTTTTCTTTGATCTAATTTCAATAATGATACCAATTGTAATATTTGTTACAACGATTAATAAGAATACCAAATCAGTGTACGCACCAACAGCAATCAAAAATCCTGCAATAACAAAAATCAAAATATTAAAGAAGGTAATTATATTAGAAACGATAATTTTCCAAATTGGTTTACTCTTTGTATTAGAAGGGCCATTAGTTAAACCATCAATCTTTCTGTCTTCTACAATCTCCTCAGGTAAACCCATTTCTGGATCTGTATCATAACGAACAAGCTTAGATGGTTCTCTAAGTAAAGCTTTTCTACGAATCTTTATTTCTTTTCTTCTAGCTTTTTCCTTTTGATCTCTCTTTTTCTTTTCTTCCCTAGAAAGTCTCTTTCTTTCCTTTGGAGGAAGCATATCAATTTCTTCTGAAACCTTAGTTTCATTGGAAACGATTATCTTTTCTTCTTCATCTTTATATATTTTGGCATCTGATGATTCAATATCTTCATCTGATGATGTTTCATCAGCTTGATAATCATCGGCCTCACTGGAATTCAAATATTCTTCTAATTCTTCATCTGTTAATTCATCAATGTTGAAATCTTTAGCAGTCATTCCAGTCAACTCCCTTCTCTATAATACTGATTAATTCTTCTAGCCTAGAAATATTGTTATCAACATAAAGTCCACCAATCAAGGCTTCAAAGCCTGTGGCATCCAAATATGTTTGCATATCCATATTTCTTCTAGTTGTTGATATGTGAGAATTCCTACCTCTTTTATAAAGAGCTATTTCATACTCACTAAGTAAATTATTATTTAAAAAATAATGTATAAACTTAGCCTGATTAACTCCTGATGTATAGCCAGTAGTTAGCTTATGAATATTATTAACTTTGCTATTACCCTTAGAAATAACAAATTCTCTAATATAAAGCTCAAATACTGCATCTCCAATATAAGCTAGAGTTAATCCGTTATATCCATTACTTTTTAAATTATTTTCCATTCGATTAATTTTCCTCTATAAATATCGGCTTTTTCAAAATCTTTATTAGCTCTAGCCTCTTGCCAATTGCGGTAGCATTCTAATTGTTCATCATTCATTAATTCAACAAATAGATTAACGCCTAATACATCCATGATTGTTTTGAATGTATTTAGCTTAGTTGCTAAAGCATCATAATCTTTACTTCTTAAGGCAACATTCATTTGCTTAACGATGTTGTCTAATAATGATAATACGTTTTGAACATTGAAGTCATCATCCATAAATTCTTTAAATGAATTGATATCTTCTTCACATACCTTAGAGCTTAATGCATCTCTATATTGTAATTCATATAGTGATTGCTTATATGCTCTAACATATTTTTCATAAAGTGTCTTATATTGATTAAATAAATCTTCTGAATAGCTAATGTTTGCACGATATGGTGAGAATAAGATAAGCATTCTTATAATCATACCATTTTCTTTAGTCCCTAAATCTTTAACGTAAACAACGTTACCTAAAGACTTACTCATCTTTACACCCTCAAGATCAAGACGACCAACATGTATCCAATAATTAGCTAAATGTGTATGGTATAAAGCATTGAATTGTGCAATTTCATTTTCATGGTGTGGGAATTTTAAATCCATACCACCACCATGGATATCAATTTGTGTACCAAATAGCTTATGGTTCATAACAACGCATTCTGTATGCCAGCCAGGTCTACCAGCGCCAAATGGCGAATCCCATTTAATACCAGTTTCTGTTTTCTTCCAAAGGGCGAAATCATGTGGTGATTCCTTTTTAGAATCAACCTCGATTCTAGCACCACTTTCTAGCTCTTCACGTTGTTGATTAGATAAAATACCATAATCAGCAATCTTTGATTCTCTGAAGAATACGTCGCCATCAACGTTATAAGCAAATCCCTTTTCAATTAATTCATTGATAAAATCAATCATATCAGGAATATAGTCTGTAGCGTGTGGTGTGTAATCTGGCTTTTTAGATCCAACTAAAGCAGTTGCAGCATCAAATGCTTTTTCATAGAATGTTGCAATCTCCTTTTCTGTTTTACCTTCAGCTATTGCTTTATTAATAATCTTGTCATCAACATCTGTAATGTTAGATGCATATTTGACTTCATAGCCAGAGAATTCTAAATATCTCTTAACCATATCAAAGAAAATAACAGGTCTAGCATTACCAATGTGAACATAGTTATAAACTGTCGGTCCACATACATACATGTTGACTTTCTTCTCATTTATTGGCTTAAATTCTTCTATTTTATTTGTTAAAGAATTGTATATTTTTAATCCCATTTTATATAAACCTCAATATAGCCAAAAAGACCTAAGATAAGGTCTTAAGCATTTAATATTCCATTAATTTTAGCTTGGATAGCTTCTGTGAAGATTGTATAGTCATGTGCAGCATCTACAGATGAGAATACATTATTGAAGAACTTTTCAGTTCCTTCATAGTTACCACAAATATTGTGAATTAACACAATTGTCTTTGTCTCAGTTTGAGCTGTTGTAGTAGATGTTGAAGTAGCATCTCCTTCACCTGATGTAGTTGTAGGTTCATCAGTTGATGTTGTAGTTACTGGCTCTTCAGATGTAGTTGTACTAGTATCAGGAAGTGCACCTTCACTTGAAGATGATGGAGTTGTACTTGTTACTTCTACTTCCATAGTTTTCTTTGCATTAACGTAGATTGGAGTTTCAGCATTCTTGAATACTGCAGCACAATTCTTAATTGAGTCAGCATTGAAGCATTTACCAATGAAACCACCAAAGAATGCATAATATCTCTTACCAGAAGATGTTACATAACCTCTTGTTAATTGGTTAGCACTATAATCTACTTCTCCGCCTTCTTCAGTTGGAGCAGCACCAGCATATACCTTAATTGATGATGCAGCAACACAGCCTTCTGCCTTCATAGTACCAGCGTTGTTTGAACCAACAAAGCCACCTAAATATAGGTAATATGAATTTTCTGAAGTTGATGTTGTTGAAGGATTGTATTTAGTAATTGTAAAGTTACAATCAGAATATGAATTTAATAATGTTCCCCTTGAACCAACATTACCAATCATACCACCAATTGAGAAATAACCTTCAGATGATGTTGTGTAATATAAGTAAGCACTGATTTCGCCTTGTACGAAGCAGCTATCAATTGCAATCTTGTCTTTTAAGCCGTTGCCTTCTACTAAACCAGCAAGAAGACCAACATTAACTTTTAAGTGAGCTTGAGAAACATCGATCTTAACGTTGTTCATTTTTACATTTTCAATAGTCACGTCTTTACCATAACCAACTAGACCACCAGCGAATAATTCTGCAGATGTTGTTGGCTTTAAGTAGAATTCTGAACCGTTAACTTCAACATTTGAAATTAATGTTCTATTAGCATAGCCTACTAAACCGCCAAGCTTAGTATTACCTCTACTGATAGGTGAATCTGATTTACCATATTTAACGCCTTCTAATTTAACGTTTTTAATAATAGCGCCATTAGTATATTCAAATAATCCTGTGTATTCTACTGACTCTGGTACAGAGAAGTTTTTGATTGTGTGGTTTTGACCATCAAATGTACCAGTGAAGATTGTTGTAGATGAGAATCTTTGAGATAATGTAGCACCTTCAAAGTCTAAATCAGCATCTAGCTTATAATATGATGCAGCATCATTCTTTATAGTGTTGAATTCAGCAACACTCTTAATGATGATTGCATCTTCTTCTGTAGGAGTCTTTGAAGAAGTTTTTTCAGTGAATTCCTTTAATAAGTAATCACTACCACCATTTTGAACATACACCTTGAATAGATATGTTGAAGATGCAGTTAAAGACGAGAATGTAACAGTATTAACACCTGAATTGTATGAAACAGATAAGTCATCCTTGTAAGTTTCATTTCCATCAGCTTGTAAATATGATTTAATGTGTACCTTACATGTGCCTGAGCTTAGGCTTGAATTTTGTGTGTTAAAGTTAACACGAAGCTCGATTGAGTTACTGTTCTTCTTTTCTGTTGAAATAATTACATCGCCTTCAACGACAGGTTTTCCAGATGAACAGCTTGCAAGTCCTAATACACCAACAAAAAGTAATAGGAATGCAGTTAAAAAATACTTTATTTTTTTCATTTTATATCTCCAAAACAAAAAATATTTTTATGAATTTATAAATTCATACGATTAGTTTTTATTATACATTACTTTCTGTGAATATACAACGTATTTTACCTAATGGTAAAAAAAATAAAAACGTTTCCATTAAAAATAAAAATTTAATCCTGTGACTTAGTTTGACTTTTAAAAGGTATAATAATATAATTATTATATTGCGATTAAAATTAACCGAAAGGAGCTTATTCCTAATGTATAAACTTGGTCTAGATGTTGGCTCAACAACAATCAAATGCGTTGTTCTTGATGAAAACGAAAATATTATTTATAAAGACTATAAAAGACATTATTCACATATAAAAGATAGTATCATCGATAAGCTAACTTATCTTAAGGAAAATAAGATTATTCCAAACGATATTATGCTTGCTATATCTGGTTCTGCAGGTATGGGTATTGCTGATGGCTGTGGCATTCAATTCGTTCAAGAGGTTTATGCTACACGTATCGCTGCTAACAAGCTAATTCCTGGTACTGACTGTATCATTGAGCTTGGTGGTGAGGATGCTAAAATTTTATTCTTAACTGACGGCATGGAGGTTAGAATGAATGGTACATGTGCTGGTGGTACTGGCGCATTTATCGATCAAATGGCTACACTTCTAAATGTCGATATAACTGAAATTAATGGTCTAGCAATGGAACATCAAAAATTGTATTCTATCGCTTCACGATGCGGTGTATTCGCCAAAAGTGATATTCAACCATTATTAAATCAAGGTGCTTCTAAATCAGATATAGCTGCATCTATTTTCTACGCTGTAGTAAACCAAACTATCGGTGGTTTAGCACAAGGCCGTGAAATCAAAGGTAAGGTTGCATACCTAGGTGGACCGCTAACTTTCCTATCAGAATTAAAGGACAGCTTTGATAAGGTATTAAACACTAAAGGTATCTGTCCAGATAATTCACTTTATTATGTATCTTTAGGTGCTGCCTTCTGTGCTAATGAGACAATAAATATTGATGAAAAAATTGCTAGATTAGTAGAATTCTCAAACAAATCTACTTACGCATATAATTCACCACTTTTCGCCAACGAACAAGAGCTTGAAGAATTCAATGCTCGTCACAATAAAGATAGAGTTGAAACTCTACCTTTAGAAGGATATGAAGGTAACCTATATTTAGGTATTGATAGTGGTTCTACTACCTTAAAATTTGTTTTAGTTGATGAAGATGGAAATATCCGTTTTGAATCATATAATCCAAACAAGGGTAACCCAGTATCAGTTATCCATGAAATATTTAAAAATCTATATAAGAAATATCCAAATATGAAGATTAAGGCTTCTGCTTCTACTGGTTATGGTGAAGAATTAGCTAAGAATGCCTTTAAGCTAGATGGTGGCCTAGTTGAAACTATGGCTCACTTTATGGCAGCTAAGAAATTCATGCCAAATGTTGATTTCATCATCGACATTGGTGGACAAGATATCAAATGCTTCAAGATTGAGCATAACTCAATTTCTAATATCTTCTTAAATGAAGCATGTTCTTCTGGTTGTGGATCATTCCTACAAACATTTGCTAATGCACTTGGTTATCAAATAGCTGATTTCGCTAACCTTGGTTTAATGGCTAAAAAGCCAGTTGACTTAGGCTCTAGATGTACAGTATTTATGAATTCATCTGTTAAGCAAGCTCAAAAGGATGGTGCAACAATCGAAAACATCTCTGCTGGTCTGTCAATTTCAGTAGTTAAGAATGCACTATATAAAGTTATTAGATGTGCATCTAAAGCTGAACTTGGAGAGCACATAGTAGTTCAAGGTGGTACATTCTTAAATAAGGCTGTATTAAGAGCCTTCGAACGTGAGCTTGATCTAGATGTTGTATGTCCTAATATTGCAGGCCTTATGGGTGCATATGGTGCTGCCTTATATGCTAAGAGCTTAAATGTAGAAGCTACTTCTACTATTACTAAAGAGGAATTAGAAGAATTCGAGCATACAGTTAAAAATATCCCATGCCAAGGATGTAATAACCACTGCTTATTATCTATAAATTCATTTAAAAACAATCCAAATAAGTTTATAAGTGGAAATAAATGTGAAAAGCCACTTGGTATTAAAGGTAAGATTAAGGGTGAAAACATTTATGAATTCACACGTAATCTTCTAACAAGCTATAAGGCTGATAAGAATATTCGTGGTAGAATAGCTATTCCACTAGTATTAAATATGTATGAGCTACTTCCATTCTGGACAACATTCTTTGATTCATTAGGATTTGAGGTTGTAAATAGTGGATTCTCAAATGAAAAGATTTATTCACTAGGTCAACATACAATCCCATCTGATACAGCATGTTATCCAGCAAAGTTAGTTCATGGTCACATTGAAAAGCTAATCAATGATGGAGAAAAGATTATCTTCTATCCATGTATGAGCTACAATATTGATGAGCATATGGGTGATAACCATTATAACTGCCCAATTGTAGCCTACTATCCAGAAAACATTTTAAACAATGTTGGTAGAATCAAGGATGTTACATTCATCTCTGATTTCATTGCTTTAGATGATAAAGAAATGTTTAATATTAAAATTAAATTAATATTAGATAAATATTTCAAAAAGAATAAAATCACTAAAAAGGAAATCAAGATTGCTGCCGCTAAGGCATTTATGGTATATGATGAATACCTAGCTTCTATTAGAGCTGAAGGCGCTAAATATATTGAAAATGCTAGACGTGATGGTAGACAAATCATCGTGCTTGCTGGTAGACCATACCATCAGGATCCACAAATCAACCATGGTATCGATAAGCTAATTGCCGATATGGGTGCAACTGTTGTAAGTGAGGAATCTATTTCTCATCTTAATTCTAAGTTCCCAGTTAAGGTATTAAACCAATGGACTTACCACTCAAGATTATATTCAGCAGCTAAATACTGTACACATGAACCAGATATGAATTTAGTTCAATTAGTATCATTCGGCTGTGGTCTTGATGCCGTAACTACTGATGAATGTAAATTAATATTAGAATCTAAAGGTAAAATTTATACCCAAATAAAGATAGATGAAATTACAAATTTAGGTGCTGTAAAGATCCGTTTAAGATCATTATTTGCTGCCTTAGAACAGGAGGATAGAAAAAATGGAGAATAAACCTGTTTTTGATGAAGATTTTGTATATCCAAAATTTGAAAAATCAATGATTAAAACTCATACTATTTTAATTCCTTCTATGCTTGATATTCATATGGCTTTATTTGAAAGCGTCTTGATTCAATCAGGATACAACGTTGAAATAATGAAAAATCAAGGACCTGAGGTCGTTGAAGAAGGCTTAAAATATGTTCATAACGATACATGCTACCCAGCACTTCTTGTTATTGGACAATTCATTGATAACCTAAACCATAGAGATGATACTCATAATGTAGTATTATTAATCACTCAAACTGGTGGTGGATGTCGTGCTTCTAACTATATCCACTTATTAAGAAAAGCCTTAGTTAAGGCTGGATACGACTACATCCCAGTAGTATCACTAAATCCATCTAACCTAGAAAAGGATAGTGGATTCCATATTGATTATAAGACAATCTTTAAGATTGTTGCCGCAATGACATATGGTGATGTCTTAATGTATTTATACAATAAGACAAGATCATATGAGGTTGAAGCTGGTTCTGCTAAGAAGCTTACATTTGATTGGGTAGATAATGTTTCTAAGCAATTTGAGGTAGGCAAGGGTACAAGCTATCGTGATTTAAGAAAAAATATCAACGATATGGCTAAATCATTTGATAACCTAGCTTTAGATTTATCACATGCTAAGCCAAAGGTTGGTATTGTTGGTGAAATTTATATTAAATATGCTTCACTTGGTAATAACCATCTTGAGGAATTCCTAGTAAGCCAAAATGCTGAGGTTATGGTACCAGGCTTATATGGTTTCACATTATACACAATGTATAATGCAATCTACGACCATGAGATTTATGGACGTAGTAAAAAGACAGCTTTAATTAATAGATTCTTAATTTGGTATTTTAGAAGACGTGAAAAATTAATGATTAACGCTATTTCTAAGACTAAATTCACACCTATGAAATATTTCAAACATACAAAAGATTTATCTGAAGGTGTACTAGATCATGGTACAAAGATGGGTGAAGGTTGGTTACTTACAGCCGAAATGATGGAACTAGTTGAAATTGGTTATTCTAATGTAATCTGTGCTCAACCATTTGGTTGTCTTCCTAACCATATCTGTGGTAAGGGTGTAATGAAGAAAATCAAATCAATTCATCCAGATGCAAATATCATCGCAATTGACTATGACCCATCTGCTACTCGTGTAAATCAAGAAAACAGAATTAAGCTAATGCTTGCGATAGCTCGTGAAAAAATTTCTAAAGATGACGAGGCTACATTATAATGAATTTTTTTGATTATATTAATAAAAAAGATTATAAAATCAAAAAATTTAATAATGGTGAAGTAATTTATAAAAACAATGACGTTTGTAGTGTGATATCTTATATTGAAAGTGGTGAAGTTAAAGCAACTACAGCCATGCCAAACAATGAAGAAAAAATCGTTAGAGATATAAAATCCGGTGAATATATTGGACTAAATCTAGTATTTTCTTCTAATAATATTTATCGTGCTACATTCACATCAACTAGTGAGACAACAATCTATGAAATTGATAAGGATTTACTAATAAATTTGATGTCAAAAGATCAAAGATTGTTAAAGACTCTATTAACTGAATTAAGTGATTCAGCAATTAAGCAATTTGATTATTTGGCTTTAATAAACAAAAAAACGATTAGAGCCAGATTTTGTTACTACCTATACAAGGAAGCAAAAAGATCTAATTTAACAGAACTAAATCTTCCTAATAAAACTATGTTATCTTCTATCTTACAAATCGAAAGACCTTCACTTGGCTTAGAGATTAAAAAGCTTTGTGATGAAGGTATTATTGAAAATAAAAATAAGCATTATAAGATTTTAGATATGGATAAGCTAACTAAATCATTCTAGACTGGAGTAATCCAGTCTTTTTTTATTTTTGTAGTGCATAAAAAAAGTCCCAATCAAATGATTGAAACTAATTTTTATTATGATTTAAAATTATTCAATGATGTCAACTACTGAACCAGCACCAACTGTTCTACCACCTTCACGGATAGAGAATCTAGTACCTTGTTCCATAGCGATTGAGTGAATTAATTCAACTGTCATAACTGTGTTATCGCCAGGCATAACCATTTCAGTACCTTGAGCTAAAGTAATGATACCTGTAACGTCTGTAGTACGGAAATAGAATTGAGGACGATAGTTAGAGAAGAATGGAGTATGACGACCACCTTCGTCCTTTGATAATACGTAAACTTGAGCAGTAAACTTATGATGAGGTGTAACTGACTTTGGTTTAGCTAATACTTGTCCACGTTGTACTTGATCACGGTCAATACCACGAAGTAAAGCACCAATGTTGTCACCAGCTTCAGCCTTATCAAGTAATTTACGGAACATTTCAACACCTGTAACAACAGTCTTTTGAGTTTCCTTAATACCGATGATTTCACCTTCATCACCAACTTTTACAGTACCTCTTTCAACTCT
>JAFTDB010000017.1 GCA_017454375.1 Acholeplasmatales bacterium | reverse complement strand
TGGCATTATATTATGCACTGATAAGGGGAATGTTAATTTAGAGTATGCGTTAGGTGGATTAAATAATAAAATATTTGCATCTAAATATATAACTGTTTTACCAAAGAAAGAAGAATTAATTAAGCAAGTAGAAATGATAATTGATAAGGAAACTAAAAATGATGGTAGATAATTGTCATTGAACAATACAATAATTGTTTGTTTCGAATGCCATTATCTCTTGCTCCGCCATTGAATTTAGCTTGGGCACACCGAATTAGAGTAGGATATCTAAGAGGTTGCTTAGGAATAATGATATATTTGAAAGATAAAGACTAGAAATAGTCTTTTTCTTTTTTGATTTAGTAAAATTTCTAATTGAATTATAAAAAATACTATGTTATTCCAATTTTCAAAAAAGCGATACTAAATTTACTTCCTGATATATCGGTAACAACGATAGAAAAAGTATTATCTAATATGATGAAGAATGGAAAGATTATTAAAATTGAATCTACTATTAATGCTAAATATTTTTAAAAAATAGTGAAAAAATAGTGAAAAAATAGTGAAATTTTAGATATGGAAAAACAAAATCTATTGAGGCTTTAGCTGAAAGTAAGTTTAGACCACAAATATTAAATGATAATCAAGGTATTAATGTTACTAAGGAACAATTTTTAAAGCCAGAGGATATCGATGAGGATATCATCGAGGTTAACATGGATGTTAATAAAGATAATGAAATAGTAGAAAAAATAGAAAAATCTACTAAATAACTAATTATAGACAGTATAATCATTTTTATATATAATAATCAAAAGGGGATTTTATGATATGAAAGAGATATTTGATTTTTTGAGAAAGTGTGATACATATTATTTGGCAACTATGGATGGAGATAAGCCTAGAATTAGACCATTTGGTACAATTGATTTATACAATGGAAAATTAACTATTCAAACAGGCTTAAAAAAGGATGTTGCTAAACAGATGCTAGAAAATCCTAACATAGCTATTTGTGCTATGCAGAAGGATAAGTGGTTAAGAATTAACGCAACTGTAGAGATGGATGATAGTATTGAGGCGTGTGATCATATGCTAGATAACTATCCATACCTACGTAATATGTATGTTCCTGGTGATGGTAATACATGTGTATTTGTCTTAACTTCTGGTGAGGCATCATTTAATACATTTGGTACTGAGCCAAAGGTAATTAAGTTTTAATAATTTAGTGGTTGTTAAGCTATAATTTGCTTAACAACTATTTTTTTAATATTAAATTATGATATAATAATTTAAGAGGTCAAAAAATATGAAATATTTTAGATGTGGAAAAATATTAAAAACTCATGGTATAAAAGGCGATTTAAAAATTGCTTTATACACAGATTTTAATAGATTTGAAAAAGGTAATAGATTATACATTAAGCATAATGATGAATATATAGAAGTAAAAGTATGTAAATCATCTGATTTTGGTAACTATAAGCTTGTAGCCTTTGAAGGCTTACAAGATATCAATCTAGTTGAAAAATATCATAGTGATGAAATTTTTGTTTCTGAAGAGGATAGAGAAGAATTAGATGAAGGCTATTATTATTCTGAATTATTTGATAAGAAGGTAATCAACCAAAATAAAGAGAATCGTGGTATTGTTAGAGATATCCAAGAGCTACCACAGGCTGTATATATAATTGTTGATTATAATGGTAAGGATGTAATGGTGCCATTTATAGATGAATTCATCATGGATGTTACGGATGAATATATAATGGTTAATGAAATTGAGGGATTATTTTGAAAATTAAAATCTTAACACTTTTCCCTGAGATGTTTAAAGGATTCATTTCTGAATCTATTATTAAAAGGGCTATAGAAAAAGAAGTGTGTGAAATTGAAATTATTGATATAAGAAAATATTCACCTGAGAAGCATCACCATGTTGATGATACACCATGTGGTGGTGGTGCAGGAATGGTGCTTCGCTGTGATATAGTAGATATGGCTATTAGTGATAATAAAACTGATAAATCACAGGTTATATTAATGACACCACAGGGTATTCCATATTCTGATAAGCTAGCTAGAGATTTAACTAAATATGATGAGCTAGTATTAGTATGTGGCCATTATGAGGGATTCGATGAAAGAATTAGATCAATGGCTAATATGGAAATATCCATTGGGGATTATGTCCTAACTGGAGGAGAACTTCCAGCAATGATTGTATCTGATAGTGTTATTAGACTTTTGGATAATGCCATAAGAAAGGAATCTAGTGAGGATGATTCATTCTCTAATGGGCTTTTGGAATATCCACAATACACTAGACCTGTAAGCTATAAGGGAATGGATGTACCAGAGGTATTGTTATCTGGTAATCATAAAGAAATAAATAGATTTAGATTAAAAGAATCAATTAGAAGAACTTACTTAAAAAGACCTGATCTACTTGAGAAGAAGGAATTAAGTAAAGAAGAAAAAGTATTACTTGAAGAAGTAATCAAGGAGGAAAATGTATGAGAAAAGCTGGTGTATTATTACATATCTCAAGCCTACCTACAGATTTTGGTGTAGGTTCAATGGGCAAGGATGCTTATAAGTTTGTAGATTTTTTAGCTGAAGGTGGAAATAAGGTTTGGCAAATATTACCTGTAGGACCAACATCCTATGGTGATTCACCATACCAAGCATTAAGTGCTTTTGCATTCAGCCCATATTTTATCGATCTAGACATGCTAGTTGAGGAAGGCTTATTAATGCCTGAGGAATTACCTCAAAGATTTGATGCTAGAAAAGTAAATTATGAAGAATTATTTAATACTAGAATGAATGTCTTACTTAAGACATTTGATAGAAGAGAAAAATATCAAGCTGAATTTGAAAAATTCTGTGCAGAAGAAGATTATTGGCTAGATAATTACGCTATCTATTCAGTATTAAAGAAGGAGCACTCATACAAGCCATGGGTTGAATGGTATGATGATTTTAAATATCGTAGACCTGCCTCAATTGTCTGGGTTAGAAATGAATTTAATTATAAGATTCAACAGGTTAAATTCGTTCAATTCTTAGCCTTTAAGCAATATATGGCACTTAAAAAATATGCTAACTCAAAAGGCATTGAAATTATGGGTGATATGCCAATTTATTGTGCATATGATTCATCAGATGTATGGGCAGAACCAACTAACTTCAAACTAGACGAAAATCTTAACCCAACATTTGTTGCTGGATGTCCACCAGATGGATTCTCACCTGATGGTCAGCTATGGGGTAACCCACTATACAACTGGGATAAGATGCGTGAAGATAAATTTAGCTGGTGGGTAAATCGTATTAACCACTCTAAGAAGCTATTTGATATCGTAAGAATTGATCACTTCCGTGGCTTTGAAGCATATTATGCAATTCCATTTGGTGATACTACTGCTAGAAATGGTCACTGGGAAAAGGGACCTGACTATGCATTATTTGAGGTTATCAAAGCTAAATGTAAGGGTGCAAAGATTGTTGCCGAGAATCTAGGCTTTTTAACACAAGAGGTTAATGACCTAATGGATAAATGTGGATATCCAGGTATGAAGATATTCCAATTCGAACTTGGTGGCGGAGATGTTGTTCCACTAAAAGAAAAATATGATAAGAATAATATCTTCTATACAGGTACACATGATAATATGACATTGATGTCTTATTATAATACATTAAATGATCGTGATAAGAAGATCATTGATGATTTATGTAAGATTGGCTTTTATGATAAGCCAAATCTAAAGATCATTGAATTTGCGATGAAGACAAATTGTGATTATTGTATTATTCCACTTCAAGATTATTTAGGATTATCAGATGAGGATAGAATGAATATTCCATCAACATCTGGCTGTAACTGGCAATACATTTCAAGACGTAGAGATTACACACCTGAGCTAAAGGAATTTATGGCTAAGGTAATCAAAGAAAGTAAGAGATAAAATGTATAATTATATTATTACCTCTGATGATAAAGAGGCAGTAGTTGAAAAAATCGAATCCATCAAGAAAAGCATCAAGAAGAATTTAGATGTATCAACATATGATTTAGAAAATGATAATCTATATAATGTTATAGATGAAATATCTACTATATCTATGTTTGGAGACCCTAAGTTCGTGGTTGTAAAATCACTTGAAAAGATTTCTAAAGTCCCAGAGAATATTTTATTAGAGTTATTAAGTCTAATGAACAATATCAACATTGAAAACTTTGTTGTCTTTGTTGCCTTAGGCAATATTGATTTTAGAGTAGAATGCTTCGCAAAGATAAGACAGTTTTCTACATTAGTTGATATTAAGACTAAGAATGTGCCATTCGATAAATATGCAGCTGATAAATTCAGTGAGGAAGGATATGATGTATCAAATGATGCATTATCTCTTCTAGTTAGCTATTCATCTAATTTATCTACATTAAAGGAAAACATTGAAATCCTAAAATGTTATAAGGCTGATGATAAAAAGATTAGTACGGCAGATGTACTATTAATGGTTAAAAAGCCACTTGATGATAAGATATATAATATTATCAATTTGGTATTAATTGATGATAAATTAAATGTCTTAAAGGCATATGAGGAATTAAAGATACTAAATGTTAGTAAATCTACTATTTTATCTAAGCTTATATCTCAATTCCAGGAATTATATAATGTCTATATAATTGCCAAGGGAAGTAGAAGTAAGGATGAAGCTCAGGAGACTGTAGCTAGACTATTTAATGTTAGACCTCAACGTGCTTATTACATGGTGAAGAATACTAAAAATATTAGCTTAAATACTATTAAGAATAATCTCGATTATTTAATGGATTTAGATTTGAAAATTAAGACAGGTCAAATCCAAGATGATTTAGGATTAGAATTATATTTCTTAAGATGATATAGAATAATCTAATTATATATGCTAAAATAAAGCATAAAAATATACTGGATAATATACCTTGCCTCCCTCGATTTCATCGGAGGGGGGGGTAATGTTATTAAGTTTAATATTATATCCACATAGGATCTAGGTGAAATCTAGGTCCTTTTATTTTTTTGAAAGCGGGAATGTAATATGAAAAAAAGAGTAATTGCAATATATGGACCAGACAATTCTGGAAAGACAACAGTAATTAATGGAATGGCTAAAAGAATAATATCTACTACACAGGATACTTTAAATGGCTACAAACTAATCAGTGCGGAAGTATTTAAGTATGATAAGTGGATGGAATATAATGAATTCTTTGAAAATCATCGTTACGAGAGTCAGTGGAATTATTGTTATCTAATAAAAATTGCAAAAGATTCTAAAGAAAAAATAATAGGAATAACAACTTTAGGTGACGTATTTAAAACAGTCAATGGAAGTGTAGTTGATTTTTCTAAGGATGAATTTGATCTTGGTAGAATTGATGAATATTTAGATACTATAGATAAAGAAACAGTTTTAAATCATATACTAAATATATATAAAAAGCAAAAATGTGACTTTTATATTATAGCTTTACATAAGTGTATGATAGATAATGTTAAAGATATGTTTGATAAAATTGGGATAACTGAAGAAGAAATTGAGTTTAAGGAACAAAAGAAATATTCTGAACCAAAAAATAATGAACAAATAAAGCAAATAGAAGATAGCTACATTACTATTTTGAAAAACAATTTATAAGGCTTGGTGTACGATATGAAAAAAAGAATTTTTATGGTTTTAATGTTTTCCTTAATGATGTTTTTTGTTAGTTGTTCTAGCGATGGAAATAAAACAACTATTCCTACTCAATCAAACACAAGTGCAAGTACAAATGAAAAATATTTATTTAAAGGAATAATTTGGGCCGATGACTATTCAAAAGCAGATATTGTTCTTGTTTCAAATTTGGATGAAAGTAAAACTAAGATGCAATCGGTTAGCACTAGTAAAAAGATTACTAAGGAACCTTCATGTAGCGAAAATGGTGTGATCTCATACTTTGTTTCGTTTGAAGGGAATACTTATTCTAAAGATGTTGACCTTCCAAAAATATCTCATAAATTTGTTGAGACTAAAGTGAGCCCAACATTTGAAGAAAAGGGGTATACAAGACATGTTTGTAGTGTTTGTGGATACTATTATGATGATACAGAAGTTGATGTAATACCGCATCATTATTCACCAATTTGGTCATATGATGAAGGCATTCATTATCATAGCTGTATGGATAAAGGCTATGAAGAATTAAAATCTCATGTTGGTTCACATTCTTATGTCGAAACTGTAAAGAATCCAACATATGAGTCAAAAGGATATATAAGACATACATGTGATGTATGTGGCTATTATTATGATACAGAAATTGACATATTAACTCATAATTATTCACCAAAATGGTCATATGATGAAAATAATCATTATCACACATGTACAGATAAAGGCTATAATGATTTAAAATCAGATATAAGTGAACATTCATATAGTGATAATATAGTTGAACCTACATATGAAACAAAGGGATATACGAGACACACTTGTAATATATGTGGATATCATTATGATGATGAAGAAACAAATATGTTAACTCATAATTATTCACCAAAATGGTCATATGATGAAAAAAATCATTATCATGCATGCATAGATGAAGGTTACGAGAATCTAAAGTCTGATTCAGCTAAGCATTCATATATTGAGACTATAATAGAACCAACATATGAGACAAAAGGATATACAAGGCATACATGCAGTGTGTGTGGTTATTATTATGATGATACAGAAGTTGATGTACTACCATCTTATAATATTACATTAGATTTAAATGGCGGCACATCAGAATCCATTAAAACAACATCAATGACTATAACTCACCTCGATAAATCATATTTTAAATTTGACTTAGTTAAGGCTAATTATAAGTTTAAGGGATGGGAAGCTAAAAATATACAAGTGTTCGATAAAGATGGTAATATTGTTAATAATATTGAACTAGAAGATGATTTAATTTTTAAAGCTATATTTGAAGAAGAAGCAACATTATCTATTTATTACACTTTTTATAGCCCTAAAACAGAGGTATTAATTAAAAAAAGTAATATTAAACCTACTGATTTAGGAAATGTGTCTGAAACAGCTAGTTACCCATGGAATAGTTATATAGATTTAGAGGCATATCCTAATGAAGGTTATGTATTTGATGGCTGGTATTATAATGAGTATCCACTGTCTAATGAAGTACAATATAAATATATGATGTGGGATACTGATGTAACAATAGAAGCAAGATTTAAATATAAATTATATGATCTTGAAGTACATACTAACAAGACAGAACTAGGAGAAGTCTTAATTAGAAATGCAGGAAATACATACAAAGAAAATTTATTGGTGAAAAGTTATTATACAGAAGAAGTTACTATTGCTGCACATTCATTAACTGAAACAACAAGATATCTTGGCTGGTATAATGAAAATAATGAATTAGTATCTACTAACGGTGTATATAAATTTGAAATGATTAATAGAAATTATTCGTTAGAAGCAAAATGGAATAAGTTTGATATTAGTTATGATTTAGACGGAGGGGTATTACCATCAGGTGTAGAAAATCCATCTATATATGACATTGATATGGATGATATAGAATTGAATAATCCAATAAGAGAAGGCTATACATTTGTAGGTTGGTATTTTAATGATGATAAGATTACTGAAATTAATATACAAAATAAGTGTGATATGTTTGTTGTTGCAAAATGGAATGCTAATACAAATACACAATATAAGGTAGAGCATTATTTACAAAATTTAGATGATGATAATTATCCTGATACGCCAAGTGATGTAGATAATTTAACAGGAACAACAGATACATTAACAAATGGTAGTGTAAAAATATATGAAGGATTTACATCTCCATCAATTACACAAGTTAATATTAATGGAAATGGTAATACAGTTATCAAATTGTATTACACAAGAAATAGCTATACTGTGACATTAAATAAGACTGTTGATAAAGCTGGAACCATTACAGGTGCTGGAACATATAAATACGGCAAAAAAATAGCAATAGAAGCAACAATAAATGCAGGATACACATTTGTTGGGTGGTATAAAGATAATGTAGAATACACAACTGATGCGTCATTTGATTATGAAATTGGAAGTTCAAATGTAGTATTTGAAGCAAGATATACAATTAATAAATATACAATTACAATTGATAATCAAGCAGTAGGTGTAACAATATCTGGAATCACAAGTGGTAATGCATATGAATATGATTCACAAATAACATTAGCTGCAACAAACACGCCATCAGGTTATACGATAAAATGGGAAAGAAGTGATGATGTTATATATGTTGGCGATAATTATGTGTTCAAAGTGCCAGCAACTAATATAACCATTACTACTACTATTACTAGACCTTATACACGAAACGATAACAAAATATACTTTGGTAGATATCCACAAATTAAAGTAACTGATGATACGTTAATTAATGAATTAAATTCTTTAGCAGGTACAAAACCAACAGCAACAAATAAATATAATTGGACTGATTATAATTATTATATTTCATCAAATATAACGAGCTTTATGTTCTATCAAGATATAGATTATGATAATAATGGTGATTATGACTATAGAGGTGTATTTTTTACACAGTATAGACCATTTTACTGTTCAAATAGTTCATCATCATATTATTCAAATCAAGATGATAATGGCTATTCAACTAGTACAATATATTGGTTTAGTTATGACCCAATCGAATGGAATATATTATCTGAATCTAACGGTAAAGCGCTAATAATTGCTAATTTAATATTGGATAGCCAAGATTATTATCCAAACTCATCTTCATATTATTCATTTAGCCATAATGGTGGAACAGGATATGCTAGCAATTATGAATTATCTAATATAAGAAAATTCTTAAATGAGAATTTCTATAATACAGCATTTAATGATTTACAAAAAGGAATAATTGAAACTACAACTGTAGATAATAGTGCATCATCAACTGGATCAAGTTCAAATTCATATGCATGTAATAATACAAAAGATAAGATGTTCTTATTATCATATAAAGAATCAAATACATATTATAATTCCAGTTCATCAAGAGTGGCAAAAGGAACAGATTATGCAAAGAGCCAAGGGCTATATGTATCAGAAAATAGTGTTTGGTGGTTGCGCTCGCCTTTCGATAAAGATAGTGCTTATTACGTCGATGACGAAGGATATATCTACGGCTTCGATGTCAATTATACGGGTCGCGGCGTCCGTCCAGCTTGTTATATAATCTTATAATCTTGCGCGGATGCGCAAATACAAGGGTCTTGGCTCATCAAAGAATGCTCGCATTCAAAGCCAAGACCAAAATTTATAATTGGTGGTTAAAAACACCAAAAATACTTATTTAAATACAATTAAAGATAATTTTAATTATTTAATGGATTTAGATTTAAAAATTAAGACAGGTCAAATCCAAGATGATTTAGGATTAGAATTATATTTCTTAAGATAACCAAACAGGTCAATGTGACCTGTTTTATTTTTTATATAAAAGACTTAAATTAAAATATTTCCAAAACTAATATATATTTGGTAAAATATATAGAAAGGATGGTGCTTTAACGTGAAAAAGATTAAAAGATTAATTGGATTTGTATTCTTATTCACACTATTAGCATTTGGTGTTACATCATGTGGTAATAACCAAACTCCAACAACTACTAAAACAAGTGAAATAGTGAAGAATGGTAAGAATGTATATTTTGCTGGTCCAATGTTTAATTATGAGGAGAAGTCATTTAATTTAAGATTAACTAATCTACTTGAAGAATTTGGATATAAGGTATTCCTGCCTCAAAGAGATGGTATTGAGGCAGCACTACTTGAGGGTAAGACTGAACAAGAATTAATTGATATGATATTCCCACTAGATGTACAAAACGTATTAAATGCAGATATTATCTTTATGAACTGTGATGGTAGAGTACCAGATGAAGGTGCATGTGTAGAGCTTGGTATTGGCTACAATGCAGGTAAGAGATGTTACGGATTTAAAACAGATACACGTTCTGTTGAAAAGGAAATGAATTTAAATCCAATGATAGCTGGCGCTATGATAAAGATATTTAAAAACTATGATGGTGACGCTCTTGTTACTGAAATAAGAGAATATTTAACTAATAATATATTATAATAAGGAGAACAACATGAAGAAATTATTATTATTTAGTGGTTTAGCAACTTTATCTTTAGTGATAATGACAGGCTGTTCAGGTACTGCAGCACCTACAACTACAACAACAGTAGAACCGACTACTACCTTAACTCCATCTACAACAACTACATTGCCAACAGTAGTAGATAATTACACACAGAAGGCAATAAAGGTATATTATAATGGTTCTAATGAGAATCATAATGTAAGACTATACCAAAAGACTGGTAATGTTCCTTATTTAGGAATTAAGGATTTTTATAAATTATTATTAAAGAAAACCGCATCAAGTGATATTAGTGATTTAACAGTCACTAAGTCAGGCGACAAATATAAGATATCATCTCCTAGAGGATATGATGCTTATGTAGATGTTAATGAAAATACATTATATTCAGATAATCTAACTAACTTTGTTAATACATCTAGTTTCTTAAAGAATTACCCAGTAACAACTTATGATGGTATGCCATTTGTTAGACTTAAATCTCATGAATCATTAACTAAAGCAAGAGGTGTATTAATTGATTTTGATGATTACCATATGGATGTCTTTGGTGATGATAATGATGTATATCTACCTATTCAAACATTATCAGATATATTCAATGGAATGAATCTATTATATGCAGCATACAACACTAAGGATTTATACATCGTTAATGGTGAGAATGAAGAAGATTTATTCGATTTATATCCTAATTATAATGAGGATTTATTCTCTAGCTCTGCAACTAAAGAATATTATGAATATGCATATAATGAATTATGTTTATTCTATGATTTCTTCTTAGAAAGAACAGGAAGAACTGGATTAGAAAAAACATATGATTTATCTAAGGGACTTGCTAAAGCATTAGAGTCTGATGACTTTGGTAGGGAAATGAAAACTCTAATCACAGCTGGTAATATGCCAGATTACTTAACTGGTATCTCTATACTTGGTCAAACAATGTATGATGGTGGTCATACTGTCTATGATGTTAGATATGCGTTTATCCTTGGTAATGGTGGTGATGTAAGCTGGTTAACAAATGATATTATTGGAACAATTAATACAAAATATACTGAGGTGGTTTCTAAAGGATATAAAGCGTGGGTAAACCGTGATACTGCAAGCCATAGTATCAGAGGTATTAGAGAAAAAAGAAATACTGCATTAGGCAAAGAGGGAACAGGCCTTCATGGAACTAGTACTTATACAGAGCATAATAGTCTTGCTATGATACATATAGATGATTATATGGCTGAATGTACTAATAGAGCTGAATGGAATAAGTATTATAGCGGCAAGAGAGCTACAATCCCTTATAGCGCAACTGAGGGTGGTGCTGTAGCTGCATTATATAAAGGATTTGAACAAGCTAGAGCTAATTCAAACATCAAAACTGTAATTCTCGACTTAGGTGCTAATAGTGGTGGCTCATCAGATGAATTAATGTATTTAGTTAATTTCTTAACTGGTAATGATAAATTCTATATGAGAGATTTATTAACTAATGAGCTAATTACTGAAACATTTGAGGTGGATAAGAATCTAGATGGTAAATTTGATGAAAATGATAAGACATATGATCCAATAGGTGATTTAGATGTTATAGTCTTAACATCAGAAGCATCATTCTCATGTGGTGGTATATCACCTATCTACCTACATGATTTAGGCTTAACGGTAATTGGTGAGAACTGTGGTGGTGGTTCTTGTGCAATCGTTAGAAGATCTGATGGCTTAGGCGTATACAATGTTGCAGGAACATACTTTAATTTCTTATCACCAAAGCGTAAAGCATCAATTGATTATGAAAGATTTTATGTATGTGATTGCTTCATAGATAAAGAAAATGCACAAGATTATTCTAAATTCTATGATTTAGATTATCTAGAAACACTTGTTGAAAGCTTATAGAATAATGGTTATAAAGATTAGATTTTTTAGGTTTTAAATGATCTAATCTTTTTTATTTATTGAAAAAAGTTAGATAATGCTAACTTTTCTATTGATTTTATCAATAAGTGGGCCTATAATGTAGTAAGTTAGATAATGCTAACCAATAAAGGAGATGAGGCTTATGAGTAAGACATTAGAAAAGTTATTAGCTATACATTCTTCACCTGCACTATGTGGGATTAAGCCGTCTAATTTAATAAGCATTGATTTTGATGAATCAATTTATGAAGAACTAGAAGAACTAAATAGAAAACATCCTAAGCTATGCTTCTATATTTTAAAGAAGGAAAATGATAAATTGTTAATTCTTGTATATAGAAAGAATGTATTTGAAAAGACATTATCAAATGATGAATGTGTAAATTATCTAAATGATATAGGGTATGATGTATCATCTATAGATAATATGCTAGAGGATTTAAAGAATAGATTATATAAAGATGAATTCCCTCATGAGATAGGAGTATTCCTTGGATATGATCTAGATGATATTAAATCATTTGTTGAAGGTGAGAAATGTATCTATGTTGGATACTGGAAGGTATATTCAAATTTAGATGAGAAATTAAAAATATTTAATAAATATACAAGATGTAGAGATTGTGTAATGAACTTGGTCAATAAAGGTTTTCCAATTGAAAACTTTATGAGATAGAAGCTTTAAAGGTACCAAAATAGGAGGAACAGTATGAATAAATATATTATTGGAATTGACGGAATGAAATGTGGCATGTGTGAGGTACATGTTGAAGAGACTATTGCAAAGGGCGTAAAGGCTAAAAAAATTAAGGCTAATCGTCATAAAAAGGAAGTAGTTGTAATAACTGATTTAGAATTGAATGACTTTTATTTCCATAAGATATTAGATCCTACTGGATATAGAATAACTTCATTTAAAAAGGAAGAGGCTACTAAGAAATTATTTGGCTGGAAATGATAATACTTTAGCACTTTACTATCATTAAAATTCCTTTTTAATTGAAATAGATTGTAAGTAGTGTTACAATCTTTATTAGCTTTACTAATAAAGGAGTAAATACTATGTATGATTATTTAATAGTAGGTGCTGGCCTATATGGAGCTGTATGTGCCTTTGAATTAACTAAAAAAGGATATAAATGCTTAGTAATTGATAAAAGAGATCATATTGCTGGAAACATTTATACAAAGGAAATAGAAGGAATTAATGTACACCAGTATGGAGCTCATATTTTCCATACACATGAAAAATGGGTATGGGATTATGTAAATCAGTTCGCTGAATTCAATAACTACATTAATCAACCAGTAGCTAGATACAAGCAGGAATTATATAATCTTCCATTCAATATGAATACATTCACTAAGCTATGGAATGATGTATTCACACCTGAGGATGCTAAAAACAGAATTGAAGAAGAAAAGAAGCTATTTAACGTTAGTGATCCAAAGAACTTAGAGGAACAAGCAATCAATCTAGTTGGACCTACAATCTATGAAAAACTAATTAAGGGTTATACAGCTAAGCAATGGGGTAGACCTTGTACAGAATTACCTCCATTCATTATCAAAAGATTACCTGTAAGATTTACATTTGATAACAATTATTTTAATGATAGATATCAAGGTATTCCAGTTGGTGGCTACACTAAGATAATTGAAAAGATGCTAAAGGGATCAGATGTTAAGCTTAATTATGACTTCTTTAAGAATAAAGAAGAATTATTAGCACAAGCCAAAAATATAATCTATACTGGTCCAATCGATGAATATTTTGATTATTGTTTCGGACCACTAGAATATAGAACTGTAAGATTTGAGACAGAAATTCTTGATAAACCTAATTATCAAGGTAACGCAGTAGTTAATTATACAGAATATGAAGTTCCATATACTCGTATAATTGAGCATAAGCATTTTGAATTTGATACAACTAGTCCTAAGACTGTTATATCAAAGGAATACTCAACTACATGGCATCCAGGTGATGAACCATATTATCCAGTTAATAATGATAAGAATAACGAATTATATTTAAAATATAAGAAGCTAGCTGATGAATCAAGTGTATATTTTGGTGGTAGACTTGGTGGCTATAAATATTATGATATGGATGATACAATAATGGCTGCCTTTGAGCTATTAAAAACTTTAAAGCTTATACACCAATAAATTTTAAAGCTTACATTAATTTTTTAATTATTCAATGATAATTCACCTCCTTTTGGAGGTGCTTTTTCTTTATTGAAGAGATTTGTTGCATATAGTATAATTTATATAAGAGGTTTATTTATGGATAGTAAAAGTGCTGTAAATATTACAATATGTGGAATTGGTATATTAATATTATTAATTCACATAGTAAATTTATTAATAAAGAGAAACAGAAGAAAGGATGAAAACTGGTTACTTGTTTTCATGGTTTTTACTGTGCTTCATTTAGCTGCATATTTTGCTTTCACTGCAGTTAAGCCATATTATACGAGTGATATTTATATAATGGCTTCGTATTCTTGCTTCTACATTATGAATAATTTAGAGGTGTTCTTATTATTCATGTATATGCTAAGCTACATAACAATGACTAAGTCACTTAAAAAACATTTATCAATATTTAATATAGTAGCTTTTGCTGCTTTCTTTGCACTCGACATTGTTAATATATTTACAGGCTGGTTCTTTTATGCAGAGGGCGGAGAATATGTAAGAGGTAAATATATGATAGCATCTCAGCTATATCAGTTCGTTATGTTTGCTATCATATTCTTAGTAGCCTTAATAAATAAAAAGCTAAATATAAGAGAAAAGCTGGCCTTTGCTCTATATTGCTTATTACCACTTGTAGCGATTATCTTCCAAAATATCTATAAGGGCTACGCAATAGCTTATGTATCAATCATTATTACTGTTGAAATATTATTCTTCTTTGTTAATGTTGAAAAGAATATTAAGCTTGCTAAGGAAGAGGAGAAGAATAAGGAAGCTCAGGTTAAATTGATGCTATCACAGATTCAGCCTCACTTTATGTATAATTCCTTATCTGCTATTTCAACACTTATCACTATTGATCCTGATAAGGCTCAAAAATCACTTGATGAATTTACTGAATATTTAAGAAGAAATCTATCATCTCTTACTGAGACAAGAATGATTCCATTCAATAATGAGCTAAAGCATATTAAGACTTACGTATCTTTAGAGAAGCTACGTTTTAATGATAGAATTAATGTAATCTATGATATTGGAACAACTAATTTCTCAGTTCCACCGCTTACAATTCAGCCTTTAGTAGAGAATGCGATTAAGCATGGTATACTAAAGAAAATAGAAGGTGGAACAGTTACACTTACAACCTATGAAAATGATTCAAATATTATTGTTGAGGTTAAAGACGATGGAATCGGCTTTGATTTAAAGGATATTAACTTTAATGAGAATGTACATTTTGGTTTACAAAATATCAGCTATAGAATTAGTAAAACGTGTGATGGTGAATTAAGATTCACAAGTAAAAAGGGTGAAGGTACAAAGGTAACAGTTACATTTAAAAAGTGAGGTGGAGAATATGAAGATACTACTAGTAGATGATGAAAATTTACAGCTAATAAGACTTGAAAATACTGTTAAGAAGATAATGCCTGATGCAGAATGCTTTTCATTTACTAACCCTAAGAAGGCTTATGAGGAGACAGAAAATGAAAAGCTAGATATTGCCTTCTTGGATATTGAAATGCCACTTATTAGTGGTATCGGTCTTGCTAAAAAGCTAAAGAAGAATAATCCACTTATTAATATTATTTTCGTTACGGCTTTTGATAATTATGCGCTTGATGCCTATAATCTTCATGCTTCAGGCTATGTAATGAAGCCAGTTAATGAAGAAAAAATTAAAAAAGAAATTGAAGGCTTAAGATATAATGTCGAGCTAAAGCCTTCTAAGATACTTCAGGTTAAATGCTTTGGTAATTTTGAAGTGTTTAAGGATGGTTCACCAATTAAATTTAAATATCAAAAATCTAAAGAATTATTTGGTTATTTAGTAGATAGAGAAGGATCTTCAGCTAATATTAATGAGCTTAATGCTGTCCTTTGGGAAGAAGACCATAAATCTTATTTAAGAAATTTAATCGCTGATATCCAAGAAACTTTAAAATCTATTGGAGCTGATGATGTATTTATAAAAAGACACAACGAATGCTTTATTGATCCTGCAAAGATAGATTGTGATGCTTATGAATATAAAAATGGAAATCCTGATGCGATAAGAATGTATCGTGGGGAATATATGATTCAATATCCATGGGCAATGTTTGATGATAATGATTATTAGAAATTAGTATCCGAAAGGATACTTTTTTTAGTATTTTTACATTTTTTTTATTTTTTTTTAAAAAAGTCCTCTTTTTGTTGCAGGTTTGTTGCACCATATGTATTATCATATAGCCATAAAAAATAAGGAGGACAAAAATATGCCTATTCTTACAAGACAAAAATTAAATGAAATTAAATATGTATCTCTTGCAGATTTTTGTAAGAAGATTGATGATATTAAAGATATCAACGATAAACTTACTTTTGCCACAAATTATCTTTTATTACACGGCTTCCAGAATGATAATGTCGATAGTTCACTTGCTGAAGCTATAGATGTTGCAAGAATGAAATTAGCTGATGCTTCTTTAGCATTAAAGGAAGAAGCCAATAACATTGAAAGACTTGATGAAAGTACTGCATCTTTTGTAGTTGAAGATAAAGCAAATGCTATTAATCCATTTGCTAGAAATAAAAGCGATGAATTAGAGCTTGAATTCTTTATGGGACATCCATCTGAATATCTAAAGTCAATAGCAATGAAAAAATACAACACTTTAGAAAAAGAGGATGTAGCGCCTGCAGGATTGCAAGACCACTATATGCACGTCTATAATGAATTAGGTGCTAATAATAGAGTTGAAGGTTTAAATTTAGGCAATAGTGATCTTAAGCATTTACATGTTAAAGCACGCTTAGAGGCTAAATTTGGAACTAAAGAAAATTTAAATGCAACTTATAATCAAACTAAGCCAGGCTTTTTCTCAAGATTATTTAATACAAGATCAGAACAATCTAAGAATTTAGATTTTGCCTATAAAGCTTTTAATAATCCAAACCATGAGCTATATGGAAATTTAGATGCCCTAAAGCGAGCAGCTGATGCTTATTTAGAATATAAGTGTCCTAATTGGAGACCAGGATCTCCTCTTCCAGAGGGCAAGACTTTAAATTCTTTTGATGCTACTAGCAAGGCAAAGGTTTTATTATCTGCCGCAATCATAGAACAGGTTACACAGGAACAAAAGGTTGAGGAAAGCTATAGAAGCGTTGTTACTAACTGTGCTTTAAAGAATATTAACCCAGAGGATTTAGAAAATGCTAAAAGATTAAATCAAGAGAATTTTCAAAAGAAGATGGTTCTTGATTTTGGCGATGATGATAAATTAATTGATAAATCAATGGATAGCTCATTAGATGTCATCATTGAAAATGATAAGACAATTCAATTGAATAATAATAAAGAAGATTAGTGCAAAACTAATCTTTTTTCTTTCTGGAGCTTTTTTATATTGCAGGTTTGTTGCACTAGGTATGGTAGAATATAAAAAAATAGGAGGCATATTATGGGCAAATTATATGAACTTATTAGAAAAGATATTGAAGAATTAAAAAAATATCGTGAGCTTGAAACAAAAGATTTTAATAAAGCTAAGACTTTTACTACGCTTTATGATATAGAATCTCATAGACATAAGGTTAATGCGCTATTAGATGCTGTATCTGTAATCATCAGAAAAAATAAAAGCGATAAAGAGTTTGCAAATATTGTGGATAAATATGAAGGTGTAAGAAAAGATATAAGTATTATTCCTGTTAATTATTCATACGAATATAAAATGAATCCTATTTTAGATTATGAGGAATTATTAAATCATATTGAAAAAAATATCTCTGATGAGGTAGTTGATGAAATCAAAGCATATTATGATACAAATAAAGATTATATCAAGCCTGTTAAAAAGCCTTTAGAGCCTTATGTTAAAGCTATTTTAATAGATATGAAAGACATAAAAAAGATGTCTGATACTGAAAAAGAAATAGCTACAAAATATCTTAATTATGCTAAAGATATGCTTGTTGAAAAGCAAAACAATAGTATCGATAGGCTAATTGATATGGTTTCCCAAAAAAGAACTACGATCGCGGATGGTAGGCTTGAGGAGTGGGCTAATAAAAATGGTATGGATGGATACAAGGCTGGAGTATATGATGGCAAGCATGAGCATGTTATAGGTATAGGTAATGATACAGCTGAAGAACGTGAGTTATTTAAGCCAGTATTAGATACGAAGCTTAACTACTCAGATGAATTTAAAAATAAGATGCTTGAATTAAATAGATTCCTTAAGGATAAAGCAGTTTTAGCTGATGCACAAGCAGGAGAAAGTGGCTTCAAAGAATATGGCTTCATCACATATTTTAATACAGCTGCAAAGATTAATTCCTTAGTTGATAATCAGCTTAAATTAGATAATGAAAAGGATAAGGTAGAGAATTTATATAAGATTAGTGCTGAGGTAAATAAGCTTCAAAAAATAGAACGTGAATATGATGAAATTCTTGCTTATATAAAGGAAAACTTTAATTTAGATGATGTATCACTTTGTGGCAATATTTATTCTGGTAGACAAACACAGTTTGGTGGCAATCTTAGTAGATTTAAGTCAACATTGCCAGAAAAATGGGACAATGAAAATGCTCCATATGGCGTAATTTTAAATGGCTATGTACAGCTTATGTCTTTAGTTGAAAAAACTGGCTCTACATTAGAAGATATGATAAATGACCCAATTGGAGAATATATTAGTGGTGCTAAGAATAATTTAGATAAGATAACTGATTCATTTAGCATTAAAGCAAGTGATGCCACTCTTGGTAAAAGAATTGCAAATACTTTGTTTTTACAAAAACGTTTATTAACTCCTACATATGAATATTTAACTGCACTTCGTGGTATTGAATTTTTATATAATCAATGTGAAGAAAATGAAAAAACATATGATGATATTACATCATTATCTATAGCCATTACATATGCTAAAAGATTTGTTATTCAAAGTGATGATCTTTTTGGTAGTGGAGTAGATATAGATTTAGATTCACTTAAGAATTTATTTGCTTTCGGAAATGATTTTGATAATTTATTTTCATTATCTAAAAATTATCCAACTGATCTTGATAGAAAAGGTCTTATCGCATCATCTTATGATGCTCAAATTAAATCAAAAGCTTCTTTAAATCCTCTTATGGAATGTCGTAAGGTATTAGAGACTTGTAAGGATTTCTTTAATGAATATAAAAGATTAATTACTGAAAGTGCTAATAATGATTGCTGCATTAATCCAGGTGCTATCGTGCATGCAGGAAGAGAATATTTTAAAGATTATTTATTAAAAAATAATATTAATCCACTTGATATTAAAGATGATAAAGAAAGAAAAGAAGTATTAGATTTCTTAAAAGATCCTGTTGATGCATTATATACTAAATATAGAAATAATAATGATTTCTTTACTCCTAGAGGTAGTAGAGGATTAACTAATTTTTCAGATTTAGAATATAGCTACAAGGAATGCTTTTTGAATAAATACGAAAGAAATGTTGAATATTTTACAAATAGAATGGCTGTAAATGTAGTAAATACAACAAATAATGAAAAGAATATCAATCAAATGCTTGAGGATAATAAGGGTGGCTATTTAGAAAGAAAATTTGGTACTACATCAAAGGAATATAATGCCTTAACTGAGGCAGTAAAGGCTACTATGGATGCTTATTCAACAAGCTATGGTGATTTTACAATGCCTAAATATTTTGCTCAAAAATATCTAGATCATAAGCTTCCAGAAGGCGCTAATGAAAATAATTTAAAGCCAAATGAAAAAAGAAGAGTAGAATTTTGTAGATCTATTATAAAAACATGTGATGAGCTTGATAGACGCAACAAAGAATTAGATGATGCTAAAAAAATAGAAGATGAAAGAGCTAGAAAAGCATCTGTTGCTGATTCATTTAAAGAACGTGAAGATAAATACAAAGAAATAATGGAAAAGCATAAAAAAGATAAGGAATATTCTTATTCTAATGATGTGAAATTAGTAGAAAAAGTAAAAGAAGAAAATAATGTTGATATTAAGCCTAATTTTGCTGAACAGGTAAAAAAGGATTTAGATGAATCTATAATTAGTGATAATTTTGATATACCACGTGAAAGTGAAATGGGTAAGCTTGAATTAAATAAATAATTTAAAAAAATAATTCTATGTTGCATATTTGTGGCATAGGGTATGATAGAATACTGTCGAAATAAAAAATAGGAGGGTTAAAATTATGCCTAAATACAAACCATTAACAGAAGAAGAAAAAGAAGCGATAAGAGTTAAATTTAAAGATTATATTGCTAAATATAATGATTTTTTCAAAACAGCCGGGTTAACTGAACTAGATGTTGATGATGAAACACTAAAGCTTGAAGAAAGATTAGTTAATGAAGAGATGGTAGCAAGATACCGTATCTCTCAAGAAATCAAGGCTAAAGATGAAGCTTATGATAAAGCATTTGATGAAGCTAGACCTGGCCTTGAATTTAAAGAAGACTTTTTAAATAGAAGCATTAAATTTTTACTTAAGACTGATGGTACACCTGAAGCTAAAGAATACAATAAGACTTTACTTAAGGCCTATGCTGATCATCCAGTTGAAATGGCACATAATAGAACTAAAAATTTAATGAATTTTGATCCTACACCATTAATCGATATTAGCACTTCTAAAGTAAAATCAGCTGAATTTTACCGTGATAACATGGCTTTATGTATGGAAGCAAACGAATTCGGTGGTTTCTTCGGTCAAAAGCATTTTGGTGTTTCACCACAATTAGATGAGGCTAAAGAATCAATGCAAGGTATGGTTCAAAATATTAACACTGTTTCAGCATATATTCCTGAAGCAGAAAGCGATGACTTCTTCGCTTTACCTGTATTACCAAAAGATAAAGCTGCCCTTGTTTACAAAAATGTTAAGAAAGTATTTAATGTTGATAAAGCAGATAAAGCACCTAAGGCTATTCTAAACGTATTAAATGGCCAAAGAGGCGCTTATGACATAAAAGTTCCAGCAAAGGTATTCTATGAAAAGCTTGCCGAAAAGGGTGTAAAGGTTGGTAAAGATGTCTTCTTAAAATATAAGTTTGTTCAAACAGATCCAGAAACTAATAAACAAACACTAGTTGGTGCTTATTCTGTAGTAGAAGGAAAACCTAATATTACTGTAGTTGAAAGAACTAAAGAAGAAATTGTAAAATTAAATGAAATCTCTAAAGCTTTCCAAGATAAATATAGACAAGAATTCCAAAATAGACTTGGCAATAAACGTCAACAAGAATTCAATATGGAAAATATTGAAACAGAAATGAAGGGTGGATTCTTTGCAAGAATATTTAGAAAGCCATCTAGTGAATTTAAAGCTTATATGACAGCCTTAAAGGAATATAATGATCCAACTAATAAGAATTATTTGAATAAAGATAATCTTAAGACTAAGGCAGAAGCCTATATGACTCATGTCAATAGAAGTGGTAAGCCAATTGAAAGAATGGATGCCCTAAGACAAAAAAGAGCTAATATGGTTAAAGATACTTTAAAGGTTGTTACAGATATGGAAAATAAGGATGCCCAAATCAGAGGTGAAATCAATAAATCAATTAATGATGTCTTACCAGCTGAGCTTGGCATTCCAAAGAATGCTGCCTTCGAAAATGCACAAGCTCTTGATGACGAGTTTGTATTAGTAGAGAAGGATAATAAACTTGATTTTACTGCATCACTTGATGATGAAAAATCAATTGAATCAGCTTAATTTTCAAATTTTAATATAATCTAATCAGTTATGAGGCTGTTTTGCAGCCTCTTTTTCTAACTTATGGTATAATTTTTAATTATACATTTCTTTGTTGCAGGTTTGTGGCAGATTATTTGCTAAAATATACGATGAGAAATTATGCTTGTAAACATTTCATATAAAGGAGTGGTCATTTATGAAAAAATCACTTTTTAAAATATTAATAGTTTTTGCTACGATAGCTGGTGCATTCGCTATTTTTTCATTAGTATCAAATAATAGTGTGTATGCGGCTGGTCATACACCTCATGATGGTATAGAAGATCACGATTTTAATATAGCTAAATGGGATAGGGATGATGCTTTACCTAGCTATAAAGGAGAATATTATTTAAACAAGGATGTAACCCTTACGGAAAGATGGAGACCAGACCGTGAAGTAAAGTTATGCTTAAATGGTCATTGTATTAAGCTTGCCGGGCAAGGTAGTGTAATAGAATTTAGGGGTAGTGGTTTCGACGAAGAAATTAGTTTATACATTTATGATTGTAGTGAGGTTGAACATAAATATAGGATTAATGAGGAAGGTTTAGCTATTGTAGATGATACACTAACAGAAAATTATTCTACATTTAAAGGTGGCTATATTACCAATTCGGGTGGCCTCTGTGGAAATGGTGGCTGTATTGATTTAACACATGGAACTGAAAGTAAAACTAATTTGTACATGAGAGGGGTAAATATTTTAGGTAATAAGGTAACTGAAAACGGTGCAGGAATTTATTATAAATATGAACAAGGAAAAAAATGTACAATTACTTTAGAAAACGTATCAATTTTTGGAAACGTTGCAGGAGGAAAAGGTGCTGGAATTTACCAAGAAGCAAGTAATAGTGGTAATAGTCCCGCTTTAACACTTAATAACGTAAACGTGTCAAATAATAGATCAGGGGTAGCGCCTGCTGGAATTTATGAATCAAGTTCACTTGCTGTAAAGGGTAAGGTCTATGTATATGACAACAAAGTATATAACGAAGAAGAAAAAGATGGACTTGAAGCAGATATTATTGTAACCCATGATAATCAATCCAAATTTAGTGTTGTTGGAAAGCTTGAAGAAGGATCAAAAATTGGTTATGCTTTAGTAAAGCCAGAAAAAATTTTCGATTATTACAAAGTATTTGATGAAAATGATGCAACTAAAAATAATGATGCTGATCCAAATACAATCTTTATATCAAATTCTTGTCAAAGGGTAACTAGAGCTTCAGATACATCTAATGATTTAGATGTTTCTTGTGGTATAGCTGATGAATATGTAGTAAATTATGATGAAAAGCCTCATGGAATTTATTTATACGAAGGATTTGAAAATACTTCTTCATATTTAAAATTTCTAAATGAAGAAACGGGAGAATATACTCTTGATACTTCTCCTGAATTTACAGATATTGGCACATATTCTATCCATTATAATTTGATTACAAAATTTTTTACAACAACAAGTACCCAAAATGTTATTATAGATAAAAGATTACCATTACCTTCTGTTGCTAAAACAGATTTGTATTATAATGGCGCTTCACAGGAACTAGTTACAATACCTGAAAATCCAGGCGCAACTTTCAGCTTCAAAATTAAGGATGGTTATTGGTCAGAATACATTCCAAAGGCCGTTGAAATAGGAGAATATACTATCTATGTACGAGCTATTGGCGATGAGGATCATGCCAATACTGAATATGAACTAAAAGCAACAATCCTAGCTAACGATAAGACTGCTTTGGTTGAAGAAATTAATACAACAAATACTTATTACAATTCAATTTTAGAAAAATATAGCTCAATTGCTGAAATAGTTGAAGAGGTAATTGAGGATGCTAATGCACTTAATGAAAAAGTAAATGCTAAAGCATCTGAAATTACTGATATGATTTCTAGATTACAAGATTCAGTAACACAAGCTGGTGGTTATACAAAACAAGTTGATGATGTTGTTGCAGCAATTGATGCAATTGGTGATGTGACTTTAGAAAAGAAGGAACAAATTGAGGCTGCAAGAGCTTTATTTGTAAATGTTCCAGAAGAATTTCAGGCATTAGTAACTAATTATTTAACACTTGTAATGGACGAATTTAGATATACAGCATTGGTAACATTAGAAGAAAGAGTAACTGAAGTAATTGATTCAATTAATGCAATTGGTGATGTTTCATATGATGATGCAACAAAAGCAAGAATTAGTGATGCAAGATCAAAATATAATTTACTTCCAGATGCAATTAAAGGAAACGTTACTAATCTTGCAACCCTAGAAGAAAAAGAAACTGCTTATGCTAATTTAGTATCTGATCATGCCAGAGCAGACGAAGTAATTGGAAAAATAAACGGTATCGGAACTGTACTTTATGATGATGAGACAAAGACTAAATTAGATGAAGCAAGAGGTGCATATGATGCATTAAGTGATGCACAAAAGACTCTTGTTACAAATTACCAAACACTAACTGATGCAGAAGAATTATATGCTTCATTTGTGCTTGATGATGAGACTGCTGGAAATGTTGATGATTTAATTGATGCGATTGGCACAGTTGAATATAATGATGAAGTAAAAGCAAGAATTGATGCTGCAAGAGCAGCATATGATGCCCTAACTGATGAACAAAAAGAATTAGTTTTAAATTATAATTTACTTACTGTTAGAGAAGGCCAATATACCAAGCTAGCAGAGGATCATGCAGCAGCTAATAATGTTGATGAGCTAATTAGTGCAATTGGTGATGTTGCATATACAAAAGAATGCAACGAAAAAATCCAAAAAGCAAAAGCTGCATATAAGACATTAACTGAAGCTCGTAGGGTACTAGTTAAAAATCTAGTTACATTAACAAATGCTGAAAAAACATATTCAGACATAGACAAAGCAGCTGTAGCAATTGATTCAATTGAGTTTGTTGAATATAATGAAGAAACTAAACAAAAAATCAATGACGCAAGTGCGCTATATGATAGCTTAAGCGAAGAGAATAAAGCTAAGATTCCAAATTATGATAAGCTTAAGGCTGCAGAAGAAAAATATAATAATTTAGGTGAGCAGCATAAGAATACTATATTTATCTTAATTTATATTGCAGCAGGTGCTTTTGTTGTAGTTGGATTATTTGTTGGATACATGCTAATGTTTTTTGTGTTTAACAAGATAACAATTATTAATTCAAAGAGAAAACGAGTATTTATGCTTGGTAAAAAGAACGATAAAATTAAGTTATTAAAAATGAATTTTAGGATAATTTATCGTGATGAAATTGATGTATATGAGAAAAATGCTTAATAATTAGCTATTTTTGACCTAAAAAGTCTAGCCTTATATGATATATCATATAAAGTTAGGCTTTTTTTCATTTGTTGTTGCAGGTTTGTGGCACATAGAGTGCTACAATATAGCCATAAAATAGTATTATGGGGGATTTTCGCTCATATTGAGCTTTAAAATACTATTATAGAAAGCTTATATTATAAATAATATACTCTTTCAAAAAATGGGAGGTAATATATATGAAACCTAAACATTATATACCAATCATAACCATTATTTGTGCGTTATTTATTTCAATATTCCTATCAAGCTGTACTGGCTATAGATCAATTAGTGGAATAGAAATGAAAAATAAAGAAACTATTAATGTAGTTTCTGGTAACTTCATTTATGAAGATGTAAAGGTTATTGTTATATATTCTGCAGGTGATACAAGAGAAGTAACATTAACAGAAGATATGATTCCTGATTCAGATAAGTTAAATTTCTATAAAATCGGTGAGCATGAAATTAGAGTAGTATACAACGACAGATATCTTACAACAATGAAGATCAATGTTGTAAGAGATGAATTTGATGATGTATATAAGCTTGAAGACCTTACATGTGATTATGATGGTCAACCACACAAAATAGAAATTAATTATGAGCTTCCTGAGGGAGCAACAGTTGAATATCCATATGGCAATTCATTTACAAATGCCGGTGTCTATGAAGTAGTTGCAGTAATATCTAAATCAGGATATAACTCATTAAGATTATCAGCAACTCTAACAATCAATAAAGCTAAATATGATTTATCAAATGTAAAATTTGAAAGTCAAACATTTGATTATGATGGCACAGCTAAAAACGAAGAGGTAGTAGCAACAAATCTACCAGAGGGTGTAAGTGTTGAATATGAAATCTACAATGCAGATAAATCAGTAAGACTAAAAAATGCAATTGATGCTGGAACATATGTAATAGTTGCAAAATTTAGTAGCAGTGATGAAAATTATGATCAAATGTCTACTATGGAAGCAACAGTTACTATAAACAAATCAACATATGATATGTCAACAGTAAGCATTGAAGATGCTACTAAGGAATATGATGGAAAAGCCTTTGAAGCAAGATTAGCTGAGCAATCAACATTGCCTCAAGGTGTAAATGCAAAATTCAAATACTACAATTCAGAAGGTGCTGAAATTGAGTCATGTATAAATGCTGGTGAATATAAGGTTGTTGCAACATTTGAAGGTAATGCAACAAATTATGAAGAAATAAAACCAATGGAGGCAAAGCTTACAATAACTAAAAAGCAAGTTATACTTGATGGTGTTGTATCATTTAATAGCTCAACATATAACTTTGATAGAAAACCTCATCCACTAGAAGTAGAAGGTAGGTTACCTGAAAATGTAACTGTAGAATATGAAAATAATGATCAAATAGCTGCTGGTGAATATAAGGTTATTGCTAAATTTAGCAATAGCAATTCAAATGAAGAATTAGATATAACTAGACTTGAGGCATACTTAATCATCAATAAAGTTAGTGAATCAATTCAAGTAAAGGATGATGAATCAACAGATGTAGCTCAAGTGCTAAGTGAAGAAATAGGAAAGACAAGAGCACTTGATGCGAAAGATTTAGTTTTAAATTTCGATCAAATGACTGGTGCAAAAGAAATTAGTATTAAAGGCTTCATCGATGATGTATATGAAATATCATCAATAGTATTTACTACTCAACCAGATTCACAAAATCCAGATGGTATAGTAATTGATGATGTTAATAAATTCGCTCATGGAGTGAAATATAATTATAAGATTGTTGCTACATTTAAAAATCAAATAGAAAATGATAGTGTTACATTAGCACCAGCTACAGGAACAATTTCATACGAGATTACATTTGATAAGGATTATGATCTTGGAGATTTAGAAATCGTATATGATGGAAAAGCTCATGGATTAAAGGTCAATAAAGAGCTTCCTGCTGGAACTACTGTTACATATCCAAACGGTGAAGAATTTACAAATGTTGGTGAATATACAATCAAATGGAAATTGTCTAAAGAAACTTATGAGCCAATGACAATTGATGGTAAATTAACAATCACAAAGGCAACATATGATATGTCTAAGGTTGTACTTGAAAATACCACAAGAGTATATGATGGTAATAATTATCAGCCAGCTGATAAGAATTCTCCAACATATAACACTATATTTGATAACCTACCAGCAGGTGTAACAGTTGGGGATGTTAAAATTTATTATTGGCATGCTGATGCCTTTGAAACAGATCCAACTGATTATTGTACTGAGGTTGGTAAATACAAAATAGATATTACATATAATGCAGTTGATGCAGACCCTACAACTGGTAATTACAATCCGGTTGCAGCTGCATCATATGAACTTCAAATAACTCCTGCACCATTTGACCCAACTAAATTTGGTGTTGGAATATCTGATTTAGAAGTACCATCAACAGGTTATCCAGGATATTTATCTTTATGGAATACTCCAACTGTTGGTGCAACAGGTGCAGGTTACAATATTGATCTTCCTAATTTTGATTATAGACAACCTGATGAACAAGGTTTAAAAAGTTATCCTTTACCAATTGGAACATCTAAATTACCTGATGATATATTTGTAATTTATACATATTACAAAGACGGTAACGTGATTAATACTTTTGATACAACTAAAAAATATAGAGTTGTTAGTTTTAATGAGATATATTTGGTTGAAGGTGGGACAGAAACTCTACTTAAACTTCCACTAGATCTTGCGGAGTATACAGTAACAGCTACTTTCATTAGTAATAATCCTAACTACACAATACCAAATGATTTAGCATTGAGTGCTAAATTGACAATTAAACCATTATAATAGGAGGAATAATGATGAAACAAAGACATTATTTTTACATGGCTCTCATTATTTCCTTCTTGGTAAGTAATGCAATAGCCGTTCCAGTTTTGGTATCAACTGGACTATTCACATCAGTTGAAGGCAACTTCACAATGATACCATACATTAGATGGGTTGTACCATTCTTCGTTATTATGCTATTGTTTATGTGTGTTGTTATGTCACATAAATTCTCATCTGGTAAATTCCAAGAGGTACTATTCGTACTTTCAGCATTACTATTGATTTCTATAATATTAAGCTACATAGTATTTGCATTAATCAGCTGTAAATTTGAATTCACTGTTATTGACTGGTTTGGTTCATTTGATCAAATGGTAGTATCTTGGTTATATTATTTGATGTTGATATTAGTCTTCTTTTCAATATTCTCATTATATTGCTTTGTGATTAATAAAAACTTCATATCAATATTTGCTAAGGATGGGCCTTCTGGGAAATTAAAACAAATGAAGGATTCAAATTTGGAAAATTCTAGATGGATGACAGAAAAAGAGAAGAAGACAATATTTAAGCAATATAGCTTTAATTCTCTTGGTAATGTTACTAAGGATGGTATCCCAGTTAAGGCAACTTTAGATCCAAATAAAAAAGACATGCAGGTTATGTTCAACTCTCCATGTCACTCAATAATCATCGGTTCTACTGGTTCAGGTAAGACAACAACATTCGTTTCACCAATGATTCAAATTCTTGGTGCTACTAAAGCCGGTTCATCAATGATTATAACAGACCCTAAGGGTGAATTGTTCTCAATGCATTCACAATTCCTACAAGATCGTGGATATGATGTTAAGGTAGTAGACCTTCGTGATACATATTCATCATATCGTTGGAATCCACTTGATGGTATTTGGGATCAATTTGAAGAATATCGTAATGCATATAAAAAAGCATTCAAGCGTGTCGATAATATTTTTGAATCAGGCTTAGTGCTTGATAAGAATATTAAAGAAGACGATGAAATAACTGAATGGTATGAATTTGATGGTAAGGCATATAAGGATTATCAAAGATTAGTAAACAACATCAAGGTTTATAAAAAGAAAATCTATGATGAGGTCTATGAAGACTTAAATGACCTAGTATCAGTATTAATCCCAGTAGAAAATGAAAAAGACCCATTATGGGAAAAGGGTGCAAGAGCAATTACCCTTGCGGTATTACTTGCGATGCTTGAGGATTCAACTGATCCAGCAAATGAAATGACTAAAGAGAAATTTAATTTCTTTAACTTAACTAAGATACTTCAAAATTCTAATAAGGATTATGAAGACTTAAGAATGTATTTTAAAGGAAGAAGTCCACTATCTAAGGCTTATTCCCTATCTAAGCAAGTAACAGATGCAGCTCCATCAACAAGAGCTTCATACATGTCAATTGTTTATGATAAATTAGTATTATTTAATGATACAGGTGTCTGTGCATTAACATCAACTTCTGACTTTACAGCAGAGTCCCTTGCAGAGCACCCAACAGCATTATTCTTAAAGATTCCTGATGAAAAGGATACAAGACATAATCTAGCTGCAATCTTTATTCTAAATATTTATAAGACATTAATTAAGGTTGCATCAGAAACTCCGGAATTAGCACTTCCAAGAAATGTATACTTCATCATGGATGAATTTGGTAATATGCCAAAAATTTCTAAATTTGATAAGTTTATCACAGTAGGTCGTTCTCGTAAGATTTGGTTTACAATGATTGTTCAATCATATTCACAGCTAAATAACGTATACGGTGATAATGTTGCAGATATCATTAAAGGTAACTGTGGTATTAAGATGTTTATCGGTTCTAATGATATGGGAACTTGTAAGGAATATAGTGAGCTTTGTGGTAATATCACTATTCAAACATCTTCAACAAGTGGTAGTGCACATAGTGAAAAGAGCTTCTCTACATCACTTCAAACAAGACCACTTATCTATCCATCAGAGCTACAAAGACTTAACCACCCTGGTGATATCGGTCACTCAATCATAGTTACATTTGGTAACTACCCACTTAAAACTTATTTTACCCCTTCATTCCAAGTTCCACTTTATAAGATAGGTAAAATGGATCAATCAGATCTTGAAGATCAATTCTTCAATGAAAATGCAATATTCTATGATATTAAAAAGAGAAATAATGCATTAATGCAAAAGGCTCAAGAAGCAAATGAACAACAAGGATTTGCAGGATTAAAGGTAAATGAAGGACCACAGCCTGGTATGGCTCCAGCAGCTGAGGTAAAAGAAGAGACTCCTGCTACTGAAAATGTTGAAGAAACAAAGGTAGTAGAAAAGCCTAAGAAGGCTGCTCCTAAGAAAACTAAGGCAGAGCCTAAGGCAACAAAAGAAAAGAAAACAGCTACAAAGGCTAGCAAGAAAAACAAATATCAAAACTTAACTCAAGCAGAGTTAACTAAATTATATAAAGAATATAAAAAGAATAATCCTGATGTATCATTTATTGACTTCTGTGTAATGCTAGCAAATGGCGAAATTAAATTATAAAAGGAGGTTTTAGCATATGAAAAAGAAAATTTTAATAAGAAAAATGTTATGTGCTATTACATTCCTTTTAATGGCAATAACATCATTTGCAGTATTTACTATTTCAACTAAAGCTGCAAGTGAAAATACAATATCAGTAAAAGATGCAATTGTTGAAACTAATGATTCTGGTATTATTGTTGTTGAGATTGTTGGTGAGGGTAACGCTGGTGATCAAGTTGAAGCATTTGTTCGTACTGAAGGTGGAACAGCTATTTCAGGAATTGATTATACTAGCATTGATTCACACATAAAGATGAAATATGACAATAATGGTAAAGCCTCATATAAAGTATCTATTAAATGCTTAAATACAGCAGATAATAGAGAACAAATGTTGATATTTGATCAAAACAACGCAATATATGGTAGATATTTTAATGTAACTATTTATAGAGCAAATAACGCAAAAATAGATTCTAATAATAGCACTGCTAAATGCTATTTACCATATAACTATAAGATTGAAGCAGTAACTGGTGTTGTAGAAGATACTCCAACGTGGAATGGTGAAGATCATTCATATATAAAAGAATATAACAATGTTTTAAGACAATACAGTGGTGGTATTGATGATCTTGATGGTAGATCAACATGGCGTTCATGGGAGCATAAAATGAGCTTCGTCAATGATACCTCAACAATGTGGGTTAATAATTTTATTAATACAGGTTTAGCTAGTGCATATGGAACATTCGTAGCTGAAAATATAAAAGATAACAACAAAGTATTTTCTTCAAGATCTCATGTCAAGGTATATTATGGTAGTAGAGAAATGATTGAAAAATGGGATAGAGATGAGAATTGCCCAGGACTTTGTTTATATATGTCTTTTGAACCAGGCTTTACTACGATGAAATATTTTAAAAACCATACGTATGGTAATGAATATCCTCCTGAAGCTACAAAATATATTTTGATTGATAAAAAGAACCCTTATGATAAGGATGATGATTTAATTGATTGTGATCCTGGTAATACAAAGATTACAACAGAAACAAAACAAATAAGCTGGTTTATTCAAGAAGATACTTGGTTTGCTTCCAAAAAATCGAATGTAACTGTCGGTGCTGTAAAAGTTAACCCATATAATGGAAAACTAGATACAGGTGTTGCAGCATACAACTGCCGTGAAGAACTAGATAGATCATTTGAGGGCGTATATTCATTTTTATTCCTTGTTGATGACAAGACTCCTGAAATAGTTAGTGAATTTGTTGATGATTCTCAGGTAAGCACAACAGGTAAATTACGTTTCTATATTCGTTTTAATGAACCAGTTGTCTCAACAAGAAAACAACCATTAACAGTATGGTTTGATAATTATTCAAATCCATATAATGCAGTATATTCTGAAGGTAATTATTCTGATACACTTGTTTATGAACTAGATGTTTCACAAGAAGGATTATTTAGAAATATCAGAGAAATAAAATATCAATTGCCAAGTGAAGATGTTGGTGATATGGCAAGTAATATTGATCAATATGGTGTTCGTTATAATAATAGAGTACCTAGAAGTATTACAGATACAGATAGAATAATACCATCATTAAATGGTGCAATAGGTTTAATGAAACCATCACTTGATGTTGATTTGACATCTTCAGAAGCACCTCATAATATTTATAACCTTTTAGTATCTATTAATGGTAATGGAGAAAAAAATATAAAAGATGGTAAACTATATTATACATGGGATAAAAATGAGAACCTTCTAGATCCTAATGATAATACAAAAGTATTAACTGCTGAGGAATTACAAGATTCACAATATTATGCTAATGAGCATTTATTTACAGAAGAAGAAAACGGATCACTCACATTAACGTTTACTAAAAGCGAAAAAGATAAAATAGATAGTGGTACATACTATCTTCATCTTATGGCAAAGTCGGGATATGGATTCACGCTTGCACAGACCTTTGGACCATATGTCCTGGATGGTGAAGCACCTGAAATAAATCAGATTAATCCAACTCCAAACAACTTAAAGGAAAAAACATATACCTTTGAGATGCAAAACAAAGAAATTAGTAGAACTCAAATTATGAATGTATTTATTGTTTATAAATATGTTGATAAGGATGGTAATACTAAAGAGGAAAAGCTTAAGCTTTATGAAAATTCGGAAAAAGTAGCAGGACTTGAAAGTGTTATTTCAGAAGAGCCTGATACTGTAAATAAAAAAACAGTTTATAAGTATACTTCATCAATTGATGATGCGGCAGCTGTAAAGGATCAAACAATTGCAAAAATCATTGCAGCGCAAGGTAGAACAACATTTGATGTTAGATTTGAGGTTGAAGATACAGCTGGAAATAGAAAAACATCAAATATAGTTAGAGTTGTATATGATACTAGAAATTTATTTGGTGTTACTACAACTGTACCAAAAATTGATCCTAGTGATGCTAGCAAAAAAGGTTATACACCAATAATTGATGAGGGTATTGTTACATATGATGCATATGATAAATCAACTGTAGGAACTGAGGATAACGAAAAATATATTTACTTCACAGTTGTAGAGGCAAACAGAAGTACAATTGTAGATGGAGTCCAATTCTATATTGTAATAAACGGATCAACTACATTGTATGCTGGCCAAAACGGTGAGGGCAATAATTATGAAATTCGTGTGGCTGATTTAGCACCAGGCTTTTATGAAATTGAACCTCATATAAAAGGAACTAATCAATCAACTGGTGATGTTGACTTAATTGCAGAAAATATTTCATTTTATATTACAGATCATATGACTGATAATACTGCAAATAAGTCACAAACAGAGACTAATCTTGTATTAAATAATAAAGTATTCCAATTACAGGATCAAAGATATTATTTCTTACATGAAAACAGCTCTACAGTTTTATCTCATCCATATGGTGCTACATATGATGCTTCAGTAAATAGATCAGAAGGTGGATCAACTTATCCAACATTCTCAAATATTAATGAAGCAAAAAAATATGTTAGATTTATGGAATATCAAGATTTATATTTGATAAAGATAACAGCAAATATTGCAAACCTACTTAACGGTAGTACAGCTTCAACAGCTTATGTTAAGGCTAATGGAGAAAACACTACTGCTCAGGAAGGTCAATTATGGATTAGATATAAGAAAAATATTTGGGAGGATACAGCTAATGCTAATGGTTGGGCATTCTACTATTATGGTAGTGGCAATGTCGAAGATGGAATTAACATTAATAGTCTTCCTGGAAATATAACTGATGCTATTAATGAAGTTGTTAATAGAATCACAAGCAAAGGACAAACTGTATATCTAGTTACAGAAGAAACGCTTGATCAAAAAAGTGGTGCTCCATTCTTATCAAGTACACAAATACATGTAAACCCAGAAGAAGCAACTACAAGTAAGGTTGGTAGTACATTTGTATCTTCAGCAAAATATGATGGAGATAAAGAAATCTACAAAAATAAGATAACAATAAAAGAAGGAAATGAAAAGAAAGAATTAGCACTTGCAACTAACATGACAATGATAGTTGATCCTTCAACTAGAATATTCTATAAATACGAAAATGAAAGTAAATGGGTAGAATTAGTTTTAGAAGAAGGTAAGCGCCTTTGTGAATTATTATCTTCAACACAAGCAAGTGGTACTTACAGATTCCGCGAATATGGTAGTGCTGGTATTTGTGAATATGATGTTTATTTTGATAAAGAAACACCAAAGGTAGATGTTGAAATAGGAAATGAATCTCAAACTCTTGATGGAACAATTCTTTCTTATTCTGGTGAAACATTTATTATTAAGAATATAAGGGATGTAGATGATTTAGCATATATTGCTATCTATTCTTATCCAAATAGATCTTTACAAAATGTCTTATATGCATCAGACGTATCAGTTGACAATAGTTATAAATTACAAGATAGTAATTTTTATCTACAGGTTGGTGATCGTTCTGGTAATAACTATACATATACAGTATTGTTATCACAAACAACACTTGATGTTCAGGTTTATGAAAATGAAGCTGGTACAAATGTAATAGTTAAGGTATTAGAAAGACAAGAAAGTGAAATCTATTCTTATGAAATCTATTTAAATGAAAAGCTAGTTACAACAGAATTTAAGGAAACTAGGGTTTTAAAGGATCCAGGTGTCTATAGAATCGTTGTAAGAGATATTTATGGTAATGAAGTAGATAAAACTGTTGAATTTGCATCAAGAACTCCAGAAATCAATTGGTATTATTTGAATAATGAATCATATGTTAAATATGATCCTGATAAGATTGTTAACATGATAATCAAATCAGATCCAAATAGTGCTAGAGTTTCAAATGTATATACATCAGCAATGTTAAGATTAACATTCGTCTCAGAATATGGCGATGGTGAAATTAAATTTGAAATGCTTGATATAGATGCAAAGAACTATTCATATTTAGAGGCTACTAATACAATTACAATCAATAGCCTTATCGGATTTAGACTTCGTGTATGGTTTGCAGATACTCCTGAAAATGATCGTACATATGTAGTAATGGTAGATAATGATGCTCCAACAGTTGGTGCAACATTCATTGGTACAACATTTACAGCGCATATAGAAAGAGATAATGATGATAAAATTATTAAAACTTCTTCATTTGAAGCATTAGATTTAACTGATAAGAATAAAGATGATGTATTATCAGTTAATACTCTTGAAAGTGATGAAAAATCAGCTACAGAAAATAGCTTCACAGATGGTGCAGTAATAAGAGGTGGACATATTGTTCTAACATTTAGTGATCCATCTGAAATAGGAAAATATACTGTTGCAAAGGATGGTCAATCAGTAGTTGTTGAACCAGACCAGGAAGGTAGATTAATTTTAAATAATTATGGCGAATATGTTGTAACAGTATCTGATAAATTAGGTAATACAAGAGTATTTAGATTTACTAATACTAATGACCCAGTTGCGATAGCCACAGTTGGTGAAGAAATATTAAAAGAAAACGAAGAAAAATTTGCTTCTGGTGATGTAACATTAAAGCTTTTATATCCAGGTGAAGCAAGAATCCTAATTCAAACTGGAACTGAACTTACAACATACATATTTAAATATGAATCAGGTATCTTAACATATGGACAATATGTATGTGTAGTAGAACAAGAAAAAGATGATGATGGAAACGTTGTAAATGTAAAAACAGCTGGTTATAAGGAAAATCCAGATTTCAGCTTTGATTTAACAGCTGAAACAGTTATAGAAAATCGTGAATATGATGTTCTATCAACAGATAATTACATTATCAAAGTAATAAAGATTGATAATAAGCCAGTATTAAAATTCTCAACTGATAAAGAAGTACATCTTGAAATGTCTTATAATGCTGGTAAAACAGTGTTCCCAAGCTATTATATAATTTCACTTTCAAAGGAAGCCCCTGAAATAAGATTATTAAGAGGTGGAGTTGAGATTGAAATTGCTAAGGATTCAAAATACACATATATTTCTGAAACACTTACAATTGATACAAATGTAAATGAAAATATTACTAAAATTGAAGTAGCTTACTCTACTAAACCAACTTTTGGTAAGTTAGAAACAATATATGATGGAAAAGCCTTCTCAAAATATCTAGAAGGAACTGAAAATGGTTTTTATAAGATAGTTGTTACAAATAAATACAATAATCAAAGTGAATATATTATAGTTAAGGTAGATTCATTTGAAACAATTGTTGTAGTAACATATAAGGATGAATCAACTAGAGAATTCCAATCAAATGAAAATCCTATTTATTCAAACTCAACTATTACATTCAATGTATATAGCGAATATGCTACATTTGAAATCGACGGTGAGAAATTTGAAGGCACACGTGAGGATGGTGTAATAGTATTAGAGGTGTTTAAGGAAGGTAGCCATAAGGTTAGAATTATTGGCGGTAATGAGGTAACTAAGGATTTTGATATAGTAATTGGAACTAATCCAGACTTCGTATTCAATGAAGAATGGTTAATTGGCTATAATGAGGAAGCCTTATTAAGAGCTCAAGCATATACTAATTTGCCATTAACAGTTGTTGTTAATGATGAGATTAAATATATATCATATAAATATGGTTATAATGATCTTATAGTATTATATGATTTATTATCTGAAGAAAAGATAGCTGATCAAACAAATTTAACAAATGTTATTGGACAAGATGGTATAGGTGATTACACAATATATTTCAAAAATATATATGGTGACACAGCAAGTAAGGTGGTTCATTTTAGAAATATTCCACAACTAACATTGAGTAGAAAAACAACTTATTCAGGTGCTAACTATGAATATTATTTACTTGAAGAAGCACTTGTTAATAACTTCTATTCAAATAACATTTTAAGATTTGAAACAACTAGTACAAGATATGTATTCAAAATTGATGGTATTGAAACATCACTTGAAGGAGGCAAAACACTTGAATTTGGTAATTCTAGTGGTAACGGCTCATTTGAGTATGCTATTCAATTCCTTGATGAATATGGTAACTATGCTGAATTCAAAGCTGAGCTTTATAGAAATGATGTTGTAATTGATACTTCTTTAATGAAAGAAATAGCAATCAGCAACAGCACATACACTAAAGATGATATAGTCATCACATTTAGTGATAACCTAGATGCAACTGTAAGCTTCGATGATGGTCAAAAGAAGAAATATCAATCAGGTACAAAATTCTATAAAGATGGTAAATATGAATTTGTTGTTGAGGATATAGCTGGTAATAGAAACACTTATGTTATAAATCATAAGAGCTTGAATCACTATACTCTAACAAATTCAGTAACAAGCCAGCAAATAATTACTGGCGGTGTTGTAAATGATTCATCAGTTGTATTTAGTGCAACAGATGATTCAAAGATTATTAATGTATTTAAAAATGGTCAAAAGATGAGTAACTATACTGGTACAACATTTACAACTACCGGTCACTGGGAGGTAATTATAGAGGACTCTATTGGAAATCAATCTTATGATGGCTTCTATATTATCAATAATGCTTTAGTATCATTTGATTATACTGCTCCATATGATTATACAATCACTGAGGTTTGGTTAGTTAAGAGCAAAGATAATAAGGAATTATTAAATCTAAGCGGTGAGTCAATTAGCCTAACTAAGGATGGAGATTATTCTGTAGTAGTATCTAATACTAAATCAGCAACAACAATGAATTTCTCAGTCTCAATTGATACCGCAGCTCCAACAGCTACATTAAGTGGTGTTGAAGATGGTGGTATAACAGCTAGAGATGTTAGCATTAAGGGACTTAAGAGTGGTGATGTTGTTGAGATTTACAAAAATGGTGTATTAGTTAGTACAACTGAGGTGTCAGGATCAAATACTGCACCTGAAATCACTACAGGAGGAACTTACAAAGTAGTTATTAAAAGTATTACCGGTGCACAAACCGAGTATAACTTCACTAGAAAGCAAATTGCAAACATGGCAACAAGCGCATTTATCATAATCGCATGTATGGTTGCAGTTGCTGGTCTTACAATCGGTCTTTTATATCATACAAAATCAAAGAACGATTCTGAAAAATAGGTGATAATGTGCAATATAATGCATGTTATTATATAAAATTAAAAAAAAGAAAAAAGGAGATGTGTTTTTATGTTTGACACAATATTAGCAGTAACAGAAAAAGAAATATCACAAATTGTTAAGCCATTAACAGATGTACTAGGAGTAGTAGTACCAGTACTTCTTGGCGTAGTAGGTGCCGTAGGTGCCTTATGGGTAATCTTCCTTGGTGTAAAATATGCCAAAGCTGAAGATCCACAGGAGCATGAAAAAGCAAGAGCAAGCTTAAAGCATGCAATTATCGGTTTCGTACTAATTTTCGTATTATTAATTTCTCTTCAAATCGCAGTTAAATTATTCACAGATTGGTACAGACAAGCTCCATCTGATTATCCAGCATTAAACCAATAATTGGTTAGGAAATCAGTATTGTGAAAAGTATAATAAAAAAATTATTATACTACCTTATTATAGTGCCATCCGTTTTATCAATATTTTTCACAGCTAGCTGTTCACCTAGCTTAGGAGTGTTCGATAAAGAAGGAAGCTTCGGAATGGATGATTACTATGCTTCATTTGGTGATATCATTGGTTTTTATGATGATGGTGCTACCGAGATGCACCTTAATGAATACAATTTAGAAGATTCAATTACTAATGAATATACAATGGAATTTTTAGATTGGGAGGATGGCGCTGAAACGGTAGAGTTTAAACAATATGTCTATATTGTTATTCCTTTTAAGCGCGATTTGAAAATTGAAGAGCTAGCACTATATGTGCAAAGTGATCCAAATGGTGCTAGTAATGTTGAATTAGAATTTAGTTTATTCTATTTCAAAGATGAAAGTAGTTGTCCTTCTAGAGATGATCTAAAGCTCTATTCAGATCCTGATACAAAAAAAGAAGGCGACAAAGACGTTGTAATAGAATATGCTGATCCTAAAAAGGATAATAGAATCACATATTCTACTATGACTGTTAATCATGTGTTTGATAGTATAGTTTTTAGTAACTTCCATCAAACTTTAGATATTGGAGAATCATATGTAAGTGATAACTGCTTACTTGCAAAGAATGGTAGCTATCTATATATGAGAGTTGAAAATAATTCAGCTTTAAATAGGAATATGACTCCAGTTTCAATTTCGTTTATTAATTTGCTCGTTAGAGCTATTTAAGGAGGTACCTAAATGTTTAATTGGGTGTGGGACCTTTTATATGGTATTTCAAAATCAATCTTTAGTATTATTGATGGATTACTTTCATGCGCAAATATGCTTTGTGGCATCGAGCCTATAAAATATCAAGGGGCAGAAATGGATTTCATGACATTCTTGCTTCGAAATAAAAATATTTCATATGCCTTTATAGGAGCTGTAATGGTTGGTGTTGTTTTAGTTGTAATATTTGCAATATTTGCGATATTAAGATCAATGGCATCAGAAAAAGACTCCATGACTCCAACACAAATTTATGTAAAAGTTGGAAAAACTATGCTAACTTTCATATTTATTCCTGTTGCCATGGCTGTCTTAATCTACTTTACAAATGTATTAATGCAAACATTATATAAAGCTACACTTGGTGGTTCTCCAGATGGTCTTGGAAGATTTTTAGCTGGTGCATTCGGTCAAGACTGTAGAAAGGGTGGAGTGCCAGAAAACTTCTATTTAAGTTCTGATTTCAATTACAAGTCAACAAGTAATATGAGAGAATATGTCAACTTAAATGACTATGATTTCTTCTTTAGCTGGATAGCAGGTATAGCTATTTTACTATCACTTGCTTCATCAATATTAATGTTCGTTGACCGTGCAATAGCCCTTGTTATATTATTTATTGCTTCACCTATCTCTTTATCAACATCTGTATTAGATGATGGACAAAGATTCAAATTATGGAGAGATCAATTCCTAGTTAAATTTTTAACGGGTTACGGGTGTATTATAGGACTTAATATATATGCTTTAGTCGTCGCCGCGATTACTACTAATGATTTAGTTTTCTTTGAAAACGGAACACTAAACGACATAATGAAAATCGCGATAATCGTTGGTGGCTCAGTATCTATGAATAGATTAATGGCATTAGTTGGTAACTTGATTTCTCAAGGTGCTGGTTCTAATGAGCTTAGAGATAACGCAATTGCTACTTCTCAAGCAAGAGGAGCTATTGGTCGTTTTGGTAGTGCAGCATTAGCCCCATTTAGAGCAACAAGAAGTGCAGCTAACTTCGTAAGAGATTCAAGACAATTTGGTACTTTGAGTGCTATTGGTCAAAGACTTGGTTTCAATACAGATAGAAGCTATGGTAAGATGAGTGCTGTACAAAAGTCACAAACTCACCAAAACCTAGTTGAGAGTGAAAAGTATAAACGTTCACTAAGCAACAAAGGTGAAGCAAACAAGGTTGAAAATGCAATCCATGGCCCTAATAATGGTGGCGGTGGCAACGGTGGTGCTGGTGCTGCTGGAAGCAATATAAATCCAGGTGGAAAAGGTAATGCCAACAATAATATTGGTAATAAGATGATTGAAAACAATATTTTGAATAATAAAAATAATGACAAAAAGTAGGTGTAATATATGAGAATAATACCTAGAACTGCAAAAATAAAAGTTCAATTTTTTAAAAATATTTCAATACCTGATATCATAATTGCCCTATCTTTTCTTGGCTTAATTGTTTTATTAGTAGTAACTAATATTGGTTTCGCTAGATTCATTTTAATGGGGGTATTACTAATCATCGCAATTGGATTATTTATACCTTTTGAAGGACAAAGATTTTATTTATTCCTAGTTCAAGCTGTAAAATATGTTTTTAGTGTTAAAAAATATTCAAAGGATAATACTAAGGCTCAAACAAATATCGATAATTATTTACCATTTAAAAATATCAAAGATGGTTATATTGAATATAGTGAATATTTTGCTGGAGTATTACAAATTGATCCAAGAGAATTTGGCTTATTATCAGAATTTAGACAAGACCAAATGATCGATGAAAACTTTGGTAGAATTATAAGAGAAATCTCTGATAAGACTAAAGCTTCACTAGTTAAGATTGATCGTAAATTAAGCTTTGAGTCTTATATAAAGGAAGAAGAGAAGAAAATAGCTAATCTTCAGCTACTTTTTGATAATGGCGAATTATCTGAGGATGAATTAAACGCAAGAGTTGCTATCATCAATGATAGAATCCGTGCATATTCAGAATTAACTAATGATAATCCAGTAATTAAAGCATTCTATTATTTAGTAGTCTATGATAAGAATAAAAAGGTTATCGATGAAATATTAAATAATGCAATAATTACCTTCCAAGGAATCGGAATGACTTCTCATATTCTTAATTCTAAGGAATTAGCATTATTCTTAAAGTATAATTATACTTCTCATTTCGATGAAAAAGATATTGAGATGCTTGCAGATGAGGAATTGATGAATTGGGTTTGTCCACATACTGTTGAATTTAAGCCACGTTCAACTTTAGTTGATGGTGAAGAATGCTTTACATTCTCAGTTAAAAACTTCCCAGTTTCTGTACTTAATGCTTGGGGATATAAGATCTTTAATATTCCTAATACAAAAATTGTTATGAATTTAGCTCCTTATGAGAAGCTAAAGGCAATAAAGATGCTAGATAGATCTATTCAAGAGCTTGCTGCTCAAACAGAAAATAGCTATAAGGTATCATCACTTATTGATAAGCAAACTCATATTGAGACATTAGTTGAAGTATTAAGAATGCTTCAAAATGATAATGAAACACTATATGGTGTTACACTTCATGTAACAATATATCCTGATCAAAGTATGTCAAGAGATGCAGTTAGAAACCTTAAAAAAGGTGTAAGAAGAATATTTACTGAGGATGGATTTGAGCTTGTTGATAATTTCTTCCGTCAAAATCTAGCATTTGTTTCAACAAATCTATCTAGACTTGATGCTATGACTGATTTCCAACGTGCAATTCACTCAAACTCAGTTGCAGCTGTATTCCCATTCGTTATTTCTAATATTATGGATGAAACAGGCTGTATATTAGGTACAGAGAATACTTATCCAGTTATAGTTGATTTCTTCAAACGTAACTTTGAACGTGTTAACTCTAACATGGTAATTATGGGTAAATCAGGTTCTGGTAAGTCTTATGCAACTAAGACTATCTTGACCCAACTATGCGCTGAAAACTGTAAAATATTCATTTTGGACCCAGAAAATGAATATCAAATACTAGCTCAAAACTTGGGTGGTAGATTAATCGATGTAGGTACTGCTTCAGAAGGTAGAATTAACCCATTCCATGTTATCACAACACTAGAGGGTGATGAGCTTGGAAGTGAATCAAAGGTTAATAACTTCGCAGTCCATCTACAATTCTTGGAGGAATTCTTTAGAGTAGCACTTGATGGTATTTCATCAGATGCTCTTGAATATCTAAATAATATAATTGTTGATCTTTATAAGAAGAAGAAAATTACATCAAAGACAGATTTCTCACGCTTAGGAGCAAAGGATTATCCAACATTCGATGATTTATTTGAATTAATCGATGATAAATTAAATAAAGCAAAGGTTGAATATGATGTAACTCAATTAAGAATATTACATAACTATATTTCTAAATTTGCTGGTGATGGTAGAAATGCTAATCTTTGGAATGGTGAATCTACATTATCAGTAAAGGAAAACTTTACAGTATTCAACTTCCAATCACTTCTTGCTAATAAAAACCAAGTTATTGCCAATGCGCAAATGCTTATGGTTTTAAAATGGCTAGATAATGAAATCATTAAAAATCGTGACTTCAATATGAAGCACAACACAAATAGAAAGATAGTTGTTGCAATTGATGAGGCCCATGTATTTATCGATCCTAAATACCCTGTTGCCTTAGACTTTATGTATCAGCTAGCTAAGCGTATCCGTAAATATAACGGTATGCAAATTGTTATCACACAAAATATTAAAGACTTCGTTGGTAGTGAAGAAATTATCAGAAAATCAACTGCCATCATTAATGCCTGTCAATATTCATTTATCTTCGCATTATCACCAAATGATATGGATGATTTATGTACACTATATGATAAGGCTGGTCAAATTAACGAGGTTGAGCAGGATCAAATCGTTAATAACCCAAGAGGTAATGCATTTATCATTACTTCACCAACAAGTAGAACTAATATTTCAATCATTGCTTCCGAAGAGGCAAGAAGATTATTTGGTGAGAGTAAATAATTATTAACATAGCCAAATAATCTTGGCTATATTAATGTAAATGAGGTGTTTTTATGGGCAAATTATTTAGTGCTGTAAAAAATAATTATGATGAGCTTGCAAAATTTCAAGATCAGCAAGAAAAAAATTATTTTGTTGAAACTACATATGACAATATTGTTAAATATAATACAAAGACAAAATATTTAAATTATTTCATCAATGAAATTCAAAATAATTCAAAGTATTATTTTGGCTCTGAAGATAATTTTAAAGCATTTTTAGAACAAAATAAGGAATTATTCCCTAATTCAAGTATTCCAAAGGCTTTATATGATGGAAATACTGTAATGATTGATGTAAAGGGTGTTAATTATGAAAAAATACTTGATACTCTTGAAGGTAAAATTGGGGATGGTAAGACAAATGAGCTTTTAGAAAAATATAAAAGCTTTAAGCCTGTTGAGCCTAAGCGTGAATATCCTTTTAAAAAATATAATACTGGTATTATAAATGGGCTTGATGAATTAAATATTGATGAGACTAAATTAAAAGAATTCAAGGATGCATTAAATTATGCAGCAGATGAATTAGTTGTCAAAAAAACTGAAGATGAAACTGACAAAATAATTGATAATATCAACCGAGTAAGAGAAAAGGAAGCTAAAACTGCACTTAGAAATGTTTCGGCTGAGGTTGGTGCGGATGTTGAGAAGGTTACTAAAATAGCGGGAGTATGGGATGCCATTACTTTTAGAGTGGATGAAAAAAGTGAAAAATTAACCCTAGTTCCATTCCTTGATGAAAAGATACAATTAACTGACGAATATAAAAATAAAGTATTAGAGCTTGATAAATTAGTCACTGAAAAAGGATTGATTCCTAATGGTGCAGTAGGGGAAACAGGCTTCAAGGAATATGGCTATTTAGATTATTTTAATAAAACTGCCGAATTAAAGGATGCCCTACTTGCTTATGGTAAATTAACTGATAAGGATGAGAGAATTCAAGCCTTAGAAAACATTTCATTAAAGGCAAATGAGCTAAAGAACATTACTGCAAAATATGAAGATGTTTTGTCCTTCATTAAGGATAATTTTGATACATCTAAGACAAGCTTAAATGCCAACCTTTATTCTGGTAGAAAGCATGATGATAGTCCTGATTTGGAAAGCTTTAGACAAAATCTTCCAAGAAGATGGGATCAAGAAAACGTAGCCCCTGGTATTGTACTTAGTGGTTATGCTCAGCTTAAGGGTCTTACTAAGCTTGTAGGTGTTTCTGTTGAAGAGTTTTTAGATAATCCAAATAAGTATTATTTAATGGGTGCTAAAAAAATAACTTCTGAGATAGATGAAAAATATTTAATTCCTTCAAAGGATATAAATGATAATCCAATTCCTTTAGGAAAGAGAATGGCTCATGCCTTAATTCAGGATGATAAAGATTATGCAGGTGTTTTAGAAGGATATAAGCTTGCTAACCGTGGTATTGAATTTTTAAATCATACATCAGAATTTAATGAAAATACAATCAAAAACATTGCTGTGAGTGCTGCATCTAATTCTTTGGCAGCAATGTATAATCATTCAAGTTTTACTTTATTTAATAAGGAAGCTGAAGCTGATTATGAATCACTACAAAACCTATTTGCCCTAGGTAATGACACTGATAATTTATTTGCCCTATCTTTAAATTATTTCCACGAAGGTGGTCATATTGCAAATGTCGATGAGGCTTATAAGCTTAAAATCGAAGTTATGAATAAGGTTAACCCTGCTAATGAAACAAGAAGGGTTATGAATGTTATAAGAGACTATATGGCAGAAAGAAAATTGATGTATATCGAAAGAAGAAATGATAATTCTACCGATATAGAGCTTGAAGAAGGTATTAGCCCAGCACAATTACTAGTTGCCGGTAAGCAATACTTGAATGATTTTATTTATAAAAATAAGATCAATTTACTAGATTTTGATAAGGAACAAAGAAAAGAAGTAATGGATTTCTTAAATGATCCAGTAAAAACATTCATGGAGAAATATCTACCTGATGAGAACCTTTTAAGAACTAACTATAAAGGTGAGTTATTAGAAACAGTTGATGAAATTGATAAGGAATTCACATCTGAATTTGGTAGATTATATAAGAAAGCAGGAGATAATTTTGTTAGAGCATTTAATGATTTAAATACTCAAACAAAGGGCAGAAATGCTGGTAAGAGTATCACTCAAATAATAGAAGCTAATAAGGGTGGATACTTTGAGAGAAAATTTAGTTCTTCATCAAAAGAATATAAGGCTTTGGTAACTGCAGTAGAGGCTGCAACAGATCCAAAGAGCCCTACTTTTGGTGATTTAAATGGTGCAAAGTTTTATGCTCAAAAATATGTTGATCATAAATTACCACAAGGCGCTAATTTTGAAAAATTAAGCGAAAATGAAAAACGTAGAGTTGAATTCTGCCATACTATTATTGGTGCTTCACTACAAATGGAATTGAACCAAAAGATGGAAGATGAAAAAATAAAACTCGCTCCTGATAACGCCCAGTTCCAAGAGGGGTTAAAAAAAGATGTTGATTTAGATTTGGAAAACAATAACAATATTATTGCTGAAGAAAATGTAATAGAAAACGAAAACGTAAAAACACAATAACACATATACTCAAAAGGTGCCTTAAATGGCATCTTTTTCGTATACTAAAACTAGGAGTTTAATCTCTTAGTTTTTTTATTTCTAATATTATTGTATAATAGTAGTGATGGAAAGTTATTTAATCATTGAGACGCATATGTGATCTCGTAAAAACCATTTACAGCTTAAGTCTG
>JAFTDB010000016.1 GCA_017454375.1 Acholeplasmatales bacterium | reverse complement strand
TACGGCGATATTTATTTTCCATATTATCATCCTCAAAGATTTTTAAAAAATCACTAATTTGAGGATTTTTAGTCTTGGTTTAATTAACTTATTAAAAATTTTATAATTTAATACTTGATTATTAATAGTTAATCACCTTCATTTCTATACTTATATTATATCACAAATGAAGGTGTTTTTACAGAGTTTTATAGTTTTAGAAAAATTTTGTTTTTGGCGTTAATTATTGATACTTTTTTCTAAATTTTGAGAAAATTCATTAATTATTTCCTTTGTCTTTTTCTTTCTTTTTCCTTGTAACTTACTTGAAAATACTGTTACTATCTGTACCAAATCCTCAACTAACTCCTGATCTTGGTTTTTATCTATCTTATCAAGTACCTCAATCTTTACATTATTAAGTTCGGCAAAATATTCTACAAGCTCGAATCCAAATCTAAGTAGTCTATCTTTATATAAGATTACTATTACATCAACTTCCTTTTTATTAATCTTTTCAATTAGCTTTCTTAAGCCTGGTTTTTTATAATTAATACCTGAACCAATATCTGTAATAATTTCATAATTTTGATTTTTAGTATCTAAATATGTTTTTAAATTATTAACTTGTCTTTCTAAATCATCTGATTGTTCTTTACTAGATACTCTTGCATAACCTATTATATTTAAATTCTTTTTTGTCTTTTTCTCTTGTGTATATGATAATATTAAATCTTCTGAATAATATCTATATCCATTAGATTTTACATATGATGGCTTTAATTTCCCTTCTCTATCCCAGTTTCTTAGTGTTTGAGCTGTAACTCCAAGTATTTGTGTTACTGTTTTAGCTGAATAATACTTCATAAATAATAAAACTCCTTATTCGATAATATACCATTAGTATATCATAAATAAGGAGTTTATCATAGTTTTATAGGTTTAATTATACTGTTTGTGAACCTTTTTATCGCATTTTCATCAATTGCGAGTATCTGTGGGCCACCATGAGCTACAGCAATGCCTCTCAAAGTGATTAAATCGCCTTTTTTTAGCGTTTTTAACTGAATGTAGGTATTTATAGCCAAGCTAGATTCAAAGGGCAAAATACCGCTATGTATGCCAAGTGATACTTCTGCTCCTTCATAATCAAATGTAGCAATCATTTGAATTCTATGACGACTATTGGCTGCTAGTCTTGTGGAATCAAATTCTTTAATTTCTTTTAATTCTAAATTCTTAAATTCAGCTAGTTTATTTACAAAAAAATCTCTAGCTTTTAAACTAGAGATTTCTATAATTATATCTATTAGGATCTATGGGTTTATTAAGCAAACATAGCAGTTGAAAGGTAACGTTCTCCAGTATCAGGGAAAAGAACTACAATTGTCTTTCCAGCGTTTTCTTCTCTTTGTGCTAACTTGATTGCGGCAGCTAGGGCAGCACCACTAGAAATACCAATTAAAATACCTTCAGTTTGGGCAGATAATCTACCTTTTTCAAATGCTTCTTCATTTGAAATTGTAATGATTTCATCATATACCTTAGTATCTAATGTATCAGGTACGAATCCAGCACCAATACCTTGAATCTTATGTGGACCAGGTGTACCCTTAGATAATACAGGTGATGTTTCAGGCTCAACAGCTACAACCTTTACACTAGGCTTCTTTTCCTTTAAATATCTACCTGTACCTGAAATAGTACCACCAGTACCAACACCTGCTACAAAGAAGTCTACCTCTCCTTCGCTATCAGCAAAAATTTCTGGACCGGTTGTTTGATAATGCATATTAGGGTTAGCCATATTAGTAAATTGTGATGGGATGAAGGCATTTGGAATTTCTTTTGCTAGCTCTTCAGCCTTAGCAATTGCACCCTTCATGCCTTTAGCACCTTCAGTTAATACAAGCTCAGCACCATACGCTTTTAATAGATTTCTTCTTTCAACACTCATAGTCTCTGGCATTGTAAGAATAATTCTTAATCCAAGTGAAGCAGCAACCATGCTTAAGCCGATACCTGTATTACCACTTGTAGGTTCTACAATTACTGTATCTGATTTAATTAATCCTTTCTTTAATGCATCTTCTACCATTGCTTTTGCAATTCTATCTTTAACACTACCAGCTGGGTTGAATGATTCAACCTTAGCAACTAATTTAGCCTTTAATCCAAACTTCTCTTCAATTCTTGATAATCTTACAAGCGGAGTCTTACCGATTGTATCAATAATCTTATTATAAATCATTTTTACTCTCTCCTTTTTCTTTCTTACTATTCCTATCGTTTTACTAGGATTGACATTATTTTATCACTGTTGTATAATAATGTCAAGTATTTAAAAATAGTTTTTAGGAGTATTAAATGAAATTATCATCAAAAAGCGTAACAGCTATTAAAATGTTTATAGATTTAGGAGAGCATTATAACGAAGGCTATTCTACCTTAGTTGATATAGCATCTAGAAAAGACATATCAAGAAAGTTCTTAGAACAAATTATTCCTCTATATAGAAATAGTGGTCTACTTACAGTTACTAGAGGAAATCAAGGTGGATATAAATTAAGCAAGGCACCTAATCAAATTACATTAAAGGATATTATCTATATAACTGAAACAGGATTATCTAAATTTGAATCAACTGATCAAGCTATAGATAAAGTCTTAGATAAGATAGATAATCTTCTATCTGATTATTTAGAAAGTATTACATTAGAAAAGCTAATTGAACAAGAAATAGAATCTTATTCAAACAATTATTACATTTAAAAAAAGTGGCATTAACCACTTCTACTCTAATAATCATATAAAAATAAAATCCCTGATTTCAGGGATTGCTTTTAATTCTTGGAGCGAGCGATGAGAATCGAACTCACGTAGTCAGCTTGGAAGGCTGAAGTTTTACCATTAAACTACGCTCGCATAGATGGTCGGGAAAACAGGATTCGAACCTGCGACATCTTGGTCCCAAACCAAGCGCTCTACCAAGCTGAGCTATTTCCCGATTTATACGTGCTTTTTAATTATAGCACTTTTTAATTTCAATGCAACATTTTTTTATCATTTTTTTACAATTTTTTAAAAAAATTAGAGGTACAATTCAAAATTGTACCTCATTTTTCGTTTTAAGCAATTGTATGCTTGAAGAATGCACCTATTATACGTTTAATTGGAGTAACCATAATAAATGCTTCACCATCAACCTCATGGATAATGGCTTTAGCTTTTTCAAGTTCATATGATGATATTACCATGAATACATCAAATTTAGATTCATGAGTGTAAGCACCTTGTACATCAAGAATTGTACATCCTCTTTGTACACCATCAATTAATGCTTTAGCAACTTCTTCTTTATGTTTAGTAATTACATCTATTCTTAAATAATTATAAGCTGTATGAATCTTATCAACTACTAAGCTATTAATAATTATAAAGATGAATGTAAATAATGTAGCTGTAGCATCCTTATTAATTAGACCATTAATAACAGCTAGTACTACATTTATTATCATTTCAAAGATGCCAATTGCATATCCTTTTTTCAAGTTGATAACCTGAGCTAGGATATCAACACCACCAGTTGATGTACCAAAGCGTAGGGCAATACCGATTGCTACACCTGTAATCAAACCAGCGATGATTGCTAAGAATAGTCTAGTACCATGATCTGATAATGTTGTAATACCAAAATTAGCTAATATTGCTTCACCATCAATAAAACCAAACATGAAGATTGTTTGAACAACAATTGATAAGATTGTATAGATGATGAATCTTTTAGATACTGTTTTATATCCATATATTAATAAAGGTATATTAAATATTAGTACATAGATACCAGGTGATCTGAACATCATTGGAGCATTAGGATTTATATTAGATACAACTAAACCCAATATTTGTCCAATTGATGTTAAGCCAATAGAAACTAATTTAATAGGTTCTAGAAATATTTCAACTGCAAGTGAGTATAGGGCAGCTGTAAAGATTACAACTATAACTCTAGCTACCTCACTTGTTAAAATTGTATTTTTATTAATACCTGCAAGCTTAGGCATTTTTAGCGAACCTCATCTCCAACTAAAGCTTCAATTGGAGAAATAAGCTCTAGATGCTTATCATCCTTATCAGAAGCACATAGTAACATTCCGTTTGATTCTACGCCTCTTAATTTGATTGGCTTTAGGTTCTTAACAACAATTACCTTCTTACCAACAAGTTCAGCAGGCTTATAGAATTTTGCTATACCTGAAACAATTTGTCTAACCTCATGACCAAGTTGAACCTTAAATACTAATAATTTGTCAGCTTGTGGATGGTTATTTGCTTCTATAATTTGACCAACCTCTAAATCAAGCTTATCAAAATCATCAATTGAGATAAGTGGTTTAGAAGGTGGAACTACTTTTTCTTCTTCCTTCTTTTCAAGTGAAGCTAGGATTTCATTTATATCAAGACGCTTGAATAATACTTCACAGTCTCCTACTTGATAAATTGCATGCTTACCATATTCTAAATCATCAAATGTGATATTCTCAGTCTTTAATGCTGCATATACCTTCTTTGCTGCATTTGGAATTGCAGGCTCTAACATGATTGTAGAAATTCTAATTGCTTCTAATAAATTATAAAGTACAGTCTTTAAAAGTGGCTTCATATCAGGGTTTTTAGCTAAAACCCATGGAGAAGTTTCATCGATATATTTATTAGCTACACGAAGTAATTTCATTGCTTCCTCTAAGCCGTCAGCAACCTTATATTCATCCATTAGCTTTTTATAATTATTAACAGATGAAACGATTTGTTCCTTTAGGTTCTTATCCATTGCGTTATTAGAAACATTATTGATAACTTGGTTATCAAAATATTTTTTAACCATCGCAATGCTTCTAGATACTAGGTTACCATATGTGTTAGCTAAATCTGAGTTATATCTTTCACATAAAAGTTCATAAGTTAGGTTACCATCGGCAGCATATGGAATTTCATGTAGACAGTAATATCTAACACCATCGCTACCAAAGTAATTAGCTAAATCATCAGCGTAAATTGTATTGCCTTTAGATTTACTCATCTTATTGTGGTTCATTAATACCCATGGATGGCCTAATATCTTCTCTGGTAATTCAATTCCTAAAGCCATTAATATAATTGGCCAGTAAATTGTATGGAAACGAAGAATGTCCTTACCAATTAAATGTACATTGGCAGGCCAGAATTCTTCAAATAAAGGCTCATTTGGTTTATCAAAATGATAGCCGATACCAGTAATGTAGTTTAGTAAGGCATCAATCCATACATAAATTACATGCTTTTGATCAAATGATACTGGAATACCCCATTTATAAGATGTTCTAGATACACATAGATCAGGAAGTGGATCCTTTAAGAAGTTATTTAACATTTCATTTTTTCTAGCTTCTGGTTCAATGAAGCCCTTATGATTCTTAATATGATCGATTAATCTTTGTTGATATGGCTCTAATCTTAAGAAATATGCTTCTTCAACAGCTTCCTCAACCTTTGCACCACAATCAGGGCAGCAGCCATCAACTAGGTCCTTTTCTGTATAATAAGATTCACAATCTACACAGTATAAGCCTTTATACTCTCCTTTGTAGATATCACCTTGCTTATATAGCTTTTCGAAGGCCATTTTAACTTCTCTTTCATGATAATCATCAGTAGTTCTAATGAAGTGATCATATTCAACATCCATAACCTTATACATCTTCTTAACCTCATTAGAGATGTTATCAACATGCTCCTTTGGGGTAATTCCTAATGATTGAGCTTTTCTTTCAATCTTTTGGCCATGCTCGTCAGTACCTGTCATAAAGTATGTTTTAAAGCCTGCCTTCTTTTTGTATCTAACGATACAGTCAGCAAGTATAGCTTCATAAACATTACCAATATGTGGCTTTGATGATGTATAAGCTATTGCTGTGGTAAGATAAAATTTTTTATCCATATTCGTGCCTCCTATTACTACATTAAAAATGAATCTTCAACTTTTACAAGTTCCATTAATTCTTTTAAATTATCAACAAATTCGTCCTTACAATCATATTGAGAATCAAATGTATGTAAGGTACCATCTGAATCCTTAACTAATTCCTTGGAATAATACTTTTCACATCTGCCAAATTTTACTACAGCGTAAAAAGGAAGATGAATTCTTGGAATTAATGTATCTTTAACAAGCTCATTAGATTTAAAGCCTAGCTTTTCTACTAGCTTGTAATAGTCCATTTTAATTTCTAATGATTTACAATCTCTTAAATCCTCTTTTTCACCATATACATTAGTGAACATTGGGTCAAAACGGTAAATAGTGTCAACACCACACTTTTTAGCAGTATCAACTAAAATATCCTCTACTGCCATACATGGCTTACACCAATCTCCACCTATATAAATAAAGCCTGTTTTAAGGCTTGAGAAAAAATCCATAGTCTCGTTATAATCTATATCAACAAAATGTCTCTCCATTTTAATCACCTTTTATCTTTATATGTTAAATAATTTTTATATACTTCTTTTCTATCCAAATTAAACATCTTAGATACATCTTTAATTGCTTCATTAGGCTTATATCCTAAAGATATCAATTCATCTATCTTAGAATTAACATCAACTTCCTCGCTAACCTCAGTGTAGCCCTCACAAATAATAACCATTTCACCTTTTAGGTTATCCATTTCCATAACTTCACTGATTTTACCAGAAATATATTCCTCATATGTTTTAGTTAATTCTCTTAGGATAACGATGTTTCTATCACCTAATACCTTCATCATAGAATTAAGTGTTTCATTTAATCTATGAGGTGCCTCATAGAATATTAATGTATCCTTATAATATTTAACTTCCTCAAGTTCAGCTTCTCTTTTACTATCCTTAGCATTCAAAAAGCCAACAAAAGAAAACTTAGCGCCTGAAATTCCACTTGAAATTAACGCACTAAGTGATGCAGAAGGTCCAGGAATTGTAGATACTCTTAAGCCTTGGCTTCTAGCTAGACTTACAATCTTAAAGCCTGGATCAGATATAATAGGCATACCAGCATCAGAGATTATGGCAATCTTAGCACCACCGGCAATCTCATCAACTATCTGTCTAGTCTTTTCTGCCTGATTAAATTCATGATAAGAAAATACTGGAGTTTTAATATCATAGTGATTTAAAAGAACAAAGGACGTTCTAGTGTCCTCTGCATAAATTTTATCAACTGATTTTAAAATTTTAATTGCTCTAAAGGTAATATCTTCTAAATTACCAATAGGTGTGGCAACTAAATATAGTATTCCCTCATCAGAATCAAAACTTCTAATTCTCATTAGTTCTTTAGAATTCTAATTGCCTTTTCTCTTAAATCTCTTTCAGCATAAACAATAGAGATCAATTCTCTACGTTTTTCAGATGAAATGTCTAATTGCTTTTGAACCTTTTCTAGGAATAATAACTCAGATGTATTATATAAGTCATCCTCCATAGAAATTGTTACTAGGTTCAAATAAACGACATTCTTTACAACACTATTACATTCAGTGAAGAATTTAATTGTGTTTTCAATTGTATCAGTTAATCTGAATGAATATTCATCCTTAACACTGTCAAGTTCTGCGATCATCTTATTTAATAATCTTTTTTCAACATCAGTTGGTTCACCATCGATATCAACCATATAGATGGCTAAGTCTAAGAACTTTAACATTTCTTTCTTACTTAATAAACTTAAAAACATAAAAATCACTCCTCAAAATTATATATTTTTAATATTTCTTTTGTCCACTTTCCATCACTCTCATATACATAAAGTGGTGGAAGAATACGCATTTCACTATTTCCATCCTTAACACCCTCAACCAGAATGTGATTACATTCACCATCCTTTTTAGGATAAACAAACTGTAATCTCTTTGGTTCGATATGGTATTTTCTAAATGTATCTAATACCTCAAGTAATCTTGTAGGTGTATGTATCATAGCTAGTCTACCCTTTTGCTTAAGTAGCTTAGCTGCCTCACATACGATATCATCTAGATTAGCTAAAACCTCATGACGGGCAATTGCTTTAGCTTCTGATGGATTAATTTGATTATGATTCAATTTGAAATATGGTGGATTACATGTTACAACATCGTAACATTCCTTACCAATCTTTTCAGATATGCCAATTAAATTATCATGATACATCTTTATTTGATTTTCCATCTTATTTTCCTTGATTGACATCATAGCTAGATTATATGATTCTTCCTGAACCTCAACACCTGTAATCTCACATTTAGTTCTTAATGTTAGATACATTGGGATTGGAGCATTTCCAGAACATAAATCACAAATCTTTTTGATTCTATAGTTAATAGTTGTAAAGCTAGCTAGTAACATAGAATCTAAGGAAAAATTAAATAAATCACTATCTTGATAAATTTTAATCTTAGGTATTCCTAAAAGTTCATTACAAATCAAGCTCATTATCGATATCTTCCTCATAAACATCTTTTTGTTGTTTATGAACCTTTATTTTTACATCTTGGAATTTAAAGTAGCCAAATCCACCCTCTTCAGTTTGGTATTTAACCTTTAAATTCTTACCAATTACATCTGATGATAATACTTTCGCATCCCCATTAGGTGTTTCAACAATATCACCAACATCTGGAGCATTTCTACGCATTTCCTTGTAGAATTTGTCCTCATAATTGATACAACAAAGTAGCTTACCACAGTTACCACTAATCTTTACTGGGTTTAGCGATAGGTTTTGGTTCTTAGCCATCTTTACTGTAACATTATCAAATTGAGTAATAAATGTTTTACAACAAAGTATTAATCCACAAGGGCCAATACCACCGAATGTTTTAGCACTATCACGAGAGCCTACCTGACGTAGTTCAATACGTGTATGGTATACCTCAGCTAAGTCCTTAACTAACTCACGGAAGTCTACTCTAGCTTCAGATTCAAAATAGATAATTAATTTTGATTTATCTAGTGTATATTCTGATTCTAAGACCTTCATTTGAAGCTTATACTTCTTAGCTAGATTCTTAGTTGTTGTAATAACATCAGATTCTTCTTCTTTATTCTTTTTAAATTTTTCTTTATCATTTTCTGTTGCGATACGGATAACATCCTTAAGCTCACTAGTTAATTCTCTATTATCTAGCTCAAAAGGCTCACCTACACACCAGCCAAGCTCTAGGCCTCTGATTGTAGATACTACTACATCCATACCATCATGCAACTCAAAATTGCCTAAGCCAAAGAAATATCTTTTTCCAACCGGCTTAAACTGAACTCTAATTGCCCTCATAAAACACCTATTTCAAGATAGTATTTACAAGCTCAAAGAATACATTCTTAGCTGTAACATTTCTATCTAATTTATTCATTAAATCTAAAACCATCTCATATTTGGCTTTATAATTATATTTTCTATTGCTTTTAGCTGACACAATTTTATCATACAAAGGTGCCAAAATCAAATTATTATTATCTTTTGATAATAAATTAATATCTCTTAAATAAAGTAAAACAAAGTTTATTAACATCTCTAGTCTAGACTTTTCGATAAAATATTCGACATTTTCTGAGAAAAATTCTACACCCTCAAAGTCAGACTTTAATTCAATTAATCTTAAAAATATTTCTTTAGTCTTTAAAAAGTCATCACTTTTTACTATTTCTAAGGCCTCATCAATTGAATTAGTAAGGCTAGATGCTAACGCACTATCAAGTGGATCAACCCAGTTATTTTTTAGCTCATTAATTAAATCTTCATTACTAATTGGCTTAAAATATACAATCTCACATCTAGATTGAATAGTTGATAAAACATCAGATAATTCAGTAGCTAAGAATATACCAACATATTCACCAGATGGCTCTTCAATAAACTTTAAAAGTGAATTTTGAGCCTGCTTAGTAGCTGTATCTAAGCCATCTACTATGTAGATACGTTTACCACTAACAAGTGATGTTTTAGAAAACTCATCCTGGATTGATAATATTTGTTCCTTGGAAACTGCAGTTTTACCTTCTTCTTTTGCAATGTATTCAACATTTAGATGCTTTCCTTCAGTTATTTGTTTTCCTTCAGGAGAATCTAAATCAACTCCATAAAGAAGGCAAGATAAGGCAAAAGCCATTTCCTTTTTACCAGTTCCATTAGGGCCATAAAATAAATAAGCATGTGAAAGATGGTCATTATCAATTGACTTTTTTAACATGTTAAAGATATTAACTTGTAATTCAACCATCTTTTTAACATCCATATTTAATACCTACTTCTTTAAATATTTTAAAACTGCCTCTACACAGTTACGACTAACTGTTGCTAAATCTTGATTACCATCAATAGTGATGATTCTATCAGGATACATTTCTTCAAGCTTTTTATATCCTTCATATACTTTCTTGTGGAAATCAATGCTTTCCTTATCTAAACGATCGCTTTTGCTGCTACGATCTTGATTTTGAAGTCTTTTTAATGCTACCTCTGGTTTAACATCAATAAAGATTGTTAAATCTGGTAAATAATCTAAAGAGAATTCGTTGGCTTTCAAAATTCTTTCAAAGCCTATACCTCTAGCGTAGCCTTGATAAGCTAATGAAGAATCTAAAAATCTATCACAAAGCACTACCTTACCTTCTTCTAAGGCAGGTAATATTTTTTGCTTAACATGCTGAATTCTTGAGGCTGCGTATAACAATGCTTCACATTCGCTAGACATATCAGTATTGTTAACATCCAAAATTACATTTCTAATTTGTTCACAAATAGGTAAGCCACCTGGCTCTCTAGTTGTGATATAGCTGATATTTAGCTCTTCAAACTTTTTTACTATATCTTTAATAATGGTGGTTTTTCCGCTACATTCTCCACCTTCAAATGTTATAAAATTCTTTAATTTCATACAATTCACCTACTAATTCTCTATTGTATATCAAAACATTAATTTAATAAATAAATATTTATTAGCTATTTAAACTTTTTAAGTATTCAAATAAATAATCTCTAGCATAGATATCACCTATAGAATAGCTCTTTACTATTTCTACAGCATAAGTATCGGTATCTCTATAATTCCAGAAGTCAGTATTATATGAATCTGTTACCATATAATATGTCTCAAAATCAAAAATTGTCATATTTGGATTTTCCATATAGCCATGATAATTTGTATTTGTAGAATTTATAAAGTTTCTCTTTAAATTCTTACCACTTATCTTACATAGATAAATTCTATTATCGAATGGGAATAGGCTTGCTACATCAGAATATACGACAACTCCACTAGGTAATCTATATGGTGCTCTACAAGATAAATATCCACCACCATAGACAACATCATAACCATCTTCTTTACCTAAATTGTAATAGATTTGGGCAACCATATTAACAAGATCATTACTGCTGTAACCTCTAGAATTTGTCATAGCAACTCTATCACCAAGTGGGCCATAAACATTTTGATGATACCAATTATTGATAACACCCATTACGTTGTTTTCTGTATATCTACTAACAATCGCACTATCACGAACAAATGCTGGTGATAAAACTGAAAATGAATGGCCATTATCAGTTTTTCTAACATTAATATTTATATTATAAATACTGCCTAAATAACCAGCATTTTGGACATGGTATACACCCTTACTATCCTTGAAGCTATATTGCTTATGAGTATGTCCTTCAAGCACTAAATCCACATAGCTTCCACTAAGTGAATTTACATCATAATATTCTAAGCTTGATGAACCTGATTGAGCACTTTCTGCACCATCATGAATCTGTAGAATTATGAACTCACAGCCAAGATCTTTTAACTCCTCTGAATTTTTCTTAATTTCAGCCGTTAGCGCCTGTTTTACAAGGAATGAATATCCTTCAATTGAAGATGCTGAAATTGAGCTTTCGCAATCTCCCATTGCCCCAATTAAACCGATTTTTACGCCATGTCTTTCTATAACCTTGTAAGGCTTAGTAAATGTTGCTGCTGAGCCATTTTTTCTAATGTTATTAGCTAAAATATCTACCTTAGAATGCTTTGTATGCTCAATAATTTTAGTGTCTCCATTATCCCATTCATGGTTACCAATAATTGTAGAATCATAGCCATTTACAAGTAGATAATCCTCCATGATTTTACCATTGGTTGCATACTGATCTAATGAGCCCTGATATAGGTCACCTTGATCTAATAAAATATTATATTTATTATCCTTTTTTAGGGTGTCAATATAGTCAGTTGCGTACGCAAGTGATGCATAGCTACCATCAGAATTTACACGTCCATGAATATCATTTGTACCGATAATTTTTAGACTAAAATCATCGCTTAAAGTCTTAGCTGTTTTAACATTATATTCAAGCTCGATTTTATCAATTATTATGGTGTTAAATGTATAAAAGCTAACAAAAGATGGATCACCATCAAGTGTTATTTTTACTTCTCTATCATTGGAATTTAGATCAATTCTTTGATAAGAAAAAGGATTATCAATTGGATAATCATCACATACATAATATAAAGAACCAAAGCCAATTTCTGGCTTTAATTCAACATTTTCTTCCTCTACTATCTTATATGTAATAGTAAATGAATCGATATCATTTAAGGTTGTAGCATTTGTGATAAATCCACCTCTATTTATTTTAGCGTGGGAATTACCTATAGAATCTACATCCTTATATTTAATATAACAATCATCATATTCTACAAGTTCATTAGATGAATATGGATTATTTTTATCCAAAACTAGCTTTCTATTATCTTCTCCTACTGGTATTGACTTTGTAATAGTTGATATACCAGGCGTAGTAGCTGTAGTTTGTGGAGTGGTTATGGTTGTTGAAGTAGGGTTATTTACCGAACTACATGATGTTAATGCTAATACTGAGAGTAATACTGCCAATATTTTTTTCATCTTATTCGCTCCTTTTGTTATATTCTATCATAATAGGTAGGAAATATGAATTATAATATTACATATTATACAAACATTTACAATATTGAAATTATATATTAAATATGATAAAATCTTTACGATAAAAAAAGGAGATTGTAAAAATGATAGAATATAGATATGATACACAACTTTTAATTTCAGGACACGATTTAGACGAGGATGTAATCAGTGATTACTTCACTGAAAACTTCAAAGGTGATTGTCTACTTGCTGTAGGTGATGAAGATTTAATCAAGATTCACTTCCATACAAACGAACCATGGGAAGTTTTAAAATATTGTGCTTCTCTTGGCGAAATATATGATATCGTCGTTGAAGATATGGATAGACAATCTAGAGGATTAAAAGGATAGTTATTAAATATATCCCACTTCGGGATATATTTTTTTCTTAGAGAGGAGGTAGTCATTATGATTGAACTAAAGGACTTATATTTTTCATATAATAGTCGTGATGAAGCAATTCGTGGAATTGATCTAACTGTTCAAGACAATGAATGGATTTCCATAATCGGCCATAATGGCTGCGGAAAATCCACTCTTGCTAAGCTACTTGTAGGACTTTTAGAGCCTACTAGTGGTGAAATATTATATGATGGTGTTAAATTGGATTCAAATACTACTCCAACTATTAGAAAAAAGGTTGGTATAGTATTCCAAAACCCAAACAACCAATTTGTTGGTTTCAATGTAAAATATGATATCGCATTTGGCCTAGAAAATCACAATGTTGAAAGACAAAAGATGATTGAGCTTATTGATACTTACACTAAAAAGGTATCAATGAATGAATTTTTAGACCGTGAACCACAAACCCTATCAGGCGGTGAAAAACAAAGAGTTGCTATCGCTGGTATATTAGCACTAGATTGTGATTACATAATCTTAGATGAGGCTACTTCTATGCTAGACCCAGAGGGTAGTGATGATATCATTAATCTAATTAGAGAATTACATAATAATCATAATAAAACCATTATTTCAATTACCCATGATTTAGATTTTGCCAGTTTATCTGATCGTGTTGTGGTAATGAAGGAAGGTAAAATCATCAAGGATGGTAAGCCAGTTGATGTGTTTAAGGATGAAGTAACACTTCATTCTTCTTCACTTGATTTACCAGTTTCATTACAAGCATATTCACTTGTATCAGCTGATGATGAGCTTAAGAACAATAAGGAGCTAAAGGATGCTTTATGGGAATATTATTTAAAGAAGTAACTCATTCCTATAAAGGATATAAAAAACAAGTAACTGTAGCAATCGAGAATATCAACCTAGAGATTAATTCAGAAGGTGAATTCGTTGCTATTGTAGGTAAAACTGGTTCTGGAAAATCTACACTTGTTCAGCATATGAATGCTTTAATCCTGCCAACATCTGGTGAGGTTAATGTATTTGGTAATGCTATTACAGCTAAAAAGAAAAAGAAATTAAAATTTAATAACATACGTAAGCATGTAGGCTATGTATTCCAATTCCCAGAATATCAATTATTCGAACAAACAGTACTTCGTGATATTATGTTTGCTCCACTTAATTTTGGCTATCAGGAAGCTGAAGCTAAAAAAGCTTCAGTAGAGGTTGCTAAAAAGCTACATATCACAAAACTTTTGAATCATTCACCATTCAACCTATCTGGTGGTCAACAAAGAAAGGTAGCTGTTGCGGGTATATTATCATATAACCCAGATATTCTTCTTCTTGATGAACCAACTAGAGGACTAGACCCTAAGGGCTCTAAGGATATGATGGAGCTTTTCTATGATATTCATAAAAATGAAAATAAAACAGTTGTTTTAATTTCACATGATATGAATATTGTCTATAAATATGCTACAAGAATTGTGGTAATGGATGGAGCTAATATCGTATTTGATGGTGATAAAAAAGAATTGTTTGAATCTGGAATTTATAAGGATCATCACCTAGAAAAGCCTGAAGTATTAAAGCTAATTGATTATTTAAATGGAAAATTCAATTATAATTTTGATTATAATATTACATCTATTGATGAATTAGTTTTAAAGCTAAAGGAGGTATCTCATGAATAATATCTCCTTTGGACAATATGTTCCTGGTAATTCTTGGATATATAAGCTAGATCCTAGAACTAAGGTATTACTTACAATTGCGTTAATTGTGCTTGTATTTATAATTCCTAGTCTTATAACAATTAGTATTGCCTTTGGTGTTGTATTATTAATTTATATAACATCAAGAATTCCTATTTTAAAGGTATTAAAGGGATTAAAAGGAATCATCTTCCTTCTACTATTTACATTTGTTGTACAAATTATATACACAAAGAATGATGGTATGCCTTTATATTCATTTAATATGGAAATAGGCTTATGGCAATTCTTGATTATTGCGGGTTTTCTACTACTTTATATATTCACAAAGAAATTTGTTCCATCAAGTATTATCTATTTATTAGTTTTAATATTTGTAGGATTCTGTATCTTATGGTGCTTCCCATTTGAGAAATTCTATTGGAATTTCAATATGAGCTGGGCTAAATGGTCATTTAATGTATATCAAGCAGGCTTAGAACGTGCAGCCTATATTTTCTTAAGAATCTTATTAATGATTTTCTTAACATCACTTCTAACCTTGTCTACAATGACTACAGATATCAACAATGCCATCAGCTGGCTACTTACACCTCTTAAGATATTTAAAATACCTGTTGAGGTATTTTCAATGCTAATATCATTAACACTTCGTTTTATTCCAACATTAATTTTGGAAGCTAATAAGATTATGGCTGCCCAAGCCAGCCGTGGTCTTGACTTTAACGAAGCTAAGTTAAGTAAAAAAGTAAAACAAATCATTGCCTTACTAATTCCTCTATTTGTCATTTCATTTAAGACTGCAGATGAATTATCTAACGCAATGGAGGCTAGAGGCTATGTAATAGGAGCTCCTAGAACTCAGCTAGATGAATTAAAATTTAGACCAATTGACTTAGTTGCCACACTAGTTGTTGTTGGCTTCTATGTTGGTGTAATCTTAAATATGGTAGGTGTATACTAATGAGATATAAGGCTACACTATCATATGATGGATATGATTACATGGGCTTTCAAATTCAAAATGATTTACCTACTATCGAACTTAAGATAATGGAAGCATTTAAAAAAATGCTTGGACTAGATATAAAAATCTATCCATCTGGTAGAACTGATAGAGCTGTACATGCCTATAATCAGGTATTCCATTTTGATTTAGAAAAGCCACTTCCTACTTCTAATTTAAAAAGAGGATTAAATACATATTTACCACAAGATATTTATATAAAAAATATCGAAGAGGTTAGTGATGATTTCCATGCTAGATTTTCAGCTAAATCTAAAGAATATCATTACATCATCAATACTGGTGAATATGAACCATTAATGGCTCGTTATATGCCTAATATAACTAATTTAGACTATGATAAAATGAATGAAGCTATTAAGCTTTATTTAGGCCGTCATGATTTTAAAGGCTTTGCTTCATCTTCTATTGATGAAAGAAAAGATACAATAAAAGAAATCTATGATGCAAAAATAATTAAATCTGAAAACAGATTAGAATTTATATTTATAGGCTCTGCCTTCTTAAAATATCAAATCAGAAAGATGATGGGTATTTTAGTAGAGATAGGTAGAGGAAAAGAGACTAAAGAAAAGATATTAAAGATATTTGAAACTAATGATACTAAATTAAGTAATAAATTACTTGATGGATGTGGATTATATCTTTATAAGGTTAATTACTAAAAGGATTATTTATGGATAGATGTCAAGAGATTGAAAGATCAATAATCAAAACATATAGAGCTAAATTATGGTCACAATTCATAAAAGCATTAAAGGAATATGATATGCTTAAAGAAAATGACCATATTTGTGTCTGCATATCTGGTGGTAAGGATTCAATGCTGCTAGCTAAATTATTTCAAGAGCTTAAAAAGCATTCTGATTTTAATTTTGATGTAACATATTTAGTTATGAATCCAGGCTACAACGAAAAGAATTTTGATTTAATAAAAAAGAATCTAGACATCCTACAAATTCCTGCCACAATAATCAAATCTGACATCTTTGAAATCGCTGAAATACTAGGTGGTAAGCCATGTTATATGTGCGCAAAGATGCGCAGAGGTGCATTATATAAGTTTGCTAAAGAATTAGGCTGTAATAAGATTGCCTTAGGCCATCATTATGATGATGTAATAGAAACTACATTAATGTCTATTATCAATAATGGTCAACTTGAGACAATGCTTCCTAAGCTACATAGCGAAAATTATGAAGGAATGGAATTAATTAGACCATTATACCTAATTAGAGAACGTGACATCATTAATTGGTGTAACCGTAATGAGCTTGAATTCATACGTTGTGCATGTAAGCTAACTGAGGGTGTTGAGAATTTAGAAATGACATCTCAAAGAAAAGAAACAAAAAAGCTCATTGCTGAGCTTGAGAAATCTAATCCAATTGCTATAAAGAACTTATTTAAGGTTACTTCTAACGTCAACCTAAATAAAATATTAGGCTGGAAAAAAGGTAATAAGCAATATAGCTTTTTAGATGATTATGATAAGAAGGATGAATAATCCTTCTTTTTTATTTCCTCTTTACAGGTAATACTATAGGATCTTTGGCATTATCAGAATGCTTATATAATACTAATACTCTACCAATATGTTGTACAAGTTCAATTCCAGCTTCTTCGAAGAATTCTTGTGCTTCTTCTTCATCTACCATTGAATTTTGTAAAATAGATACCTTCATTAATTCATGCTTATTTAAATAATTTAATACATCAGTTAATAAGTTTTCACTTAAACCATCCTTACCGATTTGAAAACATGCTTTTTCTTTTTGAGCTAAGCTTCTTAAATATACTCTTTGTTTTGTTGTTAACATATTTTTAATTCCTCTAATAATTTATTTATTTCTTTTTCATTATATACTTTAATACCATTTTCTATAAATAGCTTAGCTGTTATGACATAACCATTTACCTTAGTACCACTAAATGTACCATCATAGACATAGCTGCTTCCACATGATGGACTACCATCCTTTAATATTGCATATTTGATATTATTAGTTCTCGCAATATCTAATGCTTTATTTGCACCACTAGTGAAATTAGATGTTACATCTAGTCCTTTATTTGATATTACTTTTCCATCCCTTATCTCAGATGGATTTCTAGGAATAGAAAGGCCACCAAATACCTCAGGACAGATTTCTATAAATTCAAATTTGATATTTAATTTTATGATTTCATCATTTTTATTATTTAATCCATTGTATTTACAATTATTACCTAGTAAACATGATGATATTATTATTTTAGTTTTATCCATAAAATCACCGAGATGATTATACATTTATAATTCTTTTTTATCAAGTAAAAAAGGACTGATACAAAATGTATCAATCCCTTTATACCATATTATGGTAACATCGCATTTAGCTTAGCAAAGAAATTCTTAACCTGTGTATTTGATAAAACATCATTAGTTTGTTTTTTAAATGTATCGAGCATAATTATATTTCCTTGTGACACTTCATCATCACATACAGTACTGTAATTAACTGAAATATAGCCTACATTAATACCATCTAACAAGAATTGTGCTATAACATTCTTTACAGCGTTAGATGCTAGTATTTCATCCATTTCTGCTTCACTCTTATTTCTTAATGCTAAGATTTCATCACCAGAAGGTGACCATTCAAAACCATCAACACCTAGAGCTTCAAAGCTATCAATTAAGTTAACAAGCTCTGATTTTGTTAATGAATAAGCCTCTGAAGATACTCTATCAATTATACGATAAGTCTTCTTTATATATGCTTCATTATCGTATACAAATATCTTAACACTTCCACTAACCTTAACCATAGATGTTATAGTTAATCTTAATGATGGACTTGCGAATATTACATCTTTATTGTATTTAACATTATCAAATCCAATAGCATTAGCATCAATATTTAAGCCAGTATCTGTTAAGCCTAAAGCATCAATACCACTAACAAGCTTATCAAAGCCTAGAGTTGTTAACATACTCTTTTCAGCATCATAATCTGCTTGATCTATATGCATTGTATTATTAGTTAATAAAATGTTAGATATAGTATTTAGCATTAAATATGATTTAGGTGTATCACTAACCACGCCACCAGTATTATCGATTATTGCAGCCTTGATATTATTGATTGTAATTGCACTAGTCAAATCATCTTCAAGGCTATGAGTACCAATTACCTCAAGAAGTGATTTAACCTCGCTCTTACGATATAATCTAATATCATCCTCATAAGCATAATCAGTATGCTTAATTGTGCTACCGTCAATTTGAGTTCTTAATGTCTTAGTAACAATACCCCAAATAATCTTAGATGCATATAGTTCTTCAAATTTATCATCTTCTCTTAAATCATCTAAGTCAACTGAATAATCATTTCCTATTCCTAGATCATTTAAAGCAGTAACAGTATTCTTGAATTGTTCTTCCTTAATCCACCAGAAATATGTTTCACCAACACTATATTCACTTACAGAATCAGATGTAATGATACTTTCTTCAATTAAATGATTATCAAATAAATGGTTAGATAATCTCTTACCAATCATATGACGCATTAAATATGAATTATATAAGTCATCAATCTTCTTATCACTAAACTCTTTAACTTCACTTAACCAATCCATTCCACTAAAGCTATCTGATGATAATGCATCTATTCCAAATGTAACTCTAATATTATATAGTATGGCAAATACTTCACTAGACTTATAAATGAATTTAGTATCATTATAATCTTCTTTTATCTTAGTAGATGATAATATTCTTTCATCATCAATTAAAGAGCCAATATTATCATCAATAATCTTAGATATAATGGCAGCTATAATCTTTGATGACCAAAGCTTATTAAATTCAGTTTCATTCTCAGTACCAACAATATACATTAGATTTGATTGAACCTCATCAACTAGCTCACCTTGATCTGAGCCATCAGTTAAGAAGTCCTTCAAGTCAATATTGAAGCTGTAAATAGCATAGAAGAATGATTGGAACTCACTTCTAGTATATGTTTTATCTTCAATGTTATAACAATCAACTGATGTAATCTTTTCACTTAGCATATCAGGAATAAAGATATTGTTGATTTGTCCTGAAATAGTTGCCCTTAGGATAATTGAATTATAGATCTTATCGATTTCATCAGTAGTTGCGAAAGCCTCTATGTCTTCGTTGATTATTTCAATCATAGGCTCAATATCAACGTTTGAGATATCAGTAATGCCTAAATAGATTAATCCATCAAATAGGTTCGCAAGCTCACTATTCTTAATATAGTTAGCTTTAGTATCACGCTCTATTGCGCTTGAAGGGAATACTATATTGGTATCATTATCTTTAATATTGTTATAGATAAGTGATGAAACAATTATAGATGATGTTACTTTTTCTTTTAGATCATTATCTTCTTTAATCTTATTTAATGAAATCTTTTCAATATCTACATTTTCAATATCAATTTCAAAATCATCTAGGATAGTTAATAATGAAATTACTTCAGTTTGCTTAACTATTACCTTCTCATCAGTTGTATATCCAATTGGCTTATCATAAGCTGCAGAAGGAACTTTGATACTCTCATCAGCCTGAGCAAGTACATTACCAAAGATTAAGCCTAATGCATTATGTTGATATAAGAACTCAACATTATTTGAATATTCATTTTCTACATGATATTCAATAGCTAAATTATTATCTAATAAATTATTAATATTCTTTAATAAGTCTTCAGATAAGGTATCAAAATCCAATACCTTCTTCATTGAATGAGAGCCATCCTCTTCTTCAACATCTTTTTCTTCAATTAATACATTTAATAAATCAATAATTGAAGATATTTCTTCCTTCTTATAATATCTATTTCTTTCCTTTAAGTACATTGTAGAATCTTCACTAATAACAGGAGTCTTACCTTCACTAGCATCAGTTAAAATCTTATCTATTTCTGTACTAAATATTCCTTTGAATATTGTAGATGAATATAAGATATCTAGATTAGATTGATTATTCTTATTCTTAGGATTTGGCTTATTATATGTTAATAATTCTTCTTTAATACTATTAACGATTGAATCTGTATCAACTCCATCAGGATTTGTAATATCAATACCAAACATAGCAATAACACTAATTAGGTTTTCAAGCTCTTCTTGTTTGTAGATACCCTTACTATCTTTAGCATCAGTTAATATGCTGGCAGATACTAATCCCTCAAGCGCCTTATCTAGGCTTGATGTTAAGCTAGCCATCAAGATGTCAGAACCATAACAAATTTCAATCTTAGTCTTAGTAGGATCAGTTCTTGAAGGCTCATTTAAATTAGGAATTGCTTCTTTAATTTTTCCTTCAAAGTCAATATCTTCAAATGATTCTTCTTCAGAGATATTAAACATTTCATCTAAAGCAACAAATAGACCATCTAATTCTGTTCTCCATAATTTAACATTGCTGCTTGTCTTTAATTCTGCTGAAGTAGCCTTTAGGTTATTAGGTATTACTAAGAAATCACCTAATGCCTCAGTTATAATTGTTCCTTGTAATGCATTTGCTACAGTCGCAATGATTGTATCACTTTCAAACAGAGTCTCTTTGTTATCCAGAATCTGTTTTAAAAGTGCAGCTGAATCAATTTCCTTCATATTGCCATCTTCATCAAAATCAGGCATTAAATCTTTGATGTTTACAAGTAATCTATGTAATTCTTCATACTTGATTTGAGTACCATCAATTACAGTGTTTGGAACAACAATTTCAAAGTCACTAATTAATGAGTCACCCTTATTAATTAATAGATTAGATAAAGTGCTTCTAATAATGCTTGATTCTAATAATCTATCAATACTATCTTCTTCTATATCCTTAATGATTTTAGCATCAAAGCTTCCATCAATTATTGATTCAATATTCAAAATATTCTCATGAATAATATTGATTAATATCTTAACCTCACTTGGCTTTGTCGTAGTAGATACTAACTGCATATCAGCTGGTATAACTACAATTTCATTAGTTGAAAGCAAATTAACTAAAATCTTAGAAATTGTACCTTCTAATATCTTACTTTGAAGTGCAGCACCAGCCTCATCTGATTTTAGCACATCAATAAGCATAGCTGTATCAATGCCTTCATCCATAGAGCTGATTATTGGCTTTAATACACTAATCAAGCCCGCCCCATGTTTAACAAGTGCTTTAAGCTCAGCTTCTTCTATGAAGCCATCTTCATCAATTATTGAATCATCAATATAGATTTCTATTCCGTTACCAAAGTCACCCTTATTAACTAGATATGTCTTTAATATTAAATTAACAAGCTTAGATGAAGTTATATAATCTATTACAGTCTTATCCTCATATTTAGAATTTAAGACCTGCATTGCTGTCTCAATGAAATCAAATGCCCCTTCAGGTGTTGAAATGTTAGATACTTGATCAATTAAATCTTTAATACCATCTGATGTAGCAATAATCTTTAAGCTAACTAATAGATTATATATTTCACCATAAGAAACTAAATTGCCATTATTATCATAAGTATTTGCATATTTGATACCCTCAGGTATAGTAAATTCTCCTGCGAAATCTGTTAAATACTCTGTAATTAATCCTCTTACAAGCGCACTAGATAATACCCTTGATAACATTTGAGAATTACCAATAGTATTAACAAGTGAATCATAAGCTTTTATATTTCTTGCGTAATTTGGACTACTCTTATCTACCAAACTGAAAATAAGATCAGAAATTACTATCTCTTGTGATTCATCCATCTTTTCCATTACTTCACTAGCAACAGGAAGTACGCCTCTGATAACAGATATGATGCTAGCAATTTCAGTAGTCCATGAGATGTTTTTATATTCAGGATCATCATATCTAATTTCAAAGGCAGGAACCTTATCACTTGCTAGATATACGCTATCTACATAGGCATATAATCTCATAAGAATAGGGTCTAATTCTTCTTTTCTACTACCATTGAAAATAGATAATCTTTGAATCTTTAAAACCATGTCATCAATGAATTCAATAAGGGCAGCCTTATCACTTAAATTAAGTTCACCATTAAGGCTCATATTGAAGATGTTAAGGGCAATACCAAGTACCTCAGTAACATCATCCTTTGTTAATAACTTATTGACATCCAAATAAGCTAATGGCTTTTTACTACCGCTATCCTTTAATTCCTGTTCATAAGGAATATTAGTTGAGAAATATCCTTCTTTGAATAGCATCATTAATAAATCCTTTACCTCAACAGGAAGAGTTATGGTAGTTGATTCAATGTTGTCGATTATTATATCAACAACCATTGCTGCAAAATTGAGAATATAGCCACTAAAGTCGAATTGATTTATGATAACCTTTAAATCCTCACAGAATTGTTTATCCTTAAATAAGTCCATAAATATATCTGTAGGATTACCCTCATAGTTATTCTTTAAAAGCTTAGTGAATTCTTCAGATTTATATTTCATCATCAAATCAGCCACATCACGGCTTAGCTTGACATATTGTTGTAGCTCATTACGAAGATATACAACTGTTCTCTTTCCGCTATCATCAACGTAGGAGCCCTGAAGAACTATGTCTGATGCGAATAAATATAGTGGCATTCCATCAGCATCCCTAAAGTTATTTAGGAACCTATAGATACCATGCTTGCCATATCCACCTATGGCTCTATATGCATCGTAAGCTAAATCATATTCGATTTTTCCATAATCATAATCTTCAGTCTTTCTAGTTCCATCTCCACCGGCAATAACAAAGAAGGAAACGCCTATAAATGACATAGCGATAGTTGCTCTAATTAAGCCTCTAAAGCTACCAAGTAATAGGCCAAGTCCCTTATGTTTTTTATATTGATATGGAGTATCACCAACATAATATCTTTCAATAACTTTTCTCTTATATCTTCTTTGTGGATAGAATATTAAATAAATAATATAGAATAGGAACACAAAGATTAAATAGATAATATAGAAGAATAACGCATAGAATATCTTATATAGCATATTAACTAAGGCCATAATATATTGACCACCATCAGAGATAATAAGCGCAATACTATCAGCAAGTCCTAATGTCTTAGGAACATATAGTATAAGCACTTCTCTTAACGATTTAGCCTCAGTTGAAACGCCTAAGTTTCGTTGCAAGCTGCCATCTCCACCCATGAAGAAATTTATTGTCTTTAACAAGAACATATCAAATTGTTCACTCTCAGAGAATAACATGAACAGCAAGAAACAAATCGTTGCGATAATAAGCGATTGAATAAATAATATTAAGCTCTTCCTAAAGCCACGAGCCATACCAAGTAAGGCTGAGAATAATAAGATTAAGGAAAAGTGGATTGTAGGTATTAACCAAATTAATAGGTCTAAATGCTCATCGACAAAGCGCAGTAGCATTTCGAGCAATTGATTCAAATTAACACCTCCTTCTTCTCAATAAATATTTTTTTTAATGTTTTTCTAATTCTTTTACTTCAGAATACATGTCTTCATAAATTGAATAGCTGACATTCTTATAATAAGAAATATCATTATCAATTGTAATGGCTGGAACACCTTCAAAATAAATCTTACCAATAACATTCTTATCAAAAGTAGGATTTGATAATGTTACGTCATTGCTGATGTATAATGATTCAATACTTACTACATCTTTAAATGTATTAGCATCGATTGTACCATCCTTAATTACTAAATTAGATATAGTCATATCAGCAAATATAGAACTAATTTTACCACTTGAAGTTAACACAAGTGAATCAAGTGATGTTGAACCAACCACATCTTTAATTAATGAACTACTGCCAGAAACTAAATATAGATTCTTTAAGCCAGTAAGCTTAGAGAATAAATTAGTTATACTACCAGTAATAGTTCCAGCAATCTTTAAATAAGTAATGCTATTATTTTCTTCTGTGAATAATTCATATCCATATGCTGAAATACCTTTTTGAATATAAAGCTTTGTTGTTTTAGCATATGATTCATTGAAATATTCATAATTAGTACTATTATCTTGAGTTCCAACAAATGGTACACTAACAACTCCTACATTGTTACCAGTACCAATAAATGGAGTACCTAGATAAACAACATTATTAGGAACAATTAATTCATTAACAGTTGGACAATTAGTTAAGAAATATTTACCAATCTCAACAGTTTTATCTGAGAAAGTAATATTCTTTAAGCGGTTCATATTACTAAATGCATTATTGCCAATTGATAGACTCTTAGTAGATAAGAATTCAACTGAAGTTAGTCTACTACAGCTTTGGATGAAATTATCCATAATAATCTCTACACCAGCAGGGACTGTTAATGTAGTTACATTATTACAGTTATACATAAAGTTATTACCAATGTATGTAAGATTATCAGGTAAATTGATAGCTGCGATTAATGAACAATTCTTAATGAAATCATCAGAAATACGGTTAATCTCTCTAGGTAATACTAGAGTTGTTAATTTTTCATATCCATCAATAAAGTTAGGAGCCAATGTAGTTGAATAAGCCTTATTAAATGTAATACTTTCAACATTAGCTGAAACACCTAAATTATTAACTGTAATATTTGGATAGTAAGGCATTGATAATGTCTTCAAGCTTGTTAAGCCTTCAAGGGCACCATCAACGCAGTTGCTTACTGTATTATCAACAGTAAGTGATTGAACTGACGAGAATCTAGTAAATAATGATTTTGATAATGTTCCATTACCTACTACTTCTAGATTCTTTACAGCTGTAGGAATCACCGTTGTATCAGTTACAAATGAATCCTTAGAATCAATAATTAATGTATCAAGCTTATTTAAGCCAGTTAATAAATTATCATTCTTTGGAGTAGCTGTACTAATACCAAATTTATTTACGTTTGTAAATGGTCTTAGTGTATCAGCAGTAATAGGTGTTTCCTTATCAATATTTGGACAATCAATTGATAGAGTAGTTATAGAGCCAATCTTATCACTGATGTTTTGAATTGAAGTTGCTAAATCAACAACTGTATTAGGAATTGAAAGACTAGTTGTACCATTCTTTAATGAGATAATAACACCATTTAACACCTCGATATTATCATAGATATAATATCCAGTTACATTAGTACCTTTTAATGCTTCATAATCAAATTTAGTTAATGGGTTTTCGAATGTAACCTTTTTAATATTTGTCATTCCTTCAAAAAAATTTGCAGGAATTCTAGCACGGTGAATTGATACCTCTCTTAAAACAGGTAACACTTCTCCTTCTTCAGCAATGAATAATGAAGAAAGCTTATCTTGCATAGTATCATAGATGCTTAATTTAGATAATGCATCATCATGATATAAAGATGTAGACATCATAGTTGCCTTAGCAAAAGATGCAGTTGTTAGGCTAGCACAATCAGCAAATGCTTTTTGGCCAACCTCTGTTGCATTATCAAGTGTAACCTTTGAAAGTGAACTACAGCCTCTAAATGCATCATTTCCAACAAATGTTACAAATTCTCCACCTTTGATTTCAGCAAGCTTTGTACAACCAACAAATGCTTCATTTTGAATCTTAATATTTGATGTAAATTCAACAGATGTTATAGTTGATTGCTTGAATGCATAAGGTTCAACTTCAGTTACCTTATAAGTATTTGTTAAGATAGTAAATGTCTTAGGCACTACTGCATTCTTATCTTTACCAAAATATCTTTCAACAGATACTTCGTTATTATTGTTTAACAGCTTATAATCAAAATCTTGATAGCTAAATCTTGTTGTCTTGAAATTATAATAAATCAAAACACCAACTATAGCTCCGATAAATAGGATAGATAAGATTATAGTAATAACCTTTGGCTTTTTAGAAATATTTTGTTTTCTAATGCTCTTTATTTCTATTTCTTTACCTTTCAATCTCTTCTTATTTACCTTATAAAACTTTTTAGCCTCCATCTTATCAATTTTTTGTCTGGCTGCATCAAGTTTTTCTTTTTCCCATGGCTCTTCGATGATTGTATCTTCTCTCTTTACAAACTCGTCGATATCAAATGGGATTTTAACAAATTCTCCATCATGCCAAATTACACGTTCAAATTTAGCACTAACTAGCTTATAGCTAATCTTTTCAGTGTCATAATGAACTTTTAATTTAGCATTTGGAACGAATTCCTTTGAAGCCTCAGCTTCAACATTAGTTTGATTTAATGTTAGTTTTTCAATGATGTTGTTTTGGTTATCATATTCTGTTATTTCAAATGCAAATTCACTTAGCTTTTGAGCTACATTATTTACAAATTTCAAAATAAGATATTTTTCTTTTGCACGATCATCACTCATTACAATAAACTCAGAAAGGGCTACGACATCATTTGGGTTAGAAGAATATGTTATCTTCCTCACTTGATTAAAAGTACTCATATTCAATCGAACCTCCTTCCTTAGTCTTTGAATTCTTCTTTCTATAGCATACCAACACTAATATAAAATAGATTAGTGCTATACCAAACGCAGAACCTATAATTATGTAATTAATTACTGAATTATAGAATTGTCTGCGATGAATAGGTGATATGAAATAGATCATCACATGTGATAATGTAAATAAGAATGTAAAGATACAAAGTGCACTGAAGAAAGCAAATAATCTAATCTTTGGTGCTGGAATTGGACGAATGATACGTCCATTAATTTCTTTTCCATCTACTTTCTTTACATAGATATTTACATATTTAGTTCTTTCGTCTAAAGGAATAATCTTAGATGTCTTAGAAGTATTTCTTTCTGTTATTTCTAATACATCTCTCATTTTCTTCCTAAAGTCAAAACACACAACAAAGAATGTTATTTCTTTATATTCATGATCGTAATTACAGATTAAAGACTTTTCATAGATATTTTTTCTAACAACATATCTTCTTATATAGCCTCTAGTTTCAGCTGAAGTGTAATAATAACCATTATTACTTCCGCCTTCTTTATCTGTTTTGAAAAGCTCATCAAGGTGAAAGCTTTTATACAGTTTATTTTTGCGGTATTGTCTTACAATCAAAAATATTAAAGTTAAAACAAATATTCCAAGACTTGTTGCACTTAATATTTCCCAAAATAATTCCATAAGCATTCACCTCCTATTTCTTAGTTGTAGTTTTTGGTTTTCTAATTACTTTTATTGGTGCCTTCTTAGGCTCTTCAGCTTTAGCTTCCTTAGCTTTGGCTGTTGTAGTTTTTGCTTTTGTTGTTGTTGACTTTGTAGCACTCTTAGTAGCTGCCTTCTTTTCAGCTGGCTTTGCTGTTTCCTTAGTAGCACTAGCCTTTGTAGTCTTTGTTGCAGTAGCCTTAGGCTTTGCCTCAGTCTTTGCTGCACTTGCCTTAGTTGTAGACTTAGTAGTTGTCTTCTTTTCAGTCGTTTTAGCAGCAGGCTTTTTAGCAGTTACCCTTGTAGTAGCCTTAGGTTTTTCTTTTGGTTCCTCAGGAGCTTCAACTGGTTCTGTTTCTTTAGCTTCAGGTTCAGCTGGAGCTTCTGCCTTTACTTCCTCTTGAGGTTCTGGTTCTTCCTTAGGAGCCTCAGGTTCTGGCTCTGGTTCAGTTGCAGGCTCTACAGGTGTAGATTCAGCAGGTTCCTCTTCATCGTCTTCTAATTCATCTAATTCTTCATCTAGATTATCATCTTCAGTCTCTTCAGCTTCTGCACTTTCATCTGTAGGTTCTGCTAGAGCTTCTTGTGAAGGCTCTTCTGGAGTTTCTACTGGAATATCAGTTTCTTCGGGCTCTACAGGTGTAACCTCAGTAGGTGCTTCTTCAACTGGTTCTTGAGCTTCAACGGTCTCATTTTCCACAGGAGCTTGTTCTATCTCTACTGGTGCTTCAGTTGCTTCGACTTCAACAGGCATTTCTGTTGGCATTTCCTCCACTGGAACCTCTACATTTTCTTCAACAGGAATAGTTTCTAATTCCTTGCCCTCTTCAGGGTTTTGTTCATCATCAAAGATTTCTTTGACTTCACGATCCTTGAATTCCTTTTGAAGCTTCTTTTGTTCTTTAACTCTCTTTAGTTTATCCTTCTTAGAAACATCTTCATCAAACATTTCTTCATCTTCATCAGCTTCAATGTTTTCTACTTTTACTTTAACCTTTTCAACATGTAGCTTATCTTGATTCTTAACATCATCAAAGTTTCTTACTAAAGCATTAGCTGTAGAAATCTTTCTATCACGCTTGAATACGATGTTATCTAAATCCTTCTTGAAGTCTTTTGGATTTTGAATTACATCATAGAACAATCTTTCCTTGAAGCATTGAGCTGTCAAGATGAATAATGGTAAGAACACAAGCACTACTGCCCCAATAGTTGACATTAAAATTGGAACTAAATAGAACATTTCAGGCTTTAATATACCAGCCATATATAATATATAAGGTACCGCAATTAAAGCTACCATTAATACGCAAATAATAATACTAACTAAATGTCCAAGGAATAATGTAAACTTCCCTTCCTTCTTTAACGCATCAAATGAGATGAATACACTTCTAGATGCATCGACATTTGGGTTCTTATTATTGATGAATCCAACTGGTACAGTTCTAATTGGAATATAGATTAATGCTGTTAATAGGACTAGGGCAGCTGGAGCCATTCCTATATACAATATAAGCATTATATTCTTTCCTTGATAATACATGTATGCATATACACCATATGAAATACCAAATAATATTCCTGCAGGAAGTAGGCAAGCAACTACTATGCCAATTATAATGAATGCCTTCATAATTATAGCAAGTAATGTTGACCAATATGTTTTACCATTAGCTATATTTTTTAATCCTAATGATAAGGCTATATTTCTTCCTTCATTTGCGTCATTCGCAATCTGGTAATTTAAAGCTTTAGTTATAGGCCTAATTGGGAAGAATATCAATGACAATATTTCCATAAATATATAGGCGTAATATCTAAAAATATTACCTCGTTTTTTGTAGAGGCACCTAAATGCACTTCCACATGATTTTTTGTAATAATATCCAAATCCTTTATTCATATATTATTCCTCCTAATTAGTTATTATTTCTAATGTCGCAGTGGCATTCGAAACTGTAACATTATAATTAGCGCTAACATCATTTAATCCAGCTTTAATTGTTACGCTACCATCTTTTATCTTAAATGTATAACTATCTATAGCTATCGCATTTAAATCATTACCATCTGTATCACATGCTAAATATGTAACACTATGTCCACTAACTAATGTGCCATCACTGATGATGTAGTTAGTTGGATTAACTGTAGCTCCAGTGTATTCAACACTTTGATCATCTGGAGCTATAGTTATATTTCTTTTTGAAATAGTAAATGATGGGTTATTTAATATTTCAATATTATATTTTGCTGAAGATAATCCACCTACAGTGTAATTATCAAATTCAACATAATATTTATTAGCATCCACTGGAGTGTCTACATAGTTCTTAACTCCGTGGTCTAGGTAATAATAATTTACACTTATTTCAATCTCATCACCTGTATCAATGATTCCACTAGTTAATGTGAGATTATTAATACCTGATTGATATAGATGTGCATTGCCATCATAGATGACATTTTCAATATTAAGTAAGCTAATACCAATATCAACCTTGATGACAAATGAATAATCGAAATTACCCTTATTCTCATCACCAATCTCAAAGATTGATGCTGACAAGCCTTCAGAGTTTCTCTTAATTCTTATAATTGTATTAAGATTTCTAAAGTATTCATAGGTCCAAGCTTCAGGAAGCTCAAAGCTGCTTGTTAAATATTCAACATTAACAAGCGCGAATGTACCAATAGATTCATCTATCTCAACATTCCTATTTGTAATAGCTGTTGGATCAGTAATATGAATTTCATAATCTAATCTAACAGATTTCTTGATTGTAAATGTTCCACAATTAGTCTTATCAATCTTATAGAACTCAGTAACATCATTGTTGTTTTCATCTACTATCAAGATTTCAGGAACATTCTTCTTACTAGTTACATCAGTTTGACTATATCCTGATATAAACTCTAAGTGATGTCCTTCAATTAAATCTGTAGTATCGAATGAATAATCAGTTAATGGAACTGTATGTTCTTCTCCATCATAATAATATTCATGATCGTTACTACTAATATTAATAGTACGATTCTTTATTCTGAATTTTGCTGAAACATCCAGAATTGTAATATCATAGTTGCTTGTAACAATCTCATCAGCATAACTAATAGTTACAGTTTTAATCTTATAATCATATGTAACTGCTTCAATTGCTTCTAATTTATTACCATCTAAATCTACAGCTTCATAAGTTAAAGTATGACCTGAAATTAATTCACCACTATTTATAATGTAAGCAGTTGGATTAATAACTGAACCATTATAGATTACTGTTTCTTTATCTGGAGAAACACTAATTGGCTTTTGAGTAATATTAAATGTTACCTCAGGAGCTTCATCGAATGTATAATCCTTGCCATATTCTACACTCTCACCAGATGCCATGCTATCAAATGTACAGCTTGTTGAATGATATTCACCTACATTTGTTGGAGTAGGATTATCAAATATTACATGTACCTTAATATCATCACCGGCAACTAATCCAGTTACACCTGCATAATTTCCATATGAAGAATCATCATATGTATGAGCAAGTCCATCATAGATAACATCATTCATTGGATTAAGAGTAACGCTAATTATCTTTGGATTAACAATTAATTCAGCTTCATCTCTAATAAATGAATAGTTACCATAATTAGCTTCATCATATTCAACACCACCAACAACAACCTTAATTGTATCAATAGATATTACATATGTTCCGCCATGCTTAACTGGATTGTTATAATCAACTGTGATAATTAAGCTATCACCCGTAAGTAGCTTAGAATCAACATCCTCGTATGTTGGATCACTTCCATCGAAATAATCATATGCATCACCATATGTACATGATTTATCAAGTGGACTAACCCTAACTTCTCTTCTAGTTATTTGATACTCAACTTCGTCTGTTAAATCCAAACTATAGTCAGTTACATTCAAATTATTAATAGTAGCACTTGTAATTTGAACCTTGTATGTACCTGCATCAATAGGCTTACCAGATACAACAGAATTATCATATAAATTGATATATTGAACATTGACCATAATCTTATCATCATAGCCAAGAGTCTTTGTATCTTCCATATTATAATTAGACCACTCATTTTCAACATATCCATGATATTCTCTATCATATACAGAATCATCTAGTGGAGTTAACTTAATTCCAATTTCACGTGCAGTAACCTCTACAGGTGAAGTTTCAGTATATGAGAATGCATAATTAATGTATTCATCTTCACTAATCCATTCATCCTCAAAGAAAATTCTGATTGATGCAATCTTAACCTTATAATTACCAACATGAATTACAGATGTTAAATCAAGTTGTGATTCATCAAGATTATAATAATTAAGTGTTACTTCTACTGGATCTGCAATTTCAGTTCCCTCTGGATGAGCGAAATTAGTTGTAACTAGAGTGAATTCATCACCATATTCATATTCATAATCAAGTGGTTTAATTGTGATAGGACGAGGTGTAATACTAAATCCTATTTCACCAGTGAATATGATATTATAATTGTCTTTAGTTACATCATCATTTCCATTAGTGCTTTCAACACTTATTTCTTTATAAGTAATCTTATATGTACCTGAATCAACTGGATATCCATCCATTAATTCATAAATACCAGAAACTAATTTAGAATAATTAGAAATTACTATAATATTATCATTTGCTGGTTGAATATCACCTATACCAAGTTCAAAGTTACCAGCAAGTTCGTCATAGTAACGAGGTGAACCATTATATTGATATGATAGGTCAACAACATTATTTATGTAGCTCATATGTAATGTTAATGGTGTAATACTAAAGAATAATTCATCTGTACATGTTACATCATAATTTTCTTTGTTAACCTCAACCTCGCCAGCTTTAACTACATAGATTTCTTTAAATGTAACCTTATAGTTACCAACATTAATTGGCTTATTATCCATTAGAACATATTCAGTTCCAACTAGCTTATAATAATTACATTTAACAGTAATTACATTACCTGGAGTTATTGTTCCACTGATCAAATTATAATTATTAGTTTCTTCTCCATATTCATGATATTCACTATCATATACGTATGATGAAGCTAATACATTATTCTTTAATCCTATAGTTATATAAATCTTAACGATATTAAATGTGATATCTGTAGGAGTCGTAAAGCTATAGTCAGATAGTGTTGCATTTGGATCAGTTGGTGAATTGATTATTAATGAATCATATCTAACTGTGTACTCACCAATATTAATTGGGTATGGAGTTTGACAGCCTGGATAAGTTACTAATATCTCAATCTCATCATCATATGCAAGCGGAGTAGAATGAACTAAATCATAATTGTTATAACCATTATAATATCTATGTTCTTCTCCGTTATATGGCATATCATCCATTTCCTTGAACACTAATGTAACAGGCTTAGGAGTTACTACTAAAGTAGCTTTTTGTGTATATGTGAAATGATAATTAGAATATGCAAGCTCTTCATAATTATCAGTACCACCTACGACAACACGAAGTGATGAAATCCTAATATCATAAGATCCAGTGCGTTTTACTGCTCTATCATAAGATACTGTAATAATTAACTCATCACCTGGAAGTAGCTTATTATTAATATCTACATATTCTGGATTAACACCATCAAAGTAATCATATGTTGCACCATATACAGTTTCCCTATTAGTAGGTTTTAATTCAACCTCTCTTGGAGTTATTTCATAAGTTACGGTATCAGATAAATCAAGAAGATAATCTGATTTATAACCGAATGTTTGTACATCATAATCAACTATTTCTACTCTATATTCAGAAGCATCAATTGGCTTAGGTGTAATTTGTAGACCTGTTAATGTCTTGATGTATCTAACCTCAAGCTTAATCTCATCATTATAAATACCAGTTGTTTTACCTGTGGCAGTCTTATTATAGTTAGACCAGCCATCATATTCATAACCGTGAGGAGTTCTATCATATTCATGATCAGCAACTGTATTTAATTTAATTGTCATAGAACGTCTAGTTATTGTTAATGTAGATGTTGCTGTATATGTGAATGCATAATTTGCATAATCACCTTCAGCATATTCTACTCCTTCAACAATAATACTAATTGATGTAATAGAGATTGTATAATCACCTGCGTGCTTATGCTCACCAGCATGTGCTACTACTACCTTAACTTGATCATCAGATAATAGTTTAGGATCTTGTCCAATTCCTAGCACCTCTTCAAATGTATCATTATTTGAAAGTGTTGCCTTAGTAGGATCTGAACCTACATGATAATAATCATAATTTTCACCATATTCTCTATTTCTATCGATTGGTTTAATTTCAATTGTTCTAGGAGTAATACTAAATTCAACTTCATTAGCAAATGAAATCTCATAATCTGTAGCATAGCCGCCATTATCAATTTCATGGCCAACTCCTACAACTTTGTATGTGCCAACATCAATTGGCTTAGGAGTTATTTCTTCAGTTCCCTTATAATATTTAACTAGAACCTTTATATCCTCTCCATAAATTGAAGGAGCTCTATCCTTAGATAAATAATTACCAAATGTTTCATCATAGCCATGATATTCTCTATCATATTCAAATGGTTCTGAATCCACATTCTTTAATGTTATTTCAACAATTCTCTTAGTTATTTCAAGCTTTGATGTTGCGGTATATGTGAATTCATAATTTGTATAGGCTGTCTCAGTATATTCTGTACCACCTACAATAATTACAATACCTGTAATAGAAATTACATATTCACCAACGTGGCGTACATCACGGTCATAGGCAACTACTACCTTCACCTCATCACCTGGAAGTAGCTTGCTGTTGATATCAATCCATGTATCATTATTATCAAGTACTGCCTTAGTAGGATCAGAATCTATGTGATGATAATCATAATCTTCACCATATTCTCTAGTTCTATCAATTGGCTTAATTGATATTTTACGTCTCTTGATTATGAATTCTGATGATTCATAAGTGATGTTATAATCACCTTTTACAGTGGCACCACTATCTCCTCTTACCTCATAATCATCGCCATTAACCTTATATGTACCTTCGTCAATTGGTCTTAAGATTGGGTTAGAATTCTTTTCATATGTAACACTAATTCTAATCTCATCATCATAAGCTAAAGCTCTAGTTGATGTAGTATTATAATTTGACCAAGAATCCATATCATATTCATGGTATTCTCTATCATATTCAACATCCGCTAAATCACTAATAATAATTTTTATATTTCTTGGAGTAATCATTAATGATGAAGTCGCTGTATAAGTGATATCATAATTTTGATAATCAGCCTTATTATATTCAACGCCACCAACAATTATCTTTATTCCAATAATAGAGATTGTGTAATTACCTGTATGCTTAACCTCTCTATCATATGAAATAGTTACCTTTAATTCATCACCAGATAATAGTTTATTATTAATATCAATGAATGTTTCATTATTTGAAAGCTCTGCCTTAGATGGATCAGAATCCTTATAATAATAATTATAATCTTCACCATATTCTCTTTCTCTATCAATTGGCTTAATTTCAACCAATCTTGGAGTAATATCATAAGATATAGCTGCGGCATATGTAATTATGTAATTATCCTTTGATGCAGCATGAATTAGTGATGTTGTAGCTATCTCGAAGTCATATCCTTCTACAGTATATGTACCAACATTAATTGGTAGGTCAGTCATTAAGTTATTATTAGTATCATAATATCTTACAACTGCCTTTAATGAATCACCATCACCTAGAGCTACTGAAGATGCTAAATAATTATTATATTCATCCTTATATGAATATGTCTGTCTATCATATTCATGATTAGACATGTTATTTAATGTTATTTCAACAGCTAATTTATTAATGCTAAATGAAATAGTATCATCAACTGTTATATCGTAATCCTCTTTAACTGTATTACCGCTATCGCCTTGAACTGTGAAGTCCTTATAGCCTACTGTGTAGTTTCCTGCGTTTACTGGGTAATATGTATCTGTTAGATTAACATATTCAATATATACTTTTATTTCATCATCATAAGCTAAAGCTCTATCTGATGATTTGTAATTACTAAATGTATTTTCATCATACTTATGATATAAGCCATCATAAGTTACATCTTCCATATCATTCAATGTAATCTTAATGATTCTTGGAGTAATCTCTAACTCTGATGTTGCGGTATATTTGAATAAATAATTATTGTAATCTACTTCATTATATTCCACGCCATCAACTATAATCTTAATTCCAGTTATAGAGATTGTATATTCACCTGTATGCTTAACATCACGGTCATAGGCAACTGTTACTTTAACCTCATCACCTGGAAGTAGCTTGCTGTTGATATCAATCCATGTATCATTATTATCTAGTGCTGCCTTAGTAGGATCAGAATCTACATAATAATAATCATAAGCCTCACCATATTCTCTTGTTCTATCAATAGGCTTAATTGCTATTGTTCTTCTAGTTATTGTGAATGTAACATCAGCTGGTACGCTAATAGAATAATCAGATGATGTAGCATTAGGGTCAGTAGCACTTCTTACATCGATGTATGAATAACGAACCTTGTAGCTACCCACATCAATTGGATAATCAGTTGCGCAATCAGGGTAGATTACTCTTACTCTAATTTCATCATCATATCCAAGCTCTCTATCAGCCTTCAAATAGTTATTCCAAGATAATTCATCATATTTATGATATTCTCTATCATATTCAACATTAGGCATAGCATTTAATGTTATTTCAATATTTCTTCTTGTAATAACAAGTTCTGATTTTTCTGTATATGTAAATGAATAATTGTTGTAATCAGCTTCGTTATATTCTACGCCATCAACAATAATACTTATTTCAGTAATAGATATTGTATAGCTACCAGCATGCTTAACACTATGATCATAGGCAACTACTACCTTAACCTCATCAGAGTCAAGTAGCTTGCTGTTAATATCAATCCATGTATCGTTGTTAGCAAGTTCAGTCTTTGTAGGATCGCTATCTGTATAGTAATAATCATAAGCTTCGCCATATTCACGTGTTCTATCAATTGGCTTAATTTCAACCAATCTTGGAGTAATATCATAAGATATAGCTGCGGCATATGTAATTATGTAATTATCTTTTAATGCCTCATGGATTGTAGATTCGGTAGATATTTCAAAGTCGTATCCTTCTACATCATATGTTCCTGCATTAATTGGCTTAGTATCCATTAAGCCATTATTATCATAATATCTTACTTTTAATCTTAATGAATCGCCATCACCCAGATTTTCTGTTAAGCTCTTATAATTACCATACTCTACTTCTTCATAATAATATGCAGTTCTATCATATTCGTGATTTTCTATATCATCTAGTGTTATAGTTATAGCCAATTTATTAATCTTATATTCTACGCCCCAAATGCATATAATATCGTAATCATCTGGTGTAGCTAGATTATCAGTTGGAGATTCAACATCAATATAGCCATAGGAAACAGAATAATTTCCTGCGTTAACTGGATATTTTGTTAGACATTCTGGATAGCTAACCTTTACTCTTATCCTATCATCATAGCCTAAATCTCTATTAATATCCTTATAGTTACCAAAAGATTCTTCATCATATTGATGGAATTTACCATCATATGTATAATCAGGCATATCATTTAATGATAAGAAAATAGTACGTTTAGTTATTTTAAGTGTAGATGTTTCTGTATATGTAAAGGCATAATTTTGATAATTCTCTTCGTTATATTCCACACCATCAACTATAATCTTGATGCTTGAAATAGAAATCACATAACTACCTGTATGCTTAACATCACGATCATACGCAACTATTACCTTTACCTCATCAGAGTCAAGTAGCTTACTATTGATATCAATAAATGTTGCATTATTTACAAGCTCATTCTTTGATGGATCAGAATCTACATAATAATAATTATATTCTTCACCATATTCTCTTGTTCTATCAATTGGCTTAATGCTAACCTTTCTTCTGGCAATTTCAAAAGACGCAGTTGATGTAATATCAAATGCATATTCATTATCTACATTAACGCCGTTATTAGTTACATGAACTTCTTTAATTCTAACAGTGTATTCTCCTGCATCTAATGCAGTGACAACATCACCATTTGAATCTACAAATTCATATGCTATTTCAATATCTTCACCAGCTAGAATCTCACCATCAGTGATTTGATATTCTATTTGATCAAGAGTATATGCTACTCTATCATATTCCTTTAAGGCAGTACCATCTAATACCTTATTATCTAATTTATAAGGAGCTAATACTAATGGTCTCTCTGCAATCTTAATTTCAGATGTATTTAAAACTGAAATATCATAATTATCAACTTCATCACCATTTAATAAATATGAATCATATATAACATTATATATATTAATATTAATAGGCACATCTACATAAACATAATCTTCACCATCAATATAATAATATTTAACATTAATTTCTAGCTTATCATTATATTTAATATTGCCATTTACAACTTCAAAATTATTAACTCCTGCTGGATATAATGATGGATTACCATCATATAAAAGATCAGCAACAGAAAGTAAATTAATTCCAAGGCTAGCCTTTAAAATAGTAAGCTTAATATCTGAGCTTACAAATTCTACATCATAATAATCTGATAAATAATCTGTAATATCTATGCCATATTCACCGACATTATGAGGAGTAATCTCAGTATTATTTTGCAAGTATTTAACCTTTGTAACCTTTATTGAATCAACACCATCATTTAATGCATATGTCGAATCAACAAGTTCATAATTATCATTTTCATAAATGATACTATCGCCATATATGAAATTAATATTATTCTTTGGCTTAATCTTAACGTTACGTTTAGTAATAACGATATCACCAAATTTATTTGTAATATCATAATTTGATGTTACATCAAGTTCACCATTTACAATCTTATAATCTAATACATTTGATGTTGTAGATGGATAGATAGCCTTTGGATAATAATTTTCAGATGCAAACTTGAATTCATCAGCTGCACCTAGTTCATAACCTTCAGTCAAATAAACATCAGTTGATGCATTAACAAAATGTTCTAAGCCATCATACTCAAATGTAGCAGATGAAGTATTAACTTCGATGCTTCTTCTTGTAACATCTAGCTTTCCATATTCAAAATTAATTTGATATAAATCAGTTACATTATTTCCTTCACCATCAACAATGATTACACCTAGATTATTATCTAAATTAGAGTCAGCTACATATTTAACTGTAGGTACTGCTACCTCAGCATTTAATGCTAGCTTATGGTCTAGACATAGTTCATTTGAACCTTCACCTAAATAGTAATCAGCTTCAGCTGATGCTTGATGGTTAAGTCCATCATAGACGAATGACGCAGATGAAGTTAATACTGTAATAGGTCGTTTATTAATTGTAAATGAATAAATATTAGTAGTTGTATTATAGTTACCTGTAGTATTTAAATCACCACTTGTATAGCTATAATTAGTAACCTTAATCTTATATTCACCTGGATTAATTGCTTGAGCTACTTCATTATCTGAAGCATCAAAAATCTTTGTTTCAACAGTGATCTTATCTTCATATCCTAATTCCTTTGAAATAGTAAATGTATTTTGATAATCAACCTTTTCACCGTTATAAACAAATGTTTTAACATTATCTTCTAAATATGGATTGATACTAATATTTCTTGCGATAAAATTAATATCCTTTCCATTAGATGTGACATTGTAACAAGATGTTACATCATCACCATTTTCATTAACTACCTTAACTGAATCTAATACTACATTAATCTTAGTAGATTTTAGTGATATATTCTCATACGCAAATGTCATATTTGCTAACTTATCACCACTTATTAGATTAGTATAAGTGTATCTAGGGTATGTACCATATTCGATTTCAGAATCAGTAACAGTGAATTCTAGTGGGGCAGCTGCGATAGTGAATTCCTTTTCGGATGAATAGCTCATACCAAATGAGCCTTGTGATACAGCTCTTACACTATATTCACCCTTACGCTTAGGTGCTTCCCTAACCCATTTTGTTCCACCTTGTTCTCTGTATTCAAAATAAAGTACATTACTAAATAGTGGATCAGCAGAGAAATCTACTTCTTCACCATATGTATAGGAAGTGACACCCTTTATCTCAGAAAATGTTCTTCCTTTAAGTACTAAATAGGCAATTAAAAGTCCTAATAAAACTACAATAATTGAAATTATTAAAATTTTAAAACGCATGATTGTGTTTTTTATGTTAGCAAACTTTTTAACCTTGCTAGCATATGCTTCATACATTGACATCAGGTGTCACCTCCTTTCGTTTTAATTTAAATATTTATTAAATAACTACAATTGAACCATCTACATAATCATCAATAATGATTTTGTCATTTACCTTATTTCCTAAATAATAAACATCACAATCATCTATTTCTAGGGCATATGTTCCTTTAATAGTTTTACCAGCGCCATCATCATATGTACTGAAATCAATTTCTTTATAATATACTTGAACGCTGTAACCATTAGGTAGAGCAGTTGATAATGTATACATTGAATTTGGTTCATCTGCATCAAATGGCATTTGATCATCAACATTAGTTTGAGATACTACAAATGTTGAACCATAAACATATTCAACATGAAGCGGTTTGAAATATACATTAGCAGTAACAGTAACTGTTCCATCCACTACTTGAATAGAACCAAAACTATAATTTGTTGTATTGTTCTTACCATAAGAATCAACAATTCTAAATACGCCAGTTAAAGGCTCATAATATTTGTTGGCGTCATCCTTGTACATCTTAGTATAGAAGTCAATTGACTCTTTAGAAATGAAGTCAACAGAATCACCTGTTACAAGTCCAGTTACAGTTGCACCTTCAAATGAATGAGCTTGGCCATCAAATGTAATAGCTGCTGAATATGTAGCATGAGCATTTAAAATATTTAGTGTTACTTCTTTTGTTGCAACTATTAATGGAAGTGAACCACCATTTAGGATAGTAACTGGTGCACCATCATATGTAGCACTTGCAACATAAATAGAATACTGTCCTGCGTCAAAGATTGTCTTTGATGTTTCACCACTATTAGTGTTTAAAGCTTCATATGTAACACTAAGCTTTGTCATATCTAATGCTAACGGGTTATCACTCGCATCAGTTACGGCAAAACTAATTAGATTAGAAACTAATAAGTTAGAACCATTATATTCATTACCTAAACCATCGTTTGATAATGTGAATTTAACTGCAGGTGACTTAACCTCAAATGTAAGGTTACCTGCATTTGCATTAGAAATAGTTAGTTTATAATTCTTATTTTCTGTTTTGAAATCTGTTAGATTGTAATATCCAACATTAACTACTTGATCAATACAGCTGAATTTGACTTCTACTTCATCACCAGTATAAATTGTTCCTGATGTAACACCATAAAGTGTATGATCAAACTTAGTTAATTCTTCACCATCATATATCTTTTCTGTATTTAGCTTTAAGCTAACAGAAGCTGCAGTGATTTCATAACCTTGAATAAAATTGTCAATTGTATACTTCGTAGTTGGAGCATTATTAATTAATAATTTAGATAAGATCAAGTTATATTCTCCAACCTCTTTCATGTTGGCACTAGTACAAACAAGCTGTAATGTATCTCCACCAACAAGACCATTAACACTTTCAAAATCATCATCAGCTAATGTTATTGTTGGATATTTTTTCCCATCATACACTTGGCTTGTTTTGTTAACTTCAACAGTTAATTCTGCTGGTTTAAAATAAATCTTTTCTTGATATGAAATTACACCATTACTTACTTCTGCATTCGAATTTGTAATATTGTAATTCTTAGTTTTATTATTACCATTACTATCAACTATTGAGAATTTAATATTTGCTACTGAATAGTAATAATTTCCTGATTCCTTTGTATCACCATAATCAAATTTATCATTTGAGATAACATTAACTACATCACCAGTACCAAGACTACCAAAGGTTGGATTTGGAAGTGAATAATATGCACCACTATATGTCATAGCTTTCGCAGTATCACTATGTTGATTTATGATAGTAAATGTTGCATCCTTAGTTCCAACACTTAATTCGATCTTTCCTCCATCAACTACTGTTAATGGTTTTTCATCATATATTACTTTGGCTACACTAATTGTATAATTGCCAACCTCATAAATAGATTGAGATAGTTCTCCATTAGTGTTTAATGCTTGATAAGCTATATTAAGCTTAGCTGGTTGGAATTGGCTAGTTATATCATTTCCTGCCTCATCAGTAATCTTACATGCAATCTTGCTTGAATCTAATAAGTTATCACCTGTATATTTGTTGCCTAAAGCATTATTCTGTAATACACATTTAATATTAGGTGAGCTAATCTTATATTGAATTGAATTACTTGGTGCGTTTGTAAATGAAAGCTCATAATTATCAAGAGAAGATTTCAATTGAGTAAGTTGGTATACATTAACCTCTTTAACAGTTAAATCACTCTTATATGAAACTAACAAATCATCACCTGGATAGATAGTTCCAGCTGTAACTAAATAATGATCCTTATCATAAGTTAAAGCTATTCCATCATATATTTTTTCAGTTTCTAGCTTTAATGTAACCTTAGCTTTTTCTATCTCATAAGATATATTACCAAGCTCAGTTTTTAATTTATAGTTACTAGTTTCCTGATTGTTAATTAAGATATTAGAATACTTAAGAGTATATGTATTAACATTCTTAATGGCATCTCCACTGCTTGTCTTGAATACAATCTTTAATGAATCACCATCAACTAGCTTGCCTGAACCATTCTTAAATTCATAGTTATCAGAGCCAAATTCAAAATTGCTTCTTGCGGTTCCATCATATGCATTCTTCATATTTTTCATTTGAATATCAAGCTCAATTGGAGTAATTGTTATTTCAAGTGGCTCATAATTAAGTTCAATACTATTGAATAAATTCTCATCACTAGTATCTTCAGTTTTAAATGAGTATATAAGTGATGTTACATATGTTCCAACATTTAATATTTGATTAACATTTTGATATGTTAATGTAATATCATTATCTGTTAAGAATTCTTTAGAGGCAGTTGATAAATCATAAATATCTTTTCCTTCTAATTCTTTACCATCATAGGTTCTACTTGTTTTAGCAAGCTTAACATTTAAATCTAATGTAATCTTTTTGATTTTGAAATTACCTTTTACATATTTAACATTGAAATTCTTACCTGCATTACCAAAATTAAATGTAACATCATTTTTGTATTCACCAACCTTCTTATGTTGTGTACAAGCAGTATCCTCTGTGATTTCTGCCTGCATGTTTCTAAGTAGACCAGAAGTTTCAATTAATTCTAAGTCTGCTTCATCGAATAGTTTTTCAAAATCAGTAGACTTGTAAGAATACTTTTGATTACTACCGCTATATTCAACCTCATAATCAGGTGTATAAACGATTAAATCACGTTTTGTAACCTCAAGCTTACCCATGCTTTGAACTAAGATTTGATAATTGGCTGTTACATCATCGCCATTAGTATTAACGATTTGTAGCTGATTAGCATTTACAACATCATTTTCTATAGTTCCAACATATTTAAGCTCTGTTGTCTTTATATCCTTAGGATCTAAGATGTCATCATCTATCAATCCTTTAATTTCAACATCAGAATTAGTTAATGCTGTACCATCAAATACCTTATTAGCGTTGAATGTCTTTATCTCAAGTGGACGTCTTGTGATTTCCAAGTCAGCATCGCTATTAGTGTATTTGATATCATAGTTAGCACTAACATCAGTACCAAGCTGATTAACTATTGTGGCAGTTAATCTAGCCTTAGCCTTATCAGTAACGAATGTGACACTAGTAGTAAATGTTGGCACAATATGCTCAACTGGGACAAGATTATCAGCTTCAAAATCGGTAGATGATAAAGGTGTTCCATCATAAACCTTTGATGCGCTCGCAAGTGTGATATTTAGTTTTCTCTTTGTGATGTTGATTTCGCCTGGCTTTACAGTACATTTGTACTTAGAAGTGATATCATTACCATTCTTGTCATAGAAATATACCTTACCAGTTGCTGTAACGGCGCCTACATCAACAGCTGATGAAGTTGCTACAAGCTCATATGTATCACCTTCAACAATGTTACCTTCTACTACTGTTGCGGTAGTGGCTTTATGCTCCTTTCCGTCATAGCTGGCCTCGACATCTTCAATTTGCATAGTTACTTCTCTTTTCTCTAAGCTGATTACACCAGCTGCCATAAATCCGAAATATGTGCCAACTGCTCCAGCTGATACTAAGAATAGTGTACCTATGATAATTATTAAGGCTTTTAATTTACCCATAAGATCACATCCATTTTAATAATTTTTAATTATGCGTTTTGTTCTATGTTATGTATTACTTCTTTACATAATTCCATCTTGTCATTTCCAAATAGCTCATCTATGTAGTTACATAATGCTTCACTTTGTGATTT
>JAFTDB010000015.1 GCA_017454375.1 Acholeplasmatales bacterium | reverse complement strand
CGAAGCACCTTCAATTTTTATTTTAATAGCTTCTATTGCTTTAGATTCATTTATGCTTCCTGCAAGCTCGCCATCCTTTACATAATTCTTCCAACCAACAGTTGATTGATGAACTGAATATGAAACAGACACATCACTAGCATGAACTTCAACAAAAAATGAAGATATAACCAAAATCAATGTCACAAATAAAAATAAAAACGAAATTTTGCGTTTCATATATATTCCTCCATATATTATCCCTTTAGGATTTATACAACATAATTCTATCACACTAAATGGGACAAACATGTGACATATAGGATATAATAAATCATCCAAATGTAATACAACTTGATTCAAAAAAATATGATTTATTTATATTTTTACTTTATTAATTAGGTTTTATCATATACATTTATTTTATTTAATAATATTAACAAAACCAGCCTTATGAAAACATTTTTACAGCATACAAAAGGGAGTGTTAACTTGTCCATTTTTGCAAAATAAAAAGCAGGGTGAGAAGTCCTGCTTAATATCTTTTTCTTTGCAATTATAATAATCAAACAATTAACGCTTACTGAATTGTGGAGACTTACGAGCTTTCTTAAGACCATATTTCTTACGTTCTTTAGCTCTTGGGTCACGTGTAACTAATCCTGCTGGCTTTAATACTTGACGATAGTCAGGATTTGCTTCCATTAAAGCACGTGTAATACCTAAACGGATAGCACCAGCTTGACCAGTGATTCCACCACCATAAACATTAACAACAACATCAAATTTGTCAGTATTTTCAGTTAATTCAAGTGGTTGAAGTACATCAAGACGAACTGCTGCTGAAGGAATATAATCTTCAAAAGCACGATCGTTGATAGTAATAACACCTTTACCTGGACGAATATAAACTCTAGCTACAGAGCTCTTTCTACGTCCTGTTCCTAAGTATTGAACTAATTTCTTTGCCATACTTTCCTCCCTATGCCTCTACCTTGAATTCTTGTGGTTTTTGTGCAGCATGTGGATGTTCACTGCCAGCATAAACATATAATTGTTTACGCATTTGATCACCAAGTTTAGTATGAGGTAACATACCATAAACAGCCTTTTCAACCATCTTAGTAGGTTGAGTAGCCATTAATGTTTTAGCTGTTACTGTCTTTAAACCACCAGAATATTCTGAGTGGCTTCTATATAACTTGTCATCCCATTTGTTACCAGTTAATTTAATCTTTTCAGCATTAATAACGATAACATTGTCACCACAATTTACATGTGGAGTATATGTTGGCTTATGTTTACCCTTAATTAGAGAAGCAACTTGAGTTGCAAGTCTACCTAAAGTTAAACCAGTTGCATCAACTACATACCAACCGTGTTGAACTGTTTGATTGTTTGCCATGAATGTTTTCATGTTTTATCCTCCTAAATAATTTAATTTAATTTAGGGCAATGTGGATATATTGCTTAAAAATGTACCGTCCAAGATTATACCTTATTATATTATTATAGTCAAGATAAAAATGCCATGGGCAAAACCATGACATTTTTATTAACTATTCTTCAGGATCTAATTCGTCAATACTTTCTTCTTCAAAGTCGATATCTAAATCGCTTTGTTCATCTTCTTCACGAATTTGAGCTAAATAGCTTTCATCCTCACTCTTTTCTTCTTCGATTTCTTCCATCTCTTCTGCAGGACGGTGTTCACATTCGAATGTATCTTCTACTAAAATACCAGTACCAGCAGGGATTAAACCACCGATAATTGTATTTTCCTTTAATCCTAATAATGTATCTACCTTAGATTGAATTGCAGCAGATGTTAAGATTCTTGTAGTCTCTTGGAATGATGATGCAGATAGGAATGAGTCAGCAGCTAAGGCAGCCTTAGTGATACCTAGTAATAATTGCTTACCAACAGGTAATTCACCATTATTCTTAATTGCATCCTTTACAGCATCTCTGAATTCTGTAATTGATACTTGATGAGAAGGAAGTAACTTAGTAGAACCTTCAGTTACAACTTCGATCTTTCTCATCATTTGATGAACGATAATTTCGATATGCTTATCAGAAATTTCAACTGATTGAGAACGATAAACCTTTTGAACTTCTTCTACAATGTATTTTTGTGCTGCTTCAGCATTTAAGATTCTAATTAATTCCTTTGGATGGATAGAACCCTTCATTAACTTAGCACCACGTTTAATTTCATCACCTTCAGAAACTAATAATTCAGATGTAGCATCAACAGTGTATGCCTTAGTTTCATCAGTCTTTTCATTGTGGATAGTAATTTGTTTACCAGCTTTTGTATTAACAATAGATTCAACTCTACCATCAATTTCAGTGATAGTAGCTTTACCTTTTGGCTTACGAGCTTCGAAAAGTTCTTGAACACGTGGTAAACCTTGAGTGATATCGGCAGTAGATGCAACACCACCTGTATGGAATGTACGCATTGTTAACTGTGTACCTGGTTCACCAATTGATTGAGCAGCGATTACACCAACTGCTTCACCAACTTCAACAACCATATTAGTTGCTAGGTTACGTCCATAACACATTACGCAGACACCAGTTTCACAACCACATGTGATATTAGAACGGATGCATACTCTTTCAAGCTTAGAATTCTTAATCTTATCGCCAATCTTTTCATCGATTAAGTCATTACGCTTACAAATGATTTCACCTGTTTCAGGATCAATTACATCCTTAGCAGCGAATCTACCAATGCAACGTTCATACATAGGAACGATAACCTTTGGTTTACCAGCTTCTACGCTGTTTTCATCGATGATATCTTCTACCCAGAAGCCTTTATTAGTACCACAATCATGTTCAGAAATTACAACACTTTGAGATACATCGACAAGACGACGAGTTAAGTAACCAGATTCAGCTGTCTTTAAGGCAGTATCTGTAGAACCCTTACGAGCACCATGTGTAGAAATGAAGAATTCAGCAACTGTAAGACCTTCACGGAAGTTAGCCTTAACTGGAACTTCGATAGTTTCACCGGCAGTATTACTCATCAAACCACGCATACCAGCTAATTGGGCGAAGTTAGATGCACTACCACGTGAACCTGAGTCGGCCATCATGAAAATGTTGTTGTCTTCATGAGTAGCAAGTTCAGCCCATAGACCCTTTTGGATTTCATCACGAGCTACTTGCCATTCTCTTTCAACTAATTTCTTTCTTTCAGCATTAGTAATTAAACCCATTTCATAGAATTCGCTGATTTCTTCAATCTTAGCTTCTGCTTGCTCGATACGAGTTTCCTTACCTTCATACTTCAATACGTCTGCCATTGAAATAGATAGACCAGAAATTGTTGAATATTTATAACCTAAGTCTTTAATTCTATCTAGCATTCTAGAAGTTTCAGTAATCTTGAATCTCTTGAATACTTCTGCAATGATTCTAGCGATGTATTTCTTCTTAAATGGTTCAACTTCTCCATGTGACTTTAACTCTTCAATTGATTCAGCAATACCCTTAGATGGATCTAAGAAATATTTATCTGGAGTTGCATGAGTTAAGTTGAATTCAGTTGGTTCATTTAAGTAAGGGAATTCAACTGGAAGAATATTATTGAAAATCATCTTACCTACTGTAGTAAATAAATACTTAGAAGGTAATTTTTGATTTTGGAACTTCATTTCTGGAAGATATGAAATATCAACAAAGATACGTGTATGAAGTGTTAATGAGCCATTCTTATAAGCCATGTAAGCTTCATCGAAATCTTTGTAGAAATGAGCTTCATTTTGTTCATTCTTTCTTTCAAGTGATAGATAATAGTTACCTAAAATCATATCTTGTGATGGAGTAACTACTGGTTTACCATCTCTTGGGTTTAGAATGTTATTAGATGCAAGCATTAAAAGTCTAGCTTCTGCTTGTGCCTCTAAAGATAGAGGTACGTGAATAGCCATTTGGTCACCATCGAAGTCGGCATTGAATGGAGTACATACTAGTGGATGTAGTCTAATTGCCTTACCTTCAATTAGGATTGGCTCAAATGCTTGAATACCTAAACGGTGAAGTGTAGGTGCACGGTTTAATAGAACTGGATGTTCCTTGATTACATATTCAAGAATCTTCCAAACGTTGCTTTCTTGTTCTTCACACATTCTATTAGCAACAGCGATGCTGTTACCTTCTTTCATTAATTCTCTAATAACGAATGGTTTGAAAAGAATTAATGCCATTTCCTTTGGAATACCGCATTGATACATCTTTAATGATGGACCAACAACGATAACTGAACGGCCTGAGTAGTCAACACGCTTACCTAGTAAGTTTTGACGGAAACGTCCTTGCTTACCTCTTAGCATATCTGATAAGCTCTTTAGCTTATGAGCCTTGTCAACTGCAGCCTTCTTACCACGCTTAGTATTATCGATTAATGCATCAACAGCTTCTTGAAGCATACGCTTTTCGTTGTTGATGATTAAGTGTGTAGCGTGTACCTTATATTGATTCTTTAAACGGTTGTTACGGTTTAAAATTCTTCTATATAAGTCATTTAAATCTGTAGTAGCGAATCTACCACCTTCTAGTTGTACCATTGGACGTAATGCTGGTGGTATAACTGGAAGTACATCTAGAACCATCCATTCAGGCTTGTTATCACTCTTTAAGAATGATTCAATGATTTCTAGACGTTTAATAGTTTTATCTCTTGATTGCTTAGAATGAGTTTTTAATTTTCTTCTAGCTTTCTTTTCTTCTTCAACTAAATCAATTTTCTTTAGTAAAGCTTTAATAGCTTCAGCACCAGTTAAAGCCTTGAATTGATTAGGATATTTTTCTTGATATTTTGCATAATCCTCTTCAGTAATTGTTTGTTTGTAAACAAGTCCTGTTTTACCTGGATCAACTACGATGTAGCTTGCAAGATAAACAACTTTTTCAAGTTCTTTAGTCTTTATTTCAAGAAGTGTAGCAAGTGGAGATGGGCTGTTTCTTAAAAACCAAGTATGAACTACTGGTGAAGCAAGCTTAATGTGACCCATTCTTTCACGACGAACCTTAGATTCAGTGATTTCAACACCACATTTTTCACAAACTTTACCTTTATCAGTTGATTTTTTAGCCTTACCACAGGCACATTGATAATCTTTTGAAGGTCCAAAGATTCTTTCACAGAACAAACCGCCCTCTTCAGGCTTTAATGTTCTATAGTTAATAGTCTCATGCTTTTTAACTTCACCATCAGTGAATGGTGTTTTGTGAGACCAAGAAAGGATTTCTTCAGGAGAAGCTAGACCAATTTTAAAATACTTATATTGTTTACTCATAACTTTTCCTCCTAATCCTCATTTTTTTCATAGCTTACACGGTTGTTAACAACTTCTCTAATTGTATGATCTACAATTGAACGGTTAACTTCGTTTTCGCCAGCTTCATTGATAAGCTCAACATGGATACCTAAAGCTTGTAATTCACGAGTTAATACTCTGAATGATTCAGGAATTGAGCTTTCAGGGATTGGCTTACCACCAACGATAGCATCAAATGTTCTATCTCTAGCAACTAAGTCATCTGATTTAATAGTCATCATTTCACGAAGTGTATTTGAAGCACCATAAGCTTGAAGTGCCCAAACTTCCATTTCACCGAAACGTTGACCACCGTTTTGAGCTTTACCACCCATTGGTTGTTGTGTAACTAATGTATATTTACCTACGTTACGTGCGTGTAGCTTATCATCAACCATGTGGCTTAACTTAACGAAATACATGATACCTACTGAAATAGGGTTTTCGAATGGTTCACCACTTCTACCATCGAATAGGATTTCCTTACCATCATATGGTAAGCCAGCTTCCTTCATGATTTCTTCGATATCTTCGATTGTAGCACCATCGAATACTGGTGTAGCAACCTTAACACCTAACTTCTTAGCAGCGATACCTAAGTGTAATTCTAGTACTTGACCGATGTTCATACGAGAAGGAACGCCTTGTGGGTTAAGCATGATATCGATAGGTTGACCATCTTTTGTAAATGGCATATCTTCAACTGGTAAAATGTTAGAAATAACACCCTTGTTACCATGACGACCAGCCATCTTATCACCGACTTGAATCTTTCTCTTTTGGATGATGAAGATTCTTACTACGGCATTTACGCCTGGAGCTAATTCATCACCATTAGCTTTTGAGAAGTATTGAACTGATTGAACAATACCACCACCGCCATGAGGTACTCTTAATGATGAATCCTTAACATCTCTACTCTTTTCACCGAAGATAGCAAGTAATAGTTTTTCTTCTGGTGATGGATCAGTTTGACCCTTAGGAGTAATCTTACCAACTAAGATATCTCCTTCTTTAACTTCAGAACCTGGAACGATGATACCATCAAGGTTAAGGTTCTTCTTAGATTCTTCTTTAACATTTGGAATTTCATAAGTGAATTCCTCAGGTCCTAATTTAGAGTCACGTGCTTCAATTTCAAATTCATCAATGTGAAGTGAAGTATAAACGTCATCATAAACCATCTTTTCACTCATGATAACGGCATCCTCGAAGTTATAGCCTTCCCAAGTCATGAATGCGATTCTAACATTTCTACCAAGTGCTAGCTCACCATTCTTCATTGATTGACCATCAGCGATGATGTCACCTTTTTCTACTCTTTCGCCAACTGTTACAATTGGACGTTGCATTACTGCAGTAGCAGAGTTAGAACGTAGGAATTGATATAAAGAATAATTATGGATTTCACCATCATCTTCTTTAACAATAATCTTTTTAGCATCTACGTATTCAACTACACCATCTTTAGTAGCAATTAATGCAGAACCACTATCCTTAGCAGCTCTATATTCCATACCAGTACCAACGATTGGTGATTCAGGGTTGATAATAGGAACAGCTTGACGTTGCATGTTGGCACCCATTAGGGCACGTGTAGCATCATCGTGCTCTAGGAATGGAACGCATGATGCAGCAACTGATACAATTTGCTTTGGAGAAACGTCCATGTAGTCGATTTCTTCCTTGCTTACGATTTCAGTTTCACCATTATGTCTACCAATAACTCTTTCTTCAGCGAATGTTCCATCTGGGTTAAGCTTTGTATTGGCAGCTGCAATAGTCTTACCTTCCTCATCATCAGCAGAAAGATATTGAATTTCTTCAGTTACATATCTTTCGCCATCCTTATTTGTCTTAATTACGAAATAAGGAGTTTCGATGAATCCGTATTTGTTAACCTTAGCATATGTAGCTAGTGAAGTAATCAAACCGATAGATGGACCTTCTGGAGTTTCGATAGGACACATTCTACCATAATGTGAATTGTGAACGTCACGAACCTCAACGCCGGCTCTATCACGAGCGATACCACCAGTACCTAATGCTGAAATACGTCTCTTTTGAGTAATTTCTGCAAGTGGGTTGATTTGATCCATGAATTGAGATAATTGAGATGAACCGAAGAATTCTTTTAATGAAGAAGTTAATGGCTTAATGTTGATTAGGTTTTGAGGAGTAGCCTTCTCAATTTCAACAGTAGACATTCTATCTTCGATATTCTTCTTTAACTTAGCAAAGCCAATTCTGAATTGGTTCTTTAATAATTCACCAATTAATCTTAAACGTCTATTACCTAAGTGGTCGATATCATCTGTCTTACCAATACCTACATATAGGTTCATGTAGTAGCTGATAGATGCGATAATATCAGACATTGTGATATGAAGTGATGTTTCAGTGTGATCGTTACCGATAACCTTAACTTCTTCTGATTCATCACCTTTGATAACTGTGATATATAAAATTTCGCAGTATGGATCGTCGCAAAGTGCATTACCAAGATCAATTTTCTCTCTGAAAGCTTCACGAGCTTGGTCTAGTCTATCATATACTTCACCAGTAACGATTTCACCAGCCTTAGCAATTACGTCGCCAGCTTTGAAAATTGTCTTACCATCTTTAACGATGTCTTCTTTAGCAACAACATCCTTAGCTAAAGCATTGCCCTTAGCACGAGATAATACATCTAACTTGATGTTGTATTTGAAACGACCAACCTTTTGTAGGTCATATTTGCTGTCATCGAATAATCTTTGAGCAAGGAATGTTTTAGCACCATCAGCTGGAACTCTTTCACCTTGACGTAACTTAGAATAAACTTCAACAACTGCTTCTTCCCAACCTTCAACTTGGTCTTTTTCGAATGTTGCTTCTAAATGTTGGTTATTACCGAATAAGTTAACAATCTTTTCTTTAGTATCAAGACCATAAGCTTTTAAGATTGTAGTAAGTAAGATCTTCTTAGAACGGTCGATCATACCATACCATACATCCTTAGAGCCAGCCTCGTACTCTAACCATGCACCTCTAGTTGGCATTACTGTACCAGAGAATTTGATATCGCCTGTTTTCTTATCAATTTCCTTGCCATAGTAAACACCAGCACTACGAATAATTTGTGAAATCACAACTCTTTCAGCACCGTTGATAATGAATGTACCAACTGGTGTCATGTAAGGGATGTCACCCATGAATAATTCGTGCTTTACTAAGCTTCCTGTTTGTTCATTTTCAAGCAATACGTTAACCTTTAAAGGTCTTGAATAGTTAATTCTTCTTAACTTAGAATCAACAACACCATACTTAGCTTCTTCAAAATGATAATCTTGGAAGTAAAGCTTTAAATCTTGATTGAATGAAGTAATAGGTGAAATATCATCGAATACTTCTTTTAAGCCTTCTTCAACAAACCATTTGAAAGACTCTGTTTGGATTTCAATTAAGCCTGGCAAATCAACATCAGTACGAATTTTTGAGTAATTTCTTCTTTGTGACTTCTTGCCATAATTGACAACTCTGTAACTCATTTAATTTTTCAAACCCTTTCCTTAAATCTCTTAAACTGTCTTTCGACTTCATAGCTTTTCGCTAAAAGGCGGTTTAAACACCTTATTTAAGGATACCCACAATATATTTTAGACTTTCTTATAGAAAGTATAACTGCTTTTTAATTGCGACAATTAACCATAAATCGCATTTTAATATTATATATTAAGGGCTGTCAAATTGCAAACAATTTTTTAATTTTTTTATAAAAAAATAAAGACACGGTAATCCGTGTCTTCATAAAGCCATTTTTTTGATTTTAAATTACTTAATATTAGCTACTCTTACAGTATCTCTAGCAATCATAACTTCTTCGTTTGTAGGGATAATGTATACTTTAATCTTAGAATCTGGTGTAGAAATGATTCTTTCATCAGAGAAAGTATCATTTAGCTTTTCATCAATCTTAACGCCTAAAACGCCTAATCTAGAGCATACATTTAAACGTAAATGCTTTAAGTTTTCACCCATACCTGCAGTGAAACAAATTGCATCACATCCACCCATATATACATAATATGAGCCGATATAATCTACAATTCTCTTAGATTGTAGATCGAATGTTAATTTACATCTATGATCGCCATCATTCATACCCTTAGTTACATCTCTTGCATCGTTAGAACGACCAGAAACACCTAGGTATCCTGACTTTTTATTTAAAATGGTTACAACTTCTGTAGCAGTTTTATTTTCTTTTTCACAAATATAAGAAACAACAGTTGGGTCGATATTACCACTTCTTGTTCCCATAGGAATACCCTCAAGTGGTGTTAAGCCCATTGAAGTATCCTTACATTTACCACCTTCAACAGCACAAATAGATGCACCATTACCAAGGTGACAAACAATAATCTTAGTGTCCTTTAATGGTTTGCCCATTAATTCAGCACATCTTTCAGATACGAACTTATGAGATGTACCATGAGCACCATATTTTCTAATACCATACTTTTCATACCATTCATATGGTGTAGCATACATATATGCTTCTTCAGGCATAGTTTGATGGAATACTGTATCAAATACAACAACCTCTGGAACCTTTGGTAATGCCTTTTGGAAAGCCTTGATACCAATGATGTGAGCTGGGTTGTGTAGTGGAGCTAAATCTGATAAATCAGCAATTCTCTTAACTACTTCTCCATCTGGACCATCTACTAAAGTAGAATCCTTGAAGTATTCACCACCTTGGACAATTCTATGTCCAACGCCTGAAATTTCATCTAGGCTCTTAACGATACCCTTTTCTACAAGTGTATCTAAAAGTAATTGTACACCTTCAGCATGTGTAGGTAATACTGGGTGAGTTTCTTCTTTCTTTCCTTGATATTTTAAAGTGAAAATTCCTTCAGCTAAGCCAATTCTTTCCATAACTCCTGAAGCAATAACTTCTTCAGCTGGCATTTCTAAAAGTTGGAACTTAATAGATGAACTACCAGCATTAACTGCCATAATTTTAGCCATTTTTAATTCTCCTCTTTACTATTATAATTATTCTTCAAAAACCAATTTTCAATATCGATTAAAGAATCGTTGAATTCTTTAACGTTAGTGAAGCTTGGTAATTTGACCATAAAACATTTATTATCTATTTTACGCTTTTGTAAAATAAAGATAATCTTAGGTTTAACTGCCCTAAACATTTCATCAGGGAGTTCAACAATACCGATAATAGACATATCAGTAAGTAGCTTCTTTTTAAAATCTAAATCCTTATCATAATTGAAAAAGTCATTTTCAACTATACCAATGATGGCTCCATCCTCTCCTACCATATCATGATATTTTAAGAATGCATCATAAGGGAAATATTTACCATCTTTATATTCGGCATGTGGCATATCAAAGATAATGAAATCTAAATTTGATAGATTTAGATTCATTGTATCCTGTAAATAGATTTCCACATCTGTATTCATTAAATCAGCTGAATATTTAGTTAGCTTAGTCATTAAGACATCATTATCACAAGCAAACAAAGACATTTTCTTATCTAGATGATCCGCTACTGTAAGTAGTAGATTACCAGTACCACATAGTGGATCTAGAATAGATACTTCTTTTTTGTTTGTTAATTTAGAAATCAAATAAGAAATGAATATACCAAGTGTATCTGGTGTTGTATTACCATTTGGCATTCTAGTTTCTTTAAATCCTCTTAGGATAATAGCTTGTAATGCTTTTCTAACATCTTCTACGCTAAATTTAACATCCGAAAGCTTAGCATAGATAGCTCTTAGCTTATCCTCATCTTCCTTGTTTTCAATATCACAAACAACATCTGAGGCTAATATATTTTCAATTGTCATTTCTAATAATTTAAAATAGTTTTCATGATATATTTCATAAAGCAAATTATTTGATTCATCAAGTACATCGAAAAACAATTCTAAATTGTTTGATTCTATATTTTTCATTTTCAGCACCATTGCTAATTATAACAAATAATTGACATAATATCAATTATTGGATTGATTTATGATAACATTTACAATTACATTGTAAAGCGCAAAAATTAGGTATTTTTTTGAGAAAAATAAAAACACCGCGGCAACGGTGTTTCTCTTGTTATACACATCGTATTATCAGGAGTAGCCTGTTGATTAGGCTTCTTCATAATTTTATTATAGGTTATGAAAATAAATATTTCAAGTAATTTTAATATATAATAATTGATTTCAATTATTGATTGTTTTAAAATATTCTCATTAAAGGGAGATGAGAATATGTTTAAATCAGAGTATTTAAATAGAGTTTACAATGAATTTGTTACAAAAAATCCTAATCTAACTGAATATCAAAATACAGCACTAGAAATATTAGAGTCTATTGAACCATATATTCTAGAGCATAAGGAATTTGAGGATAAAAAGCTAGTTGAAAGATTTTTAGAGCCTGAAAGATTTATCCAATTCAAGGTTGTATGGACTGATGATAAGGGTAATTATCAGGTGAATAGAGGTTTTAGATGCCAATACAATAGCGCAATTGGACCATATAAAGGAGGTCTACGCTTCCATCCAAGTGTTAATGAATCAATTATTAAATTCTTAGCGCTTGAACAAACACTTAAAAATTCTCTTACTACACTTCCTATGGGTGGTGGCAAGGGTGGATCTGATTTTGATCCAAAGGGCAAGAGTGATGCTGAAGTATTAAGATTCTGTCAATCATTCATGTCTGAATTATATAAATACATTGGACCAAACGTTGATGTACCTGCAGGTGATATCGGTGTTGGTGGTAGAGAGATTGGTTATATGTTTGGCCAATATAAAAAGCTAACTAATGATTTCTCTGGCGTACTTACTGGTAAGGGATTAACTTATGGTGGTTCTCTTGCTAGAAAGGAAGCTACAGGATATGGCTTATGCTATTTCACTAAGAATGCATTAAAGGCACTTAGAAACACTTCTTTTGAAGGCAAGACAGTCATTATATCTGGTTCTGGTAATGTAGCAATCTACGCTAATGAAAAAGCTACAGCACTTGGTGCTAAGGTAGTCGCAATGAGTGATTCAAATGGCTACATCTACGATAAGGATGGAATTGATTTAGATGTTATTAAAGAAATCAAGGAAGTTCAAAGAGAAAGAATTAAAAAGTATGTTGAATTAAAGGGCCGTGGAGAATACCATGAAGGCTGCAAGGGCATTTGGCAAATCAAATGTGATATAGCACTCCCTTGTGCTACTCAAAATGAGCTTGATTTAGATGATGCAAAAGCACTTGTTAAAAATGGCTGTATGTGTGTATGTGAAGGCGCTAATATGCCTTCTACTCTTGATGCCGCAAAATACTTCATCGACAACAAGATTGTATTTGGCCCTGCCAAGGCAGCCAATGCTGGTGGTGTTGCAACATCAGGCTTAGAAATGAGCCAAAACTCAGAAAGAATGAGCTGGACATTTGAACAGGTTGATAAAAAATTAAATGATATTATGACTAACATATTTGAAAGTTGTTATAAGGAAGCAAAAGCTTATGGCAAATCAGAATTCGACCTACTTACAGGTGCCAATATTTCTGGTTTTAAGAAGGTTAGCCAAGCAATGCTTGATCAAGGAATTTAATTAAAAATAAGCATAAGAAAAAGGAAACCGCGGTTTCCTTTTTTTGTTATCTTAATTATTTTTCAACCTTAGTAATTTGAAGTTGAGGTCCACCATAGATATACATAAATCCATATAGATTTACTTTATCTCCTGCCTTTAATGCTTTAACTGCACTATAAACATCAGTTGTGTTAGGTGTTAAATCAGTTTCAACGAAGAATGTATAGTTTACAGCAGCACCTTCAGTTGGAGTATATTTAACTTCAACAGTGATGTCTCCGCCTTCGCCTTTTTCAAACTTAAGCTCAACGATTTCTAAGCCCTTTAGGTAAACATATTCATTAGCATGCTTAACAAGTTCAGCTGAGTTGCCAACGATAGATGATAAATCCTTGCTCTTAGATAAGAACTTTTCAGTACCAATTACTTCAAATGTACCTTCAGCACCAGATTTAGAAGCATCGATTTCTACTTCTCCTTGCCATTCAGCCTTAACACCAGTTACCTTTAGCTTAGAGCCAACTTGAATTGTATCATATTCAGCTTTTGTACAAGGAACTCTATAGAAGAAATATCCACCTTCAGCATCTTGAAGATAAAGTGTAGTATTGCTCCATTGTTCACCATAAACATATTTAGCAGCTACGAATGCTTCAACAACGCAATCAGAACCAACTTCAGCAGCATTGAATTCAGCATGTGTCATAACACCTGCACTCTTTGTGAATACGTTAGTACCTAATTTAGTTACCTTTGTAGTATGAAGTTGTGGATCATAATAAGTATAAGCAAAGCCTTCAGCAGTGATCTTATCACCAATCTTTAAGCCTTTTACTGTATCATGAAGTGTACCAGTCTTACCAGTTAAATATGTTTCTACACAGAATGTATAAACATTTTCACCATCAGTTACATCATAATAGATGTTGTCTCTTTTTGGATCAACTTCTGGAGTTGAAGCAACAGTTAAGTCTAAAGAAACTAACATATTTGGATTAGTCTTCATATCAGCTAGCTTACTAAGCTTCTTAGCTTCATAAGTTTTAGTTCCTGATAATTTAGTCCAAGTAGCTTCTGCACCCTTTGCAGAACCATTGATTTCTTCTTCTCCAGCGTATGCAGCCTTTTGACCCTTAACTTGGATCTTGTTACCTGTTGCTAATTCGTTTTTGTATTGAGCTTCAGTACAACCAAGCTCATAAACGAAATAAGCACCATTGTCATCTTGTAGATAAACAGTTGCTTTGTTATCCCACCAAGATTGTTTGCCTTGAACATAACCCTCTACAACAACATCTGCACCAACTTCTGCTTTTGAGTAATCAGCATAAGACATAGATGCAGCACCTTTGTTACATGCAACCATAGGAACGATTGCTAATGCACCAACAAAAATAGCTATAAATTTTTTCAATTTCATTTTAAATATTATTCTCCTTTATAATAAAATGATATTTTTCTCAACAATTATATATTTTTTACGAAGATTTTTCAATATGTTTTACCTATTATCAAAGTCATCATTACAAGAATTATATTCTTCATCATAATAAAGTAGTGATTTTGATACATTCATATTATCAACATTCTTAATAATGCCATATTCCTTCATCCAGATATTCATATGTTTAAAAGTAATGTCATCCATATGATTATCATCAAAGCCTATCATAGTAAATATTCTAGATATCTTACTATTTACTACCTCGCTTTGTACCTCATCAACATAAATATCACTAACCTTTGTGTTAGGCATATCTTCTATTTCTTTTGTTAAAGATAAGTAATGAGGCTTAATATCTTTAATATCTTTTGGTAAAACAGATATTGAATAATTAGGATTCCAATTAAGCATAAAATGGAATAAATATTTAACATCTGTAGCAACTATATTATTTATATGGATATTCTTAATATATCCTTTTCTAGTTTTAGATGATTTAATTCTTATTCCGGCATCAGTGTTCTTATAATGAATATTTGATATAAATACATTATAGATGCCTGCCGATAATTCGCTACCAAAAGATATTCCATATCCATTAAAGATTTCACAGTTATCAATTTTGATATCATGTGATGAAATATTTTTGCTAAAGCCATCATAATCTCTACCAGATTTAATAGATATTGAATCATCATTTGTAGAAATAATAGAATTCTTAATTGTAACATCATATGATGAATCCACATCAATTCCATCTGTTGATGGGGCAATAGGGTTATCAGATATAATCTTAATGTGATCAACTAATATATCATTTGAATATAGGATATGAAGATTCCAAAATCCTGAATCCTTAAGCTCTATATCCTTTATTACTATATTATTAGAATTAGAAACAAGCATATTTCTAACTCTTTTGCAGTCATAATCACAAAATGAACGTAGTCCTAATTTATCATATTCACCACGCATACCACTATGCATATCCTTACCCCAATACTTCAAGTAGAAATATTCACCAGCACCAATGATATGACCACCACTTACCATAACATTTTCTGAATCAATAATATTTAAAATAGCTGGATACCAATCCATATCGATTCCAGCTACTCTCGTTTTTATAATATCATATTTGTCTTCTTCTGTGGTTCCGATTAAAAATGCTTCTGGATCTAAATATAAATTTGTATTTGATTTTAAATATAGATTACTAACAAGATACTTACCTTTATCTAGATAAATATCTTCTCCTTGATATTCATCTAATACCTTTTGGATATCTTTAGTAACATCTTTGTTGCCAGTATTATCTATATTAAAGCTTCTTGTATAAATCATATTACTTCAGCCTCTGATACTACAATATTTTTAACCCACTTCTTTTGTTTATATCTGATGAAGCAAACAACATTTTTTAGTAATTGTTCAGATTCCAACATTAAATATACCCATACTATTTCTAGATGGAATCCAAAGGCACCAATCGCGCCAAATGGAATTGCATATGCCCATAAGGCAGCTAGCTCAACAACCATACAAAAAATTGTGTCACCACCAGAACGAAGTATACCAACAATAAACATTAGGTTAATTGTTCTTGCTGGCATAAGGGCAGCATAAACAATACATACCTTAAATATGTAGTCACTTACTATTTCTGTTGTCTTATATAATAATAAATATGGTCTAACTAATAATAGTAACGCTCCAGCTAAAATCATCGAGAATATTATTCCAGTAATAAGCAATCTTCTAGCGCTCTTCTCTGCTTCATCAAGCTCATCAGCTCCAAGCTGATTACCAACAATTACTGAGCAAGCTGATGATACACCAAATAGTAATGCATATACTAAATCCTGTAGTGCGGATGCGATAGTCATTGCGGCAACAACATTATCATCCATATGACCATAGATAACTGAATACATAGTTGTGCCTAGTCCCCAACCAAATTCATTGATGATTACAGGTAAGGCAAATCTCATATTCTTAACAATTATTTCTTTATCTATCTTAACCATTTCAATAACTGATAGTCTTACATCTCTTTTACCAAATATCATATAGATAATCATACAGCTAAATTCTACTGCTCTAGCGATAATAGTACCAATTGCGGCACCATCAGACTTTAATGCTGGCGCACCAAAGTTACCAAATATAAACATATAGTTAAAGAATACATTTACAAATACTGATATAAATGTAAATACCATTGGCATTCTAGTTTTATTTATACTTCTAAATAAACCTGTTGCGGACATAGAAAATGAAGTGAATAAATAGCTTACAGATACTATTCTTAAATAAGATGATCCAATACTAATTAATTCTTCACTTTGAGTGAATATATTCATTAATAATCTTGGGGCAATTAGTGCCATTAAAAAGAATATTAAGCTTCCACCCACTGCTAGCATTGTCATAAAGCCAAAGGTTTTATTTAAATTCTTCTCATCTTTTTTACCATAATATTGGCTTAATAAAACTGAACAGCCAGATACTATACCAAAGATTAATAAGCTAACGACAAAAAATACCTTATTGGCTAAACCCAAGGCAGAAACATATTCTTCACCTAATGAGCCAATCATAAAGGTATCAATAACGTTAACAATTGTATTTATTAAATTTTGAATTGCTACAGGTAATCCAATAATGATTACCTTTTTCCAAAATCTCTTATCCATAATAAATCCTTAAATTAAAAAAATAGGCTAGAGATTACTACTCTAGCCATTAAATTATCGACGTTCTTTAATACGTGCAGCTTTAGTTGATAAAGTACGAATGTAATGTAACTTAGCTCTTCTAACTTTACCTTTTCTAACAACTTCAATTTTGTCGACAGATGGAGTATGAACAGGGAATGTACGTTCAACACCAATTCCGTAAGATGTCTTTCTAACAGTAAAACTTTCGCTGATTCCAGCACCTTGACGTTTAATTACTAAACCTTCAAATACTTGGATACGGCTTGTGTTACCTTCAACAATCTTAACGTATACCTTTACAGTGTCACCAGGACGGAAGTCAGGGCGATCTTGTAGGTATTCAGCAGTAATCTCATTAATTAATGCTTGTCCTTTTGCGTTTGCCATTTTCGGTTCTCCTTATTAACAAAACTCATAGCCAAAATCCCTTTTGCCAGCGGAGTAGTGTGCTTTGCTGATAGACAGCTCGTTTAGTATACTACAAAATTTATTAATATGCAAATATTTTTTTATTTAACTTTTAAATATTATTTTTAGTAAGAATATGATGAACAATCAGAAGCTTCTTCAATTAATTATGGTAACAACTTGTTACCAAATTATGCTTAAAGCTTCAGATAATTTTCCACTAAAGGATTTTGGGTTGCAACCTGCAACCCAATTGTATTAATACTTCAATAATTACTCCTATATTAATTTGTGCACCAGGTTGGTGCACAAACATAACCATTCATTTAATCCTTTTTAATTATAAATCTAACACTAGTTTGGGCAACAGCTTGTTGCAAAATTTAACCATAGTTTTTTCTAATATCATCAAAATCAAAATTAGCTAACAAGTTGTTAGCCAATTACAATAATTCTTTTAATTACTCCAAATTTCACAACTTTCTTATTATATTAATTAAAATAAAGTTTTATTATCGCCTATCTTATTGTATTTATTAATAACTCTACTATATAGGCTAGTACTATTACCTAAATCAGTAATCAGTTCTAATGTTTTATATTTAGAACCAGGTGATGCTACGGCATCGATTAGATAGCCTGCAGCATTTCTGGCGTTTATTGATCCATTAAATACTGGCGTGATAAATGTATTATCAACATTATCTAGGATAAGCTTAGTTGCGTCTAGCTTAACCTTGTATTCAGATGGATTAGCCATATATGAATTAAATCTCTGAGATGATGTAGCTCTCTTTGTAACTGGAAGATAACCTTCTGTTGATGTGTAATCAAGCTGAATATCATCAGTTAATAAGAATTGGGCAAATAGCCAAGATGCTAACATCTCATCCTTGCTAGACTTTTTAAATACACAAATTGATGGACCCTGTGAAATCATTTGAGGGTGTTCTGCATCAACCTGTGGAACTGGTCTAACAACTGTATCAAATGATGCACCTGTTGCTTCACTTCCGGCATCATGCTGTGTAGCACCAGTACCAATCCATGTAGCACCTGCAGTTGAGTCAACAACCATTACTGCTCTCCACTTATTAAATGAGTTACCAGGGTAGCTTACATTTGAGAAAACCTGATATAAGCCTGTATGTAATTCTTTACCATCAAGCTTAAAATCATATAGTGGCCCTGAATGTGCTTTGGTATATAAATCTAGTAGATAATTAGCAGTTTGGTTATTTAAGAATAATGCTTTATTATCTTTTGTATAATCCCAACCCTTTTGCTTATAATAATTTATAAACCAGTTATCAACAGATTTATATATAAAAGGATATAATACCTTATCAGCATTTGGATTATTAGTAAGCTCAGTTACCTTTGCTTGGCATGCTGCTTCACATACCTCCCATACCCAATCCCATGTTGGAAAATCAGGTATTGTTTTGCCTAGGCTTTCTACATATTGCTTATTGATATATAAAGCTTCAGAAGATCTAGCGAATGGCAATGTATAATAATAGCCATCGATCTTACCTTCTTCTAAAAACTTCTCATATATTTCTTCTTTTGCTACAGAGTTATATTTAATCTTACTTCCACCTAGTCCATAGTTCTCGTCATCCATAACGCTTTGGATAGGTAGTACAATATCATTACTCTCAGCGTATGTAGCAACATTATCAGGATATGCTATACATACATTTGGAGTAGTACGTGTTTGAATATTTAAAAGTACATCCTTATAAATATCATTGTAGTCAGCATAGTTTTTAAGCTCTACATGGATATTAGGATAATATGTATTGAATTTTGCGATAGCATCAGTATAAGCCTTAACCTGTACTGGGTTAGAGTCATTCTTAGCCCAGAATGAAATATTATATTCTTTTGATTCATCAAATGAATCGAAATTAATGATTTCAGGAGCTGGCTTAGTAGTAATCTTAGGCACTAATGTGCCATGACAAGATACTAGTGCTACTGTTGTAATGATGGACAATGGAAAAAACATAATCTTTTTCATAATACTAGCCCTTAGTACCTGTCTTGGCAACGCCAGACATGATTTCCTTTCTAAACACAATAAACAAAATTATTAGTGGAATAGATACACAGACAACAGCCGCCATCATCGCTGGGATGTTATCTCTACCCATACCATTTTCTCTAATCTCTTGGATTGCGTTACTTATTAAATAATATTCCTTCTTTGTAGAAACTAATCTTGGCCATACATATGTGTTCCAGCATTCAATTAGTTTTAAGATTGTAATTGTAATAATAGTTGGCTTTGATAGTGGAATCAATATTTTAGTTAAATACCCAAAATCACTTGTTCCATCTACCTTAGCTGCCATGTACATTGAGTCAGGCACCTGCATGAAGTTTTGTCTAAGAAGATAAATATAGAATACTGATAATACTGTAGGCATAATTAAACCTACAAAGCTATTTCTTAGATTTAAATTAACAACAGTATAATAATTTGTAATGATAACTAATTCATTAGGAATCATCATCATTGCCAAAAAGATTGTGAATACTAAATTCTTACCTTTAAACTTTAGTCTCGCAAATGCGAAAGCGGCAAGTGTTGTTACAACAACCATTATTAGTGTTGTTAAAATTGCATACATAAATGTATTAGACATGTAAAGTAATAGATTATCCGCAGTAAAGGCAGTGACATAGTTTTCATATGTTGGTGCCTTACTATATAAATCTATTGGGAATGCATTATATTCAGCAAGTGGTCTAATTGATGTTAGTAGCATCCAAAAGAACGGGAATAATACAAAGATTCCCCAAATAACTAAGAATATATAGATAATTATTAATGTGATTATTTTTCTAATCCTCAAAGAGGAAATTTGCTTTTCAACGTCCATAATTTCCTCCTAATTATAATAAACTTTCTTATTACTAACTACCAAATTAATTGCGGTAATAGATAACACAATTAAGAATAGTGTAATAGCTGCTGCGGCAGCATATGATGGATAACCACCAGTATCAGAATAAATATTTGAATATACGTAACCTACAATTGTGTTCATTCCAGCCTTAGATAAATCAGAACCAAATAACGCAACCGCATTGTTATATTCCTTAAACGCACCAATAAAACCAGTGATTACTAAATAGCTAATCATTGGAGAAATCATTGGTACAGTGATATGCCTAAACTTTCTACCTCTTGATGCACCATCTACTGCTGCTGCCTTGTAATAATCCTTGTTAACTCCTTGAAGGGCACCAACTAAAACAATTACCTTAAAAGGCATAACTGTCCATATTACATAGAAGCATAATACAAACATCTTTGATACATATGATGCATCTGCAGAAATCCAATCCACAGCTGGAATTCTAAACCAGCCAATGAATGTATTAAATAAACCATAATTTTCTGGAGGATTATAGGCAAACACTAGCATGAATACTAAACCAACTGCTAGAGTATTAGTTACATAAGGCACAAAAAAGATTGTCTGAAACAATCTTCTTAGTGGCTTAATTGCGTTAAGACCAACTGCTAGTCCTAAGGCAATAAGTGTTGATAATGGAACCGTTATAATAACCATAATAAAGGTATTTTTAAGCGCATCAAAAAACTCTTGGTCATTGAATATATGTGAATAATTTTCAATACCTACTCCGGTATATGTTCTTGTTACTGTATTGAAGTTTTCTTCAAGAGAGTAGATTAATACATCCACAAGTGGATATATCATAAATACTCCAAGCAACAAGATGGCAGGAAGTAGATATAGCCAAGCTTTTAGGCTATTTCTTTGTTCCAAAGCAAGTCACATCCTAATAATTATTTTCCTAGGCAGAATTTAGTAAATAAGGCAGTAACAAGTTCATCAGGGTTACTTTCGCCTGTTATCTCTCCAAGTAAATCAAATGATTTTTTAATATCGATTTCTATTAATGCTACATCATATAGATTATCACAAGCCATCTTAGCTTGTTTCAAGCTTTCTAATGCTTTCTTCATTAAATCTATTTGTCTAACATTATTCAAATATAAATCATTATAGGTATTAAATTCATTAATTTTTAATACTTCTTCAATCTTCTTAGATAATATATCAATACTCTTCTTATCATTCATTGATAAATATAAGACATCATCAAGCTCCCAATTCTTAACAAGGTCAATCTTGTTAGCGATGATGATTCTCTTCTTATCCTTAGTTTCCTCAAGAATCTTATGATCATCCTTATCAAGCGGCTTTGATACATCAAGCATTAGAATAATTAAGTCAGCCTCATTGATGGCTCTTTCACTTTTCTTAATACCTAGATTCTCAATCATATCATCACTTTCGTGGATGCCTGCAGTATCAATTAAATGAAGTGTTGCGTTATTGATTTTAATTACACCCTCAACGATATCACGTGTTGTACCTGCAACATTTGATACGATGGCTTTTTCTTCATCAAGTAGTAAATTAAGTAAGCTTGATTTACCAACATTAGGCTTACCAATAATAGCAGTCTTAACACCATGGATAACGATATTTGAAACCTTAGAGTTTTCAATTATCTTTTCCATCTTATCCATTAATCTATCAATTATTGGAGTGATGTATGAATTAGTAACATCAACACTATCCTCATATTCTGGATAATCAATATTAACCTCTATCTTCGCAATGATATCTAAAAGCTCATCTCTAAGTGATTTAATCAAATTGTGAGTAGAGCTACGTAAAGACTTATTTGAAGATATTAAAGCAAGCTCATTATTAGAAGATATTAAATCCATAATAGATTCTGCTTCTGTTAAATCCATCTTATGATTTAAAAATCCTCGTTTTGAGAACTCTCCTCTTTCAGCAAGTCTGAATCCATTTTGAAGTAATGTCTCAAGTACACGGTTAGTAACATAAATACCACCATGACAATTTAGCTCAACCATGTTCTCACCATCAAATGAATGTGGTGCGTGGTATACATTGGCTAAAACCTCATCAATGATTACGCCCTTATCCATGATAAAGCCGTAATTGATGGTTCTTCCCTTTACCTTAGTAAGATCCTTACCCTTGAATATATTATTAACTTTGATTATTGCCTCAGGACCACTACATCTGATTATTGATATAGCCCCTACACCATACGGTGTGGCAATTGCGCAAATATCATCTACCATAAATTTCACCACTAGAATTATATACGAAAAGTATATAAATATCTAGTGTTTCTTCTTTATGAAGACATAGACAATGATAATAATTAAGATAATTACACTTGAAATACCGATAATCATATAAACGATAAAATAATCATTAGTTTTATTATCAGTATCCTTCTTTACTTCTTTTTCACTCTCTTTTGAATCCTGAACATGAATCAAAAATACATTCTTATTATCATTTTCAGAAACCTCAAGGTTGTATTCACCTTTAGGCTCTACTGAATCAAAATATGTTGAAGACAAAGAAACATTGTTAGTTGTGATTAGTCCATTTTTCTTCAAGAAATTAATTAAATCAGATTCACTTGCGACAGTTGAATTAGTAATAATTATTGTCGCATTTTCAATATAGACACCATAGTTATTACTATCTGTAACATATATTTCAAATATTGATTTACATACATTACCGCTTAAATCAGATACTGATGCCTCTATCTTATATACCCCTGATTTATTAGGATTATTTAGATATCCATCTAGATCCTCCATTTTAATATTCTTACATGAAATTGTGCCATCAATTTCATCTACTGCTGTCAATCTATTTCTATATTCATCAAGTGAGAATTTAGTTTGACTGCTGATAGTTACATTATTACCAATGATTATTGGCGCTACATCATCTACAACAACAATATTAGCGTTAAATACCTTATCATTAGTAATTATCTCTACATTGTGCTTACCAATCTTATTTGCATTATCAAAATATGATGATTGTATCCTTAAAACATCAAGTCCATATTTATTTTTTAAATAAGCAATGTATTTTTCGCGTTCTATATTATCACGGTATCCTACAACATAATCATCTATTTTTAATTCTTTAGTTGTAGTCACATTACTAGTTGTTTGTTGAGTGTTAGTTGTAGTACCAACAGGCGCTGTAGTTGTAGTAGTTGTTGGTTCAACAGTTGTTGTGGTTGTAGTGATAGTTCCAGGTGTTGTAGGAGTAGCTTCTTTTTCTACATTTATAATCATCTTTTGATAAACAAGCTTATCACCTAATACACCAGATGAATATATATAATATTTACCTACACCAATAGTATTATTCTCAAAATTATAATCTGTATCAATTATTTCTTGGCTCTCAACACCAGACACACTAAATAAATTACCAAGCTTATAATTTTGCAAGTTATCTTGATATGTCTTAACCTCAAAATCTTCAAGCTTCTCAACACTTAAAATATTTAAGGCATTAAAGCCAACTGCCATAATATCAGAATTGATTTGTTTTAAGCTTTGTCTATTATATTCACCATTATATGTACCAACAAAGTTATATCCAACCGCATTTGTTGTAAATATATCATCATACTTAGATAAATAATCTATTCTGATATCATTGAATAACGCAAATCCATTATCTGTAATGGTAACTCGATACATCATCACATTATCGATATAGATTTCATATCTTGCAGCCTTAGAATCCACAAAATAGATTCTAGCATCAAAATCATATGCTACAGTTTTGTTCCTTACAATTCTGAAATATACCAAATAGCCTTCATCCATATACCCAGAAGATCCTATCTTCTTAAGTTTATTAATGAAGTCGATGGTGTTGAGTTCTTCCCTACTCTTACCAACTATAGCTTCAACTTGAGAATTTTGTTCACCATCGAAATCATGTGCACTGATAGTGATTGGAAACAATAAAATAATAAATAATAAAGTTAAAAATGTTAAAAATTTTTTCATGTATTTTTTCACCCCTCATAATATAGGTAGTCACCTAGGGGGTATTTTTTTAAAATCTTTTTAAAGAAAACGTTTTCAATGTGGATAAAAAGAAAAGAGGATTTTTAATCCTCTTAAGCTTCGTAATCAGCAAGTGGCTTCTCAGCTAATAGATTACCTTTTCCAGCTTGTGGATTCCATCTGAATTCTACAGCTGTAATATCTTTTAAGTCATTTTCTACTAGTTCATATGTATTGTCTTTAACTACAATCTTTTGATTGTTGTAGATATAGTTTACTGCGACTGGTACAAATACATATCTTTGAAGTACTGTAATATTGTTATATTGTCTATGAACGAATACTGGTAAATATGCAATTTCAACATTGATATCCTTCTTACCGTCCTTATAAGCTCTTACAAGGGCTTCTGCATCCATATTTTGTGTCCAAGCATTCTTAGTAGTAACTGTAATACCAATTAATTCAGATACCTTTTGTTCATTTACTTTTCCTAAGCCATATGTTGAATCATATACTTCTTTTAGGATAGCTGTTGCTTCATCAGTATATGTATTATCATTAAATACTAATGCAGTAACATTTACACCCTTGAATCTATTTGATTCGATTGCATCATCAAATGTTAATGCTGTATCCTTTAATTCAGTTGCTTTAAAAGAATATTTAACTAAATTAGTTTTAACATCTTGATGAACATATACATCATAATATGAGCTTTGATTAACTCTACTATCAGTTTCAAGTCTTACTCCATCCTCAGTAAAGTCAATTTTATATTCAGTTCTTATTGAATCCACTACTTCATCTTTTCTAGTTCTAGATAAGTCTTGACCATTATTACAAGACACTAATGCTAAAGCGAATAATGATAAAACGGGAAATAATAATTTTTTCATTTTAATGCCTACTTTCTTTGTAACGATAGTGATTATAACAAAAAGAGCGTTCTTTTACAAGTAAAAGATTAAGAGAAAATGTATTGGAAACATTCCTCTGAGAATGGATCATGAAGTCCAGCCTGTGCATATACATCACGATATCCTTTGATACTGAAATCATAATCAATTAGTTTTAAATATGCTTCCTTACCTTTATTGAATGACTCTGTAGCCATTTTATAAATATCAAGTGAACCAATTAATGATGTTGAATAGCTAATATAATATGCAGGTGAATATACCATTACATATTTACAATATGATGCTACACCCAAATTATAGAAACCAGCTCTTTCTAAATCTCTATATTTTCTAAATATAGCATTGACTGCATCATCAATGTCACCAACCTTCATTGGTGATTTTGCATAGCATACCTTTTCAACCTCATTAACGATTGCAGCAATAATAACTGTTTCATAGAAATCTTGTAATTTTGTATTAATAATTGCATTCTTTAAATTATTAGAAGCGTTATGTCTATTAAGAAAATCTAAAGCAAATAGCATCTCATTTGCTTGAGATTGTGTTTCAGCTAAATCATAACATAACATTCCATTATATTTAGTTGCGGCGGTATAATGACCAAATTCATGGATTACAGTAAATGGATCATGATATCCTGTTCCATATAATACATATGGTGTACCATCAGTGAAGGTATCTTGGAATGCACCATCATATCCTTTACTTTCATATGTGATGTAATAATATCCGCCATCCTTGAATAGATTATCAAAGGCTTCCTTTACTACTCCTCCCATGCTTTCCTTATATGCCTCAATTTCATCGAAGCAAACTAAGAATGCATCAGGTTTACTTCCACCTTCGTTAGCAAACAATTTATAATATAATTCTTTTTCACTAGCTGTTAGACCTCTTGTTGATGAAGATCCTAAATTAATATATGCAGGTAATGCATATTGCATAACATATTTAAAATAATTATCTGTATCCTCTGGCGTAAAATCTCTTGCATATTCAGTTTCATATGCATCAGTGAAATATGCTCTACCTAAATAAGTATTTAACTCATTGGCTTTATTAACATACTTAACTGTTAGCTTTTCAGCCTCAGTAGTATAATTTGATGAATTATAATCTAAGGCCAAAAAGTCAGCACTTATTTGATTTAAATCTTTTTTAATAGTGTAATAAGCTTCTGGATATTCTTTACCAATACGAGCTAAGATTTCTTCATCCGACATATCAGGATATAACAAAGACTTAAATGAATTTTTATATGCCATATGTTCAACCTCGTTATACCACTGAACGATATCGGTTGACCTGTTTTGAAACATTAAATAATTTTCTTGCGATTCGTCCTTGCCGTATAAGCAATATTCCAAATATTCAGCCTTATATCCTTTAGAAAGCAAATTATAAAAATCTTCTGCTTCTTCATATACAGAATAGAATTCATTGAAGTCTACTTCATTTTCACATTTTGTTTTAGCATCAGCAAGCCTTAGCTCAAATGCCTGATATTCATTCTCATCAAATTCATAACAATACTCATGACCCTTTACTGTCTCTCCTCTTAGATATGGAGGAAGATTAGATCTGTCTGATGTAACAGTTGT
>JAFTDB010000014.1 GCA_017454375.1 Acholeplasmatales bacterium | reverse complement strand
AGTAAAGTGTTGGTTAATTTAATATATTTTATACATGCCTCGGTGGTGGAATAGGTAGACACGTGGGACTTAAAATCCCATGCCCCTTAAAGGCGTGCGGGTTCAACTCCCGCCCGAGGTACCAAACTAATCTATTTTGGGGTTATAGCTCAGCTGGGAGAGCGCCTGTTTTGCACGCAGGAGGTCAGCGGTTCGATCCCGCTTAGCTCCACCATAATTTTGGCTCTGTAGCTCAGTTGGCTAGAGCGAACGGTTCATACCCGTTAGGTCGTGGGTTCGACCCCCTCCGGAGCCACCATGATTTTTTTGGACCCGTAGCTCAGTTGGTTAGAGCTACCGGCTCATAACCGGTTGGTCACAGGTTCGAGTCCTGTCGGGTCCACCAGTTATATCTTAAAAAATATTTATTAATTATAAACTTCTGGAGAAATACCCAAGTGGTTGAAGGGTCCGGTCTTGAAAACCGGTAGGGGATGCGAGTCCCGCGGGGGTTCGAATCCCTCTTTCTCCGCCATCCTAAAAACATCGGCTTAGTTAAGCCGTTTTTTTATATATTAATGTGCAAAAACTGGAGATAAAAATGGAAAACAAATATATTATTTATTTCTTGCTAGGCGTATTAATTGCCCTAGCTATAGCAATCGTCTTAACAGCTATCGTTAAGCTTATTGGAAAAAAGAAGGTTGGACCAATAGTAATGATTATAATTGGCTTTGTTTCTTTCTTAGCATCATTATCAATTGCTATAACTATTTACTTAACTAATTATAATCATAAGGATCAATCTGCAGATGATTATTTAAAATCATCTACACTTGTTAGTGTTAATAAAATAGATGATGGTTATTTTTTTGATGGAATTGGGTCTAAAAATGCCATAATCTTTTATCCAGGTGCTAAGGTAGAATATACAGCATATGCGCCACTACTTTATAATCTAGCATTAGAAGGTATTGATTGCTTCTTAATTGATATGCCATGTAATTTAGCCTTCTTAGGTAAATCTAAAGCAAATAATATCCTAGGTAAATATAATTATGAGAATTATTATTTAATGGGGCATTCACTAGGTGGAGCTATGGGGGCTAGCTATCTAGCAAATAATACTGATAAATTTAAAGGTTTAATCCTACTTGCTTCATATTCAACAGTAAAGCTACCTGATAATTTTAATGTATTGTCTATTTATGGAACTAATGATGGTGTTTTAAAAATGGATAAATATACAGAAAATAAGACTAATTTACCTGCAAATTTCAAAGAAGTAGTAATAGATGGAGCTAATCATTCAGGCTATGCTAATTATGTGACTCAAAGTGATGATCATTTAGCTACAATAACTGTAGCTGAACAACAATCTAAAACTAGATTAGCCATTCTAAGCTTCATTTATGGTAATTAATTTAATTATTCTAGAAGAATAATAAAAATAATGTTATAATAAAAAAGATATTGAAAAAAGGAGTAACAGACTATGTTTAAGATTGTAAAAAGAAGAAGTTTAAATCCTACTGTTACAGAATTACAGATAGAGGCACCACTTGTTGCTAAAAAGGCAAAGGCTGGCCAATTTATCATTTTACGTGTTAATAGTGAAGGTGAAAGAATCCCTCTAACTATTGCAGGCTGTGATAAAGAAAAGGGTACAGTAAAGATTATTTTCCAAGTTGTTGGTGCTACAACTGAGCTTTTAAATCATAAAAAAGAAGGAGAATACATTGAAGATTTCGTTGGCCCATTAGGTATGCCTACAAAAACTGATGGAATCAAGGATGTATGTATCATCGGTGGTGGTGCTGGTTGTGCAATCGCCTTACCAGTTGCTGAAGAATTTAAAAAGCTTGGTGCTAATGTAACTAGTATAATTGGCTTTAGAAATAAAGATTTATTAATATTAGAGAAAGAATTCGAAGAAGCATCAAATGAACTTGTTGTTGTAACTGATGATGGTTCTTATAAGCGTCAAGGTAATGTAACTATGCCTTTAAAGGAAATGCTAGATGCAGGTAGACATTTTGATGCGATTATAACTATTGGACCACTTATTATGATGAAATTCGTTACATTAACTGCTAAACCATTTAATGTTCCAGTTATCGCATCAATGAACTCAATTATGATTGATGGTACTGGTATGTGCGGATGCTGCAGATTAACATTAAATCAAGATGGTAAGAGAGTTACAAAGTTCGCATGTGTTGATGGTCCTGATTTCAATGCATATGAAATTGATTTTGATGAAGCTATGTCTAGAAGTAGAATCTATTTTGAATTTGAAAGAAAAGCTCATGAAGAGACATGTAACTTATTAAAAAAGGAGGTTGCTTAATATGGCAATAGTTCCTAATAAATGCCCTATGCCTACTCAAGATGCCCAAGTTAGAGCTCATAACTTTAATGAGGTTGCTTTAGGCTATACTAAAGAAATGGCAGTAGGAGAAGCAGAAAGATGCTTAAATTGTAAGAATCGTCCATGTGTAACAGGTTGCCCTGTTAACATTAATATTCCTGAGTTTATTGCAAAAGTTAAAACTTCTGAATTTGAAGAAGCATATAAGATTATCACAATGACTTCATCACTTCCTGCAGTATGTGGTCGTGTATGTCCTCAAGAAAGTCAATGTGAATCTAAATGTACTTTAGGTATTAAATTTGAGCCAGTTGGAATTGGTAGACTTGAAAGATTTGTTGCAGATTATCATAATGCTAATTCTAAAGAAAAGGTTCAAAAGCCTGTTTCAAATGGCCATAAGGTGGCCATTGTAGGCTCTGGTCCTTCTGGACTTACATGTGCTGGTGACTTAGCTAAAAAAGGCTATGAGGTTACTATTTATGAAGCTCTTCATACAGCTGGTGGTGTTCTTGTTTATGGTATTCCAGAATTCAGATTACCAAAGAGTATTGTAGCTAAGGAAGTAGAAACATTAAAGGAATTAGGCGTTAAGGTTGAAACTAACGTTGTAATTGGTAAAACATTAACTGTTGATGAACTTTTTGATATGGGTTTTGAGGCTATATTTATTGGTTCAGGTGCAGGTCTTCCTAATTTTATGGGTATTCCTGGTGAAGGCTTAAATGGTGTATATTCAGCTAATGAATTCTTAACTAGATCTAATTTAATGAAGGCTTATCTAGATCACCCTGTTACACCTATTATGAAGGGTGGAAATGTAGCAGTAGTTGGTGGCGGTAACGTTGCTATGGATGCTGCTAGAACTGCACTTCGTCTTGGTGCTAAGAAGGTTTATATCGTTTATAGACGTTCACTTGAAGAGCTTCCTGCAAGAAAAGAAGAAGTCGAGCATGCAATGGAAGAGGGTATTGAATTTAAATTATTAAATAACCCTGTTGAGATTTTAGGATGCCATAATCCTGAAAATCCAAGAGACCCTAAAAACGGCTTTGTAAAAGCTTTAAAATGCATTAAGATGAAGCTTGGCGAACCTGATGAAAGAGGTAGACGTAGACCTGTTGAGATTCCAGGATCAGAATTTGTAATGGATATGGATACAGTTATTATGGCTATTGGTACATCACCTAACCCACTTATTAAAAATACAACAGAAGGTCTTGAGGTTAATAACCGTGGTGGAATCATTGTTAATGAGGATGGTTTAACTTCAAGAAAAGCAGTCTATGCTGGTGGTGATGCTGTTACAGGTGCTGCAACAGTTATATCAGCTATGGGTGCTGGTAAGGTAGCTTCAAAAGCTATTGACGAATATTTGATGAAGAAGTAGGAGAGTTTACTCTCCTATTTTTTTGGAAATTTTAACTAAAAAATAGAAAAATAGATGTTGACAAAGAAATGTGATAGTGATAGAATGAAAAAGCTAGTCGATTTTGACTATTAACATACATCGCGGGATAGAGCAGTCTGGTAGCTCGTCGGGCTCATAACCCGGAGGTCGTTGGTTCAAATCCTTCTCCCGCAACCAATTATAATGGTCTGGTAGTTCAGCTGGTTAGAATGCCTGCCTGTCACGCAGGAGGTCGCGAGTTCGAGTCTCGTCCAGACCGCCACTTATTTGCCTCGGTAGCTCAGTTGGTAGAGCACAGGACTGAAAATCCTGGTGTCGGCAGTTCAATCCTGCCCTGAGGCACCATTTTTACAAAAGAATTCTGAATCCAGAATTAGTTTACCTTCCTTTAAACATTGATATTTCAATGTTTTTTTTCTTTTTATAGGACTTTTTTCTTTTAAATCGTTTGAGATTTATAACTTTTGTTGTATAATGTAAAAGAGTGTTTATATTTTAAATATATAAAATATAAAGGGAGGGTGATTGTATGAACTTCTTATTTTGGGAAGAAATGAATCAATTCTTTGATAACAATGCAGTTGTAAGAATAATCATTGATGCTTATCTTGCATTATTCATGGTTTCATTTATTGTATTCGTTTGTATAAAATTTAGAAAGGCATTACATTTAACTATCATAGGTGCATTAATGCTTGTGATATTCATATTTGCTGATAAATTGAACTTTGAAATTTCAAAGGCAATTTATGGCGTAGCCCTATCTTCATACATTGTTTGTGCAGTTGTATTACTAGCACCTGAAATTAGAAAAATGATGGAATTCCGTAAGGGTGATGATAATAAGAAGACAATGCTTATCTCATCAACTCAAGCAACAAAGGAAGCAATCGTTGATGCAGTATTCAACATGTCATCAAATAAGGTTGGCGCCCTAATCACTATTGAACAACATATATCACTTGAGCAATATGCTGAACGTGCTATTACCCTTAACTCGGATATTTCAAAGGAATTACTTGAACAAATCTTCATTAAGGATTCACCACTACATGATGGTGGCGTAATCATTAGAGGAAATAAAATAGTCTGTGCGGCAGCCTACTATACACTATCTCAAGATCAATCAATTGAAAAGACAGTTGGTTCTAGACATAGAGCTGGTGTAGGTATTTCAGAAATCACTGACTCACTTACAATCATCGTTTCAGAAGAAACAGGTGATGTTCATATCGCCGCTGCAGGATTTATGAATTTGATGAACAATAAAAATGAACTTTTAGAGTACATCAATATTTACTTAGGTAACTAGGAGGGTTAATGTATGAGAATATTAAATATAATCATTGAAGTATTAACAGCTCCATTTAATTTACTTTTTAGAACTAGTACAGTTAATAATCCTAACAAGACTGTTAAGCCTTGGATAGTATTACTGTTATCACTTGTATTAGTTGCTGGATTGGTACTACTTTATTATTACGGGGTGATTTTTAAATGATAGAGGCTTTCTTCAATCAAAGTCCCTTAGTACCTCTAGTATTTGCCTTTCTTGCTGATTTAATTGTAATCATGCAATGCATCAGCAAAAGAGCAATATATAAATTTAGATTAATCTTTTCTTTTATAATCACAGCCGCTGTTGGAGTGTTATTGGTATTCTATAATCAAATACTTCAATTAGAAGATAAATTATGGTTAAACTTTACTAATTATTCATTAATTGGTATTGAATTAATTATTGCGGTTATCTTATTTACTAGTATTGATTTCTCTTTATCTAACGAACAGATGCAAAGAGAATTAACAAAGTCTTTAGATGAAACTAAGTACTTTGTATTACTAGATAAGAAAGATCGTATTAAGGATATTTCAACATTACTACTAAAAGATTTTGATTTATCTAAGGAAGAAGTACTAAAGAAGAACTTCTTTGATGTAATTGAATATAAATACCGAATCATTGGTATCAATAGTACTGATGCTCGTAAGGATGAAATAAAGAGATTCTATGCTACATATAAAAGAGAGGTTGGTAAAAACAATAACGACTTTGAAATTAATGTAGAAGATGATCGTGGTGTTGAAAGTGCTATGTACTTTAAAGAGATTAATATTTTCTCTAATTCATCTTATAAGGGTCGTATCCTATTTGGTGAGAATAAGACTAATGATGATTTAATCGGAATGGAAAAGGATTTAAAGAGTAAAAGTGAAAGACTTGATACAATTAAGACTCGTTTTGCGTTCTTATTAAATAAAACAAATGATGGTATTTATTTTAATGATTTAGTAAATAAAAAGATTTGGTTTAATGATACATTAGTTAAAAGATTGTGTTTAAATGGTAACACAATTGCTACTGAAGACTTCTATAAGAATGTTCATCCAGAAGATAAAACATTACTTTTTGATAGCATTAAAGAAATCAGAGGAGAATACACATTAACTTATCGTTACAATACAGGATCTTACCTTGCCTTCATAAAGGAAGTAGGTAAAAGAATTGTAACAGAAAATGGTGTAGAGCTATGTGGTATTATGAATGTTATAGATGATTATTCATTTGAACATACTGATACACCACTAGATTCAATTAAGGGAGTATCTGAACTTCATTCTAAGCTAAAGGATTTAGTTGAATACAATAAGAGCTTTCTTGCAGTATCTTTTAAAATTAATGATATTCCTACAATTAATGAGAAATATGGTAGAGCCATTGGTACTCAAATGATTGCGGGATTTGTTGAAAGATTTAAAAAGAATTTCGCTGTTGAAAATTATGTATACAGAATTAGTGGTTTGGAATTTGTTGCTTTAATTACAGAATACAACAAGATGGAATCACTAAAGAATTATTTAAGAGAAGAAGATAAATTATTAGTATTAAAGGCTAATTATGGTTCTATTAATTTAGTTACTAATATATTTATGGGCTTATCATATTCAAATGATGAAGCTCCTGCAAACGCAGTTAAGAATGCTACAGCCGCTATGAAGGTTGCTAGTAGCCCAAATTACACTTCTAAATACGCTTATTATAAAGACATAAGATAGGTGAGATTGTGAAAAATTCATTAATACTTTTAATGGCTGGAACTGGAAGTAGAATGAAGATGGATACCAATAAGGTATTACTTCCTCTTGGCAATAAAAAAATATATGAATATTCATTAGATTTATTCAAAAAATATAATTTTGAAATAATCTGTGTCGTTAATGAATCAGATAAGATAGAGCTTCCTGACTATGTTAAGGTAACTACTGGTGGTAAAACCAGAATGGAAAGTGTCTATAATGGCTTAAGACTAGTTACTGGTAATTATGTTTTTATCCATGATAGTGCTAGACCTTTCTTATCAAAAGAAGTATTAGAAGAAATGATTTCTAATATTTCAGATGATAATGCCTTACTTTGTGCAGAAGCAGTTAAGGATACAATTAGAGTAAAAGAAGATAATAAATTAAAAGTATTAAATCGAGAGAACTTGGTTGCTGCAAAGACACCTCAGTGTGCTCCAACTAAGATATTACTTGATAGCTATCATAAGGCTATTAGAGATAATAAGTTATTTACAGATGATATAGCTGTAATAGAAAATTATCATCCTGAATTTGAAATTAAAATAATTAATTCAAATCCTGATAATTTTAAAATTACAACTAAGATAGATTATGAATTAGCCAAATTAATCTGGAGGAATTATGATTAGAATTGGTCATGCGTGGGATACACACAAGCTTGTTAGTGGTAGAAAATTAATACTTGGTGGTATTGAAGTAGAGTCTAAAGTCGGACTACTTGGTCATAGTGATGCCGATGTTGTTTTGCATGCCATTGCTGAAAGTTTACTTGGGTCCCTTGCTTTAGGTGATTTAGGTACACATTTCCCAGATAATAGTAATGCAACACTTGATATGGATTCTAAGATTATTTTGACTAAGTGCTATGATATGGTTTTATCAAGAGGATATAAATTAAATAATCTTGATGTAACTATTTATTCTGAAAAGATTAAGATTGCTCCTATAAGGGAACAAATGAGATTAAGTATAGCTTCACTTCTTGGTGTTGATGTTGATTTAGTTTCTATTAAAGCTACTACCTATGAAGGTATGAGCTTTATTGGACAAGAATTAGCACTTGCCTGTGAAGCAGTATGCTTAGTATCTAATGATTAGGTGAATTATGCATAAAATATTATTTGTGTGTCATGGTAATATTTGTCGTAGCCCTATGGCTGAATACTTATTTAAAAAGATGGTTAGTGATAATCATCAGGAATCAAACTTTGAAATAGATTCAGCCGCAACATCTCGTGAAGAGATTGGTAATGGTGTGTACTACGGGGCTAGAGGTATACTTGATAGATTCAAAATAGATTACAGAGGACATCATGCTAAACAAATCACAAAGGAAATGTATGATTATTATGATTTGATAATCATTATGGATCACAATAATTATTATAATCTTACAAGATTAATGGGATTTGATGTTAGAGGTAAAACACATCTATTACTTGAATATGCAGGTATTAACCGTGATATATCTGATCCATGGTATACAGATGATTTTGATAAAGCTTATGATGATATTATGTTAGGTCTTAATGGCCTATATAAATATTTGGTGAATGGAAGATGAGTATGGAATTTATAAAATGTATCAAAGGTAATTATGTATTAACTAGAAATTACCGTGATGCCTTCAATTTGGACAAATTTGTGGATAAATATTTTGAAGAATATTTTGATAAATATGTTTATATAGTTGGTGATATTTCTTCAGGTATATTAAGACTTAAAGGTTTTGATGAAAAGGACTGTAGCAATATCGATAATTATATTGAAACATCATGTGCATTTGGTTGCCCTTTTTATGTTTTAAAAAGAGTAAAGGATGAGGATGAATATCAAAAGTATGTTAAAAATCATCATGAACGTGATGAAGAATCAAGATATAAAATTACACCACTTGAAAAAGAAAACTTTGATAAGGAATCATTAATACTTGAGACAACAGAGCACGTTAAGCCAAATATCAATATTGATTCAGAACGTATTGGCGCATTACCTAAGGGTAGTCTGCCATCTGATCTAATTGAGAAGGATACTGACTACAACAATAAGCCAAGTATTACAAAGCCAGCTCCTGAGCCTACACAAACATATGTGTCTGCCTCACCTGATTTTGATCCATCAAAGAAGAAACCAATGTCATTTAATAATTTCAAGCATAAGCATAATAATAAAAAGAAGAACAATAATAATAACAAGAAATAGGTTGAGAAAATGAACGAGAATATAGAAAAAGAAATAATAAAGGTATTAGATAAAATTCGTCCTTATTTAAATAGTGAGGGTGGAGATATTGAATTTTTAAAATATGAAGATGGCGTAGTTTATGTAAGACTACTAGGCGCTTGTATGGACTGTGGCGCTATCGATATCACCCTAAAGGACGGAATTGAATCATTACTATGTGAATATATTCCAGAAGTAGTAGAAGTAAGAAACGTAACAGGAGAGTGATTATATGTTTTTAGTTGATCCAGCGCCACTTACAAGACAGGATCTTGCAAACATTGTTACAAGTAGAGCCATGCAGGTATTACTAATAAGTGTAATATCTATGCTAACAGCTCAAATATTAAAGGTTATCTTTTATTCAATAAAGGATAAAAGACCACGCTTTGAATTGTTTATTTCAACAGGTGGTTTCCCTTCATCACACACGGCTTTTTGTATTGCCTTAGACATCAGCTTAGGTATGATTCAATGGTATACAGAAAATAAATTAGACTGGAGCTTTACAGTTGCGGTAGTATTCTCTGCGATTGTAATTCATGATGCGACTGGTGTTAGACTTGAAGCATCAAAGCATGCCAAGATTTTAAATAGAATCGCTGAAAACCTAACTGAAGAAGAAAAGAAGGAACTTGGTTATGGTAAGAAAGGTCATTTAAAGGAAATGCTTGGCCATAGAACTAGAGAGGTTCTAGGTGGTGCAGTAGTTGGTACTATAATTGGTATGATTGGTGCTTTATTAGTAATTCGTACACAAGCCAATCCAGTTGCTACACCTGAGGCTACAGCTAATATAATTAACATGTTATTAAGAAGATAGTATTTATGGAGGGGAAGAGAAGAAATGAGTTTTAAATTAAGTTTAGATACGTCTTTATGTAATGGTTTTTATGAAGAAAAGGAATATAAGCAAGTAGAAAAGGAAGTTCTTGCTGCCCATGATTTATTAAGAAGCAAAAAGGGTGCAGGTAATGACTTCTTAGGTTGGTTAGACCTACCACTTGATTATGATAAAGAAGAATTCGCAAGAATTAAGAAGGCTGCTGAAAAGATTAAAGCTAATTCTGATGTATTACTAGCAATCGGTATTGGTGGATCTTATTTAGGTGCTAGATCTGCAATTGAAATGCTAAAGGGCTATTTCTCACACAAGGGTGTTGAGGTTATCTTCGTTGGTAATCAAATTTCATCATCTTATGTTAGAGACTTACTTGAATATCTAGAAGGAAAAGATTTCTCAATCAATGTAATTTCTAAGTCTGGTACAACAACTGAACCAGCTATCGCTTTTAGAATATTCAAGGATTATATTGAAAAACGTTATGGTAAAGCAGAAGCAAAGAACAGAATCTTTGCTACAACAGATAAAGCACGTGGTGCCTTAAAGACTCTAGCAGATTCTGAAGGCTATGAAGAATTTGTAGTACCTGATAATGTAGGTGGTAGATATTCAGTTTTAACTGCTGTAGGCCTACTTCCTATTGCTGCAGCTGGTGTTGATATCGATGAAATGATGCAAGGTGCTAAGGATGCACATAAGCATTTCTTAGAGCGTGAAGTAGCTAAGAATGAAGGTTTACAATATGCTTTAATGCGTAATGTACTTTATAGAAGTGGTAAGAAGCTTGAAATGCTTGTTAACTATGAGCCTAAATTAAATTATTTTGCTGAATGGTGGAAACAACTTTATGGTGAATCAGAAGGTAAAGATAATAAAGGCATTTGGATTACTTCAGCATCATTCTCAACTGACTTACACTCATTAGGTCAAATGATTCAACAAGGTGAAAGAACTTTATTTGAAACTGTTATCAATGTTGAAAAACCAGAAAGAGATATGATTATTGAAGCAAATGATGATAACCTTGATGGTCTTAACTTCTTAGCTGGTAAAGGAATGGATTTCGTTAATAAGATGGCTATGACTGGTACACTTCTTGCTCATGTTGATGGTGGTGTTCCAAACATTAGAGTTAACATTTCTGAAATCAGTGCTTATGCATATGGCTACATGGCATATTTCTTTGAATTTGCATGTGGTGTATCAGCATATACACTTGGTGTTAATCCATTCAATCAACCTGGTGTAGAATCATATAAGAAGAATATGTTTGCACTTCTTGGCAAGCCAGGATATGAAGAAATGCATGATGAATTAGTAAAAAGATTGAAATAATAAATGATGGTCAGTTCTATACTGACCATTTTATATATTTTAATAAAATGGGGATACCAAATTGGTATCCCCTATTTCATATATTTCATTATTGCTTTTGCAACACCACTATTGTTATTTGTATCAGTTATATAATTAGCATATTCAAATACTTCTTCAAAAGCATTCTCCATAGCAACACCAACACCAGCAACCTTTATCATTGATATGTCGTTATTGGCATCACCCATAGCCATTACCTCACTCATATCAATATGCAAGTAATCAGCTAAAGCTTTTAATGCCTTACCCTTATCAGAGTTTTTGTTTAAAAATTCCAAGAAGATTGTAGAAGAGCGCACCATGCTAAATTCCTTGTAGAATTTTTCATTAACATTAGCCATAGCATTAGTTAAATTATCTTGATCTGATACCAGCATACATTTAATGAATAAATCATTATCTTTGATTTTATTAAAATCATATAGATGATCTTCGATAAAATTAATTTTTGCCTCAACATCTGTATATGGATTATGTTTTGGTGTAATTAATTCTTCATTTTCTCTAAATGCATGAATATCAGTATTTAGTAATTTTGATTCTTCATATAATTCTTTTACTGTTTTACCAGTGATAGTAGTAGAATAAATAGTTTCATTTGTTCCAACATTTAATATCTTACCACCATTATAAATTATTAAATATTCATCATCACCATTTATGCCTAAGGTATTTAATACCTTTTCAACCCCTGCACGTGGTCTACCTGTAGAAATTACAACCTTAGCTCCATGTGCTTTTGCATAATTTATGGCATCTATGTTTTCTTTTGATATATTTTTATTATCATCTAGAAGTGTTCCATCTAGATCTAATGCAATTAATTTAATCATATCATCACCTAAAAAAATAATTGGGAAAACCCCAATTATCATTATCTTGTTGCTAAAATTATAATTATTGAAATTAGACTACCAAAGCCCATTAATAAAGCTAGAATTACAATAATCCATTTTCCCCAATGGGTATTGGCAGGATTTTGATAAACTTTTTCATTCTTTACAGTGTTTTCTTGTTCAACAACGTAATTCTTTTTATTTTTATTTTTCTTAGCTTCTTGACTATAATTTTTGCTTCTGCTCATTAATTCTTCACCTACTTAAAAAATAATGTTATAATAAACTAGTGCTATTATATAACAAATGTTTGAAAAAGGGAAGTATAAAAAATGACTAATTCGAGGGGTAATGGTAGAGTAATATTTCATATAGATATGAACGCTTTTTTTTGCTCTGTTGCAGAAATAAATGATCCCTCACTTAGAGGTAAAGCATTTGCTATAGGACGTGAAGGAAGCTATAAAGGGGTACTTTCAACTGCATCCTATGAGGCTCGTAAATATGGGATTCATTCAGCAATGAGTCAGGTAGAGGCGTTTAGATTATTACCAAGCCTTAAAATCGTTAACCATGATTTTAAAAGCTATCAAAAATATCATCATAAATTTGTTGACTTAATTTTAGAATATACTAAAATAGTTGAAGTCGCATCTATTGATGAGGTTTATGCTGATATGACAGAGATATCTAAAAAAAGACATCCTATCATTTTAGCTAAAGAAATACAATATCGTTTATTACATGAATTGAATCTAAGGGCATCAATTGGAATAGGTCCAACATTATTTTATGCCAAAATGGCATCCGATATGAAAAAGCCACTTGGACTTACTGTAATAAGAAAAAAAGAAAAAGAAGAAAAGCTATATCCTTTATCAGTTAAAGATATATTTGGCATTGGTAAAAAGACCTATCCAAAATTAATTGATAATGGAATAAATACCATTGGTGATTTTATGAATTTAGATAATAAAGATAAAATCATCAATTTAATTGGTAAAGCTCAATATGATTATGCATATGAGCATATTATGGGCAATTCAACAAATATTGTTGATCCTAATAGATATTCTGATTCTCAATCTATATCCACATCACAAACATTTGATGTATTTAAGACTACCGCAGAAGAATTAATCTATGAATCTAGAGCAATGGTAAGAGAGGTTCATTATAGGCTAACTAAGGATGATTATTTAGCTAAATCAATTATCCTAACCTTAAGGGACAGTGATTTTAAAACATTCTCAAGAAGAACTACCTTAGATGAATACACTGATGATATTAGTGTGATGAATGAAATAATTGCTGATTTAATAGATGAATATTTTAAACCAGGTACTAGCTATAGATTACTTGGAGTAGGACTTGCTAATCTGATTAAGAAAGATAATTTACCAAAGGAATATAATTTATTTACTATTAATGATGAAACTGAAAAGGAAATAGTCATTGATAATATGGTAAGAGAATTTCAAGATAGATTTGGTAAGGATGTTATAAAATGGAAGAGAGGTAATAATAATGGAAAATAAATATAATTTTAAAGATTATATTATGAAGGCAGTAGAAGATTTAGGCTTTAAAGAATTTACTGATATTCAAAAGGATGTATTTAATAATTTATCTAGCAATAAAAATATCTTAGGTGAGTCTAAGACTGGTTCTGGTAAGACTCATGCCTTTTTAATTCCTATTTTTAATGCTTTAGATGAAGATTCTAATAAGGTTTTCGCAACTATTATTGCCCCTACTAAGGAATTAGCCTCTCAAATATATAAGTTTGCTAAACACATGGCTTCGTTTTCTGGTAAGACTATCAATGTAAAGCTATATACTGGTGGTACATTCAAGGAAGCTGATATTGAAAAGCTTAAGAATAACCAACCACATATCGTTATTGGTACGCCTGGTAGAATTAAGGATTTAGCAATTGACAATAATATCTTAAAGATATATACATCTGAATTCTTTATTGTTGATGAGGTTGATATGATCTTTAAGGGAGGATATCAAGAGGAATTAGATGAAATCACTAATGTCTTGGGTGATGCTAAAAAGATGTTCTTTTCAGCAACTGTTAATGAAGCAATCCTTCCTTATGTAAAGAAATATATGACTAATACATATCATATTAAGCTTGATAACCTAGAGGAATTAAAGATTGCTCATAAATGGATTAATATCAAATATAAAGATAGATATGAGGTATTAAAGGATTTAATATCTACATTCAATCCATATCTATGCTTAATATTTGCTAATAAGAAGACTGAGGTTGATGAAATATCATCAATGCTAAAGAACGATGGCTTCTTTGTTGGCGTACTTCATGGAGACTTAGATTCTAGGGAAAGAAAAAGAGTTGTAAAGGATATTAATAATTTAAAATATCAATTCGTTATCGCAACTGATATTGCAGCTCGTGGTATTGATATTGAGGGTGTATCACATATTATTAATTTCAATCTACCTATCGATTATGAATTTTATATTCATAGAAGTGGTAGAACAGGAAGAATGTATAGTGATGGTATAGTATATACACTTTATGATGAATTAGATCAAAAGTATTTAGATAATCTACTTAAAAAAGGTATTAAGCCAGAATATTATGATATTAAGAATAAGGAATTAGTTCCTCATAAGAATACTGAAAGAAAGAAACCAGAAAGTAATTATAAAGCAGTTGCCGCAAAGCATGTACCTCTAGGTAAGAAAAAGCCTGGCTATAAGAAGAGAAGACAAGCTGAAATAGACGCACTTGCTAAAAAGTTAGAAAAGAAAGATAAAAAGAAGAAAAGATGGTATTAAAATCCTAGCACCCCCTAGGGTTTTAATTTTATATTGACATTTAAATTAAAATCATTATAATTAAATTGTATACAATCTAATTTAGGAGGATTAATTATGTACGATGTAGTAATTATAGGCACTGGTCCTGCAGGATTATCAGCAGCCTTAACATTAAAGCAATTAAATAAGAATTTCTTATGGCTTGGTAGTAAAAAGTTATCTACTAAAATTAATAATGCAGAATGTATTAGAAATTATACTGGCTTAATTAGTGTTAGTGGAAAAGAAATGCAAGAAGTATTTCTTAAGCAAATTGATCAAATGGGAATTGAAATAACAGAAGCACAAGTAACTGGTGTATATAATATGGGTGATCATTATGGAGTATTATGTGGTGATATGCAATATGAGGGTACAGCAGTAATACTAACTGTTGGTGTCGAAACAGTTAAGCCACTAGAGGGTGAGCTTGACTATGTAGGTAGTGGAATATCATATTGTGCTACATGTGATGGATTCTTATATAAAGGAAAAGAAATAGTAGTTCTAGCTACTGATAAAGAATATGAGCATGAAATAGAATATCTAGCATCTCTTGCATCTAAGGTATCAGTAGTAGCGTTATATAAAGAAGTAGGTTTAAGTGGTGATAATATTGAAATCATCAAAGATAGACCACTTAGTGTTTCTAAAGAAAATAAGAAGATGAAGATGCAATTTAAGGATAAGGAAATTGAAGCAGATGGTATCTTTATGCTAAGAAGTGCAATTACACCTTCAATTCTAGTACCTGGTATAGAAGTAGAAGAAGGCCATATTAAGATAGATAGACATGGTAAAACTAATATGGAAGGCTGTTTTGCAGCTGGAGATTGTACAGGTAAGCCATACCAATATACTAAGGCAGTAGGAGAAGGTAATGTGGCTGCCCACTCTGTAGTAACTTATTTAGCTGAAATGAAGAAGAAAAACAGCTAAAAATTAAAAAAATAAGAAAATTTAAAAAAATATTAAAAAAAATTAAAGTCTGATTTTAGTGAGAAATCAGGCTTTTTTTATCATATTTATTATATTTTAGCGTATGTGTACGTGCGCGCGTGTATATACGCATTATGCGTGCGCGTAAAAAATTTTAAAAAAAGACTTGCATATTGATTCCGTTTTTGATATGATATAAAAGGCTCTGTATCGAGCTTACATTAGCAGTGAAGTGGGAGGTTGCCGACACACGGAAAAGCGTTGTCATTGCCGTGTCTTGGGTTTTCTCATGGAGCTAGTCTATACAAGATTATAGGCGAAAGGAGTAAAAAAATGGCAAAAGATAAGATTAAGATCAGATTAAAATCTTATGATCACAGATTACTTGATCAATCTGCAAAGAAAATTGTAGAATCAGTTAAGAAGACAGGATCTAAGGTAAACGGACCTATTCCTCTTCCAACTGAAAAGGAAGTATTCACAATTCTTCGTTCACCACACGTTAACAAAGACTCACGTGAACAATTCGAAAGAAGAACTCATAAGAGATTAATCGAAATCGTGGATCCAACTCCACAAACAATTGATGCTTTAATTCGTATCGACTTACCTTCTGGTGTTGATATCGTATTAAAGAAGTAGTAGACCTACAAAAAATAAAAAACCAAAAAAAGAAAAAATATTAAAGAAAGAGGTAATTTCGAAATGGCTAAGGGAATCTTAGGCGTGAAGCTGGGCATGACTCAGATCTTCGATGCAGCTGGAAAATTAGTTCCAGTTACTGTTGTTGACTGTTCTGATAACGTAGTATTACAACAAAAGACAGTTGAAAACGACGGTTATGTAGCTGTTCAGGTTGGCTGTGCTAACAAAAGAGAAAGTTTAGCAAATAAACCTGAGCTTGGTCACGTGGCTAAAGCTAACACTGCTCCTAAGCGCTTCATCAGAGAATTCCGTTTCTCTGAAGCTTTAGGAAATGAATTAGTTAGTTATAGCGTAGGCCAAGAAATTAATGTTGATATTTTTAATGAAGGCGATGTAATTGATGTAACAGGTACATCTAAAGGTAAAGGATTTGCTGGTACAATTAAGCGTTACAATCATGCACGTCTTAGAATGAGCCACGGTACATCTGCTTGTCACAGAATCGTTGGTTCAATGGGCGCAATCAAAGGTAACATGAAAGGTAAGAAAATGCCAGGTCATATGGGACATGACAAAGTTACTCTTCAAAACCTTACAATTGCAAAAGTTGATGTAGAAAGAAAACTTATCCTAGTTCGTGGTAATGTACCAGGACCTAGAAAAGGCTATGTTGTTATTAAAACAGCAGTTAAGGCTGGTAAGTAGGAAGGAGAGATAGAATATGGCAAAAATAGCATTATTAAATCAAGCTGGCGAAAAAGTTAAAGATTTAAAATTATCTGCAGAAGTATTTGAAACTCCTTTTAATCAACAAGTTGTTTATGATGTAGTTAATGCACAAAGAGCAGCTATGAGACAAGGAACACACGACACTAAGGGTCGTAGTGAAGTTAGAGGCGGCGGTAAGAAGCCTTTCAGACAAAAAGGTACAGGTAGAGCTCGTCAAGGTTCTACTAGAGCTCCTCAATGGGTAGGCGGCGGTACAGTATTTGGACCTACACCTAGAAGCTATGCTTTCAAGCTTAATAAGAAAGTAAAGAGATTAGCTTTAAAGAATGTATTATCTTATAAGCTAAGTGAAAAATTATTAGTTGCTGTTGATAAGCTTACTTTTGAAGAAGCAAAGACAAAAGCATTCGTTGAATTCCTATCAAATGTTAAAGTTGAAGGCAAGACAATGGTTGTTTGTGCTCCAGAAGAATTCTCAGATGTAGCAAACTTATCTGCAAGAAACATTCCAACTGTTTTCTATACAGTAGCTAACAACGCATCAGTATACGAACTTCTTTGCTATAAGAACTTAGTATTAACTGAAGGCGCAATTAAGTATTTCGAGGAGGAATTGAAGTAATATGACTAAATCTTATGATATTATTCAAGGTCCTATCATTACTGAAAAGACAATCAAATTAAAAGAAGATTTCAACAAGTACACTTTCAAAGTTAACAAAACTGCTAACAAGATTGAAATCAAGAACGCAGTAGAAGAAATCTTCAAAGTAAAAGTATTAAGCGTAAATACAGTAAACGTATTACCTAAGAGAGCTAGAGTTGGCCAATATATCGGTTTCAAACCTGCATATAAGAAGGCTATCGTAAAGCTTGCTGATGGTGATAAGATTGCTGCATTCGAAATTTAGTGGGGAGGAAAATATTAACTATGGCAGTTAGAAAATATAAGCCAACGTCTAACGGTAGACGTAACATGTCAGTTTTAACATTCGAAGAAATCACAACTGACACTCCAGAAAAATCTCTATTAGCTCCTCTTAAGAAGAATGCTGGTCGTAACAACACTGGTAGAATCACAGTACGTCATAGAGGCGGCGGTGTTAAGAGAAAATATCGTATCATCGATTTCAAGAGAAATAAAGATGATATCCCTGCAACAGTAAAAACTATTGAATATGATCCAAATAGATCAGCTAATATCGCTTTACTATCTTATAAAGATGGTGAAAAGAGATATATCCTAGCTCCTAAGGGATTAACAGTAGGTATGGTTGTAGAATCTGGTGCTAAAGCTGATATCAAAGTCGGCAACGCACTTCCAATTGGTGTAATTCCAGTTGGTGCTTTAATTCATAACATTGAACTTCACCCAGGAAAAGGTGGACAATTAGCTAGATCAGCTGGTGTTTCTGCTCAAATCCTTGGTCGTGAAGGTAATTATGTATTGGTTCGTTTATCAAGCGGCGAAGTTCGTAAGGTATTAGCTACTTGTAAAGCAACTATCGGTGAAGTTGGTAACGAATCACATGAATTAGTAAGAATTGGTAAAGCTGGTAGAGCTCGTCATATGGGTTTACGTCCAGAAGTTCGTGGTTCAGTAATGAACCCAGTAGATCACCCTCATGGTGGTGGTGAAGGTAAGTGTCCAATTGGTCACCCATCTCCAATGACACCTTGGGGTAAACCAGCACTTGGTTTAAAGACTCGTAAGCATAAGAAAGCTTCTAATAAATTAATCGTTAGAAGAAGAAACGATAAGTAGGAGGAAGAATAGTAATGTCTAGATCAATTAAAAAAGGTCCTTTCTGCGATGAACATTTAATGAAAAAAGTTCAAGCACAAGCTGAAAGCGGAGATAAGAAAGTTATTCAAACTTGGTCACGTAGATCAACAATCTTCCCTGCATTCGTTGGCTTAACTATCGCAGTATATAACGGCCGTACTCATGTTCCTGTATATGTTACAGAAGACATGGTAGGTCATAAGCTTGGTGAATTTGCACCAACAAGAACATTTAAAGGCCACACAGGCACAGATGATAAGAAAGCAGCTTAGTAGGAGGAAAGAATTAATATGGAAGCAAAAGCAATTGCAAAAACAGTTAGAATCACTCCTCGTAAGGCTCGCTTAGTTGTTGATTTAATCCGTAACAAGGATGTAGCAGAAGCTAGAGCAATCTTAAAATTAACTAACAAACAAGCTTGTGAGGTTGTGTTAAAAGTATTAAATTCTGCATGTGCAAATGCAGAACACAATTATGAAATGAATCCTGAAAACTTATATGTTAAGGAATGTTTCGTAACTGATGGTATGAGAATGAAGAGAATGTTCCCACGTGCTAAAGGTCGTGGAGACGTTATTATGAAAAGAACTTGCCACATCACAGTGGTAGTTGCTGAACATAAGGAGGAGGCATAAAACATGGGTCAAAAAGTTAGTCCAGTTGGTCTAAGAGTTGGTATAATCCGTGATTGGGATGCTGCTTGGTATGCTGATAAGAATTCAGTAGCTGATTTATTACATGAAGACTTAAAAATTAGAGAATATCTAAAGACAGTATATAAGAAGGCTGCTGTATCACGTGTTATTATTGAACGTGTTAAAGGTGCCAACAATAAAGATAGAGTAAAAATTACTCTATACACTGCTAAACCTGGTGTAGTTATCGGTCACGAAGGCGAAACTAAGAACGCAGTTGTTAAAGAATTAAAATTCATTACTAAGAAGGAAATTATCCTTAATATAGTAGAAATTAAACGTCCAGAATTAGATGCTAATTTAGTAGCTCAATCTATGGCTGACCAACTTGAAGCTCGTGCTTCATTCCGTCGTGTTCAAAAGATGGCTATTCAAAGAGCATTAAAGGCTGGTGCTAAGGGTGTTAAGACATTAATTTCTGGTCGTCTTGGCGGTGCTGAAATGGCTAGAAGCGAAGGTTATAATGAAGGACAAGTTCCACTACAAACTCTTCGTGCTGATGTTGATTATGCTATTGCAGAAGCAAACACTACTTATGGTAAATTAGGTATCAAAGTATGGATCTACAAAGGAGAAGTATTCAATGTAGAACCTAGAGCTTTCGAAAATGATGTTAAGAAACAAACATTAAAGAAAGGTCCAAGAAAACCTAGAGAAGATAAACCTGCAAAAGAAGAAAAAGCTCAAAAGGAGGACAAGTAATTATGTTAATGCCTAAAAGAACAAAATACCGTCGTCCACATAGAGTTTATTTCCATGGAAAAGCTAAAGGTGGTACTGAATTCGCATTCGGTGAATTCGGTTTAGTTGCAACTGAAGGCTGTTGGTTAACAAATAACCAATTAGAAGCTGCCCGTGTTGCCATTACTCGTAAGATGAACCGTCAAGGTCAAGTATGGATTAAGGTATTCCCACATCTATCTAAGACAAAGAAACCTCTTGCTGTACGTATGGGTTCTGGTAAAGGTGCTCCTGAATGCTGGGTTGCAGTAGTTAAGAAAGGTGTAATTTTATTTGAAGTAGCTGGTGTTAGTGAAGATATCGCAAGAGAAGCATTACGTCTTGCATCACACAAATTACCTTGCTCTACAAAGATAATTGCAAAAGGTGACGAGCAATAATGAAAAAGACAGAAGTTAATAAATCAATTCGTAAAATGAGTGTTGAAGAAATTAATGCTAAAATTGCTGAATTAAAGGAAGAATTATTCAACCTAAAATTCCAAGCAGCTTTAGGCAATCTTGAAAATCCTGCTCGTATGAATGAAATTAAAAAGAACATTGCTAGAATGAAGACAGTTATTACTGAAAAAGAAACAGCTAGCAAGGCTTCTAATTAGGAGGATTTATCATGGAACGTAATAGTAGAAAATTTTTCACTGGAAAAGTAGTTTCTGATTCTATGGATAAGACAATCGTTGTAGCTGTTGATACATTCGATATTCATCCTATTTATAAGAAGAGAGTTAAGAAAACTTCTAAATTCCATGTTCATGATGAACAAAATCAAGCAAAGGTTGGCGACATAGTTCGCTTTATGGAAACAAGACCTTTATCAAAGACTGTAAGATATACACTAGTTGAAATCGTTACAGTTGCAGAAGCACTTTAGTTAGGAGGCAATTGAATAATGGTACAACAAGAGACTAGAGTAGCAGTTGCTGATAACAGCGGTGCTCGTGAATTATTAATAATTAAAGTCCTTGGCGGTGCACTACACAGATATGCTAATGTTGGCGATATCGTTGTATGCTCAGTTAAGGAAGCAACACCTAACGGACAAGTTAAAAAAGGTGATGTAGTTAAAGCAGTAATCGTTAGAACTAAGAAAGGTCTTCGTAGACCAGATGGTTCTTACATTAAATTTGACGAAAATGCAGCAGTAATCATCCGTGAAGATAAGACTCCACGTGGTACTCGTATTTTCGGACCAGTTGCTAGAGAATTACGTGAAAAAGACTTCATGAAAATTGTATCTTTAGCTCCTGAGGTTCTATAGGAGGTATAGTTATGAATATTAAAACTGGAGACACTGTAGTAATTATCGCTGGTAAAGATAGATTTACTGAAGATAAAAAAGGTGCTAAAACACCAAGAACTGGTAAAGTTTTAGCTGTTTATCCTAAGACTAACAAGGTTAAGGTTGAAGGTGTTAACATCGTTAAGAAACATCAAAAACCTACACAAGAGAATCAACAAGGCGGAATCGTTGAGAAAGAAGCTCCAATTGATGCATCTAACGTTATGCTTTGGGATCCAAAAGCTAAAAAACCAACAAGAGTTGGAATCAAGGTTGTTGAATCAACTGACAAAAATGGAAAGGTAACTAAAACTAAAGTCAGAGTTTCTAAGAAATCTGATTATGAGTTTAAGTAGGAGGGAGTGCTTTTATGAATCGTTTACAAGAAAAATATCAAACATCTGTAAGAGCAGAACTTGCTAAGAAATTTTCATACAAGTCATCAATGGAGATTCCAAGACTTGACAAGATCGTATTAAATATGGGTGTTGGCGAAGCTGTTCAAAACTCTAAAATGTTAGATGACGCAGTAGTTGAAATGACAGCTATTTCTGGCCAAAAGCCTATTATTACTAAAGCTAAGAAGTCAATCGCTAACTTCAAATTACGTGAAGGTATGCCTATTGGCTGTAAAGTAACATTAAGAGGCGAAAGAATGTATGAATTCTTAGATAAGCTAGTATCAATCGCCCTACCACGTGTAAGAGACTTCCATGGTATCAATCCTAACGGATTTGATGGTAGAGGTAACTACACACTTGGTGTTAAAGAACAATTAATCTTCCCTGAAGTTAATTTCGACCAAGTTAAGAAGATTCGTGGTTTAGACATCGTAATCGTTACTACTGCAAAAACAGATGAGGAAGGCCGTGCCTTATTAACATTACTTGGCATGCCTTACAGAAAGTAAGAGGGACACAAGACTATGGCAAAGACATCAATGATCGTTAAGAATCATAGAAAAGCAAAATATAGCGCACGTGAATATACTCGTTGCGAACGTTGTGGTCGTCCACATGCTGTAATTAGCAAATTCAAATTATGTCGTATTTGTTTCCGTGAGTTAGCTTACAAGGGACAAATTCCAGGCGTTAAAAAATCTAGTTGGTAGAAGGGAGAAAAGAATATATATGATGACAGATCCAATTGCAGATATGTTAACACGTATCAAGAATGCTTGTGCAATGCGTAAAGAAACAGTTTTAGTTCCTACATCAAGTGTTAAGCTTGCAATCTTAAAGGTTCTTAAAGAAGAAGGATATATTGTTGACTTCAAGGCTACTGACGAAGTTAAGAGTGTAACTACAATTACATTAAAATATACTGAAGATGGCCAAAGAGTTATCAAAGGTTTAAAGAGAATTTCTAAACCAAGCCTACGCGTTCATACAAACGCTGAAAACTTACCTAAGGTATTAAATGGTTTAGGAGTAGCAATTATTTCAACTTCTAAAGGTATTATGTCTGACAAGGAAGCTCGTAAGCTTAATATCGGTGGAGAAGTATTAGCCTACGTTTGGTAATATTCAAACAAATTAAAATTAACAGAAGAAAATAGGAGGTGTTTTTATGTCTCGTATTGGTAATAAGGCAATAAGCATCCCTGCAGGTGTTACTGTAACAGTTGCTGAAGGCAATAACGTTACTGTTAAGGGCCCTAAGGGAGAATTAACTGCCAAGTTCAATAATGACTTAAAAATCGAAGTAGAAGCAACAAAGGCTGAAGTTAAGCGTCCAAACGATACAAAAGCTATGAAAACTATTCATGGTACAACACGTGCTTTATTAAATAACATGGTTGTTGGTGTATCTGAAGGATTCAAAAAGACTATAGAAATTAATGGTGTTGGTTACCGTGCTACATTAGCTGGTACAACATTAACACTTGCAGCAGGATATTCTCATCCTGTTGAAATGCCAGTTCCAGAGGGATTAAAGGTAGAGTTACCAAAGAACACTACAATTATTATTTCTGGCTGTGACAAACAAAAGGTTGGACAATTTGCGGCAGAAATCCGTGAAGTACGTAAACCAGAACCTTATAAGGGTAAAGGCTTTAAGTATGATTACGAACATATCCGTCGTAAGGAAGGAAAGACTGCTAAGAAGTAGTCTGGAAGGAGTGCTAGTATATGATTAATAAGATTTCAAGAAATAAATCTAGAATCAAAAGACATTTGCGTATCCGTCAAAATTTAAATGGAACAGCTGCTAAGCCAAGACTTAACGTATTCCGTTCAAATACTAACATTTACGCACAAGTTATTGATGATTTAACAGGTAAAACTTTATGTAGTGCTTCTTCATTAGATAAAGAATTATCATTAAAGAATGGTGGAAACGTTGAAGCAGCAAAAGCTGTTGGCGAATTAGTTGCTAAACGTGCACTAGCTTTAAAAATTGAAAATGTTGTATTCGATCGTGGTGGTTATTTATATCATGGTCGTGTAAAAGCTTTAGCAGAAGCAGCAAGAGCTGCTGGCTTAAAATTCTAGGAGGTTTGAAAAATGGCTGAAGAATTAAAGAAACAAGAAGTAGAACAACCAGAATTCGAAGAAAGAGTTGTTAAAGTTAATCGTGTAACTAAGGTTGTTAAAGGTGGTAGAAGATTCCGTTTCGCTGCTCTAGTTGTTATTGGCGACAAGAAGGGTAGAGTAGGTTTCGGTACTGGTAAGGCTAAAGAAGTAGCTGACGCTATCAACAAAGCAACTGAAGCTGCAAGAAAGAATTTAGTTGAAATTGCTATCGTAAATACTACAATTCCTCATGAAGTTGTTGGTGTTTATGGTGCAGGTAAAGTAGTTTTAAGACCAGCTGCTCCTGGTACCGGTGTTATCGCTGGTGGTCCAGTACGTGCTGTTGTAGAATTAGCTGGTATTTCAGACATTCTATCAAAATCATTGGGTTCTGCTACACCTATCAATATAGTTAGAGCTACAATAGAAGGGTTAAAGACTTTGGAAACTGTTGAAACTGTTGCTAAGAGACGTGGTAAGACAGTTGAAGAAATCTTAGGATAAGATTATGTATAAGATTACTTTAGTAAAAAGCTTGATTGGTCGTAAGCCAAATCAAGTTGCAACAGCAAAGGCTTTAGGTCTTAAGAAGATCGGTCAAACTGTTGTAAAAGAAGAAAATGAAGCAATCAAAGGAATGATTGTTACAATCGCACATTTAGTAAAAGTTGTAGAAGAATAATAAAGGAGGTACCTAATTTATGTTAAATCAATTAAAACCAGTTGAAGGTGCTAGACATGCTAAGAAGCGTTTAGGCCGTGGAATTGGTAGTGGACTTGGTAAAACTGCAGGAAAGGGTACTAAAGGTCAAAATTCACGTTCTGGCGGCGGTGTTCGTCCAGGATTCGAAGGTGGACAATTACCTTTATTCCAACGTTTACCTAAAAGAGGATTCCATAATCATTTCAGAGTAGAATATGAAGTTGTAAATTTATCACAATTAAATGCATTTAACGACGGTGATGTCGTTACAGAAGAACTTTTAATCAAGAAAGGTTTCTTTAAGGAAACTTCAAATGGTATTAAGATTCTTGGTAAAGGCGAATTAACTAAAAAATTAACCGTTAAAGCTAATAAATTTTCAGCTTCTGCAAAGAAGGCAATTGAGGATTTAGGCGGCACTGCAGAGGTGATTTAATTGTTTGATAAGTTCGTTGAAAAATCAAAACAAATATTCAGCAATCGTGAGATTGTATTGAAGATTATAATCACATTTGCATTTTTGCTAGTATTCAAGGCAGGAACTTACATTCCTATTCCATTAATTGATACTAATACAATTAAGGCAACAATTGCTGGAAGTGAATTCCTAGCCGTATTGAATGCATTCTCAGGCGGAGGTTTATCTAACTTCTCTATTTTAGCGTTAGGTATTTCTCCATATATCACTTCATCTATCGTTGTACAAATGTTACAACTAGTAATCCCTAAGCTTAAAGAATGGGGAGAACAAGGTGAAAATGGTAAAGAAAAAATTAATAGAGTAACTAGATATGTTACAATTGTAATCGCATTATTACAAGCTATGTTAATTATCTTCAGTTTAGGTGCTAAACCAGAAAATATCTTAATTAACTCAGTAATCGATTATAATCAAATTTACTGGTTATTCTTCATTTACATGGCAATCGTAATTACAGCAGGTTCTGCATTCACTATGTGGCTAGCTGATTTAATTACACGCTATGGTGTAGGTAATGGTTCATCTATGATTATTTCTGCAGGTATTATTTCATCAATACCTACAATGTTCATTACTCTATCTAATAAATATCTAGGTGCAAACTTCACAGGATGGAATTGTTTCTTCTTTATCCTAATTATAGTATTATATGTTGCTATGATCTTAGGTGTTGTTTACTTCGAAGGAGCAACAAGAAAAATTCCTATTAAGTATGCAAATAGACAAACAGCTCAAGGTGTTCAAGATGCGAACATTCCAATTAAGCTTAATAGTGCTAGCGTTATTCCAGTAATCTTCGCTTCAACTATTATGTCAATTCCACTAACTATTATTGGTGTACTTGGACTTCAAGCATCATCAAACACAACAGCTTATTGGTTCAATCAAGTATTCTCATCTTCACAACCAATAGGAGCAACTATCTATGTAATTTTCATTATATTCTTTAGTTTCTTCTATTCATTTATGCAAGTTGATCCAGATAAGATCAGCGAGAATCTTGAAAAGCAAGGAGCTTTCATTCCTGGTTATAGACCTGGTCTAGAAACTAAGAACCAAATCTCAAAAACATTATTTAGAGTTACAACAATTGGTGCTATCTACTTAGCAGTTCTTGCTTTAGTTCCAATTATTGTATCATTATCATTCGGTTTCAGTTCTCAAGAATCATCAGCTATCACAATCGGTGGTACATCACTTATCATCATTGTTGGTGTTGCTATTGAAACATTCAGACAAATTGAAACTGCTTCTGAAACTAAAGACTATAAGGGATTTATGGAGTAGAATATGAACTTATTAATTATGGGTCGTCCTGGTGCTGGTAAAGGTACTCAGGCAGAATACATTAAAGAATATTATAAAGTCCTACACATCTCTACAGGAGATATGTTCCGTAAGGCAATCGCTGATGGAACAAAGCTTGGCTTAGAAGCTAAAAGCTATATGGACAAAGGTGCTTTAGTACCTGATAGTGTAACTATTGGTGTAGTAAGAGAAAGATTATCTTGTGCTGATGTTAAAGAACAAGGTTTCCTATTAGATGGCTTCCCTAGAACATTAGAACAAGCTGAAGCACTAACTGAAATATTAAAAGATAACAATTTAAAATTAGATGCAGTACTTGATGTTAACGTTGACGTTGATGTCATTACAAAGCGTATGGTTGGTAGACGTGTTTGTAAGGAATGCAAGAAAACTTATAACATTGTTTTCGATAAATCAATCAAAGATAAATGTCCAAGCTGTGGCGGTGACCTTTATCAAAGAACTGATGATAATGAAGAAACAGTTGTTAATCGTTTAAATGTATACGAAAAACAAACAGCTCCAGTTTTAAATTATTATGCTAAACAAAACATTTTGAAGACTGTTAATGGTGATCAATCTGTCGATAAAGTCTTCTCCGATATAAAATCTGTTTTAGGTGAATAAAAGAGGTTAATATCAAATATAAGTATGTGAATTCATGGTATCCTTTATAGGATATCATGATAGAAACATATGATCTGATATAGGAGGAAAAAATATGGCAAAAGATGATGTAATAACATATGAAGGTGTTGTAGAAGAAATTTTACCTAACACTCAATTTATAGTAACACTTACTAACGGTCATAAAATCAATGCCCACGTTTCTGGTAAAATCCGCATGAATAACATACGCATTTTACCAGGTGATAAGGTTACTGTTGAGATTTCAACATACGATTTAACACGTGGAAGAATTACTTATAGACATAAATAATACTTGGAGGTATAAAAATGAAAGTAAGACCATCAGTAAAACCAATATGTGATAAATGCAAGGTTATCAAGAGAAAAGGCCGTGTAATGGTTATCTGTGAAAACCCTAAGCATAAACAAAGACAAGGATAGAAAGGATTGGTGCAATAAATATGGCACGTATTGCGGGAGTAGATATTCCTAATGAAAAGAGAGTAGTTGTCTCTTTACAATATATTTATGGTATCGGTGAATCAACTGCTAAGAAGATTTTAGCAGCTGCAAAGGTATCTGAAGATACTAGAGTTAAAAATTTAACTGAAGATGAACTTGGTCGTATTCGTACACAAGTTGCTGAATATAAAGTAGAAGGTGACCTTCGTAGAGAAGTGTCACTAAATATTAAAAGATTAATGGAAATTGGTTGTTATAGAGGTATGCGTCATAGAAGACATTTACCAGTTCGTGGTCAAAATACAAGAAACAATTCTCGTACTTGTAAGGGACCAAGACGTACTATAGCAAATCATAAGAAGTAATTGGAGGAAAGGATAATATGGCACGTAAAGTTACAAAAAGACGTACTAAAAAGAATGTTCCAGTAGGTGTTGCACACATTCACTCAACATTCAATAATACAATAGTTACCATTACAGATCCAGAAGGTAATGTTATCTCTTGGAGTAGTGCTGGTGCACTAGGCTTTAAAGGTAGTCGTAAATCAACTCCTTTTGCTGCTCAAATGGTTGCTGAAGCTGCTGCTAAGTCTGCAGTAGATCAAGGTGTTAGTAAAGTAGAAGTAGAAGTTAAAGGACCTGGTCAAGGTAGAGAAGCTGCAATTCGTTCTCTAGCTGTTGCAGGACTAGAAGTTACAGCTATTACTGATGTTACACCTGTACCTCATAATGGTTGTCGTCCACCAAAACGTCCACGTGGATAGTTTTACATCTTAATAAGTTTTATTTACATTTATAAATAGACTTTTAAATCTCATGGGAGGGCAATTAATGAAAGATTTAAAATTTGAAAAACCACAAGCATATGAAGCTGAATATGTAGCTGAAAAGAATTATGCAAAATTCGTTATATCACCACTTGAAAGAGGTTTTGGTATAACTTTAGGTAATGCACTTCGCAGAACATTATTATCTTCTTTACCAGGCGCTGCATTCGTTAATGTTAAGATTGATGGTGCTCAACATGAATTCCAAAATGTTGATGGCGTTGTAGAAGATGTAATTACTGTTATTCTAAATTTAAAGAGAGTAGTATTAAAGGTTGATTCTGATGATCCTAAATACGAATCTATCGTTGAGATTGATTGTACAGAGGGTGAAGTAACAGCTGGTGATATCATCCATAACAATGATATCGAAATCGTTAATCCAGAACAACACATTGCTACTGTTGCAGCTGGCGGAAGACTTCATATGTACTTGACTGTTAGACGTGGCGTTGGCTTTGTTAGTTCAGTACAAAACAAAGAATTCGTTAAAACAGTTGGCGAAATTGCAATAGACTCTATATATACACCAATCGTAAATGTTGCTTTCAACGTTGAAAAAACACGTGTAGAAGGCGTTAACGTTGCCTCATTCGATAAGCTAGAGATTGAAGTTACTACAAACGGTTCTATCACACCAAAGGAAGCTATTTCAATTGCTTCTAAGATGATGATTGAACACCTACAAGTAGCTGTTGAACTTGGTGAATCAGGACAAAACAACGAATTTATGGTTGAAACTAAAGAAGAAGAGGAAGATGTCGTTAAAGACATGAAGATTGAAGAATTAGTTCTTTCAGTCCGTTCTTCAAACTGTTTAATGAGAGCAGGCATCAAGACTATTGGTGAGCTTACAAATAAAACAGAAGAGGATATGATCAAGGTTAGAAATCTTGGTAGAAAATCTCTAAAAGAAATTAAAGAAAAGCTTGAAGCATTAGGCTTAGGCTTTAAGAAAAACTAGTCTAAAGGAGAAGAAATATGGCATATAGTAGATTACGTCGTAGTTCATCACAAAGAAAAGCATTACTTCGTGACCTTGTCACTGATTTAATCTTAAATGGTTCAATTGAAACTACAGTTACTAAAGCAAAAGAGCTTAAGAGACTTGCCGATAAAATGGTAACATTAGGAAAAGCTAATACATTAGCTTCAAGACGTCAAGCTGCATCTTTTATCCGTTTTGAAAAAGATGAAGAAGGCAACTATGCAGTTCAAAAGTTATTTTCTGAAATTGCACCTAAGTTTGCAAATAGAAATGGTGGTTACACTCGTGTAATTAAAACAGGTTTCCGTAGAGGAGACGCTGCACCTATGGCAATTATTTCTTGGGTTGAATAATTAAAAATTATGGGAGACTTAATGTCTCCCTTATTTTTTTATAAAATTACTTTAATTTTATAGCTATTATTGATATAATTGTAATACTGACGGTGAATTAACATGATTAAAATTTATGGAAAAAACGCAATATATGAAGCAATTAGAGCTAAGTCTCCAATTACTAAGCTATTTATCTGCGAAAACATCTTAAAAAAAGATAATAATATAGTTGATATCGCAACTAAAATGAAGCTTGATTTTGAAATTGTTAGCAAGGATTTTATCGATAAAAAATTCCCAGGACAAAATCAAGGCTATGGTGCATATCGTGAGGATTATAAGATTTATGGTATCGAGGATTTAGATAAATTCTATCGTGAACAAGGAAGAATTGTTCTTTTAGATGGTATTCAAGATCCTCATAATCTAGGGGCAATACTTCGTAGTGTTGATGCCTTTGGATATGATTTAGTAGTGTTACCAATGAATAGAAGTGCTTCAGTTAATGAGGTTGTAGCACATACCTCAACTGGTGCAATTGAGCATGTAAATATTATGTATGTTAATAGTTTAAACAACATAATGGATAAGCTTAAACAAAATGGATACTGGGTTTGTGGTACTGATGCATCTGGTGATACCCTAACAGAGAACATTGATCCAAGCTTATCTTTAGCGGTAATAATTGGTTCAGAAGGCTTTGGAATGAGCAAAACATTGGTTAAGCAAAGTGATTTATTAATCACTATTCCAATGGTTGGACACGTTAATAGCTTAAATGCTTCAGTAAGTGCAGGTATCGTTTTAAAAGATCTTATGCGCAAAAATTAGTGAAATCTATATTCTTATATAATGATTATGAATTGATATATTACATCCGTGATGGTAGTGAGATAGTACTTAAAATATTTATACAAAAATACGATTTAGTAATCTATTCCTTCATTCAAAAAATACCATATCTACTTTATAGTGGTAAGGTTGATGATTTGATGCAGGAAGGACGTATGGTGTTATTTAAATGCTTACAAACGTATCGTTCTGAGCAAGGATCATTTTATAACTATTTTACAGTTAGCTTAAGAAATAAGTTTAATAAGCTAATTAGAAGTAAATATTATTCAAACTCAAATGTCTATTTGATGGAGGATATGTCATTTATTCCTGATAATGACAATACGGTTGAAAATAAATACAGGTTTTTATTTGATGAGCATATAGAAAAAATCTTGTATGATGAATATTTTATTAATGGCTTCTCACTTAATTCTATTGCAAAAACCTATGATATAAAATATTCTGAGCTAATTCAGGTAAAGAGTAGAATGGTTAAAAAGCTAAAGACCTATTTAGATACTTCTAAATAAATATTGACTAATGTAGTGTTTTATTGTATACTTTTATCAGTAAAACCTGCCTAGGTTTTTTTATTTTGGATTTGGTGATTATGAGAACAAAAATTATTTTAATTTGTGAAGAGTGCTTAAGTAGAAATTATACAACTACTAAAAATTCTCAAAAAGCAAATGAAAGAATCGAAATTAAAAAATATTGCAAAAACTGCAACAAATATACTTTGCATAAGGAGAGCAAATAAAAATGGCTGAAGAAGTTAAAGAACAAGAAGAATTAGTTAATCAAAACGAATTCGAAAAAAATGAAGTTGAAAAGAAAATCAACAAGCAAATTGCTAAGAAGCAAGAAAAGGATTCAAGATTAGGTTTCTACAACTTATTTGACTATATCAAAGAAGAGCATAAGTGGGAAACATTCCTATTCTTATTCATTGCTATCTTTGTATTAGACTTAGGTATGCTAATCCTAACAGGAGCTTTAAGCATCCGTGATGACTTCCCTGTACTTGGTGGTCATGCACCTGTAGTTGGTTGGGTACTTGTAGTTGTAGGTGCTCTAGCAATCGTTTATTCTATTTGGCCTTTCATTAAGCCTGCATTCCCTGAAATTAGAAAAGTTACTTGGTTAACTATGCCTAAATTCCTAGCTAATGCATTTAGAACATTCTTATTCATTACAATTTTCGTAGCATTATTCATTTTATATGATGCTTTAATTACTGGTATTTTAGCCAAAATTCTTCAATAATAGGTGATAATATGAGTAGAAGATGGTATATCGTAACAACTTATTCTGGATATGAAAATTCAGTTAAGACTGACCTTGAAAGAAGAAGAGAATCAATGAACATGCAAAACCAAATCTACCAAGTTTTGGTTCCTGAAGAAACAGAGATTGTCGTTGATAAAAAAGGTAACAAGAAAGAAAAAATTAATAAAGTATTCCCTGGTTATGTTTTCATTGAAATGGAAGTTGAAGGGGAAATGGATGAAAGATTATGGTTTAACGTACGTAACACACCAAAGGTAACTGGTTTCCTAGGATCTTCTGGTGGTGGTACAAAGCCAGTTGCTGTACCTAAGGATGAAATGGATGCAATTCTACGTCGTCTAGGTATGGTTAATGTTCCTACATTTGATGTAGCAGTTGGTGATAGAGTTGATATCATTTCTGGACCATTCAGAGGACAAATTGCTGTTGTTTCTGATGTTAATGAAGAAAAGAGAATTGTTACAGTAATGGTTGAAATGTTTGGTCGTAACACACCAAGTGAAGAATCATTTGATAACGTTAAGAAGATTAATAGCTAGATTTTTTCTAGCTTTTTCTTTTGTAAAAAGACTTATTCAATATTATTGAATATGATATCTGTTTTTGATATAATTAAACGTAAGAGAAAAGGGTGATACTATGCTATTTTTGATTATAGGTTTAGCTTGCTTAGCTAGTACTGGTGCAAGTGGATTCTTTTTATATTACTTTTTGAGAGTAAATCCTAATGATGCCTGGGCAATTGTATTTGCTGTACTTGGTGTAGCATTTATAATTGGTTTTATGCTATCAATTTTCTTCTTTGTAAATAAAAAGAACCTATCAAGAATATCTGATTTAAAGACAAGACTAGAAAAGTGGAGAAATATTTCATACCATGCTTCTAAAGCCGGTGATGAAGCCTTCAACGAACTACCTATCGGTATTGTCTTATATGATAAATCTTATCAAGTAACATGGTCTAATGCTTATGCTAAGGAAATTTTTAATAACCCTTTAAATGATATTGCCTTAGCTAGCTTATCACGTGAGCTTTATGATGAAATTATTGCAAATGAAAAAACAATTAATTTCACATTCAATGATCACTCTTATGATGTCATCCATAACTCTGAAAACGACATTATGTATTTCTTTGATGTTACAGAGCGTGAGCAAATCAAGAAGCGTTATAATGATAGAATATCTGCCGTAGGTATCATTGAAATTGATAACCTAGATGAATCATTAAAGCGTTATGATATGCAAGAAAAAGCCAACATCAGAGGTCAAATCTTCGGTGAATTATCTGACTGGATTTCTGTATATAATTGTTATCTACAATCAATTACAGGCGACCGTATGATGATTTTATTTGATAAGCAGTCACTTCAACAAATGATTGATGATAACTTCTCAATTCTATCTTCAGTAAGAGAAATATCTTCTAAGAATAGACTAAAATCATCAATTTCTATGGGTATTGCTTGTTATGATATTGAATATGATGAACTTGGTGCGATTGCTCAAACAGCAATTGAACTAGCATTAAAGCGTGGTGGCGACCAAGTTGTTGTTAACCTACAAGGTGAAAAGATTAAGTTCATTGGTGGTAACACTAACTCACTAGAGAAGAACACATTAATTGATGCCCGTATGCAAGCGACTGCTCTTAAGGAAGCTGTTGAGGGTAGCTCAAATGTAATTATTATGTGTCATAACTTCGCTGACTGTGATGCGATTGGTTCTATGATGGCTACTTATCACATGGTTGCATCATCAGGTGTTGATGTAAAAATGGTATTTGATGAAGAAAAAGCTGATGTTACTGTTAAGAAGATCTTTAACCAAATGAAGGATGAACCTAACATCAAGAGCCATTTTGTTAACCTAGAAGAGGCTTTAGATTTAATGAAGCCAACTACACTTTTAATTATTACAGATACTCAATCACCTACTATGGTAATGTTTAAAGAAATATATGATAAGGCTAAACGTTTATCTATTATTGACCACCATAGAGCAGGTGAAGAAAGCTATAAGGAATATTTAACTTATTATGTTGAATCAAGTGCTTCAAGTGCTGTAGAACTTGTTTCTGAAATGTTTACATTCTACAATTCAAACATTTCATTTACACCATTAGAAGCATCAATCATGCTAGCTGGTATTATTGTTGATACTAATAACTTTACTATGCGTAGTGGTACTAGAACATTTGAAGCTGCAGCTACATTAAAGACTATGGGTGCAGATATGATATTCGTACGTAAGCTACTTCAAGAGCCACTTGATAGTGAAAAGATTTTAGCATCTGCCTTAATGCATGCTGAAGTATATGGCAATAACTTTGGTATTGTCTGCTTAAGAGAAAACCAAAAGATTGAAGATAGAACAACTCTAGCTAAAATATCTGATAAGCAATTAACTATTTCAGGTGTTGAAGCATCATTTACAATTGGTAGACTTGATGCTAACACAGTTGGTATTTCAGCTAGAAGCTTAGGTGATTCTATCAACGTTCAAACAATTATGGAACAAATGGGTGGTGGTGGTCACTTCAATAGTGCTGCTACACAAATTAAGAATACTACAATTCAAAAGGTTCGTGAGGATTTAATCGAGCTACTTAGAATTGAATATGTTGAAGGAGGAACTGGATTAATGAAAGTCATTTTAACTACTGATATCAAAGGTAGAGGTAAGAAGGATTCTATTATTGAGGTTGCTACAGGCTATGGTAACTACCTAATTATCAATAAGCAAGCAATCGCAGCTACTGATGAAAATATCAAGAAGTTTGAAGAGCAAAAAGCTCAAGAGAAGAAGGAAGAAGAAAACAGACGTAAGCTACTTCTTAAGCTTAAGGATGATATTTCAGGTAAATCAATTACTGTTAAGATTAAAGTTGGTGCTGGTGGAAAGAGCTTTGGCTCTGTAACTACTAAGCTTGTCTGTGATGAATTCGAGCTTCAAAACAATATCCACCTAGACAAGAAGAAGGTAGAATTACCTGGTGATATCACATCAATTGGTATTTATACTGCAACTGTTAAGCTAGATACTGATATCATTGCTTCATTCGAAGTTAAGGTTGAGGAAATGAACTAATATGGAACAAGTAGTTAAGACTCCATGTGATGTCGAGTCAGAGCTTGCGACTTTGGGTTGTGTTTTCTTAGAGCCTAGTATCTTTGAAACAGTTAACTCAATCTTACAACCAGATGACTTCTATGAACCAAAAAATCGCCTTATTTTTAAGGCTATGCTTGACTTATTTAACGAAAGTCAAGTAATAGATCCTACAACTGTAACTAGCTATCTTGAAAAGATGTCTATCCTTGATCAAGCTGGAGGAATTGAATATATTTCTTCAATTGCTATGAGAGGATATTCAACTGATAATGTTGAAAATTATGCTGATTTAGTATTACAAGCTTCTATTAGAAGAAAAACTATTGCTAAATTAAATGATTTATCACAAGCTGGATATGATGCTAATGTTAATACATTCGATTATTTAGATGTAGTTGAAAAAGAGATTTTTGAGCTTTCTAAAAAGCGTAATGTAGATGCCCTAACACATATCAGTAAGGTATCTCAAGAGGTACTAGAAAATACAGAAAGAAATGCACAAAGAAATCAAGATGTAATAGGCTTATATACAGGTTTTTCTAACTTAGACCGTGTAACTCAAGGCTTTCAAAATGATACCTTGATTATTTTGGCTGCCCGTCCTGCGATGGGTAAATCTGCCTTCGCCCTAAACCTTGCTTTAAATGTAGCAGAAAAGAATAAGGGTGGTAAGGCTAGTGTTGCTGTATTCAACCTAGAAATGTCTTCTGCATCACAAGTAGAAAGACTAGTAGCATCAGAAGCATCAATTCCACTATCTCAAATCAAAACTGGTCAAATTAACAAAACTGACTGGGTTAGATTTAATACAGCCTGCTCTAAGCTAAGCTATTTAGATATTTATTTTGATGATTCATCTGATGTAAATGTATCTAAGATAAAGGCTAAATGTCGTAAATTAAAAGAATCTTCAGGATTAGATTTTATTGTTATTGACTACCTACAACTTATTGAACCAGATAACTCAAGTCAAAAGGCTTCACAAGTTGAAAAGATTACAAAGATTTCTCGTAATCTTAAGTTAATGGCAAGAGATTTACACGTTCCAGTATTGGCATTATCTCAATTATCAAGAAAGGTAGAAGAGCGTGAAGGAGATAAAATCCCTAACATGTCAGATCTACGTGATTCAGGTTCAATTGAGCAAGATGCGGATATTGTAATGTTCTTATACCGCGATGATTATTACAAGAAAAAGACTTCAAAGTATCCTGGTGAAGCTGAATTAATCATTGCTAAAAACCGTTCTGGTGCAACTGCGAATATCTATTTTGATTTCCGTAGCGAGCATCAGAAATTTATTGCTAAACAAAGAGAAGAGGCTATGATTAATAATGATTGATAGATTAAAAATGATGGAAAAGCGTTACAACGAAATCAATGAGCTATTAACTCAACCTGAGGTTTTAAGTGACGTTAAACAATTAAAAGCTCTATCAAAGGAACAACGCTCATTAGAAAAGGTAGTTGTTTTATTTCGTGAGCAACAAAAGCTAGAAGCTGCCCTTCCTGATTTAAAGGAAATGAAGAAGTCAGGTGATGCTGAGCTTCGTGAAATGGCTGAACTAGAATATAATGAATCAATTGCACGTATTGATGATATTACAGAGGAAATAAAGATTTTATTACTTCCAAAGGATGAAAACGATGAACGTAACGTTGTTGTTGAAATCAAGGGTGCAGTAGGTGGAGATGAAGCTAATATCTTCGCTGGTGATCTATTCAGAATGTATCAAAAATATTCTGAAGGTAGAGGCTGGAAGCTTCAAGTAAATGATGCTACTCCAGGTGCTGTTGGTGGCTACACTAACATTTCATTTACTATTTCAGGTGAAAATGTATATTCATTTATGAAATATGAATCTGGTGGACACCGTGTTCAAAGAATTCCAGTAACTGAAGCTAATGGTAGAATTCAAACATCTATTGCTACAGTATTAGTATCACCAGAAGCAAATGAAGATGATGATATCGAATTACCTGAAAAGGATTTAAGAATTGATACTTTCTGTTCATCAGGTCCTGGTGGACAAGGTGTTAACACTACTTATTCAGCAGTACGTGTAACTTATATTCCAACTGGTGACTTCGTTGCGTGCCAAATCGCAAGAAGCCAACATGAAAACAAGGCAACAGCTATGAGGCTTTTAAAGACTAAATTAAAGGCAAAAAGAGATGCCGAACGTGATGCAAGAGAAGGCGCAATGCGTCAATCTTTACAAGGCAGTGGTGAAAGAGCTGAAAAGATTCGTACATACAACTATCCACAAAACCGTGTAACAGATCACCGTATTGGTCTATCTTTAAATAGACTTGATGCTGTAATCGAGGGTAAGCTTGATTTAGTAATTCAAGAAATTATCAATGAAGATCAAAAACGTAAACTAGCTAATGAAGAGCCAGTAAGACTATAATTTTTGTGAAAATTAAACGCACTTGTGTGAAAACACAAGAAAATTAGTGAATTATATTCACAAAAACAATTAATAAAAGAACATTTAGAAAGCGATGAAAATCGCTTTTTATTTTATCATAAAATAAAGCTATATATCATCTTCTTGACACAAAAAACGCTTTTATATATAATATTATATATAAAACCATTGCAGTACACTTTTTTTATGGACTTTTATAGGAGGTAACCTGTGAGAATTAGAGATTTAAGATGGTATATCTTAACAGCAGCAATCATCATATTTTCATATGCGGCTATTTCTTTCTGTTACTATTTGTCTGTAAAAAATGGCAAGGTAGAGATCTCTATGAAGGCTATCGCAACAGAAGTAACACAAAGTAGAGTTAGCGAAGCAGAAGAGAAGATTAATGATTATTACACATTGTTCATTGAAGATGTTGATAATAGCCTAACTAGATTTTTAGAAAACAATACTGATACTGAAAACAAAGTGTTTGAGGAATGTGTTACTCAAAGTAGATTAACAAACAAGTTCAACAACGTTACAGGTAACAAGGTGCTTATTGGTAGAGATTCAATCTTTAACCCACAAGCAACTTCAGTATCACTTCAAGATACAAACTTCTATGTATATTTCCAAAAGCTAGTTGATGAAACACCACTTACAGTTAGAATTCCAGTAGCTAAGATATTTGGATTCTCAACTTATAATACAATCGTATTTGAGGATACTAAGCTTGGTAACTTCATCTACAAATCATATGATGGACTTGCTCAAAACGATTTATCAAATTTAGTTGGTGATTTCTCACAAGTAATTCAAGATGAAAAGCTAGCTCAGGTTTATACAATAGCAAATGAACCAAGCGTATTAGTAGCACTTAAGCTAAAGACTACTAAGCTTTACATAAATGAAGAAGGCACACTTGCTGACTTCTATGTAGCAACAATCATTCCAACAAGCAATGCCTTGTTAGGATCTGAATGGATAATTTCCCAAGCATTGATTTTCTTCTTTGCAGGAGTAATCATCATGCTAGCAATCTTAATCTTGATGATGTTTGGTGTTCAAACAGCTTCAAGACTTCTAAGAGTCGATCGTAAATCTGCTGAAAATGTAAACTCAATCGTCATCAGAATTGATGATAATGGTAATATCATTTTCACAAATAAAAACTTCAAAAAGATTTATGGTCCTAAGGAATTAAAAAATATCAATGACTTTATCGATGTTAGAACTGAGCGTGAGGTTCTACCAATCATTAAGAGCAATAAAACATTTGAATGTGTAATCGTTGATAATGATGGAAATGAAAAAATCCTATCATTAACTCCAATCCACATTTCAATGAGCTATTACCTTACAGGTAGCGAAATCACAGTTGATTATAACAAGCGTCGTCACCTAGAGGTCATGAGTGGTAAGAACGAAATCACAAACTGTGAGAACGGTTTTATCCTAGCTAACCAATTCGAATCAATCCTTGAAGAAAACGTTGGCTTTGATTTAGCGTTCATCGAATATAACATTCATAAGCACAATGAAATTATTTCCGTATTCGGTCAAACAAACTACAATGACTTGATGAAGGCTTATCTAGAAATTCTAAGAAATAGCTACTTAGGATATTCAATCTATCATATGAGTGAAGCTAAATTTATGGTATTAGTTCCAAACAATGATATTAACGTAGTAGTTGGAAAGATTGAAGAAACATTAAAGATATTTAGAAGACCGGTAGCGGTAAGACAAAATAATATCTACGTTAGAACAAAGGTAATCGTATTTAATTATAAGCATGCTGATTATGAGAATAAGAAGATTACCCTAGATATGATTAAAGAAAAGCTAGACTTGTCATATCGTAATAGAAATAGCTTGTCTAGTAAGGACTACATTATTTATGAACCATCAATGGACTCAATCATCCTAGCAGCCGATGAAATGGAAAAGGATTTGGTTGAGGGCATGAAGAAGAATGAGTTCCAAATGTATTTACAACCACAATTTGATGTTACAGTAAATAAGATCGTAGGCTTCGAAGCCTTGATTAGATGGTTGAATCCAAAATATAAAGCGAAGTCTCCGCAAGTCTTCATTGAGCTTGCTGAGCAACGTGGTTACATTTTGGATATCGGTAGATTCGTTATTAAAGAAACATTTAAGCTTGCTAAGCAATTAGAGCCTTATCATGTTCACATTTCAATTAACGTTTCTCCAGTTCAGCTAATGCAAGTAGGTTTTGCACAAGAATTAATTGATGAAGCTAAGGGGTTAAATTTAAATCCTGCTTCAATCGCAATAGAGATTACAGAAACACTATTGATGTCTGACTTCGTCTTGGTTAATGAAAAGCTTAAGGTATTAAAGGCAGAAGGATTTACAATCCATCTAGATGATTTCTGTACAGGTTATTCTTCAATGTTGTATCTTAAGGATTTACCAATCGATGTTATTAAGATTGATAAAGACTTTACTAAATTCATCGAAACAAACGCAACACATGAGGCTATCGTTAAGACCTTATGTAACCTAGCTAACTCATTAAAGCTTGGTATCGTTTGTGAAGGTGTTGAAACTGAAGTTCAAAAGAATATGGTTAAAAAGATGGGCTGTAAGGTTATCCAAGGTTTCTTAATTGGAAAAGCCATGCCATATGATGAAGCCAAAAAGCTTTTGGCAAAATATAATGGGTAGTTAGGAGGTAGTACTATGTTTTTAAAAATGGAAGATGGAGTAGCAATACTTCTTACGTTCGTTGCTTTAATAGTTACTATCGGTATAGGATTTCTAATTTTCCTTTTGATTAAGAGAAACATTGCAAGAGAAAAAGAAGAAAGCGAAATTATTGCTGAGGATGCACTTAGTAAGCGTCAAATGGTTGATTCAATTAACAACTACATTAAAAAGGTCGACAAATTTGGTGCATTCGCCTTAATCTATGTTGACCTAGATAGCTTTGGTGAATTAAATGAGATGTTTGATACAGTTACTTGTGATAACATCTTGAAGGAAGTAGCTCTTAGAATGCTAAGAGTTTTACCTAATAAAGCATCTTTATGTAGATATCAAAATGATGAATTCATGATCTTCGTTAAGGATGAAGATAATAAGACTAGAATTGAAAGACTTGCAAATCAAATTAAAGAAGTAATCAATCAACCATACAAGGTAATGATTGGTGATGTTGTTACAATGTCTGCTTCAATTGGTATTGCATCATTCCCAATTGCTGGTGAAAAATTTGAAGACTTATATAACAACTTGTTATTAACTACTTATGTATCTAAGCGTGATGGTGGTAATAAATATACAAATTACTATTCATCTATCTCTCAAGAAGAGACAGAGAACATGAGCTTCTTCTTAGAAGTAAAGAATGCAATCGCTCATGGCGAATATGTACTTTACTACCAACCAATCGTCGATATGCGTAATAACGTAATTGTTGGTTGTGAGTGTCTAATGCGTTGGAACCACCCTACAAAAGGTGTATTGCCTCCAAATGCATTCTTAAGTGTACTTGAGCAATCAGGCGATATTAAGTGGGTAGGCGGCTGGGGCCTTGATCAAATGATTAAGCTTCAAACTGAACTACAAAGCAAATATGCAGAATTACCACTTACATTCTCACTTAACTTATCAACAAAACAATTACTAGATCCATATCTAGCAAATAACTTTATTGAAAGAGTTAATAAAGCAAATGCTAAACCATCTAACTTTATGCTAGAAATTTCTGACTTCATGGTTCTTGAGAAGATTCCAGTAATCAGAACAAACATTTATAAGCTACGTGACTTCGGTTTCAAAATCGCAGTTGATGGCTTTGAACTAGATGGTGTCAGTGTTCAAAACATTCAAAGAATTCCTATCGATGTTATCAAGCTTGGTAGAAACTTCTTAAAGACTATTGAGAACAACTATATCAAAGAAAAATTATTAGAGATTATTAATAAGTACGCTCTTGATAACAATAAAGTTGTTATCAGTGAGGGTGTTGAAACTGCTGAAGTTGCATCTTATGTTACTAAACATGATGTATATGTTGAACAAGGTTATTTCTTCTCTAAGCCTATTAGTGAAGAAGAATTTGTTGATTATATCGATCAAAGAAAATATAAACAAATGCTTAATGATGTTCATATGCTTGATTCAGCAGAATTATTAAATGCTGTAGAGGCACAAGAACAAAAGGGAGTAAAAGAGTCTACTGAAGCTACAGTAGAGCCTGCTAAAGAAGAACCAAAGGAAGAAGCAGTTGAGGCTAAACCTGAGGAAGTAGTAGCAGAGCCAAAAACAGCTGAAGCTTTAGAAGAAAAAGCAGAAAAAGAACCAGAAGCAAAGGAAGTAAAGCCTAAGAAAAAGACAACTAAGGCTAAGGAAGAATAATTATTTAGAAAGGAGTTAAAAATATGGGTACAAGAAGCTTTATTTCAATATTTAAAACCAGTGCATTTAAGATAGTCTTAATGCTAGGATTATTTTTAACTTCTACAGTAATTATCCTAGCAATCTTCTTAGGACAAGAATCTGGTTTATTCGTAGTCAGAGTTCAAAATACTGACTTAGAGAAAACAATTGCCCTATGTGAAAAAATAGAAGATGGTGTATATTATCCAAAGCTAGTTGCGGATGGTAGAAGTAATATGACTGATACCTCACCTGAATACTTCATTGAAAACGACTATCGTACTATTAAAGAATATTACAATGGTGAAAGAGTTCCAGTAGTATCAGATGAGAATGGTAATAGCTTGTACTTGTATCGCTTCTATGTAGTTAATACTGGTACAGCCGGTGTCGGTGTAACAATGAGTATGGATTACAATAACGTAACTAATCATTTAGATGATGTAATAAGAGTTATGACTTATTACGAAATATCTGGTACACAGCATGCTGATGTATACCAAAAGCCTGATGAGGTTTCATATGATTACAAACATTATGATGCCGAAGGCTTAAAGCTACATACCTTCAAATCAGGTAGTATTGTCTTCGATGATCAAACTGTAACAATTGACTCACAGGAAGGTAATAACTACTTTAAGGTAATGCTTCTAGTTTGGATTGAAGGACAAGATCCTGATAGTGACAAGTATGGAAAGCTTCTATACAATGGCACAATGAATTTCTCAATGAGTATTAAAGTAACAATGTAGTAAAGGAGGTCGTAGTATGGGCGGCATTAGAAGAAAGTTAATATTAAGCTTGTTCAGCTTAGCTGTTGTGCTTGCTTGTACAGTTACGACTACTTATGCGTGGTTTGCAAGAAACAGAGAAGCTTGGATTGATGATTTTGAATTAGAATTTGATTCATCAGATGGTATGCTAATATCAATTGATGGAGAAAATTTCTCATCAGGTATCACACTTGATCAGGTTAAAAATGAGATTAAGAGAAGAACTAATAAAGAATATAAGGATATTATATATGAAGGTGTAACACCTAATTTAGATAATAATGGTCATCTTCAATATAATGATGATGGTTCAATTAAAATGATTAAAGATCATCTAACACCAGTTGATGAATATTATTCAACTCATTCAATGGTGGCAGCAGATAATGATGATTATTTAACATTTGATGTTTATTTTAGAATCTATGGTGGCTTTGCCTCAGATGGTGACTATAAATTAAAATTAAAGGATGAAACATCACTTACCGGTAAAGGTGAGAGGAATGTTGAGCTTTATGCTGATGCAACAGATAAAAATGGTGTCGTGCACGGTCCTAATCAAGAGCTAAAAACAATTAGTGTTGATCCTGTTAATGCAATGCGTTTTGCATTCAGCCAAACTGATGATAACATCACAGAAACTAGAATCTATGAACCTGGCTTAGGACTTGGATCTGCTGCAATTGAAGGTAGCACTGATGCAATCCATGATAAGAATAAAAATGCAATGTATACGTATTATAATAATCTAAATCAGTTTGAGAAGTTTACTACTGCTGCATCTGATGGAGATTCATTTGATACAGTTAAGATATATGAAGGAAAGAAATATTCAGATGATGTTTTAGCTTCATTTGAATATGATGAAGAATCAAAGAGTTTTAAGGACATCAAATTGACATTTACAATCTGGCTTGAGGGCTGGGATGCAGATTGCTTTGTTGGTATTCCAAAAGATATTATGCAATTTGCAATGCGTTTGTCATTTGAGCTTGTAGAATAAATATAGAAGTATAATTGATGTAAAGGAGGTATTATGAAACTCGTAAGGAAATTGGCGTTGAGCATATTTTCGCTAATGGTAGTGATTGTGTGCTTCACCACAACGACTTATGCGTGGTTCAAAAATTATGCGACAGTTAAGGTAGAAAGCTTTGAGTTCAAGGCTACTAGTGGTATAGGTTTTCTAGTTTCTATCGATAATGTAAATTATTCAAATGATTTAAATAAAGATCAGCTACTTACTGCGATACTGCTTGCACAAGATGCTGCAGCAGATGATTCAATGTTTGATTATGATGCAAAAAACCAAAAGCTATATCATAAAGGAACAGCTTTTGAAATAACACCAGAAGAAAAGATTGAATTCTTTAAGAAAACAAAATTAATACCTCGTACGTCATTCGATGGTATTAAGCTTACAGATATGTATAATGCAGAAGCAACAGCCAATGATGGATCATATGTTGAATTCAATGTTTACTTTAAAGCAACTTCAGAGGTTTTAGAGGATAATAAGATATATGATATCTATCTAAATGGTGAGGACAAGACATTAATTGATGGCAGGGTTGTTAATAAGACAACAATCACATCACTTGATGTAACTCACAATAGGCTATATACTGATTTAAAAACATTTAATAGAAATTCTGCTATGCTAGAAGAACTGGTATATCATAGCGGAGATACGATAGATGTGTATTCTTCGAATGCGATTAGAATGAGTATTCAAGATACCACACTTGAAACACCTAAGGCTGCAATCTATGAATTAACTAACAGTTATGATTTAGGCAGCTACGCAACTGATTATAATGGTGGAGATGTAGCATTATCTAAACTATATGATAGTAGATATAATGCTGGATTCACTTATTATAATAATTTAAGAAGGTATAATCAGATAAGCGCAATAGCTTATGATACTAAACCTTCTACTTACAGAGATATCACCGATGTAACTAAGCTTGAAAAAGTAACTAGAGTTAAATCTGGTGAAGAAGGTAAGAAAGTTACATTTAGAATTTGGCTTGAAGGTTGGGATGCCGATTGCTTTGACGGAATAGCCAAAAATATAAATGTAGCACTATCATTTACTTCGGTGAAGGTAAGTGAAGGAGAATAATCTAAAATTTGCAAAATAGGAGGGAATTTAAAAATGAAAAACAAAATTGCAAAGAAATTAATTTTTAGTGCAGTTGCTCTTGGTGCTAGCGTATTAACACTAACTACAACTACTTATGCATGGTATGTTCAAAACAATACCGTAACTGCAACAAACATTACAGCTCAAACTGCATCTAACTCTGCAGGATCATTATTCATCTCTAAAGATGGTAGACCTAGAGTTGGTGCTTTAGCTTCTGAAGCTCCAATTTCATGGGGCCCAACAATTGCTTTTGACCCAGCAACAGACTTTACTGCTGAAACTAAAGCTGCATTTGAAAATGAAAGAAATGCATTTACACCTATAACTTATTATGCGGGTACAACTACTGATGAGGAGTCACCTTTATATGACAAAACAGGAAAATTTATTGATGCTAATGCTACTGTACAAACAGATAAGACATTAACAGTAACATTCTTCTTATTATCAAATAAAGATGGTGTTACTGTTCAACCAACATTAACAGTTCAAAATACTACTGGTGATGCAAAAGTTGCTCAAACTGCTTATGCTGCAATTTCTAAAAAGGTTGAAAGTGGTCAACCAGCTGAAAATTTAGTTAATGAAAATGAGCAATTCTGGGTTGATGCTGTTCAAGCATTAAGAATGAAAGTTAAGACTGAAGCTTGGGATACTACTAACGAAGCATGGGGTAACACAACTAATACTTTCTATGATGTGTTAGAAGTTGCAAAGAAACCTAAGGCTGTAAATGCAACAACATTTGAAGCATATGAACTTGCAACATTTGGTGGAAATACAGTTAAGTCAATTACAGAAACAGAATTAGGCACTGAAACAATTTCTTCTTCAAATTATACAGGTGCGCATGCTTACTACAGAAGATTCGTTGGTGGTGAGCCAAAAGCTGGTTTCACTGAAACAAATACAACTGCAATCGCAGCTTCAACATCTGGCCATGCAGGAAAAATGTCAACACTTACTGTTGGTACTAATGTATTAAAGGTTACTGTAACAATCTGGCTTGAAGGTACTGACGTATCTTGCTTCGATAGCTGCTCTGGTCAAACTTTCAACTTCGGATTTGATTTCACAGTTTCTTCAAATTCTTAGTTTGTAATTATAATTAATTTTTGAATGAAGGAGGATGACCCATGCAAAAGGCAATTACAAGATTGTTTATAACATCAATGCTTATGCTGATTTCTGCCATAACATTAGTTGCATCAACTTTTGCATGGGTAGGAATCAATTCAACTTCTAAATGGGAAAACTTTGAAGTTGACCTAGAAGTTGTCGAAGAACTTGAAGAATATGGAATAGAAGTGTCACTTACCGGTAAAGAAGGGACATTTACATCACATATAGATCAAGATGAATTAAAAAGGGTAATATTAAAGAATTATGGTTATTCTTCAGATTATCTAGACACACTAACATTAGTTGAAATAAGGAATCTATTTAATGAGATAACACTTGATCAAGCATCTGTTATTCCTGATTATAATACAGAATTAAGCCGATTCTTTGATATTAATAGTCAACCAACTAAGCACTATATTAAATTTGATTTATATATATCAGCTTATAAAACTGATATTCCATCTGAAATTCCAGAATCTGATTTCTACTTAGATGCATATCTAAAAGGAGATTTGTTCACAGGTACTAAACAAGATTTTGGTCTTACTCATGAATTTGAATATCCTTCTAACTTTGTAAATCCAGCTTTAAACGGCATCCAAGGTGGAACGAAAGTTAGAACTGACTTAATTGTAGATTCAGCATCTGCTGTTAGATGTGCATTTGAAAAATTTAATGTTGTAGAAAAATATCATCCTGAAAGATACAATACAGGACAAGTGCCTGAAGATTTAATTATTTATCAAGGTGGGACACAATATCCAACGTATAATCCAGCTACAGGAGTATATAGCTTTGGTGGGTGTTTATCTGATGAGTTGAATGTGGGAATATTCGATTACAATATTAAAACAATGGGAACACGTAAGACTGTTCCTGATGGCGTAAAAAATAGAGGAGATATAGAATATATCTCAACTAACCTAAATCAAATAGTTAGTTCTAATAAAGCTAAAGAAAAAATTAGAATTGATCAAATGATGAAAATGACAGTTTTATTCTGGTTTGAAGGTTATGATGCTGATTGTTTCGGTGTTGTTGATCGTTCACCAGTAAGATTGAACATTAAATTTGTAGCTAATAAGGAAAATAATTAATGAATCGTTTTTAAAGATTTTATAGATTAATGGCCCTATAGAATCTATTTAGTAATGGCCTAAGAAGGGATTGGTATAATGGAACCAGTTGTACAGAGTGAAGAATTAAACATAGAAAAGAAAACAACTAAACAAAAGGTAATCTTTGGATTAAAGATTGCAGGTAATGTTGTTTTCTATGCTATAATATTTGCTTTATTGATATTCTCAATTATGAATATACGTTCAGGAAAGGATAATTTTCCAAATATATTTGGAAAAGGCTTTTTGGCTGTAGTTTCAGACTCTATGGAACGTAGTCCTAATGGTAATAATCCTGCTGAATGGAAAGATTATTCAATTGGAGAAATAAAGAAGGGCGATTTACTATATGCTAACGTATATGGTGGAGACATCAATGGCTTAAAGGTTGGCGATGTCATAACATATTATGATGGTAAGCTTGAAGCACTAAATTCACATAGAATTGTGTATATCAATGTTGAAAACAAATATGTTATTACACAAGGTGATAAGATTGCCCAAGTTAACGCTTTTGATAAGGCAAACCCAATGAGTGATCATAATGGTTCGCTTGAGGCATTTGGATACGTTGAACATGTATCTAATAATCAAATTAAGGGTGTTGTTACTGGTATCAATGGTGGTGCTGGTAATGTGCTTGTTAATATTCAAAAGAATTGGTTATTCTACTTTGTAATCCCTATAGCTATTATATTATTAATAGAAGTATTCTTTGTATTTAAGAATATCTTAGATTTAAAGAATGCAAAAGGCCGAAAAGATATTGAAAATGATAAAGAAGCTATGAAGGCTGAACTTGAAGCCGAAAGAGAAAAAATGAGAGCTGAAATTTTAGCAGAGCTACAAGGACAAACTGCTAATAAAGAAGCTGAAGTAGTAGAGGATACTACGCCTACAGAAGATACTGTAGAAGAGACTAAAGAAGAGTCTTTAGATGAAGAAAAAAAGGAAGTAACTGAAGAACCTCAAAAAGAGGAATAGTATAAACATTTTATAATGGAGTGTGATATGTATGGGTGGATTTGCACAATGGTATATTCAATTTCTATCAGATTTATGGAATAACATTTGCGAATGGTTTTTACTACATATTAGTATAATCGTAAAAATATTTAAAACAGATTGGTGGGACTCTAATGGTTATTTCAATAGCTTGTCAAATGCGATGGGTTCTTGGAATGCGCTAGACTACATTGCTTTCATCCTTGTATTAATTATTAATATAGGTTTTATTGCTTTGCTTTTTGTCCTAATATTCCAATTAATAAAAAGATATGTTAAATTTGTTAAAAGAGAAATTGATAAGGATTCACTTGTTGAAGAAGTATCACTTCTTAATCAAAAGGTTGTAGAACTTATTGATGAGAAAAACAAGATTCTAGCTATGAAGGTTTCAACACTTGGTGGTGGAGCAACTGGCTCACTAGATTATGAAGCTATTTCAACTAAGAAAAAAGGCGAAAATGAATCTAGATTTGCTAAGCTAATCCAAGTAGACCAAGAGGTTGAAGAAAATCCAAAGGTTACTGTTATGACAGGAACTGATATGCTAGATATGAAAGAACTTGTTGATAGATTTATTAACTTCGCTGCATCACAACTTCATCTATATTATACTAAGGAAATAGTTGCCAGATTCTTTGCTGGTATGGCAACATCTAAGATTATGATCTTAGAAGGTATTTCAGGTACAGGTAAAACATCACTTCCTTTCGCCATGGGTAAGTTCTTCCAAAATGAAGCAGCAATCATTTCGGTTCAACCATCATGGAGAGACCGTTCAGAATTACTAGGTTACCTAAATGAATTCACTAAGAGATTCAATGAAACAGATTTCTTACGTGCTGTTTATGCAGCTGGTTATTCAGATACAATTAACCTAATCGTTCTAGATGAAATGAACCTTGCTCGTATCGAGTACTATTTCGCTGAATTCCTATCAGTTATGGAACGTCCAATCACTGACTGGAAGATTGATATCGTACCTACAAGTGAAGTTCAAGATCCAAAGAACTTAATCAATGGTAAGATTTTGATTCCACAAAATCTATGGTTCGTTGGTACAGCCAACAAGGATGACTCTACTTATACAATTACTGATAAGGTATATGATAGAGCAGTTGCTATCGCAATTAATCAAAGAGCTTCATTTATTGATGCTCCATATACAGAAGCAGTATCTATTACATATGATTATTTAAATGACTTATTTGAAAGAATCAAAAATGGTTATGCATTATCAGATATGGCTCAAAAGGCTTTCGATGAATTAGATGAATTCATCCAAGCTAAATTCAAGATTGCATTTGGTAACCGTATCACTGCTCAAATCAAGAGATTTGTTCCAGTATACATTGCCTGCGGATTTTCTGAATTCGATGGTCTTGATTATATGTTGACATATAAGATTTTAAGAAAATTTGAAATGTTAAATTTATCATTCTTAAAGAATGAACTTGACGAATTAATCGTTACTTTAGATAAATTATTCGGTAAAAACGAATTTAAGGTATCTAAGGCTTATATTGAAGAATTAAAGAAGAACTCTTAGTTAGGTGGTGATTTATTATGGCAAAAAATGCAGAGATTAAAAATGAAGATCTAGTCTCTTACTACGCCAAAATATATCAAACACTAGATAAAGAAAATAATAAAGATGAATTTGGTAAATACTTAGTTGGTAGAGTAAAAAGCGGTAAAAAGGAAGTTTATAATAAGACTCAAACTGAAATAAAGAACTTCAAAATGGATTTCTTAGATAAGATTGAATCTGTATACCCTTCTATTATAAAGATAATGAAGAATCCACACCGCTCTATTCGTTACGATGATGATATAGTAAGTGTAGAAAAGGCTAAAAAGATTAATTCTGATACAGTTAGACATTTAGCTTCACATACACAATACATCCGTGAAATAGATGAATATGATAATGTTATACCATCAAAGGTAATGACTACGTTTGCTGATGAAGAACTTGCAATCTATGAAAATAGATTCATTAAATCATTAGTAAAAAGAATTGAAATATTTTTGGAACGTAGATATGAAGCATTACATGGTACTTTAGAATCATTTGAGACTCAAAGATTAAATGTAACTGATAATTTCTTATTATCAGGTCAAGATGTTACTGTTAGTTTAGACATCGCTATTAAAAATGATTTAACAGTGGATGTTAAAACTACTAAGGAACAATATAATCGTCTACTTAATGTTAGAGAAATGATTAAAGGCCTAAATGGTTCTGAATTCATACGTGCTCTAGCCAAGGCTAAAGAAGTATTACCTCCAATCATGAAGACTAATATAATCCTACATAACCCAGATTTTAAGATGTGTTATGATTTATGGTTATATCTAGATAGATATGATGGAATATCAAATGATATCGATATTAAAGAGAAGAGTTATAAATATTCAACTGAATTTGATAATGACATTAATCAAATAATGGCACTTGCTTTGGCATCATTCATCAAAAATCGTGAGATTGAGGATGTTTATGCTTCAAAGAATTTACCATCAATTAAGGCACCTAAGCCTGAACAAAATAACAATATTGAGCTTGATTTAACCCTTAATGCTGAGCACAAGCCGCTTGAGGATTATAGAATGAATGAATTGTTGTTATCACAAACAGCTAAATTCTATGATGCAAGCTTAGAGGCTCTACAGGAATCTGGAGAGGTTTATAAGGAATCTGTAAGAATCGTTTATAAACAAATGCTAGATATGCTTGATCAGCTATATCCAACATTATTCAAAATTTCTGATGATGAGCTTGAAAGTAAAGATTTAAATGATCAAATTGATTTCCAAAGAAATAAGAAGAAGATTCTAGAAATAGTATATCGTGCTAAGCAAATGAATATTGCTAGAATGGGTAAGGAAATCAAACGTTCTGAAAAGATAATTGAAAGATTAGATAATAAGATTAAAACAAAAGAAGCTAAAGAAAGAGAAAAAGCTAAGAAATTAGCTTTGAAACAAGCTAAAAAGACAGAAGCAAAATAAGATGGAAGAAAAAAAGAAGATAAAAAAGTCTAATATAGTACTTTATGTTATAACATCAATATTAATAACTTTATGTCTATATATTGGTATTAGCGTATTTGTTGGTAACGTCAACAATAGGCCACCTAGAGTATTTGGACTTTCATTTTCTTATGTTCCTACCAAATCAATGGAACCAGAAATAATGGCTGGTGACTATGTAATATTTTCTAATATTTCTTTTGATGCTGTACAAACTGGTGATGTAGTAGTTTACTACAATCAAGGTGAGGATAAATATATAATTCACCGTGTAGTTGGAAAAACTGCTGATTATTTAGTATGTAAAGGTGACAATAATCCATCTGTTGATAATGTAAAGGTAACTAAAGATATATTATTTGGTAAATATATTGGTAAAGCCGACTTTTTAAAGATTTTTTCTGGTGGAGTAAATAGACTTGCAGTATACATTGTGATTGTTGTTTTAATCATATTGTTTTTCGTCTTGCAGATAATATCTTATATCGTTAAGTCTAAACAAGAAGAGCTTAAGGAAGCACGCGAGGAAGAAAAGAACCTACTTCGTGAAGAAATGCGTAATGAGATATTAAAGGAAGAATTAGAAAAATTGAAAGATAAAGATAAGTAGTAGAATCTTAAATAAGATTCTTTTATTTATATAAGGATAATATGGACATTAATGATTTAATCGATGATTATGTTAATGAAATTAAAAATAGTGAAGAATTTAAAGAATTAATTGGATTAAGGGATATAATTGATTCTAAATATAAAGATTTAATAATTAAATTCAAGACATGTGAATCTTTATATTTAGAAGCTAAAGAAAGAAATTATTTAGATAATTCAATTATTAAAAATTTCAGTGAAGCAAAACGTAATCTTTATTCCAAGGATGAAGTGAAAAAATACTTCGAGCTTGAGAATAAGCTTAATCTAAAACTTAATAATGACTTCAATGAAATTAAAGAAAATATTTCCAATAAATTCTCTTTAAATAATTGGCCTTTTTAGGAGGATGTATGTTAGCTAATAGAAGTTTAGAAAAAGAAGATAAAAGTAATATTATTACTTTAGGTAGTATCGCAAAGAAGCTAAAGCGTGAGGATCCAACTGTTATCAATTCCACTATCGGAATGATGTATGATGAGGATGGAAAGCTATTTGTCTTTGATAGTATTAATAAGGTACTTGCTGAATTAAGTAATGAAGAAAAATTTGCATATGCTCCAACTGAAGGTACAAAGGACTTCCAGGAAGCATTAAAGAAATGGCTATTTAAATCACATTATGAGCTATTTAAAGATAACGTAGTTGTATCAGCTACTCCAGGTGGTAGTGGAGCTTTATCAAATAGCTTTTCTAATTATTTAAACGAAGGCGATAAAGCATTACTTCCAAGCTTTATGTGGGGTAATTACAAACAGATGCTTTATGAAAATAATCAAGGGCATGTATGTTATGATTTATTTGATGAATATGGTTGCTTCAACCTAGAGGATTTAAAGAAGAAAGCATATGAGCTTAAAAAGACTCAGGATAGAATCTTAATCGTTGTTAATGACCCATGTCAAAATCCTACAGGCTACTCAATGAGACAAATTGAATTTAGAAATTTAATTGTCTTCATTAATGAGCTAGCTGAATCAGGTACTAAGGTAATACTTGTTCATGATTTAGCTTATCAGGATTTTGATGTTAATCCATATTTTGTTAATCGATCTAACTTGGAATTATATGACAATATAAAAAAGAATGTTTTAGTAATACTTGCCTTTAGTGGTTCTAAAAGCTTTGGCTTATATGGCTTAAGAGTTGGAGCCATGGTAGGAATATCAAAGGAAAAAGAAGTATTAGAAGAATTTAGTAAGGCTAATAAATTCTCTTCTCGTAGTAAGTGGAGTAATACTACTAATATGGGAATGAATTTAATATCTAAGATAATCTTAGATGATAAGCTATTAGAAAAATATGTTAAAGAAATAAATTATGTTTCTAACTTGTTAAATGATAGAGCTAATCTATTTAAGTCTCTAGCAATTAAATATAGCTTACCTTTATTAAATTATAAATCAGGATTCTTCTTAACTATCCCAACGGATCATCCTTGGGAGGTTTATGAGGATTTAGTAAAAGAAAAAATACATATTATCCCAATGGATAAATGTATTAGAGTTACCTTATCATCTATTACAATGGTAGAGATAGAAAAGATGGTTCCGGTAATCGCTAAAATCATAAAATTACATAATTAGGCACTTTTGGCTTAGAATTTCTAAGCCTTTTCGTGTTTCTGGAGGTGTTATTTTGGACATATTTGAATACCTAAAAAAACTAAATAGCTTTAATACAATAATCACTTCAGATAACCTAAAGGTTGGTCAATCATCTGATGGCTTTAACCAGATGGTAATTGGCTGTGACCATACAGATTATGAAGGTAGTATATTCGTGGTATTACCATCACTTTTTGAGGCTACAAAATATTATGATGCATTATGTGAACTTGTTGGCTATGATGATGTATTATTCTTCCCTGGAGATGAGGTTATATCATCAGGCATTGTATCAACAAGCGGTGACTTCTTATTTGAAAGAATAGAGACTATTTATTCACTTATTAACAATCCTAAAAAGATAGTAGTCACTAATATGTATGGTATCATCAAATATGAGCTTAATAAGGATATTTGGACTAATTCATTCTTCACATTAAAAAAGGGAATGGAGATTAGTATTGATCATCTTATTAATGATTTGGTTAGGAATGGCTATAAACACGTCTACCAGACCATAAAAACGGGCGAATTTGCGCGTAGAGGATCAATCGTGGATATTTTCCCACTAGGATATAATAACCCTATTAGAATCGATTTTTTTGATGATGAGATAGATGAGATAAAAGAATTTAATTTTGAAACTCAACGTTCAATTTCAAAGGTTGATAACGTCTTAATTTTACCTGTTGAGGAATTAATATATACAGCAGAAGACTTTTCTTATGCAAAGGATAAGATTTTAGCATTTATTGATAATTTTGAATTATCAAAAATTGAAGAAGAAGTATATAACAAAGATTTATTCAATTTAGAGAATCATGATTCTCTTGGTGTATTATCTCGTTATGTTCCATTCTTTGATGAATCTAAATCTACTATCTTAGATTTTTCAGATAATAAGCGTCTATATATAATTGACCCAATTAAATCTTTAGAGAATTATCGTAGATTATTAGTTGATTTAGATGAATATGCGTTTGGTAATCTACAAACATTATCCAAGATGGATATCTGTTATAACTTTGAGAAAGTATTAGATATGCCCGCTATTAAAATAGAAGGACTTCGTAATTTTGGTGTACCTGATTTTAAGGTATATTCTAAAAATATCGATGGTTATAAGGGTAGAGTTAAACAGATTGTTGGCGATTTAAAGACATACCGCAAATCTAAATTAGTTATTTCATTTAATAACGAAAATAGAGCTAAAAGGCTTGCCGATGTTATGGATGAGGAGGGTGTTGTAACAAACACTATTACTGACTTCTCTAAATTCGCACCTGGTGTTATCTATATATTATATAAATATTTACCTTCATTTTATTTAGAGAGTGAAGATTTATATATTTTAAATGAATCTACTATCTATGATACAGAAGAGAAGAAAACTAAAGCTAGATTTAAATCAATTTATAAGAATGCTAAAAAGATAACATCTAAAGATGAACTTCATATTGGAGATTATGTAGTTCATTATGATTATGGTATTGGTAAATATTTAGGAATTGAAACATTAAAGCTAGGTGGCTTATCAAGAGATCTAATTCATGTAATGTATGCCAATAATACAGCTTTATACATTCCACTTGAAAAGATATCTAATTTAATGAAATATGCATCTTATGATGTTGAAGGAATAATGCTTCATGAAATAGGTGGAACATCATGGGCTAGATTAAAATCTCGTGTTAGAAAAAGAATCCATGATATCTCAGATGAGCTTATTGCCTTATATGCTAAGCGTAATGCCTCAACTGGCTTTAAGTTCCCACCAGATAGTGAGGAGCAAATATCATTTGAGCGTGACTTCGAGCATGAATTAACTAAAGACCAGGAAACTGCCCTACGTGATATTAAGCACGATATGGAAAGTGAAAAGCCAATGGATAGACTTGTCTGTGGTGATGTTGGCTATGGTAAAACAGAGGTAGCCTTACGTGCCGCCTTCAAGGCCGTCTACGGTGGTAAACAGGTTGCGGTACTTGCCCCAACGACAATACTTGCTCGTCAGCATTATCAAACATTTAAATCACGTATGGAGGAATATGGCGTACGTGTTGAGATGTTGTCAAGGTTTGTATCAACTGGTGAACAAAATAAAATCATTGATGATGTTAAGCGTGGTAGTGTTGATGTTTTAATTGGTACCCATAGAATATTATCAACAGAAATAGTATTTAAGGATTTAGGCTTATTAATCATTGATGAGGAACAACGCTTTGGTGTTACTCATAAGGAAAGAATAAAAGAGATGAAGGTTAATGTTGATTGTATTACCTTAACCGCAACACCTATTCCTAGAACCTTACAAATGTCTATGATGGGTATTAAAGATTTATCAATGATTGAAACTCCACCAAAGGATCGTTACCCAATTCAAACATATGTTATTGAACGTAATGATAGAGTTATCCAAGATGCCATTTTAAAGGAAATGGCTAGAGGTGGTCAGGTATTCTATTTATATAATTACACTGAAACTATCATTGATATGAAGGAGCATCTACAATCATTAGTTCCAGAAGCTAGAATCTGTATAGGTCATGGTAAGCTTAAAAAGGAACAGCTTGAGAATACAATATCTAAATTCATTGATGGTAAATATGATGTCCTACTTTGTACAACCATCATTGAAACAGGTATTGATATGCCTAGAACTAATACCTTAATCATTCATGATTCTGATAGACTGGGTTTATCACAGCTATATCAAATTAGAGGTAGAGTTGGTAGATCTAATAAGATAGCTTATGCTTATTTGATGTATGAGCCTAGAAAGGAATTAACAGTAGAAGCTGAAAAGAGATTATCTACTATCAAGGAATTTAATGAGCTAGGTAGTGGTTATAAGATTGCCATGCGTGATTTATCAATTAGAGGTGCTGGTGATATTTTAGGTGAGGAACAATCAGGCTTCATCGAATCTGTTGGTATAGATATGTATCTTAAGATTTTAGATGAAGAGGTTAACCATAAGGCACCACCTAAGGATGAAGAAATAGATAAGTCACTAGTACTTCCTATTGTTAACCGTACAATTGATAGATCTTATATTGAAAGTGATGATCAAATCATCAGTCTACATAAAAAGATTGCCGAGCTTAATTCACTTAAGGAATTAAATGAATTAGAGGCCGAGCTTTTAGATAGATTTGGTGAACCACCACTTGATATCATTAGCTACATGTATGAAAAGCTAATGGATAATTATTGTAAGAAGCTTGGAATCTATCGTATCGATAGAGAATCAACTCCTGGTATGGCAATTTATCATTTCTCTAAGGAAGTATCAGAGAAATTAAATGGACAATTTATATTTGAAACTCTAGGTAAAGATAAAGATATTTTACTTGCTCATTATGATAAGGAAGTATTAATTAAGGTTAAGAATAACCAAGATGTTTTATATACAATCAAGCATGTTTGTGAATTCTTTAATAAAATTGATAATGAAAAATTATATGCAGAAGCAATAAATGAATAAATTATTATATTTTTAATATAACTTGTCCCATGTTTGTCCCATTATACGTTGTATAATTGGCTCGAATAAAATAAATGGAGGTATATTTATGAATAATTTCCAGGTTTACAAAAGAACCTTAGTATTTTCTTTTATTAGATTCTTCCTAGGACTTTTGTGTCTTGCCGTATTAGCTGGTCTTACAATTGGCGGATTCTTCATTATGGAGAAGACCAATAATAAGGGCTTAATTGGTTTGGCTATCGGACTTGTTGCAGGTATTATTATTTGTGTACTTGTTAATATCTTTGTTGATAACAGATTCAAGGCTGCCCAAATCGGTATGATGGCTACAGGTGTAGTTGATGGAAAGCTTCCTGATCATGTCGTTAGTGCTGGCTTAGGTGAAGTAAAGGGTAGATTTGCTAAATTAACTTTATTCTTCATGGTAACAGGCGCAATTAAGGGAATCTTCAGACAAATTGGTCGTGGCCTAGATAAGTTAGGTAGAGCAGTAGGTGGCGATGTTGGTGAAGGTATCACATCCGCAATTAACACAGCTATCCAAATCTTACTTGAATACCTATGTGACTGTTGTCTAGGTTGGGTAATGTATAATAAGAAAGAAGGAGTTGCCAAGGCTGCCTGCCAAGGTGCTGTAATCTTCTTCAAGCATGGTAAGGCATTAATTAGAAATGTTGGTAGAATCTTTGGTATGGGATTCTTATCACTTGCCATCTTTGGTGGCGGATTCTTCGGTATAGCATATTTAATTTCTAAGCAATTCCCTAACCTATATGTAACATTGGCAAAAGAAATTACTGAATTTGGCACAAGACAAAACGTTAACATTGCTGAATGGGTAAAGGATCCTAACAATTTAATGTTAATATTATCAGGTGTTGTAGGTTTAGTTTTATGGGGAATGATCCATTCATTATTAATTAGACCATTCATTTTAGTTGGTGTTCTTCGTAACTTCATGACTGCAGGATTAAAGGATAAGCCTACAGAAAAAGACTTCGATGAACTTGCTAGTAAATCACCAAAATTTGCTAAATTACAAAAGACAATTTAACTAAGAAGGCTCGCAATGAGCCTTTTTAATATGTCTAAAATAATAAAAAAGGTTTGACTATTTACTTAGTAAATAGATATAATTAAGATAGATAGATATGGATTGAATGGTGGTAAATAATGAGAAAGAAGCAGTTTAATTTATTTTCAATCATCTTTTTATTGGTAGTAACTCTCTTACTTTCCTTATTTGTTTCGCGCCAAAATGGGGTCGAAGCCCAGGCTGATGGGCACGTTCAATTCAAATACGATGCATACTTAAAATCCGACTGGGATAAGAAAAATTATACAAAGCTTACATCTGCCCCAGCAATCGGAACAGATATAGTAATTTCAGTTACTGCGACATCAAATACTAATGTTTCAGCTATCTCTGTATCAATTCCTAGATATGGTATTGGTGGTGTTGATATCACTTCATCAAATTATATCAATAATGGAATTGGTGTTACTGATATTTTAGGACTTAAGATATTCCAAGATGATGGAGCTCACTTTGATAACTTTGTTATAGGATGGATAGCAGCAGCTGATGAATATATTCCAAAGAATACTACAATCAATGTAGGTGCGTTCCATTTTGAAACTACTTCCACAGAAATTGAAGTAGCATTTACAAAGAATGGTAATACAACATTTGTTGGTGATAACATAAATTATTCAGGATTCTCTAATCCTGATAATGTAAGTGATACACCGCTAAAATTAACATCTACAACATCAAATAATAATAGAATTAGAAATATGTCTGTAACAAACGATTCATCATATCGTGCATATTTCAAGGATGGTTATGATTATGGTCGTATCGGTGGTAGAACTGATCTAACAGTAGTAGTTGGATATGATGCAACTAAATTATCACTAACTCCAAGATTTGATGAAGGCTTAAGTGCTGATATCTTAATCAACAATAATTATGAGCCACTTACTTCAGGTGTGGCTAGAGAAATAGATGTAAATATGGGTCAATTTGATATAAGAGTAATTGCCCCTAACCAGACTCAAAAGAAATATCGAATAACTATTGAAAAATATGATTATAGATTAGATATTGGTAATATGCATCTAATCTCTGATTATACACAATCAAGTAAACCCACACTTGATGGAGATACTTACAGATTCCCACATCAATTATTATTTAAAGAAAAATCATTCCTACTTAAGGTATTCCCAAGAATAGAAGAAAATGAAGTATATTATCTAGATGGTAATAATAAAACTTTAATTTCTTCAGATGGTATCATGCTTAACTTTAAAAATGATGTTGTCACTGAAATGGAAGAAGAATTTAAAATTAGTGTTAAGCACGAAAGTGGAATTGAAAAGATTTATAAGGTAGTTGTTGAAAGAAAAGCAGCAAATACTGATGCTACATTATCTAACGTTAAAATTAAGGTTAATGATGATTCAGTAGTAATCAATTCATTTGATAGAACAAATCAACAAATTAAATTGTTAGAACAAACTCCACTTGTTGAAGCTGATGGAGAGTGGTGTGTACCAAGTATCATTAATAATAAGTTCTCTAAGTTCTTAACAATTGATGCCACACCTACAGCAAGCAATGCTAAGGTATATATTGATAATGTTGAAAGAACAAATTATCAAGAAGCATTCTTATATGATGAAGTAACATTTGATTTAAGAGTAGAAGCTGAATCATATGCATTAGATAAAACAGCATATAAGACATTTAGCGTAACTATTAAAAGAACACCAACTGATGTTAGTGATGAATCACTTAAGATCAAGAATATTACTGTTTTAGGTTATCAATATGAAAATGGTAGCTTTAATAAGAATAAATATGAATATTTAGTAGATATTCCTAATCCTGATGTTGATAAAGCTAATATCATTATTACTAAGAATGGCCATGATCTAGATGTTACAAATGGAAGTAAGATTGCTGAAAACAATTCTAATGTAACTTATCAGGTAGATTTAGTTAATAAAGGTGATGAACTTAACACAATCTATATTGAATCGAAAGATGGTAATCAAAGAGTATATTACATAATTCATATTAGAAGAGCAGAAAATGTATCATCTATTGAATTATATCAGCAATATAATCTAAAGAAAGATAGTGTAAGATTCATTGGTATTGTTACTGCTAAAAAGGAGCTTAAGGACGTTTCCTTAAGTATAATTATCGGTGATGAGGTTAAGAAATACCCATCAGAAGCTAATCCAGCTAAGCCAACTGTATGTACAAAGATAGTATCAACCAAAGAAGTTTATACTGCCTCAGTTGGTGGAGTTGATTATTCATTTGATTCTAAGGCAGATGTTTATTACGTGGTATTCGTAATAAAATTAGCTGATGAAGATATTGAAAAAGCAGTAAATGAAGGATTAACTATCAAAGGACTTCTAGAAGTAGATGAGAAGTCTAAAGAAACAAAAGGCTTCAAGATAGAAGCCAAAGCAGAACAAAAATAAAAGCCTCGATGAGGCTTTTAGTTTTTTATACGATTGAGTTTTTAATGAATTTACCATTAATACCTTTAACAGGTGATAATGTAACAAAGGCATTAGGATCATGCTTATGAATAATCTTCATGGCCTTTTCAACTTCATATGTTGATAATACACAATATACTTCAACTTCATTTTCACCAGAATAAGCACCAGTTACATTTTCATATGTACAGCCACGGTGAAGTGTTTCCATAATCTCTTGAGCAATCTGGTAAGATTGTTTAGAGAAGATGTGAAGTGCTGTATAAGTATAAGATGTATGAATCTTATCGATTACTAGTCCATTTAATACCATACGGATAATTGTGTATAATGCAATAATCCAAGATCCTTGTAGGATTGCACCACCGACAATGGCGATAACTACATTTAGTGCTGTTGTGAAGATACCAATTGAGATATTCTTCTTAAGTGCTAGTGCTTGAGCAACAACATCGATACCACCAGTAGAAGTACCAAACTTTAATGCGATACCTGATGCGATACCAGCAAGTACACCACCACAGATTGCAAGAGTTAGAATTCCACCATATAGCTCTATACCAATTTGATTGCCACTAGCGATAGCAGCTTCAACCTGTGTTTGTAATTCAGTAAATGGGCTCTTTGGGATTAAGATAGTTGCAACTGTCTGAACTAATACAGCAATAACTGAATAGAATGCAAATTTTTTAGATACAAATTTAATACCAATAATGGTAATAGGAATATTTACAGCGAAGATGAACCAACCTAAATTAACATCCTTAAGTAGGCCACCTCTTTCGAATAATCTTTTAATTAATTGGGCTACACCTGTTGCTCCACCTGAGTATAGCTTGGCAGGTTCCAATAGCCATACAGTAGCGAATGCAAGTAAGGTATTTGCCAAAATTACTACTGTTAATCTAAATATTAGATGTAACACAGTATCCTTGTCGAATTTCATCATATCACCTTCAAGCACGAAGAATTATAATACATTTGTATTATATTTTCAATAAAAACGTTGATATAGTATTTGATACGTTTGTTTTTTCATTTCCATTGTTATATAATAAAACCAATTATTATTGAGGTATAAAAATGAAAAAACTATTATTTGTTTTATCCATTTTAATATGCTTATCAGTCCTAATTGTTATGACCTATTTAGTTATAAAAAGTAGTGGTGCTGCCTTATCTATAGATGCTTATGTAAGAGATTTTGCCATTTCTCACCGTGGTAATAAATATGGTATTATTTATTGGATATTTAGAACAATAACTGAATTTGCTGAACCAATCATGGTTATCTCTATTGGAATAATGTTTTTATTATATTCAGAATGTGATAATAAATTTCTAACATTTGTGTTTGGATTATTATTAGCATTTTGTTTAAATGAAGCATTTAAAGAAACGATTGGTAGAGCTAGACCAAATGTAGAACATTTCCAAACTGAGAAAAGTAATTCATTTCCATCAACTCATTCTGTAATATCAGCATATATTTACACAGCTATTCCATTTTATGTTTCTAAATCAAATATAAATAAGAGATGGAAGAAGGTTATTTATATAATTTGTCCAATTATTATTCTTGCAGTAATGTTATCTAGAATAGTAATGGGTGTTCATTATTTTTCTGATGTTATAGCAGGGACATCATTTGGTTTATTAATATCTTTATTAATGATGCCAGTATATGTATTCCTACATAAACATAAATTTTTAGAGGATGGAGTTATTAATGCTTTTAAGAATAAAGAAAATAAAGTTTAAAAATTTAATATTTGTTTTCTTATCTTTTCTAGCTTTATTATTAACATCATGCCAAGCTATCAAAACTAATTCTAAAACAATCTTTTGTTTTGATACAGTTGTTAATATAACATTGTATAATGATGAAAATGCATCTAAGCATATAGATGAGATATCAGAAATATGTTATGAGATATCTAGATATGCATCTGATTATAATTCATTTAATTCATCATCTATTTATGATTTAAATACAAATAGAAGTATTAAGACTAATCAAATTGTAAAAGAGATGCTAGAATCAGCATTAAGATTAAAGAAAGACACTAATGGATATTTCAATCCATTTATTGGTAATATCTCTAGAATCTGGAAAAAGGCAATAGAAGATAAAGCATTACCAAATGATGAAGATATCAAAGCTGAGCTTATAAAGATGAATAATACAACAATATCAATTACTGATGATAATATAACATTAGTAGGGGATGGTAATATTGATCTTGGTGCTTATGCAAAAGGATATGCTGGTAAAAAGATAAAGGAATATTTAGAAACTAATAATATCAAATATTATTTAATTGATTTAGGTAATTCATTAATGTTATGTGGTAGTAAGGTAGAAGCTAGTTTATCACTAGGATTAAAGATACCAAATACTAACAAATATTTTGCCAAAGCAAATGTTAAAGATATTTGTGCATCAACTTCATCAAGTGAATATCAATATTTTATAGCTGATGGCAATAAATATCATCATATTGTTTCACCATTTACTGGGTATCCATTAAATAATTATGATGAGGTATGTGTATTCTCAAATAAGGTTGAGGATATAGATGCTTATTCAACAGCAATCTACCTTATGAATAAGGATACTGCAGTTAAATTTGCTGAAGATAAGAAAATAGATTTAGTTTTATATAAAGAAAAAATTATTTATAAATCGAGTGGATGTGATTATATTGAAGAAATATAAGTTTGATATTCTTCTTATAATTGGACTACTAGCAGTTGGTGTATTGTTACTCGTCTTATGGCTAACAAGCATAAGAGGAGTGGTTGGTACAACAGCTTATGTTAGTCGTAATGGAGAAGAAATATTAAAAATTGATTTAAAATATAATAATACATATGAGATTAATGGTACAGAAACTAAGATGGTAATAGAAGTTAAAGATGGGCATCTTTCTGTTACATCTAGTGGTTGTCCTGATAAAATCTGTGTTCATCACGAGAGTATATCACGTGTTGGAGAAGAGATTATTTGTATTCCTAACAAAGTCATCATAAAGGTGGTGGAGTAATATGAATGATCAATTAAAAAGATTAACGATAGTGGCAATGATGACATGTGCTGCCATAGTGCTTGGTATCATTGAAACATTCATTCCAGTATTCATCCCTGGTGTTAGATTAGGACTTGCGAACGTAATCATTTTGATAATGATTTACGAATTCAAATTCTATGAAGGACTTGCTGCAGATTTGATTAGAATTGTTGTTGTAGCATTATTCAGAGGAACATTATTACAGCCAGTATTCTTTATGTCACTTGCTGGAGGTATGGCATCATTTGTCGTGATGCTAGGATTCTCAAAGATAAAGATATTTACAGCAATGGGATCATCAGTTATGGGTAGTGTTGCTCATGCATCAGCTCAGATGGTAGTCGCATTCATTATCATATCATCAACTGCTGTATTCTATTATTTACCATTCATTATTTTATTAAGTCTAGGAACTGGTATTTTATCAGGAGTAGTTTGTGATTTATATTTATCATCATCGATAACGTCACACTTTATAACTGTTAGAGAATACAAGCATAAATTCAATAATAAAATTGAAGAAATTGATGAAGAAAATATCTAGTAAAATTTTTAAAATAATTTATAATACTAAACGTAGAGGAGATAATAAAAATGAGAATAGCTTTAATAAATGAAAATTCCCAAGCAGGAAAAAATGAATTAATTTATAACACATTAAATAAGGTAGCAACAAAGCATGGACATGTTGTTGATAATTATGGTATGTTTAATGCTGAAGATAAACCATTAACATATGTACAAAATGGCTTACTTGCAGGTATTTTAATCAATTCTGGTGCAGCTGATTTCATTATCACTGGCTGTGGTACTGGTGAAGGTGCTATGTTAGCATGTAACTCATTTCCAGGTGTAATCTGTGGACTTGTTATTGAACCAAGTGATGCTTATCTATTTGGACAAATCAATGATGGTAATGCAATCTCTATGCCATTTGCTAAAGGCTTTGGCTGGGGTGCAGAATTAAATTTAGAAAATGTATTTGAACAATTATTCAAGGCTCCATTTGGTGGTGGTTATCCAAAGGAAAGAGTTGTTCCTGAACAAAGAAATAAAAAGATACTTGATGGCGTTAAGAAAATTACTTATCGTCCAATGATTGAAATCTTAAAAGAAATTGATCGTGACTTTTTATTAGAAACAATCAATCGTGATTCTTTCAAAGAATTATTCTTCAAAAATGCTAAGGATGAAGAAATAATTAAATTTGTAAAAGAAGTATTAAAGTAAAAATGTATTAGTGTTGAATGTGGACGCGTTCAACACTTTTCTTTTTTGTCGTGATACACAAACACGTCCAAAAAGTGATATTTTTTTAAAATTTTGAAAAAATTTAATAAAATATAATTGAATAAAAATTTTTATTATTCTATAATAGAATAAATAAGATTGGAAAAGTAAAGGAGCGATGATTATGAAATTTTTATTAGAATTAACCGAAAATCAAGTAGATCTTATTTTTATTGGCGCAATTGCATTTGTATTAGTTTTATTAATTGTTATATTTATTATCAACAAAGTACTTTCTGTTAAGAAAGCTAAACAAATCCGCAATGAGCAAGCTGCTGCTCCAGCTGAAGAAGCAACTCCAGTTGAAGAACAAACTGAAGAAGCTGCACCTGCAGAAGAAGTAGCTCAAGAAGAACAACCTGCTGAAGAAGCAGTAGTTGTTGCTGAAGAACCTCAAGAGGAAGTTCAAGAAGCTGAAGCTGAAGAACAACCTGAAGAAGCTGCTGAAGAGGCTCAAGAAGAACCAACTGAAGAGCCAGTTGAGGAAGCTGCACCTGCTGAAGAAGAGCAACCTGCAGAAGAACCTGCTGAAGAAGAGCAACCTGCAGAAGAACCTGCTGAGGAACCAGCTGAAGAGCCTGCTGAGGAAGTAGCTGAAGATGAAGAAGAACTTGAAGAATTAGAAGAAGACGAGGAAGAACTTCCTGAAGAAGAGGCTGAAGAAGCCACTGAGGAAGAAGCAGAGCCTGAAGAGGAAGCTCAAGAAGAACCAGTTAAAGAAGAGCAACCTGCAGAAGAGCCTGCTGAGGAACCAGTTGAAGAGCCTGCTCCAGTTGTAGCACCTGTTGCTGAACCTGAAGAAGCTAAAGAGGAAGAAGATCCTGAATTCGTTGCTTACAGAGCTGACGCTGTAAAGAAATTACAAAAACTATTAAGAAACTTAAAGAAGAAAGGTGAATAATTATGGCAAAGGTTAGTACAACTACATTAGAAAAAGATATCCAAAAAATTAAAGCTGCTAGAACTAAAGAAGAAGTAGATAAGATTTTAGCTAAATATGATGGTGCTATTCAAGAGATGGATACTAAACCTGCTAAGAAGGAAGCACCTAAGAAAGCAGAACCTAAAAAGGCTGAGCCTAAGAAAGAAACTGCTAAGAAAGAGCCTGCGAAGAAGGCAGAACCAAAGAAGGAAGCTGCCCCTAAGAAAGCACCTGCTAAGAAGGCTGCTGTCGTTGGTGCTGCTGTTGCCGCAACTGCTGCAGCTGCTGCTACATCTACAGGTAAAGGTAGACAATATAATGGTAAGTATGAAGTATTCCAATCTGGTGATGGCTTCGCTTACAATTTAAAGGCTTCTAATGGTGAAATTTTAGTTGCATCTGAAGTTTATGCAACAAAAGATGGCGTTATGAAGGCTATTGATGCTGTTAAGAGAAATATTGAAACTGGTGAAATCACTGTATTCTCTGATAAACAACAACATTTCAAATTCAAACTTACTGCAAAGAACCACAGAGTACTTTGTATCAGTGCTAACTATAGTGTTGAAAAGAGCGCAATCCGTGCATCTGAATCATTCCAAAAATTCGCTTTAAAGGCTGATATCGTTGAAATTGAAGTTGAAGATGCTGATGCAGCTGTTGCAACACCAATTGAAGTTAACAAAAAGGAAAACAAGACTGGTGGTAAATTCACAATTGAAAAATATAATGGTGAATTTAGCTGGAGTTTAAAAGCTTCTAACGGTCAAATCCTTGCTCAAGGCCAAGGCTACACTTCTAAACCAAGTGTTTTGAACGCAGTTGAATCATTCAAGAAGAATGTTGCTGAAGGTTCATTCAAGTGCGTTAAAGATAAAAACGATCGCTTCTTATTTAAATTATATACTCCAGCTGGAAGAGTATGCGCAATTGGTGAATCTTATCCAGCTAAAGCATCTGCAGAAAGTGCAGCTCAATCAGTTGTAGCAATCTACAGAAAAGCAGAAGTTGAAGAAATCGACGACTAATCATTTCTTTAAAAATTATGCCTCTCGTATGAGAGGCTTTTTTTCGCATTAAAATAATTTTTTATATTTTTAACAAAATTATCACATAATTAGGTATTATAATAGTGGCTGTAACAAGAAAAGAGGTTAAACTATGAAAAAACTTTTTATCGGAATCGCAACACTTGCGCTAACGCTAACAACTATTATTACATTATCAAGCTGTAGCTCAGGTGGAGTTATAAATTTTGCAAATGGAACTACAACAACTGTAGAAACTCCTGTGGCAGTTACATCAGTAGATAATGATTCTAATCCTACAGCAACTAATGCTGCACTTCAAACTCCTGATTATCACAATACATCCTATACATTATCAACTACATCAGTTGCTGAAAGTACAGCTACAAGCTCTACAGCAATAGTTAGTGAAATCGTTGATGCATGTGTATCTGTAACAGCTAAAGCTAGCTATTCTACATCAGCTGGATCAGGTGTATTATTTGCTGAGGATACAACACTTGGCTTAAGCTATGTAGTTACATGCTTTCATGTTGTATCTGGTACAACATCATTTACAATTACAACTGATGATGGCACTGATTATCCTGCTCAATTTGTAGGTGGATATGAGGATGAAGACCTTGCAGTTTTATCAATTAAAAAAACCGGCCTAAAATATGCAACATTAATTGAAGATACAGATAAATTATTAAGAGGTATGGATGTTATCTGTATTGGTAACCCATTAGGAACTCTTCCTAACTCAGTATCAAAAGGTATTATTTCATATGTTAATAGAACAATTGCTCAAAACTCTTATACTAATAGAACATTAATTCAAACAGATGTTGCCATTAACTCAGGTAACTCTGGTGGTGGTCTATTCTCATCATCTGGTGCATTAATTGGTATAGTATCTAATAAATATTCATCATCATCAATTGATAACCTAGGATTTGCTATTCCTGTTAATACAGTTAAATCAACTATTGAATCAATTCTAGGTACTGCAAAATATGATACAGCAAATGAATTATGGCAATGTGGTTATGTAGAAGGCGATTATGAATTTGCATTCTCATTCTCAATTGGAACAATTTCTACAGGCTTTGGATTTGGTAGTAGAAGCTATGTAATCTATATTAGTGATTTAGAATCTAATACTTCATATTCAGGAGCTACAACATTACAAGTTAATGATATAGTTAAGAGTATTACTGTAAAATATGCTGATACATCAAAGACTTCATCAACATATACAGTAGGCACTATTACAAATGATACAGTAACAGAAATGATGTTATTCTTAAAGAATGCAGAATTAAGTATTGGTGATAAACTAGAATTCAGCATCACTAGAAATAGTGAAGCAAAGACAGTAGAATTTGAAATTGTTCAATTCGTACACACTATATAAAATATAAAGATGGCTTGATGGCCATCTTTATTCTTTTTTAAGGCACAAAAAAAAGAGCTAATTTTTGATTAGCTCTTTTCGTTTGATTAAATTATTAATTTCCTTGTGATGCTGCAGGTTGAGTAAATGCTGCTGTAATGATTGTCATTAAATCTTTTGCAGCTGTTTTCTTTTCATCGGAAATCTTTTTGATTTGTCCGCCTTTTTCTGCTTTGATTTCAACTGAACCATTAATCTTTACATCAGCTTTTTCATTCTTAACAGCGATGTCTTTTGCAGTTGCCTTAGCACCAACATATGATAAGTCAATAACATTGATTGTTAATTCTACTTCAAATACACCAGAAATTGGGCTAGAAGTAGTAGCTGTTGTAGTAGTTGCTTTAGAAGCAAGCTTTGCCAAGTCTAAAGATGCTTTGAATGTTACATTGTTTCCACTTACCTTTGAAATTTCAATGTTATATTCCTTAACGAATTTTGCAATTCCAGTTGTAAGTTGTTCTCTAGATACCTTTGTTCCTAGAATTTCCATTGGGCAAACTTTAACTTTACCATCTTTTTGATCCTTAGCCATCTTTTGGATTTCAGCATCGATAGCATCAGTATCAATTCTAGTAGAGCCAAACATTGTAACTAAACCCATTAATGTTTCATAATCTAGCTTTAATGTTTTACCTTTTAAGGCAGGAATGATTTGTTCAACCATTGGTAGCATAGAAGCAATCATGCTTGTGCTACTTCCTTCTCCACCTAATTCAGATAATGAATCTAATGCAGGTACTTTTAATTCTTGTACATCAGCATATAATGTGCCACCTTCTAAGAATAATTCTACTTCAGCTTTATTTAAGTCATCAACAGTAGTTTGTGTTGTAGTTTGTAATGCCCCAAAACCACTTACTTCAGCAGATAAACCAACATATCCACTAGCAGATTTAATTACACTTTCTAATGTTGAAGTTTCTGTTAACGCAGGAACTGCACCAGCAACTGTTACGTTTGCTTTAGCCTTTGCATCAAGATCTTTTTCATCTAGCTTACCCTTAATTGTTAAATCAGCACTAACTGTCATTGAGTAAACATCACTAGTTGTTACTTCATAGTTCTTTAATACGATTGTATCTAATGATTTAGATACTTCATCAGCATCCTTTGTTGCAGCGACATTTTGTGTAACAACCTTTCCATCGGCATCAGTGTATGATAATTGCACACTACCGTTACCACAGCTTGATAATGTAGCTACTAAAGCTAAACAAGCAGTTGAAGTTAATAAAAGTTTTTTAAAGTTCATGTAATACCTCCTCTTTGTATATATATTATACTCCATTTTCGAAAACTATTTCAACCTTTAATGATATAAATATCATTTATAAAAATAACCATTTTTTAAAGTATAAGCTTTCTCTTTACATTTCACTAAATTTATTATATAATTTCTTTATGAATGTAAACGATATCATATTTTAATAGAAACTTTTTTTATCTCATTTGGGTAAAATGACTTTTTTTATTGCTTTAAAAAATTCTTTATCTGAATGGTTTTTTATTCGTTTACTTTTATTATTAAAGAGAGGTGTTATAAAAAATGAGTGAACAATTAGTTGTTCTACTAATTGTAATTCTTGCAGCTTTAATTACTCTACTTTATGTATTCTTCCTATTCCATAAAGTATCTAAAGTGCAAATTACAAATCAAAAAGTGGATGAAGTTCATAACTATATCCACAAAGGTGCAATGACATTCTTAATTCGTGAATATAAGATTATCATTCCATTTATTATTGGTGTAGGTGTTTTACTTGCATGTTTAGGATTCATTCCTGCCCTTAAAGGCGCAGAAGCAGTAGGCTGGCAACCAGCAATTTGCTTCGTAATTGGTGCATCATTCAGTGCTGCCGCTGGTTGGGTTGGTATGTTCATCGCTACAAAGGCTAACGCTAGAGTTGCTACAAAAGCAAACGATGAAGGTTTACCTTCAGCATTAAGAGTTGCATTCTCTGGTGGTGCCGTACTTGGTTTAGCAGTAGTAGGCTTTGGTCTACTTGGTTTAGCAGCTATTTTCATGGTTGCTTATGCTATTTCTGGTGGCTTCAAGGCTCCAGTTAGTATTTTAGCTGGTTATTCATTAGGCTGTTCATTAATCGCATTATTCAGCCGTGTTGGTGGTGGTATTTATACAAAGGCTGCTGACGTTGGTGCTGACTTAGTTGGTAAGGTAGAAACTAACCTTCCAGAAGATGATCCACGTAACCCTGCAACAATCGCTGATAACGTTGGTGACAACGTAGGTGATATCGCTGGTATGGGTTCAGATCTATGCGAATCATATGTTGGCTCAATCATTTCATGTTTAACAATGGCTATGCTTACATTTGTTAATGGTACTAATCAAGATTCTAGATATATCCTATTCCCTGTATTAATTTGTGGTATTGGTGTTATTGCTGCAGTATTATCTGTTGCATTCTTCAGACTAAGAAACTGGAATAATCCTCACAAAGCATTAAATATTGCTACATATATCGCTACAGCACTTGTATTGATTGCTACTATATTCTTAGCAGTATTCTATGTTAAAGACTGGAAACTTATTATGTCAGTTGCTGCTGGTTTAGCATCTGGTATTGGTGTAGGCTTTATTGCTGAAATCTATACATCTTCAGATTATAAAGAAGTTAAGAGAATTGCAGAAGAATCTCAAACTGGTCATGCTACAAATATCATCGCTGGTTTAGGTTCAGGTATGAAATCTACTGGTTTAACAATCGCTATCTTAGCTGTTGCAATCGCTGTTGCATATTTCTTCAATGGTGCTTATGGTATCGCACTTGCTGCAGTAGGTATGCTTTCAACTGCTGGTATTACTGTATCAGTTGATGGTTATGGCCCTATTTCTGATAATGCTGGTGGTATCGCACAAATGGCTGAATTACCAGAAGATGTTAGACATATTACAGACCATCTTGACTCAGTTGGTAATACAACTGCAGCTATCGGTAAAGGCTTCTGTATTGGTTCTGCAACATTAACATCTTTAGCATTCATCGTTTCATTTATTGAAGCAGCACATGTTAATATTAGCTTAGCAGATCCAAAGGTATTAATTGGTATGCTAATTGGTGCTATGCTTCCTTACTTATTCTCAGCTCTAACTATTTCATCTGTTGGTAAAGCTGCAAATAAGATGGTAGAAGAAATTCGTGATCAATTTGCTAAATATCCTGGTATCTTAAATGGTACTCATGTTCCTGATTACAATCGTTGTATTGATATTTCTACAAGAGCTTCATTAAAGGAAATGGTCTTACCTGCAATTATCGCAGTTGCATCTCCTATCCTTGGTGGTTTAATCCTTGGCTCTGCTGGTTTAGGTGGTATCCTAATCGGTGGTCTAGTATCAGCAATCATGTTAGCTGTATTTATGGCTAATGCTGGTGGTGCTTGGGATAACGCTAAGAAGTTCGTAGAAGAAGGCAACTTCGGTGGTAAAGGCTCTGAAACTCATCATGCTGCAGTAACTGGTGATACAGTTGGTGACCCATTAAAGGATACAGCTGGTCCAGCTATGGATATCTTAATTAAGTTAATGTCAGTTATCTCATTAATCTTAGTTCCAGTTCTTGCAAACATTACTTGTCTTTGGGACTTAATTGCGCAAGCATTAAATAAATAATTATTTGCAAAAATGTGAAGTCAATTTTGGCTTCACATTTTTTTATGCTTGAATATTGATTTTCGTGCGGGGGGGGGTAGTATAATAGCCTTAGGAAAGAGGTAATGAATTATGAGTGGTTTTTTTAGGGCTGTTGGAATATTGTTTATTATTTCGACTATTGTTGTTTTTGTTATGCTATGGGTTAATGGTTTTCAGGAAGTAACAAAAGGCTTAGAAGAATTAGCAAATAAAAATAATGCACTGAATGTGGCCAAAATGATATTTGTTTTAATTTGTGGACTTGGCATATCATTTTTACTTTTTGGTGTTGCAGATTTAATCGAGCCAAATGAGATAAAAATTGATCCGATTAAAGAGTTAAAAATTGATCCGATTAAACCTGAAAATTCAAAACATCCAGCAAGTATCGATACAATCGAAGAAAAAGAATATGTAAAAGAAGATAATAAAAGTATTACTTCAAATTCTACAGTTGTGGCGTGTCCTATATGTAATGAAATGGTTGAAAAAAAGAAACTTTTTGAACACGTTTCAAAAAAACACTAGAATTAATGTTAATAACTAAATTACTGATATGGCATAAATGTGAAGTCGGTTTTGGCTTCACATTTTTTTATATAAATAAAAAAAGTCACATAGTGTGACTTTTTAATGGAATCAGGGATAGCTGCACTACAACAAGATGGTACTGCTTTACTAAGGGGGAAATGATTATGAATTGTTAAGCAGATTATAGGGGGGGTAAACCATAAGATTTATAGTTCTTAGCTATCTATATACATTATATAACTTATATTCTTTTAAATAATTTTGTACTTGAAAAAAGCACATTGCGCATTATATTACTAATCATATTGTAAATCAAGTAAAAAATATTACTTTTTATGAAAAAAATAGTGATTTTCAAATAGTGACAAAAAATGTATTTTTTGTTAAAATATTATAATAAACATTCGAGGTGATTTGTATGGAAAAATTGAAGAAAAACTATTTAGGACTGCCACTATTTGTGAGCCTGGCTATATTTGCTATATGCTTAATATTTTTTATAGTAGGTTCATTTGTAGATTTAGAGGTATCCAAGAATATCTACGATAGAAATGACTTTGGTACATTCTTTGCAAATTATGGTGCTTTTATACCATATTTCACTTATGTATTTGCTGGAGGATTATTCTTTGTAGCATTCCGTAAAAAAGGTAATAAAAAAGCTGCCTGGGGACTTTTAGTTTTCTCTTATTTGGTTGCTATGTTCTTCGCATTAATTTATATGGGACCTGTTATGAGAAGCACATTTGGCTTTGGCGATGGCAATTATTGGGGACCATTCGTATTATCTTTCTTTTATGTATTTATATTATTCGCTTGGATTCCACCACTATGTATTTTCTTTATAGATGATTCTAATCCAAAGCTATTAATGAAAATAGCATTATTAATCCTTCTTGCAGGATTACTTGCTGATGGCGTTAATATGATGCTAAGCAGCATTATTTCTCGTCCAACATTTGAACATTTAAGATTGCAAAAGAATTATTATGAGAATTACCAAGGCTGGTGGATTATGAATCCATTCCAAGCTGGTACAGATGCATCACTTAGAAGTGCACCATCAATTGGTGTTATGACAGCTACAATGGTATGCGTATTACCTTTAGCTTCTAAAGTATTTAGATATCGCTTTAAATATCTAGAATGGGTATTATTATGCTTATGTACTGTATTTATAATCCTGTCTGGCTATAACGTAATTCATATGGGCAATGGATTTATGTCTGATGTAGCTTTTGGTGCTTGCTTAACATATGTTATTTATTTAATTGTATATGTCTTATTATTTAAAGAAAAAGACTTCGACCGTGAAAGATATACACCAGTTGTAGCTCCTAAGATGGTTGAAGAGGTAAAAGAAGAAAAAGCAGGAGAGGTTAAAGAAGATACTCCATCTGATGAATCATTTAAAAAAGGCCGTTTAGAGGGCGAAAAGAATAAAGAGGTAGAAGTTATCAAGAAGCTTAATAAAGGTGGTTTAGAGGCTAAAAGAATAGCCAAATTACTAAAGATGGATGTAACTGACGTATTAACTATTATAAATAAAAAATAATGAGTACTTTAATTATATTTGATTTTTATGGAGTCATTGGTGGAGAGATAGCTCCAAAATGGTTTAGAAACCATTTCGAGCAACCCTTAGCTGATGAGCTTAAAAGTAAATATTTTATTCCTGCTGATCAAGGCTTATATACCTTTAGTGAAACATTAGAGATGATGGCTAAGGATTTAGGATTTTCTTATGATGAAATATTAAAAGAAATGCTTAGCTATGTCACATTAAATACTGAACTTCTAGAATTCATTTTAAAACTTAGAAAAGATAATGATGTAGCATTACTTTCTAATGCTGCAAAAGGAATATATGATATATTATTCCCTAATCTAAGATTAGGCGAATATTTTGATAAAGTATTTATTTCAGCATATCATAATATGCAAAAGCCTGATTTAAACTTCTATAAGCTATGTGTAGATTCATTTAATAAGGATTATGATGAAATATATATGATTGATGATAATATTAAAAATATCAGTCATTTAAATGAATTAGGAATAAAAGGAATATTATATAAGAATAATCAAGAATTATTTGATATACTAAAAAAATAAGAGACCGCGAGGTCTCTATTTTTTACAATAAGTTTAATACTAATATTAATAATGTAATTGCTGAAATAGCGATTATAACATTTATTGCACTTCTTTTTTTGTATAATGTTTCATTATTAACAAAAATCATTACAAAATTAAATGTACCATATCCAACAGCACTGAATATTGATAGTGGTAAGAATGCATCACTTATTCTAAATAAGCTATAATTATAGTCAGTACCTAAATTATATACAACTCTGAAATGAAGTGAAGCAACTCTAAATACTGTACCTAATACAAAGAATGCGATAACAGCAACTAATATAATTAAATTAACATAAAATATCGTAGCTGCTCTTTTATCACTTGGTTTAGGTTGTAATTCGTTTTTATTCTCTTCCATAGTTTCCCTCCAACTCTTTATTATACTGCAAATATTCTAATATAAAAGAAGAAGTTTATTGTTTATATATAAATCATATCATATAATAGAATTAGAAGGAGATGTTAATATGAGTAGAAGAAAATTATGGGCATCACTTATATTAAATTCAGCAAATGTATTTGCAGTATTGGTCTGGATTATTTATTTAATTGTAAAAGATCCAGCATCTTTTAGAATGTTTACAATTCAATCAAATCTCCTTACAGGTATTGTTGCCGGTATTTTAGTGGTACTAGAAATACTAATTTTACGTGGAAAGAAAGAAAAATTACCACGTTGGAGTAGAATTTTAAAGATGGCAACCACATTAAGTGTTATAGTAACATGCCTTGTAGTGGTATTCTATTTGTCATTTGTTGCAGTTAGCTTAGGATATAGTTATTTCATATTATTTGAAGAATATAACCTATTTTTCCACTTATTAACACCTGTTATGGCAACTATATCATTTGTATTCTTTGAGCGTGATAATGATATACCATTTAAATATACTTTCCTAAATTTAACACATTTAATAATTTATATGATTGCGTATGCTATCAACGTTTTTGTACATTTAGATGCTAACGGTAAGGCAACTAGAAAATATGACTGGTATTACTTTGTAACTGGTGATTTTTGGCTAATAATTCCTGAAGGATTAGCTTTACTTATACTAGCTTATGGTGCAGGTGTAGCAATTTGGTATTTCAATAGAAGAAATATACAAAATGTAGTGTAAAACAATTCAATAGAATAAACTATAAATAAGGCTAGAACACGATAATTTGTTCTAGCTTTTTTAAATTATCATTATATTACTATAATGAAAACGTTACAATTTTCTTGAAGGTAGTTAAAATTGTGATATAATTTTTATGGTGTTTTAAATTAGGAGGTAATCCAAATGAAAATTGGTATTTTAACCTCAGGTGGAGATGCACCTGGCATGAACGCTTGTATCCGTGCACTTGTTAGATGTGGCGTGGATAAGGGTGATGAAATATTTGGTTTTTATGATGGATTCCGTGGACTAGTTGAAAATAGATTCGTCAAACTTGGTAAGAATGACGTAGCTAACATAGTCGAAAAGGGCGGAACAATCCTAGGAACTTCTAGATTACCAGAATTTAAATATGAACAAGTTCGTAAGATGGCAATAAAAAATATTGAGAAAAACGAACTTGATGTCCTAATTATTGTGGGCGGTGATGGAGCATATCTTGGAGCAGAAGGCTTGCATGATATGGGAATTAACGTTATTGCTATTCCAGCAACAATCGATAATGACATTCCATCAAGTGACCATTCAATTGGCTTTTCAACTGCGCTTAATACAACATGTGAAGTAATTGATAGGCTTCGTAATACATCATCATCTCATCAATGGTGCTCAATTGTTGAGGTTACAGGTGATAATTGTGAGGATTTAGCTTTATATGCAGGACTTGCTTGTGGAGCTGAATATGTTATTACTTCTAAAACAGGACTTAATAAAGATGAATTACTTAACAATTTAAAACAAGATCGTGTAAATGGTAAATTCCATTCAATTGTTGTAATATCTGAAGATTTAGCAGATGTTGTTCAATTAGCTAAGGATATTGAAAAATATTCAGGTTATGAATGCCGTGAAACAGTTTTAGGATATGCAACAAGAGGTGGCTCTCCTACTCCAGAAGATAGAATAAGAGCTGCTAGATTTGGAAGCTACGCAATAGAAGTTGCACACGAGAATAAATTTGGTGTAGGCTTAGGACTTGTAAAAAATGAAATGGTTACTACACCACTTGAAATGGCTTTAAAGGTTAGTAGAAAGCCAAATGATGAGTTAAATAGTTTATTACAAAAAATAAAATAGATATTGGGAGGATTATTGTAATGAAAAAGACTAAGGTAGTATGTACTATCGGACCTGCAAGTGAACAAAAAGACTCACTTGAAAGATTAATCGGAACAGCTGGCATGAACGTTATGAGAATGAACTTCTCTCATGGCGATTATGAAGAACAAGGCTTCCGTATTAAAAATGTTAAAGCATTAAATGCTGAAAAAGGCTGGAATGTTGGTATGGCTCTTGATACTAAGGGACCAGAAATCAGAACAGGCTTACTTGATGCTGCTTATAACGGCGTTCAAATTGAAAAAGGTGATAAGGTTGTTATCACTATGGACTACAGCTTCGAAGGTGGAAAACAAGCTGATGGTTCTGTAAAAGTTGCTATTTCATATGCTGGTTTATATGATGACGTTCAAGTTGGCAACAAGATTTTAATTGAAGATGGTTTACTACAATTAGTAGTCAGAGAAAAAGCTGCTAACAAGGAATTAATCTGCGAAGCTTTAAACTCAAGAAAATTAAAGAACAAGAGAAACTGTAACGTACCAGGCGTTATCCTTAATATGCCTTATGTATCTCCAAAAGATAAAGCAGATATGGAATTCGCTTGTGACCAAGGTCTAGATTTCATCTTCGCTTCATTCGTAAGACGTGCTGATGACTTAAGACAAATCAGAGAAATCTTAGCTGCTAAGGGTAACACTCATATCAAGGTTATTTCTAAGATTGAGAACCAAGAAGGCGTTAAGAACATGAAGGAAATCGTTGAATTATCTGATGGTGTTATGGTTGCTAGAGGTGACCTAGGTGTTGACGTTGATGCTTGGGATTTACCACAAATTCAAAAGGAAATGATCTATCTTGCTCAATCAACTGGTAAGATCGTTATCACTGCAACTCAAATGTTAGATTCTATGCAACAAAATCCAAGACCTACAAGAGCAGAAGTTTCTGACGTTCACAATGCTGTATTAGATGGTACATCTGCTACAATGTTATCAGGTGAATCTGCACAAGGTGATTATCCATTTGAAGCTGTATCTTACATGTCTAAGATTGATGAAAAAGCTGAAGAATCAATTGATCATGATTTAATGATCGACAACGTAGTATTCGGTAAAGAAGACAAAGATGAAGACGATGCAATCGGTTTAGCTGCTGCTACATTATGTAATGTATTCGAAATCCCTGCAGTTGTTGCTGAAGGTGATGTAGATTTAGCATTAGCATTATCTGAATATCGTCCTGCAACTGATATCTTCTTCGCAGTTAAGACTAGAGATGACGCTAGAACATTAGCTGTAGTTTGGGGTATCCAAGCTGTAGTTGGTTCTTACGAAGATGCTTTAAAGGTAGCTAAAGAATCTTTAGGCTTAGAAGCTGGCGAAAAGTTCATCAAAGTTGTAAGAAACAAATTAGAATTACAAGAAATCTAATAATTTCATACTTATAAAAATTGACCATTACTTTGCTAATGGTCTTTTTTTACTTTTACGGCTTAATAAAAGCTTATTTTTCATTGACTAGTATGAAAGTAGAGCGTATACTAATTAATAGTGTGTGATTAAATTCTATACATAAAAAGGGAGAGAAAAATGAAGAAAGTTTTATTATCAGCTACAGTTGCTTTGGCATCAGTTTTAGCTGTTTCTTGTGCTGGTCTTACACCAACAAAAACGACTACTACAACTGTAGCACCTACAACAACTACTGTACCTACTACGACTACAGTAACTACTACAGAGCCTGTGACAACAACTACGACAACAGTGCCTTCTACTAGCACTTCCACAGAGCCTGTAACATCAACAAGTACAACTACTACAACAACAGAAGAAACTTATGAGAAGAAGATAGTAGTTTACGCAGGTGCACCTGCTAAATCTATGGAATTATTAAACCTTATGGAGCTTGGCTTTGAAACTGAATATCCAGGCTGGGATGTTGAAATTGTAAATAAGAGTAGTTATATGTTTGCTAACCAAGATATTAAATCTGCTTTAGCATCAGAAGATGGTGAACTACCAAATATTTCATATACTGTTTATAATTATGTACAAGACTATATTAAATCTAGTAAGGTTTTAGATTTAAAAGATTATATCAATAGTACTTCAAGCATTACTTATTACAATGCTGATGATGTAGAAACTACATTAGAAGAAGGCATAATTGGTCTAGATTCTGATGATTTTGTTGGAAGTACTCTAACAGGATCTTATGCAAGTAATTATGTGGATTATGCTAAATATGGTTATGAAGCTGATTCAGTATTATCTTTACCACTTGCTGGGTCAACAGATTTATTATATTACAATAAGAAAGTATTTAATGAATTACATATTGATGTACCTACAACATGGGATGAGTTATGGACTGCAGCTAGAACAATAAAGGCAGCATATCCTAATTCAACACCATTTGGTGCTGATTCACTTACAAATTTAATTGCGAATGTATGTGAACAAAATGGTTGGGATTATGTATCAAATGAAAAGCCTTATGCTGCATTTGATAACGCAAATGTTAAAACTTATTTAACAGATTTAAAATCAAAGGTTGATGAAGGATTATTCACAACTCAAGCTTTATATGGAAGTTATTTATCAACTTCATTCGTAAGAGGCAATGATGATGGAATATTTATGTATTTTGGATCATTAAATGGTGCTTTATATAATAATAGCGAAAAATTTGAAGTTGGAGTTGCTAAAACTGTTGGTACTAAGGTGAATAATCAAATTGTTAATAAATGCCTTCTACAAGGACCTGGTCTATGCATGTTTGATTGTGGCAACGATGAAGTCAATAAAATGGCTTGGCTATTTATGAAGGAATTCTATGATGCTGACATTCAGGCCTTATATTCTATTCAAACAGGCTATGCTCCTGTAATCAAATCAGCATTTGAAACTGAGACTATGGAAATGTATCTAGCTGAACAATCAATAAGGGTTGATGTATTGAATGTTTATAAAGATGAAACTGATACATTATTCTTAACTAAGGTATTTGAAAATGAATTAGATCTTCTTGGTAAGTTATCTGATGAAGTATCACGTTATTTAAAGGGTACTAAAACATTAGAAGAAGCAATTGAAAATACAATTGAAGAATATTTTCCATCACCACTTACATTAAAGAAAAGTGTAACTGCAACATCAAACTTTAAAACTGATGGTATAGCTTATGCTACATTACAACAAGTAGTTGATGGTGATGATGTTAAGGTATTATCATCTTCAGAAAGTATTACAATAAGACTTTTTAGTGTTGATACACCTGAAGAAGGAGAAGCGCTAGCTAATGATGCTAAAAATAGAGTAATGGCCTTATTATCAGCATCAACAGAAATTGTAATAGATGCTAACGGAAAGACTCCATCACTTGATGCAACTGGTGTAAGATATTTAGCTTATATTTGGTATAAAACAGCAAGTGATGATAAATATAAAAACCTAAATTTAGTTTTAGTTGAACAAGGCTTAACTCAAAATCATTGCTCAATAGCTGATTCATATTACAAATATTTTGTTGAGGCAGAAAAGACAGCTAAAGATAATAAATTAGGAATTTGGGCTTAAAAGAGACAACTTTAGTTGTCTTTTTTTCTATTTTGTTTTTCTCCTCTCTTGTTTAATAACTAATTATAGTATATAATTATTATTAAAATACAACGGAGGATATTATATGAAAAAAATATCCAAACTCGCAATTTTTACATTATTTATATTAAGTTTTAGTCTTTATTTATTTTCTTGCGCCTCAAACATTAGTTTGTTACCGACTGGAGTCCGCGGTGGTAAGGATGTAACAATCTCCGAAGAGAACAAACGAATTAATGTTAGTGTGACAAGTGAGACTGAAAAATTTAGCTTAAACAATTTGAATATCGCAGAGGGCGTTATTGTTGACGCCTACACAAAAGAAGATAGAACGAAATCATCTTTAATCAAGGGTAATTTGACTTTGGATTTTGGTGATAATTTGTTCTATCTTTTAATTTATGAAGATGAAAATCCAAATAATAATCAAAAGTGGATATTAAATGTTCATCGTATTCCATACACAATTGAAAACCAAATTGATTCAATTTCTGTTGTTGATTTTCCAAAGCTACTTTATATCGATTCATATTTTCCAACAGAAGCTAAGATTAAAATCAATTATACAAATGGTACAAATTCACTTTCTGAATTAAAAGAAGAAATGACAACTGGATTTGATACATCAACTAGTGGTGTGAAGTACCTGCGTGTTGAATATCAAGGAATTACAGTTAGTTACCAATATGAAGTATATAGCCTTATTGAGTTATCAGTAGATTCTAATTTTAAATATGAATACAAGATTGGTGATGAATTCTCACCTAGTGAATTAATATGTACATATTCTAATGGTACAAAAGAAACAATTCGCATCACAAAGGATATGGTATATGGTTTCAATACTGAGACTTCAGGTAAGAAGAATTTATATATCACTTATAAGAATTTAACAATTAAAGAAATTATTGATGTTATTGTAGAAGTTAATGAAGATACTACCCCAGTTGTTGAGACTGCAGCTGATAAAGATTTAACTAAAGAATTATATTCAACTCTATATGCTTTAAATAGAGCAGAATTAAATTCTGATGGCTACAGAATTTTATATCAAGAAACATATAATAATTTTGAAAACGATTCAAAAGCTTTAGCATTCAAGGATATGTTATCTAAGGGTGCATTAACTAATGAAGAAATATCTAAGATTACATCACTTATTAGAGAACGTAATATTTCTAAAATCTTTAAGCCATTAAGAGATAAAGATTATGATGCATTAAGAGAATATACATCTAGCTTGCAAAACTTTGTTAAAAGATTTTTGAGTATTGTTCCTAAGAATAAGGCTGCCTCAATTATTTATAATTTTGATTTCACTCCATTTAAAGAAAGTGAAGATGTAATATTCACTTATTTGGAGGGAACTGTTTTAAAGACAATTCTTGATAAGGATTATTATGCCCAAATAGGACTAAACCAAAATGATAAGAATTATAAAGATCATTTATTTAACTACGTTCACAATAACACAACATACGCTAAGGTGTTATATACAGTAGAAAATCTATATACTATTTTAGATTCTTTATGCTCTGTATCTGTTGAGCATATTTATAAGACATTAAAGCTATTAAAGTTCGATTCATTTAAAGATATATTCGATTATGAAAATGAAGAAATGGTAGAATTGCTTCATTCTTTTGCGTATGTACTAAATGAATTAAAGGTAGATACATCTAATTATAGAAATTATGATAACTTAATTCTAAATGTTCTTTATGAAATGATACCTATGTCTATTAATGACAAATTAAAAGAAGAAGCTAAATTAAAATCAATTAATCTAGTTTGTGAATTATCAAATGAATTTGCTGATATATTTAGCTCTATTAATTTAGACGATTATAGATTCATAAAAGAAAATTATTTAGAAGGCCTTGAAAAATTAGATGATGAAAATCTAGCAATCTATGTTGTTAAGATGTCTAAGATTTTTAATCCAATCTTAAAGGCAGCAATGAATAATAAGCTTGTTAAGGATGAGATTATTGATATCGTTACGCTTAACACTAATATCAATCCTGATACAACTAACATGTTAATTAATAAATGCTATACATACGCATCATATAATGTTAATCAAACAGTTATAAATGAAATATCTACAACATTTAAGGATGCGTTTGTTGGAAGATTAACTATTTATAATGATTTAGTTATCCATAAGAATGCTACTAAAGAAGAAATAGTAAATGACATTAATGATACTTTATATACTGAATATGTTAAGAATGGCAAGAAGGAAAAGGTAACATTAACAACAGATAATATTATTAATGCAGTAACTAATGAACTTGGTACTACAGTTATCAGCATCAAATATAAGGATGCATTCTTATATTACAATGTATTAATTATTGATAACCCAGAATACGAATATGTTGGCTATAAGAACAATAATCCATTTGATGAAGAATTGATTTATGCTGCAACACTAAATGATGAATCATATCAGGTTAAGAATAAAAAAGATAATACATTTACACCAATTGAAAATGCATTATCTAAATCAAGCTTTATTTATTTAGTTGATGGTAATTTCATTTCTCTTCCTGCAACTGAATTTGTGTTACATCCACAATATACAACTAAGGGCTTACAAAATGGTTATGTAGAAATATCTAATAGATTTGATACTCATAATGTTTATGCTCAATTCTATTTCTTTGATTTACAAAATCCACAATATGAATTTGAATATCATGTATTTGATACCATAAAAGGTGAAGAGCCTAAATTCTATGTAACTATCACCCTAGATGGTGGTCGTGATGTGGTTAATTATGATTTTACAAAAGAAAATAACGATCAGGTTGAATTAGTAGGACTTGACATTAATACAGTTGGAACATATGGTGACTGTTATTTCAGATATACAGATCATTTGGATTATCAACATATTACTCGTGCAATCTCTTCAACTGTAAAGGTACTAGAAGAAGCAAGCACATCTATCTATTTTGATTCTAAATATGATGGAGCTTTAGAATATGATGACATACTAATCAAAGAATCAAATGTTACTAAATTAGATATATCACATATTGCTAAGGTGACAGTATTATCAACTACCGCAACTCTAACTGATTATACTCTTGATGAATTTAATGGTGCTTATCAAAATAAATATGGAATATCACCAAGATATGAAATCTATTTAGATAATTATCGTAGCTTCACAGGTGAGACAGCTAAATTCAAAGTTGTGGCTGATGTGAAGATCGATGGTGAGGTAGTTAAACATTTAGTTGGTAATGAGGTAACTGTAATTAGTGATGCTCATTATTATGATTTATCATCCAATTCAGAAATCGAAGTAGAGCTTAACCAAGATGTTGAATCAATTGAGGTTAATAAATTTAATGAAGTAACTGAGAAATTATTATCTCAAAAGATTAAATCTATAAAAATAACTTATAAATATGGCAACACTGATACAGTAACTTCAAATATTTATAATTACTTAAGTACAAACCTAAAGCTAACTAAGAGCTATAAGACTGTAGAATATGGTAGAAATTATTCATTAACAATGTCTTCAAATAATGTATCTAAGGAATTATTAAAGATCTTTGTTATAACAAAGAGTGAAGCTAATAGAGTGCACAACTTTGATGTTACTAATACATATGGAAAAGTATTTAATTCTATAAACGATATTACTCTACAGAAATTATTCGAAGGATCTAAGATTATAATTACTTACTACAATAGAAACGAAACATATACATATGATGAATATATCAAAAAATTCACTGGTGGAATAAGAATCGATAGAAAGATGTCAGAATATACAGAAGTTTCTTTTGTTGATTTGGGTTATGGTGCTTCAATTAGTTATATTTTAACTTCATCAATCACTAAATTTAATATGAATTTAGATAAGTATTCATTTGATTATAATGATGTAGGCAACATAGAAGAATTAATTAAAAATAGTATTTCATATATCTATTATGAAGCAAGTAACTATGGTAGTTATAGCTTGAATAGAGAAGATGGAAGCTTCAATAATATTATTTCAAAAATCAAATTAAAGAGTAATCAAACATTTGTCAAGGGCAGCAACAATATTTATTTCACACTTGGAACTGTAGAAACATCTGTTTATATTAATTTAGTTGATTTAGAAGAAATATTGAATTCATATATTTATGTAGAACAAAATTCATATTATTATGTCAAGTCAGGTGATGAGTTCACTCTTGATGATATAATTGGTAATTTTAGATTCTATGCAATGTCTAATGGAAATTCTTATTATTTTACAAAAGAACAATTAAAAGAATTCTTTGGTAATAAAACATTTAGATATGAAGTATCAGAGACAGGACAATATTATTATTTTAATTTCAATTTTAAAAAGACAAGCTATAATGTCTCAATTAAGAAAGAGAATGTCATAAGCTATGAAGAAGGATTAGAGGTTACGTATGTAGGATTGGATATGCGTGGAATCTCAGAAGCCAACTTCACACAAACAAATAATGTATTCTTTATTACACCATACAACTTTGATAGCTATGTGTTTAATTTAAGTAAGCTAACTATAATTAATTATTATCTAAATTATAAGGGCGGACGTTACTACGAAGATAAATTAACAGATTGCATACGAGTATCATATGAAACATATTACTATGATTTTAGTGCAAATAAATCTAAATTTAGATTAGTTGAAACATCAAGTAATAGTTATCATTTGTATTATGGTGATTTTGAAACATCATATGTATTTAACATAGTTAATAATAATACAGAAGTATTAATGGACTATAACATTATGTTTAAAACATACTATGTTAATACAGATATAGTTGATTTAGATGATCCTAATTACTTAAAGACTATTATTAGTGAAATTAGTTATCGAAAAGAAAAACCAACATCTTATAGCTATAATTACACAAAGCTATCCACTGAATCAGATATTTATAATTTCTTAAAAGAAGCAGCTATAAGCCATGTGATAAACGAAAATGAGATAATTTTAACATTTAAGATAGAAGAATTGACTCGTACATATTATTTCACATACGAGGATTATAAGGTGCGTGAAATCTGGATTAGCTACAATACGGCAAGCCCTAGCTATTTCTTGTACGATGAAATGGCAGATATAAATATTGATAATATTACAAAGTTTATACCATCACTACGTGTTAAATATAAATCTCTACAAGAAAACTATAGTGCTAAGGCAGATATTAAATCTATATTATCTCAAGCCGACTTCAGCATAACTACCGATACTGGTATGGTTATGGCAGTATTCAAATATGAATATGCTACATTGTCATTATCAGCATATAAAAATGGTGGCATCTCAAGCATGTATGTCAACTTCAATAATGATAGATTATCAAGTGCTGATGATGTAAAGGTAAAAGAGAATTTAGTGTCTAATATTTATTCGATTAATACTACATCTGTTGATAGCAGTGGTATGAAGCATGAAACAATCACTGACAAGGACAAGATATTAGAGTTCATTAATGATTGTGAAATATCATATCTAGATGAGCCATTAAGATATGTAGTATTTAAGAAAGATGCTGCTGAAAGTAAAACACATTATTTCTTGCCTGGTGATATTACATCAATGTCATTTAGTTTTATTGATTACTATAATTTATATGATGATACATATGATTATGATATAGATTTCTTTAAACAGTTCATAACATATATAAATTACAATTCGTATAATGGTGATTACAAATACCTTAGCAGTAGAGAGCAAATTGGAGATTTCCTTGATGAAATTGACCTAACTATTACTAAAGAAAATCAATATATTTATTTTAAGGCTTATTATAAGAATTGTGAATTCGCAAGACAGTTTACTATGTCTGGTGGAAAATACTTACATATTAGCTGGAATGGTAGTCTTGTTTTAAATAGAAATGAAGAAATAACTTCAGATAAATTAATCAATAGAGTTGACTCTGTGTACTATCAAACAAGTGGAGAAACTATTCTTACAAGAGACAAAACAGAGATTAAAGCATTCTTAGATAAATGTAATCTAACAATACAAATCACAGACAATGATAGATATTTAAATATTGAATATGGTGGAAGCATGAATTCACATGAATTCAAATATAGTGATGATGTAACAAACATTTATATAAACTTAAATTATTCATATATTAAGTCTAAGATGACAATGAATAATGATTTATTATCTAATCTAATTAGTAGCGTCAATGTTAATTATGCTGGTGGAAACAGCGTAAACTATACAACAAAGAAAGACATTAAGGATTTCTTAGATTCAGCCACAATTGATTATAGTGATATGAACACAACTTACTATGCTTACATCAGATATAAGACAGCAACTACTAGTTTTTATATTTATATTGATTCTACAAGAAGTGATGAATTTAGAATATCTGTTAGTAGCAGTTATTTACCTGCTGGTAAGGAAATTGATGTTGATACATTAACTTCAATGACTGATAACATTTGGTTATATAGAACTAGTGAAATACTAAGAATTACAGATAAAGAAGAAATAAAAGAATTCTATAATTTATGTAGCTATGAATATAGCAATGGTACGATTACAGTTACACATACTGATTCTAATCTAAGCTACTCATTTAATGTAGTAACTGATGAGAATATTAGATACATCTACATAAATAGATACATATCTGAATATCCAGATGTAGCAGTCATAGAAGATGAAGATTTCTTCTTAAATACTATTTCTAACATTAACGTAGAAACAAATAACACATCAGCTTCTATTAGTGGCCGTGAGAATATTAAAGAATTCTTAGATACATTAACAATTGATAAATACACTTATTCTGATTGTGTTACATATACTTATTCAAAGGGAAATGCCTCAAATTCATTAACTTATTTTCTAAATAGTAGCTATACATTAAATGGTTTAAATATCAATTCATATAGAGACGTGATTGATGATACAAATCTAAATGTAGGTAATATTTCAAATAGAATTAATAGTATTCATTATTATAAAAATAATAAGCTAATCTTTATTCCTTATGAAGAAGTAAAAGAATTCTTAAGCGAAGCTGAATTTGAGGTTGTAGAAGTAGACCACATTAGAAAGATAAGGATTACTTGTAATAATCTAGTTGGCTATATTGAATATATTGGAAATAATGATTATAGGGAATTATCAATCAATATGTACTATGAATCATTTGATCCAACAAATATGACAAATGAAGAATTAGCAAAATATATTAGGCAGATATATTGTTATGATGCCAACTACAACAGTTATTATTTAAGAACTTATTCCGAAATATTAAATTTCTTAAATGAATCATATAGAGAAGGCAATATGATTGTATCTAACAACTATAAGGTATATATAAGTTATTATAATTCTGGAATGTATAGTTCATTTAATTATCAACAAATTAAGACAATTCTTCTTGAAGAAGGAGACTTAGATATTGATAATCTTGCATCACAGCTATATTCAATATTCTATTGTGATGGTACACAAGTATATCGTTATGATGGTGATGATATAGCTAAATTCCTAAAGACATGTAATCACATTGAAGAAGGAACACAGCTAAAACTTTATAAGAATGGTAACTATATAGGCTCAATCGATTTTGTATATAAAGACAAAGTAACTTATCTTTATATTCAGTCGACATCATATTCATCAAGCTATGAGGTAGATGATTATAATGTTACTATTGATGCTGAATACATAGCTAATCATACATCTTATGTAGAATATTGTTTAAATGGTAACTATTATTATGTTTACAATCACGATATGGATTCACTAAGGACATTCTTATCTAGTGTTGAAATTGATACAACATATCAACAAACAGAAAATCATTATGTTGTACTTAAAAAAGATTATGGCTCATGCACAATCTATTTATATATTTAACCCAAGGGGGCGTAAGAAATGAAAGAATTTGATTATATTATTAGAAACTTATCGTTGGATGAGAAAATTGATTTATTAATATCCAATGAGAAAAATTATAGTTCTAGATTAAAGGATTATGATTTACCTCACATTGGTATTAAATCTGATAATTCAATGTTTACAAATCCAGGATATGAAACGAATGTACTAGCAGTAGCGTCTACATTTGATCCAGAGCTTATTAGTGATTATTACTATGAGACTAGATTGAATAATTCAGATGTATGGGGCTTCTACATTAATCCAAAAGACGTTAATTTTGAATTTAATGCCTTATATATCCAAAACGCTCTTAAAGGTGTAGCATCTGCCAAGGACTTTGGTGCGATTGTTGACTTCCCAGGTGAAGAAGCAGATGAGAAAGCATTTAATGAAACATTCATTAGAGTATTAAATCCAATCATTAAACTTGATTTAGCTTTTGTTATTAAAACTAATTCAGTTAACAATATCAAAAGACTAAGAGAAATTGGTGGATATGAGGGAATCGTATTTGCTGATTTAGATGAAGGTAGCGCAAAGGATGTATTAAAGGCATTCTATGATGGTGCTAGCATCATTTATACAAAGGAACATATTACAAATGATATCATTAAGGCAGTAAATAAATATAAAGAAGAATTATTAAGATACAACAATAAGGATATTACATTACTTCAATTCCAAGAAATGGAATCAAGTGGTGAAATAGTATCTGAGGCTAGAATCGATCAATACGTAGAGAATTATTTAAATCTACTTTTTAAGATGAAGGAGGATTTAAATAATAAGGATGTTATCACTTCAGATGGTATCCAAAAGAGACTTGCTGATGAAGCAATAGTACTTCTTAAAAATGATGGTATCCTACCAATTAAGCTTGAAAACACAATTGGTGTATTCTGTGAGGATAGCTTCAAATTAAAATGTAATGATGTTGTTTTAGATAACTTCCTAGATGTTTTAAAATCTTATGACATTCATGTAATTGGGGCAGTAAATGGTATATCAGATGACTTAAATAGTGATGTACCACTTGAGAATAAGATGGCTATGTTAGCCCAAGAATGCAATTACGCTTTAGTAATGCTTAATGAGGTTAATGAAAAGAGATTAAGCTTAATTAGAAAAATAAGTGAAATTAATCCTAATGTCATAGTTGTTGTAAACTCAAAGGATGAATTTAAAATTGATTTTGAGAGTGATGCTAAAGCAATCATCTTATTAAATGAATCAAATAATTATATGCTAAATTCACTTGTAGAAGTGATTATGGGCTCTATCTGTCCTGCAGGTAGATCAGTAAGAACTATCTTCAATTCAAATGGTGATATAGTTTATCCGTTTGGTAGTGGTTTAACTTATGGTGATTTTGAATATTACAACTATAAGGTAACTAATAGAGGATTAGAATTCTTTGTTAGAAACCATAGTGAGTTTGAAGCATCAGATGTTGCCTTACTATATGTAAGTAGAGCTGATGATACTAGACTTGTTAATTTTACAAGGATTAAGCTAAAGGCTAAGGATACAACAAAGGTTGTTATTCCTTTTGAAGAATTATCATTTGCCTTATTCAATGAAGGCTCTAAGTGCTTTGAAATACCTAATGCTTCAATTGAGCTTAAGATTTTAACATCAGGACTAAAGGAACAATTTGTTGTAGATTTATCACTTGAGGGTAAATTGATAACTAATAAATTTGAGAATAAATATAATTTAGAGGTTGAAGAAGATTTTGATATGGCGCTTGATGAATTTACTTCAAACGAAAATGATATTTATGTTGAGGATAGAAGAAACCTATCCTTAGGTGGAAGAATTGCAGTATTCCTAGTTGGCTTATTAGTTATTGAAGGAATCTTAGGATTCTTATTCTATATAACATTTGCTTATAATAAAAAGCTTGATGTGATTTGCTTTATATTAATCGGTTTGATGGGTGTATTCTTTGTTGTCCTTATGATTTATTTGATCATTGCGATAAAGGGTAGAAACAAAAATGCATATCTAGAATATGAGCGACTAAGAAAAATGGATGAATTAACTAGAGTCATGGATGAATATGAGGAAGTAGATAAGGTTGTATATGACCGTACTCCTACAGACTTAAGCTATGAACAAATCCAAGTTAATCTAGGTGATAAGGAAGAGTCTGAGACTTCAAATCCTGAAGAGTCTATCGAAGATGTGGAAAAGCCTGAGGTTGAGGTTGAACCTCAAGAAATCACAATTGAGGATATGAATGTGACATTCAAGTTTGATGCCTCACTTGAGGATATTCCAACTGATGAAGAAATAGAAGAGCTTGAGATCCTACATGCAGTTTATGAGGATTTAAGCTTTGAGGATGCATTAAATAATTTCTATGACTTCTCGCTTAATAAAGGATTTATCATTGAGCCTACTTCAGCAAGATTGTTGTTCTCAACAATTCCTGCAGTAAAGGCAATGATATTAAATACTGCTGATAAAGAATTATTAGTTCCATTTATAAAGACTTTATATGAATATTTAGAATTGGAATTTGAAAGCATTAGCTTAAAAGATGTTAAGAGCTTCCGTGAGGTAATATGGGAAAAGCTTGATGAGGATACATATGGCTTATCAAGATTATCTAACCTATTAATTAAGGCAGCATCTAAGCCTGGTGAATTATTCTTAATAACATTAACAGATGTTGATTTAAAGGAATTACCAAATTACTTTAGACCACTTCTAAATTACATTAAGAATCCTAATAATGGTGTAAAGGTTAATTTAGGAACTGAAGATAATCCCCAATATATTAAGCTTCGTGATAACATTTTATTTATTATCACTCCAGCAACTCCAATTGATGATGTGACACAAAATGTTGCCTACATTTCTAGCTACTTAGATTTATTAATTAGAAGAAATGAAATCATCAATCCTGAATATGAGGAAAAGCATTTCAAATATACAATGAAGGGTATCAAGGATACTATTAACAGATTAAAGGAAGTTAATTTTGTTAAGGAAGATATTTGGAAGAAATTTGATAGCGTTGAAGAGAAGGTTGATGATACAAAGGATTTTCATATCAACAACCGTCTAACACTAGATATAGAAAAGATTATATCTGTACTAGTTGAATTTGAAGTAGATAATGAGGAGCTTTGTGATGGAATATTAGCATCTAAGTTTATTCCAGTATTAAAGAGTTCTAAATTGTACAATTCTACAAATGGTGATGCGAGCCTACTAAAGATCATTGAAAATATCTTTGGTGATGACGGCATTGAATTAACTAAGAGAGTTATTCGTAAGAGTGAATAACATAGGAGGTGAATACCTATGTGGTATTTAGGATTGGCTGACTTTTTTGAAAGTCAACTTGCCATGTTAATCTACATAATTATCTTATTTGTATTAATGGTTTTAACAGTCCTTTATTTATACATAAAGGAAAAGAGAAACGTTAAGCTATTTAATTCAGTTAAGGAATTAAAGGCAGAGGATAATGTAGAAAAATTAACTGATAAGGTAACAACTCACATTGACGAAAAGATAAGTAATTTATCTTCACAATTAAATGTGGCTGATGAAAAGCTTGAAAAGATTGAAACCTTTGGTGTCTATGGCAATATTGTTGGCGGAGAAGAAATCACTAAAGAAATTGAAGAGCATGATGATTCTAGATTCTTTATGCTATCAAAAATAGATAGTGAAGCAAAACAATATCTAGATAAGAAATATGATAAGGAAGTATCACTAGAGGAGTTATGTATCAAGTTTAGAAACTTTGCCTGTCATGATTTGCGTTT
>JAFTDB010000013.1 GCA_017454375.1 Acholeplasmatales bacterium | reverse complement strand
GTTCGTTGTTACTATTAAATCGCCTATAGGACCTCTCGGGATAAGTTATATATCTTTCCTCGTTTACTCATTTGATTTACCACCTAGAATTACGTTTGTCTTTTGGACTTTGTTATGTTATGTTAACTTATCCATCTAGATAGCCTTAATATCAACTTCTTGTTCATTGAGCCACGATTTCGCTATTGCTTCTTTTCACGCTCCATTACTGGATTACGCTTTGCAAGTTGCTATCGAGTTGGCGACAAATACCTCTCTTGGGACTTTCACCCTAGACATATAACATGCCCGACATACATAAAAAAAGCCTAGGAATTAACCTAGGCCTAATAAAATATTATTATATTTTATAAAGGTAATACAATTCTTGTTCCATCAGTTTTATAAATAGCCATGATACAGCAAGAATAATAAGTCTTACCATTCCAGTCACACAAAATGATATCCATTTCTAATTCTTGATCCTTTAAATCATCGTAGCATGAATATTGACCAGCACTACTACAATATGCATTTAATGTCTTTTCAGTGCCATCCTTATATGTGAATGTTACACCAACTTTAGATTTATTTTTTTCTTTAACTACTGTAAATTTACCAGTTACATGATACATAGTTACACTAAATGAATAATCAGTTACATCAGCATCATATAAGTCTGATAAAGTAACATTATTAACAATATTTGAAGTATTATAATCATTAGTTCCATATAAATTAGCTTCTAATGTAGCATTAGTAATACAAATTACACCAGAACCATTCCTACCAAATAAATCTCTCTTACCCTTAACAACTACTTCATTACCGATAGCTAATGTAGCTAAAGTATCAGCATCTGTTGTAACTGCAATAACACCAGTTGAATCAACCAAATAGAAACCATCCTTATTAGCAATACCAGAAGCAATAATACCTCTTACTGTAACTTCTTCATTTACTTCTTTTTCAATAGCTTCAGCAATTGTAATACTATTAGGAATTGTAGATGACTTTACTGTAATTGTAATTGTACGAGTAGCCTTTAAAGATCCAACAGTAGCTTCGATAGTAATTACAGCAGCACCATCATCCTTTGTATGCATAACCATTTGATTTAAAGAGTTTGCTTCAAAGTATACAGCATCTTGATTACTTGATGTGTATGTTAATGTAGCACCATTAATATTTAACTTTTCATTTGAATATTGAGTAGCTAATACTAATTCTGGATCTGCAGAATATTCATTTACAGTAAATTGATTTAAACCAACATATTCAGCAACCATTTCTGCGCTTGTAGTAGCATCAAATGTAGTTTCTCCGATAACTGAAATAGGTACTAATCTCCATGCTAAGCCAGAGGCAGTAGATTTAGCATTGATTACAACCATATAGAATGAGCATAATTTACCATCATATTGATCTAACCATTTATAATCTCCACCATTACACTTAGTATATACATAAGAACCAGTAGCATCATCGATATCATTTAAGTAATAATTTGTAAATCCTGTAGAAACAACCTTTTTAATATAACCAGTAACCTTATAATACTTATTAGTGAAATCTACATCACCCTTATTAGATAATAAAGCTTTAATTGTAGTTTCTTCTGCGAAGCTATAATCAACTGTATTTTTATGAGAATTAACAATTACAGTAGGTTCTTCTAATTGTGAAGATCCCTTGTAATCATATTTAGCTGCATTTGCTGCTTCATCTTCGTTGATAAAGTATGCATGCTTACCTGCTACTGTTACATTATCACCAATAGCGACTTGAGTAGCAGCAGTTTTACCATATACATAAATTGATGCTGTTCCATCACTTACATAGAAGCCATCAGGAATATAACCATTTGCATATGTAATACGAGAAACAACGCCTGTAATCTTAGCACATGTACCAGCTTGTGATCCTCTTGCAGCTAAAACTGTCATTTCTTGATAGTTATCTTCAATAACTGGAACCTCATGATAGAATTCCTTTAATACTGCATTAGCAATTTGTGTAGCATTATTAAAGATAGATAACTTACCATATACTACAATTTCGTCACCATCAACTGGTTTACTTTCCATAGCATCATATCTAGTACCATCTTCAGTATATAAACCATAAATAGTAACATCATTACCAGCTGCATCCTTTAAATGGAAATTACCATATGTAGTACTATATAAATCAGAAACCTTACCATACATACAATAAGATTCATTTAATAAAGTTTGATCATTTGAATTAGCAATATCAATAGCACTCTTAATAGAAATACACTTATATGTACCCTTAATATTAGCGCTTGGAGTAACATATTCAATAGAAACACTGCTAGATCCGCCTTGGTTTTCTGTTTCTCCATGATACATTTCCTTTAATACTGCGTTAGAAATTTGTGGCTTACCATTATATAATGATAAAGTACCATATACTACTACTTCATCTCCATCAACTGGTTTACTTTCCATAGCATCATAACGCTTTCCAGCTTCATCATATAAGCCATAAATTGTAATATCATTTCCGCTTTCATCTTTAATATGGAAATTACCATATGTTGTATTATACATATCAGAAACGATACCATATAAATAAATTGGATCCTGTGAACTAGCATTAGCAAGTTCAACTGCCTTTGCGATTGTAACACAATCATAGCTTCCCTTAATATGACCTACAGGGCCTTTTTCAGGAGTTGGTGTTACTTCAGGAGTTGGAGTAACCTCTGGTGTAGGTGTTACTTCAGGAGTTGGAATTTTTTCTTGTGGCTTTTCACAACCTGTTAGTCCAACAAATAACATCACAATAAAAGATAAAACTAAATATATTATTTTTTTCATATACTATATCTCCTTTACAAAATATATTTTAACCATATATTCTAACACACTTTGTAAAAGAAATAAACCCTTTTTAGAAAAAAATGGCGAAACTATAATCGTAGCGCATGCTTTTTAGATATAGTTTAACATCATTTTCTATTGATTTATTCTTCTTTTGCTTATTTTTCAGAGTTATCATTGTCAACTGAAAGTTAAGAAGTAACAAAAAAATGGCCAAAAACCACCAAAAATCAGTGTTTTTTGACCATTTTCTACTTCTACTTAACTATTTTTCACGTCTGGACAACAATGCAACCGTCTCAACGATGTGCTCGTGGATGGGCGACTTTTGGGAAATAATCCACACCAATAATACTAATTATTTATTGAGATATCCTACCATTTTTAAGACATTATATTTGCATATTTTTTCAGCTTCGTCTTGTGTAAAATCCATTTGTTGCAAAATTTCAAAATATTTATTGTATATTTCTGTTGGTTCTATTCTTCTATTATCTGGATAGTCTGAAGCGAAGATCAACTTATTTATATCGAACTTTCTTAACATCTTATTTGTTTTTTCAATTCCATATCTTTCAACTAAATCTGTTAATATCGCAGAAATGTTAACATACAAATCAAGATTCAATAGTTCTTCATATTGTAATCCGCCAATATGTGCAATAGATAATCTAAGATTAGGATATTTTTTCTTTATATTCTTAATCCTTAGTGGAGAACAAACATCATCTATAAGATTCTCTCTAGGATAAGAATGAATTTCAACTAGAATATTATTATCATTTGCCCATTTGAAAACTTCATCATAATATATTCCATCAATAGGATAACCAGTATTCGATGGATGAATCTTTACACCTAACACTTCTTTTTTCTTAATAATTCTTTCTAATTCATTTATTGTAGTTTTTATATCATTTCTAATATCGATATCCGCAAAGCAAAACAATTTATTTTTTGATTTTGTGCAAATATCAATAAGATTATTATTAACGGTATCAACTTTAAAATTCATAGAAAGCATATATGGATCGTTAAACGGCATAATAAATGCAATCTCAATATTGTATTTTTCCATAAGGTTTAAATAACTATCATAATCACCAAAATCTACAAATCTATCACTATACCCTTTATTTGCATCAATTACATCTTGTGGTAACAAATGTATATGTGCATCAATCTTTGGTATTTTCTTCCAATCGACCATAATTAGCACCTCCTATTTTATAAAAAATGGAAACATATAAGGTGGAATCTTATACCCGTTATCATCTGTTACAAATTGCTTAGGATGTACAATATATGATTCTGCTATCTTTTTACCAAACTTTTCTTTAAATAAATCATATGATATATTTGTATAATTTTTTGAAGACTTTACTTCTATTGGAAATACTTTAATGTTAGTCTTACTTTCATTAGAAATTAAAAAATCTACTTCTATATCATTTCTATGCATTTCATTTGAATAATGTGTGTAAAAATATAACTTTCTTCCAGAAGAAACAATCATTTGAGATATTACATTTTCATAAAACATGCCTTTATTAATAGAAAGCTTATCATTCATAATGCTTTTGTATAATTGATTAGATGATATTTCATTCTCATTAAAAGTATGAGAAATAAGTAATCCAGTATCACCCATATAACATTTTACTGCTGAATCATCTTTATTTAATGCAAATCCCACATTAGGATCATTGCATTTATAACAAAGATTACATATCATTGAATCATCAAGCCAAAATAATGGTTCATCATATTTGCTAAAAACTGCACCTTCATCAATCTTATTTAAAACCACCTTTTTCTCGTGTGTTGAAAGATATCCAGGTATATTTTCAAATACAGCAGATACTTTTGAATTATATCTCTTAGCGGCTTTGTTTATATCATCTTTGTATAAAGATAGTATTTCTCTTTTAGCAATATCAGCTTTATAAAAATCTCTATTATTTTCAAAATAAGCAACAACACTTTGTGGCATGCCACCAACTATCATATATTCTTTGAATAAACGCATAGCATTTGAATGAAACTTATCATCTAATGCAACCCTATTATCCACGCATTTTTTTATATAATTCAATAATATATTTTCATTTGCAGCCCATAAAAATTCTTCAAAATCAAGTGGATACATTTTAATTTTCATTTCTTCTGATGGGATAACTATATCATTAACATTTTCCTTAATTGAAATTAATGAACCTGTTTCTATATATGAGAATCTTCCATCTTTGACTAAATATTTAATTGCTTCTCTAGCTTTTGGAAATTTTTGAACTTCATCGAATACAATCAATGTCTCGTTCTTGAAAAGTTCAACGTTATATTCCAAAGAAATGTTTTGGAAGAAAATATCAAGTTTATTTAAATTAGAAAAATTCTTCTTTATATCATCACTCGCAATAGCAAAATCAATAATTACATATGATTTATAATTATTTTTAGCAAAAGATTCAACAATTGTAGATTTTCCAATACGTCTTGCACCCTCAATCATTAAAGCATAATCTTTACTGTACTTTTCTTTCCATTCTAATAATTTATCATAAATTTTTCTTTTAAGTTCCATGATATAACCTCCTTGCAAGAATATTATACAGCATTTTTAAATAATACGCAATGTATTTATCTCACAAAATACAAATAATACGCAAAGTATTTTTTTAATATTTTATGCATAATACGCGATATATCATTTTTTAAAGTACCACAGTACTTCTTTATAACTGCAATGTAATCCAATACGACTACTTTTGGTAGTCAAAAGTATTCACCTATGAAACTTTTTAGTATTCAAGAATTTAAAATTACCACTTATGCAAAGTAATTTTCAAAGAAAAAACCTTAAGTTTTTATTCCTTAAGGTCATTTTTTACATCAAAATAGGCAAATTTAAGCCTAAATATCCAGTTTATTTATTAGATTTGTTTCCTTGTCAGCAAACAAACAGTTTCAGTATGGAAGCTCTTTGGGAACATATCTACCCCAATTATTTTGTTAATCTTATACCCTTTTTTAATAAAATATTCCAAATCCCTTTTTTGAGTAATAGGTTCACAAGAAATATATACTATTTTCTTTGGTTTTAAATAACTTAAGGCATCAATGAATTTAGTAGTAGTTCCATCTCTAGTTGGATCTAAGATTACTACATCTACACTACTTCTATTTTTCGCCATCATCTGAATAAAGTTAGTCGCATCATCACAAACGAAATCTATATTGTTAATTCCATTAATCTTCGCATTGATTTTGGCATCAGCTACGGCAGTTTTGTTATTTTCAACACTAATTACCTTCTTACAATGCTTAGCCATAAATATAGAAATACTACCTACTCCTGAATAAGCATCTAATACTACATCGTTTTTATTAAGCGAAGCTAATTCAATAGCTTTATTATATAGTGTAGCTATATTATTAGTGTTGATTTGAAAGAAAGATTTTAATGATATTTTAAATTTATAATCTCCAACATATTCATAGATATAGCCTGGACCATATAATACCTTTTCTTTATCTCCAAGTACTATAGATGTATCTCTAGGATTAATATTTTGAATAATAGTTGTTATATTTAGATTTAGTTTCTTTAAATCATTAATAACATTCTTTGCTCCATGGAATAATTCTTCTTTTGTAACGAATGCTAATAATATTTCTTTTGATTTAAAGCCATATCTTATAAAAATATGTCTTAAAAACCCTCTTTTAGTTCTTTCATTATATGGTTCAATCTTATTTTTTGCTAAAACACCATTAATCTTTTTAATGATTTCATTGGCTTCCTCTGGTTGTACCATACAATCATTGACCTCAATAATGTTATGAGTATGTTCTTCATATAATCCACATACTAATCCATTCTTGCCAGGTCTATAAGTCATTTGACATTTATTTCTATAATTAAGTGGAGAAGGTGATTTAATATACTCAATATGAGGTTGCCTAAATTCTTTAAATAAATTATTTAAATAATGCTCCTTCATGCTTAGCTCATCTTCATAGCTAACATGCATAAATGTACAGCCACCACATTCTGATTGATACTTACAGCCATTTAATACTCTTTTACTACTAGTCTTAGTAATTTTAGATAATCTAGGCTTATTATCAAGCTCAACAACAATGTCTTCTCCATCTAATACTCCATCAACAGTGTATTTCTTACCATTATCATTAAAGATAAAAGTTGATGGATATGTAGTTTTAATGTCTTTAAATTCTAACTTCTTCATTTTTTTCTTCCAGATTCTATTAATTCCTTTTCCATTAAATCAGGATGCTTAATATGAAAGTCTTGATGATATTCCTCTGCCATATAAAAAACCGAATTATTTTTTATAGGCATATAGACCTTCATCTTAGTTTCATTTTCTATTTCTTTTATTTTATCTTCTATTATTTTTCTTTCTTCTAAATCATCAGTGAAGATGGCAGTTGTGTAGCTATGGCCACGATCAATGAATTGACCTTCACTATCAAATGGGTCAATTGTTTTAAAGAATATATCAACAAGCTTTTTATAGCTTACATTAGTTTCATCATATTCTATTAATATAGATTCCTGGTGATGAGTCTTTTGAGCCTTAACATCTTCATACTTAGGGCATACCTCATCTCCACCACAATATCCTGATAATACCTTTTTGATACCACCAGTATTGTAGTAGGCCTTAGCACTGCACCAAAAACAACCACCCGCAAAGATGGCTCTTTTAGTATTTTTGTCGATTCTTTTGTTATAAATATTCAATAGGTTTGTTTCTTCTAGGTTAGATAGATCAAAATTATAATCTAAGAGTGTATTTACAATATAATCATAATTAGAATAATTATAATTATCTATATAGATTTTACCATTAATTGATAATATATAAAAGGACTTATTATCATCATAGAATTTAATTAGATAATTATATCTATCATATTTGTTATATTGATTAATTACATCAGTAAAAATGTTGTCTACAAATTCGTTTTTATTACTGTATATTTTAAACATAATCGTTAGAAATATAAAAGTCCGGAATAAACCAGACTTTAGGGTACTACTTTACTACTTTTACAACATTTTTAGCTGTTTGGCCTTTTTCACCAATCTCTAGATCGAATGTGACTTCTTGACCTTCTTCTAGTTGTTTATAACCTTCGCCAACTATAGCACTATAGTGAACGAATACGTCATTACCTTCTTCAGAAACAATAAAACCATATCCCTTATCAGAGTTAAACCATTTAACTTTTCCTGTCATAATTTAATCTCCTTTCTCAAAAGATAATATATTTTAACTTAAAATTCCTAAAAAAACAATGCAATTTTAACACATTTTGATACAATTTTAAAATTTTTGTATCTTTTTGATAGAGTCAGACACATTTTCTCTTTATTTTTGATAATAATATAATATAATTATATTAAAAATTTTTTAATGTGATATAATATGCACCGGGAGAGAAATATGACAAAGAAAATATTAACAATTCAAGATATATCATGCTACGGAAGCTGCTCAATTACAGTTGCACTTCCTATACTATCTCATTATGGATTCGAGACAGTAATACTTCCATCAGCAATTCTATCTACTCATACAAGTGGATTTAAGAATTTCGTTGTTGATGATTTAACAGACTTCATGCCAAAGATTGTAAATCACTGGGTTGATGAAGGCTTAAAGTTCGATGTAATCTACACAGGCTACATTGGAGATGAAAGGCAATTTGATTTAATACTAGAAATCAAAGATAAGCTACTTAAAAAGGATGGTTTATTCTTTGTAGATCCAGCTATGGCTGATCATGGTAAATTATATCCAGCATTAAATCAGCGTATTGTTGAAGGAATGAAAAAGATTGTTAGCCAAGCTGACTACATCATTCCAAATATCACAGAGGCTGCATTCCTAACTAATAATGAATATAAAGAAACTTATGATGTTTCATATATTGAAGCATTATCAAAGGATCTATATAAATTAGGTGCAAAGAATGTAATGATTACTGGCTTTAGACAAAATGATTTGGTTGGTAACGGCTACTATGATGGTAAGAAATTTGATGCTGTATATAATGAATGGCAAGAAAAATCATACCATGGTACAGGTGACATCTATTCTTCTGTTGTTCTAGCAAACCTAATGAACGGTAAATCAACTTTAGAAGCTTTAGATGATGCAGCTAAATTTGTTATCAAATGTATCAAAAAGACAGTTGATGATAATGACCACTGGTACAGTGTTAAATTTGAAGAAGTTTTACATGATGAGACAAAATAAAAAGTAAGGAACAAAATCAATTCCTTACTTTTTTAATATACACATAAATATAAACCTATAAAGTGGATTACTACTCCAGCAAATACAATTAAGTGCCAAATGAAATGGGCACTTTTTTTGCCTCTTAATATGCCAAATGGAATCATGCCCATTGTATAAACAATTCCACCACCAAGTATCCACCATAAAAGATCATATCTTCCATTCATTATCCAGCCTGGGATAAATGAAACACCACTCCAGCCTACGATGAAGTAAAGTGGGAAGTTAACATATCTAACTCTACCAGGTCCAAATACACATGTCAAAGTTACACCTGTTATAACAATTAGCCACATTATTCCAAAATAAGTTATACCCCAAATATAACCAGCCTCGCCAAATTCTTTTGGTAGCTCAATTAATTGAAGTGGAGCAAATGTTCCGGCAACCAAGAAATAGATAGATGTATAATCAAATCTACGCCAAATTCTCTTTACCTTACTTCCCCATTTCCATGAATGGTATAAGGTAGAATTCAAAAACATAAATAGCATAGCTGTTACATAAACTACAGTAGAAAGTATCTTAAGTGGAGTATCACTTTTTTGAAGTAATAATATTAACGCAATAATTGTAAATATTACACCAACACCATGTGATACTGCATTACCAACTTCTTCTAGTAAAGTTAAATGAGGAGCCTCATTTATCTTTCTTCTTTTTTCCCAAATAGGAGTCATCTTTTCGATGTATTCTTGTTTTTTTACATCGTTGACTTCTGTTTCAATTTCACGCTCAAGACGTTTTCTTTGATAATATAATTCTTCTAATTCTTTCTTTTCTTGTTTTTCTCTTCTTTTAGTTTCCTTTAATGTTAATTTCTCTTCCTTAGTCATATTACTACTTCCTAAAGCTATTCAGCATTACGCATTTTAGCATCAAATTTCTTTCTTTCAACAGTATCAAGAATTTTCTTTCTTAATCTGATATGGTTAGGTGTTACTTCAACAAGCTCATCATCATTGATGAATTCTAGACAGTTTTCCAAAGTTAATACTCTAGGTCTCTTTAATACTACTGTTTGATCCTTATTAGATGAACGAGTATTTGTTTGTTGTTTAGCCTTAACAACGTTAACTGCTAAGTCTAAATCCTTGTTTGCTTCACCAACAATCATACCTTCATAGATAGCCTCACCTGGGGCAATGAACATACTACCTCTATCCTCAAGGGCACCAATTGAGTATGCAGTTGATTCACCTTGAGCCATAGATACTAATACACCAGTAGTTCTATTACCAACATTTAGTGATTCCATCTTACGATATTCTAAGAAGCTGTGAGAAATAATACCATAGCCCTTAGTTAATGTCATAAAGTTAGTATTGAAACCAATTAAACCACGAGATGGTACATTATAGATTAATCTAGTTTGAGTTTCTGTGTTACTCATAGAAACTAATTGGCCTTTTCTATTACCCATCATTTCAATGATATTACCAGCATATTCACTAGGTAAATCAATGATTGTATATTCATATGGTTCACAAGTTTCACCATCAATTTCCTTAAGAATTACTCTTGGACGAGATACTTGGAACTCATATCCTTCTCTACGCATATTTTCAATTAATATACCTAGATGTAATTCACCTCTACCAGATACTACCCATTCCTCATGGTTAGCAATTCTTTCAACCTTAAGTGAAACATCCTTTTGGATTTCCTTGAATAATCTATCTTCAATCTTTGAAGCAGTTACCAGCTTACCATCCTTACCACAAAATGGTGATGTATTAGTACCAAAAGTCATTTGAACTGTTGGCTCACTGATATGAATCTTTTCAAGTGGTTCTACACAATCAGTTGAACAGATTGTTTCACCAACGCTTATATCTCCAAGTCCAGATACAGCAACTATATCACCAGCATATCCTTCATTGATTTCAATTCTATCAAGTCCCAAAAAGCCATATAGCTTTTGTACTCTAAATTGCTTAATTGAACCATCAAGACGAGCACATGATACAACCTCACCAGTTTTGATAGTACCACGTGTTACCTTACCAATACCAATTCTACCTGTGTAATCAGTATAGTCAAGAAGGGCAGGTTGAAGTTGAAGTGGAGATTTTGTGTCCATTTGTGGAGCAGGAATAACATCTACAATCATATCAAGTAGCGGATCCATACCTGGCTTTTGATCCTCTAGCTTTGGTGATAATGATGATGTATTATTCATCGCACTTGCGTATACAATTGGGAAATCAAGATCGTCCTCATCACAGCCTAAATCAATGAATAATTCTAATACTTCATCAATTACTTCCATAACTCTAGCACTTGATTTATCTACCTTGTTGATAACAACGATTGGCTTTAGATGAGATTCAAATGCCTTCTTTAATACGAATCTTGTTTGAGGCATTGTACCTTCATATGCATCAACAACTAAAACAACGCCATCAACCATCTTCATGATTCTTTCTACTTCACCTGAGAAGTCAGCATGTCCTGGTGTATCTAAGACATTGATCTTTACACCATTCCACATGATAGCAGTGTTTTTAGCAAGGATTGTAATACCTCTTTCTCTTTCCAAATCATTTGAGTCCATTACTCTTTCTTCAACAACTTGGTTATCTCTAAAAGTATGAGAATCCCTTAATAGTTTGTCAACTAGTGTAGTTTTACCATGGTCTACATGGGCGATAATCGCAACGTTTCTAATCTCCATTTTTATCTTTCCTCTTGTTTGTAAAATAATATATATTATTTTATACGTTTTTCATACATTTTCAAGAAAATTATTGAGAAAGTGTTTTACACGTATAAAAAAAATGCTATAATTCTACTATATTTGCAGATAAGGTGTTGATATCGTGATTATAAATATAGTAGTAATGTTATTAAGTTTAGGTGTAACAGGTATAATTTATTATTATACGGGAATGTACCAAACTTGGGGCTTTTATTTCCTAGCTCCTGTAATGTTCGTAGTATCATTCTTTATAATATTATTCCTATATATGTTCATACTTTTTATATTCTCTTATATATTAAAAGCTAGTAAGGCTAAGTTAAAGCCTAGAAAATTCTTCTATGGTATCATTAAAGAAACAACAATTGCTTTAATGATTATGGCACGTGTTAAAATTAGAAAGCACAATATGAAGGAAGCGCCAAAGAAAGAACGTTTCCTAATTGTTTCAAATCACCAATCTAATTTTGATCCTATGCTTGTATTCAAATGCTTTAGAACTTATCCAATTTCTTGTATAACAAAGCCAAAAAATCTAGATATTCCAATTGCGGGTGGCTGGATTAAATATGCAGGCTTCATTCCAATCAATCGTGAGAACAATTATGAGGCTGTTAAATCAATCACTTTAGCATCAAAATTCATAAAGGAAGATAAAGCTTCTATTTGTATTTACCCAGAAGGAACTAGAAATTTTGATGGTGGCTTATTAGACTTCCATCCTGGCTCATTTAAAATTGCTACAAAGGCCCAATGTCCAATAGCAATTTGTTGTACAGAAAACACTAAAATGATTAAAAAGAATTTCCCATATCACAGAACTGTTGTAGACTTCTCCCTACTAAAGGTTTTATATCCAGAAGAATATAATAAAATGACAACAATTGAAATTGCTGAATATGCAAGAAATCTAATTCTAAATAAATTAAACGAAAACAAAGCTGCGAATTAATCGCAGCTTATTTTTTTTATTTTCTATCTACTAAACTTGCAATAATAATTAGTAGTCTTAATAGCTCAATGTAGATGAACACTAAAGAAATTTCCATTCCTAAAGCTACACTCCACTCAGCTCTCTTAGGTGCACCCATTCTTACGATTCCTTCTGCTTCTGCGAAGTTAAGCGCTAATGTAATAACACCATATAGAAGCAAGAATGCTTCAATACCTAAGCATATCCATAGATATGTTGTATAATCCATGAATCTACCTACGATAGCAAGGATAATTGTGAATGGAATTAAAGCTATTAAACCAATAAAGAAGCCTAATAATACAGCTCTGAATATATTGTTAACTTTTATTACACCTGTAGCATATAAGATAAGCATTACACCAAAGATGATGAATGTTGCAAAGATACAAATTAATCCAGCATAGTGTATCATGTAATTATCAACAAGTGCTGTAATAGAGCCTAATAGGAATCCTTCAGCAAGTGCATATATTGTACCAGCAATCATTGCTGCTCTATCACTAACTCTACCAACAATCGCAGCAATTAATGATACGATTGATGCAGCGATTAATACACCTACATAGATAGCAAGTGAATTAGTGTTGCCACTGTTTTCTGCTGCTTCAATAATCTTTGGCAAAAAGATATAAGATAATGTTGCAGTAGCTAATGTAAACAATAAGAATATTACTGTTTTAAGTGCTACACCCTTATAGGTTGCAGTTTCTCTTACATCTACTATTTCTTCATTTCTAGCCTTTACAGCTGTAAATAATGGACTTGGTTTCATATTTCAATCCTCCTAATCGATAACTATTATATATTTTTTTAAATGTAATTTAAATAGTTTTAAAAAAATCACATAATATCACAAATTTTAGATCTTTTTTATTGATTCTTTTATCTTTGTAATAAAGTCCTTTTTAATTAAATTATAAGCTTGAATAATTGTATTATAAATTGTTTCATCTGTGGCAGCTCCATGGGCCTTAATAACAAGCTTATTAACGCCAAGTAGGATGGCCCCACCTTGGGTATTATAATCATATTTATATTTCAAGCTATTAACTAATTTAGTAATTGTTTCATCATCAATATTATATTTTTTTGCTTGAGCTATTACATCAAGACCTAACACCTTTGTTGAGCCTTCAATGCTTTTAAGAAGTATGTTACCACTAAAGCCATCACATACCACTACATCAGCATCGCCCTCTAATACCTTATTAGCCTCGATATTTCCACAGAAATTAATGCTTGGCTCATCCTTAAGCTCTAAATATGCTTCCTTTACTATATCACTACCTTTTGATTCTTCTACACCATTAGATAATAGATATACTCTTGGGTTATCGACACCCATTACATTCATAAATGCAGTACCCATTTTAGCAAATAAGCTAAACTCCTGAACCCTTGTGTCACTATTGGCACCACAGTCTACGATACAAAATTGATGATCCCCTGCATATAGTAGTGGAGCTAGGGCTGGTCTAATCTTATTGATTCTACCTAGAATTAAAACGGCAGATACTAAAATGATACCAGTAGGTCCACAAGATATGAAGCCATTGATAGAATCGTCGTTTTTATAGATGTTTAATCCTTTTACTAGGGATGAATCATCTTTAGCAAAAAAAGCCTTTGTAGGCGTGTCATAATTGCTTATATTGCCTTTTGCATTAATAATGACTAATCTATCTTTATCAAATTTATATTTAGTTGTGTCTAAATTCTCATCTACACAGGCATAAACAATTAAATCATCATATTTATTTAATGCTTCAACAACACCATTAAAAAGTAGATTTTCATCGTTATCAGCGCCTAGTAGGTCTACCATTATTTTTATCATACAAATACCTCGACACTAGTTATAATTTTAGCACATTTATACAAAAAGAAAAAGCAGGAAATTAATCCTGCTTAATCTATGAATTTATATCTCTTATTTATTAGGGAATTCTTTGTCAGCTAATTCCTTGTAATGGTTGTATCTCTTTTGAGCATCCTTCATATTCCATTCTAGGATTTCTTCAGCTTGTTCTGGTCTAATCTTAGTTAATTGAGCATAACGACCTTCGTTCATTAGGAAGTCATGATACTTAGTCCAGTCAGGTTCTTTAGAATCCATAGTGAATGGGTTCTTACCTTCCTTAGCTAGATCAGGGTTGAATCTGAATGTTGGCCAGTAACCACATTCAACAGCCTTCTTAGCTTCCATTTGAGACATGAATAGACCTTTCTTAATGTTGTGAGCAATACATGGAGCATAGCAGATTACGATAGATGGACCATCATAAGCTTCAGCTTCTTTTAATGCTTTAACAACTTGGTTTTGGTTGTAACCATGAGAAACCATAGCTACATATACATGACCATATGACATAGCGATTGATGCTAAATCCTTCTTGAATGTTGGCTTACCAGCAGCAGCGAACTTAGCAATTGCACCATGACGGCTTGACTTAGAAGCTTGTCCACCAGTGTTAGAGTAAACTTCTGTATCCAAAACTAAGATGTTAACATCTTGGTTATTAGCGATAACATGGTCTAATCCACCATAACCGATATCGTAAGCCCAACCATCACCACCGATGATCCATTGAGAAACTTTAACTAGGTAATCCTTTAATGAAAGGATGTCTTTAGCATATTGAGCATCGATTGCTTCCATAGCAGCAACAATCTTTGGAGCTAATTCTTTAGTCTTAGAACCGATCTTTCTGTTTTCAATCCATTCTTGACATAATTTCTTAGCTTCTTCAGGCATCTTATCTAGGTTAAGAGCCATAATAGTTTGAATTCTATCTCTTACGGTTTCAACACCCATTCTCATACCGAAGCCGAATTCAGCGTTATCTTCGAATAATGAGTTAGCCCAAGCTGGACCTCTGCCTTCAGCATTAGTTGTATATGGGCTTGCAGGATAAGAACCTGAATAAATTGAAGAACAACCTGTAGCGTTAGATACCATCATTCTGTCACCGAATAATTGAGCAACAGTCTTAACATATGGAGTTTCACCACAACCACCGCATGCTCCAGAGAATTCAAATAATGGTTGTTTGAATTGAATAGTCTTAGCATTTTCAGTAGCGCCGTTCTTTGTACCAACTTCTCCTCTATAAGGAACGTTGTCTAAGAAGTATTGTGCAACAACTTCTTCCTTAGCAGCTCTAGACTTAGCCATTGAATGTGGTACTAATGCTTGTTTTTCTTTGTCTTCGCCAGCCTTGTTGTTGATTGGACAAACAGTTAAGCAGACACCACAACCAGTACAGTCAAGTGTAGAGATTGATAAGTGGAATTTATAACCAGCATATCCTGTAGCATCCTTGAATTGTGCGCCTTCTGGTGCATTCTTAGCTTCTTCTTCAGTTACTAAGAATGGACGGATACAAGAATGTGGACATACGAATGCACATGAATTACATTGGATACAGTTTTGAGATACCCATAGAGGTACTGCAGTTGCAACACCACGTTTTTCAAGGGCAGCTGTACCTTGAGGCATAGAGCAGTCGATACCGAATTTTGCAAATGTAGAAAGAGGTAATGAATCACCCTTAATAGAGTTGATTACATCAGCGATTTCTCTTACGAATGCAGGACGGCTCATATCAACCTTTGCAGGTTCATCTTTTAACTTAGCCCATGCAGCAGGAACCTTAACTTCAACAGGTAGAGAACCACCTAAGTCGATAGCTAAATGGTTTTGATCAACAACTTCTTGACCCTTCTTTAAGTAAGTCTTAGTTGCGAAATCCTTCATGTGTTGTTTTGCTTCTTCATAATCCATAATATTAGTATTTAATTTGAAGAATGCAGATTGGATAATAGTGTTAACACCTAAGCCAGCACGGAAGCCTGCTTGTTTAGCACCTTCGTATGCATTGATGATATAAAGCTTAGCATGCTTTTCAGCAAGTAATCTCTTATATCTGTTAGGTAATCTTTGTTCGATGTGTTCAGCATCAACAACAGTATTTAATAAGAATGTACCACCATCACGTAGACCATCAATCATATCGAACTTGTCAAGATATGCATCAGTTGTACAAGCTACGAAGTGAGGTTGGTTAACTAAATATGTTGAACGAATTGGGTTCTTAGAGAAACGTAAGTGTAATCTTGTAGAACCACCAGACTTCTTAGAGTCATATGCAGCATAAGATTGAGCATATAAGTCAGTGTAGTCACCAACAATCTTAGAAATATTCTTACAAGCACCAACGATACCATCGCCACCTAAACCGAAGAATAATAATTCAGTTGTAGTTGGGTCAGCAACATCGATGTGTTCAGTAACTTCAAGTGAAGTGTACTTAATATCATCATTAACACCTAATGTGAAATGATCTTTTGGTTTGTTAGCTTTTAAGTTAACAAATACAGCATTGATCATATCTGGAGTAGTATCCTTTGAAGATAGACCATATCTACCAGCTACGATCTTTGGTGCATCCTTAACACCAGCAAATGCAGCGATTACATCTAGTGCTAAAGGTTCATATAATGCACCTTGTTCAATTGTTCTATCTAATACTGCAATCTTCTTAACAGTCTTAGGGAATGCAGCAACGAATTTTTGTTGAACAAATGGACGATATAGATGTACTTCTAGTAAACCTACTTTTTGTCCTTTGCTTCTTAAGTAGTCAACTACTTCTTCAGCAGCTTGACATACAGAACCCATTGCAACGATTACTCTAGTTGCAGCTGGAGAACCATAATATTTGTAAGGAGCATAATCTCTACCAGTTGCACGAGAAATAGCCTTCATGTACTTCTCAACTACTGGATATACGCCCTCATATCTTTGAGCTTGTAATTCACGAGTTTGCATGTAAACGTCATCGTTTTGTGCAGTACCACGTGTCTTAGGATGAGCTGGGTTTAAAGCTTCAGCTCTGAATTTAGCAATTGCTTCCTTATCAACTAACTTTTCGAATACCTTGTAGTCGATTGGTTCAATTGTGTTAACTTCGTGAGAAGTTCTGAAACCATCAAAGAAGTGTAAGAATGGAATAGAAGCTTTAATTGCAGATAAGTGTGCAACACCAGCTAAATCCATAACTTCTTGAACAGAGTTTGAACATAACATTGCGAAGCCAGTTTGACGACATGCCATAACGTCTTGGTGATCACCAAAGATTGATAATGATTGAGCAGCTAATGCTCTTGCAGATACATGGATAACACCAGGTAAGTTTTGGCCTGCGATCTTATACATATTAGGAATCTTTAGTAAAAGACCTTGTGATGCAGTATATGTAGTAGTTAATGCACCTGCTTGTAAAGAACCATGAACAGTTCCGGCAGCGCCTGCTTCAGATTCCATTTCTACTACTCTTACAGGCATACCAAATAAATTCTTTTTACCCTGAGAAGCCCACTCATCAGTATATTCAGCCATAGGTGAAGATGGAGTGATAGGATAGATTCCAGCTACCTCAGTGAAGGCGTATGATGAATATGCAGCAGCATAGTTACCATCAATGGCCATTCTCTTAATTTCTTTACTCATTTTTTCCCTCCTAATGAGATATAATTATTTGCATAATAATTATAAAACTTTTTTACTTTTTATTCAATATCTAAGCCCTCATTTTTTAAATGTTTTTAAATGAAGCGTTTTTCCTTTAGTAAAGCCATTATTAAGAAAATTAGTTTTCTCGCACTAACAAAATCGTTCATTTTTTTAATGATTTTTTCACAAGATTAAAAAAAGCCTCATTAGAGCAGGCCTGATATCAACGATTTTGTTATCGTAGGTGTCGGGCCTCTCTTTTTTGTATGTTTTGGTGTATAATATATGCAAGGTGACCCATTATGAAAAGATTTATAACAATTATTATAGGATTAGTTTTAATATGCACTTTAGTTGGATGTGGTAAGAATACTAGTAATTCAACCGAACCTAGTAATCCATCTACTCAAGAACCATCAACTAGCACTACTACTCCAAGCGATACAACACCTGATACCACACCGACTGAGGATGATACTATGAATAAAACATTAACACTTAAAATTGGTAATATTGAAGTTGATGTGTTTTGGTTAGATAATGATTCAGTTAAATCATTGAAACAACTTGCTAAAAACGGATTATCAATAGATCTAGAAATGTATGGTGACATGGAGCAATTTGGTAGTTTAGGTTCTACACTTCCAAGTAGCGACACTAACCTAACAGCAAATGCTGGTGATATTATGCTTTACCAGTCTAATAAAATAGTATTGTTTTATGGTTCAAACACTTATAGCTATACAAAGCTAGGACATATCAATTTAAGTAAAAGCGAGTTAACTGAACTACTAGGCGAGGATAACGTCACGATTACTATTGGCTTAAAATAAAAAAGAAACACTACCAGATGTTACTCTAGTAGTGCTAGGAGGTTTGCTCTGCTGACTATATGACAGAGCATTTATATCTCTACATGACCTATGCCATTGTAGTAGATATCAATTTGTTGAGTTTTTACATCATCAACTTTAATTTTATGATGTACGACTATCTTTTGGATGAATTCCTGTACAATCTCATCTGTTATTTCATTTATCTCAGTGTATTTCTTAACTAGGTTTATTAGATAAGATGCATTGAGATATTTTTCTTTTTCATTATCTATGAAGTCTTGAAGCTCTTTAATTCTTGTTTCGAGGCTTTTTTGCTCTTGTTCATAGCTTTCTGATAATTTGTTGAATCTCTCATCAGTTAAATTGCCTTCAAGTTTATCTTCATAGAGTTTTTGAATAATTGAGTCTAGTTTTTTGTATCTAGCAGTTGAAGTTTCAATTTCTTTAGTAGCACTCCTCAAAGCTTTATTTAGTTCAGCTTTAGAATAATCACTTACCTTTTCAACAAACTCATCTTCGTTATCTTTAATTAATACAGTTAACCTTTGAATATCAGCAAGAACTATAGCTTCAATATCCTTTTCTCTAATAGCATGAGTGTATATGCAAGTATGTTTTCTATAACTGCTACAAACAAAGTAAGCAGGATTATGATACTTTTCTCTAGGGCAAACATAATACATTTTTTCACCACAGTCGCTACAATAAAGCTTACCCGATAATTTAGGAGTATAACCTATTTTAGTATTTTTTCTTTTATTTGCTCTAATATTAGCAACTATATCAAATGTATCTTGGTCGATTATAGCTTCATGGGTGTTTTCAATTATCTTAGTTTCCTCAGGCTTATAATTCTTGAATTTTCTATTCTTTCTTGGATGACTATCAGGCTTATAAATAACTGTATGACCAGCATATTCAGCTCTTGAAAGAATATCGCCAACAATAGATGAGTCCCATTTTGTATTTGAGAAATCCTGACTAGTTTTCATTTGGCCCATCAAAACCTTATGGTAAGCAGGTGGAGTTATATTCTTTTCATTTAGAATATTAGCTATCTTAGTTATGCCTAGTCCATTCATACAAAGTCTATAGATTTCTTTAATAACAATACTAGCTTCATCATCAACTAACCATTTGTGTTTATCATTAGGGTCTTTGATATAACCATAAGGGCAATTGAATGTTAGTGTTTGTCCTCTATCTGCTTTAGACTTAAATACTGCCTTAATCTTTTTAGAAGTGTCTTTAGCGTACCACTCATTAATAATATTTAAGAATGGCGTGAAGTCATTATCAGTTGGCTTATCAGAATCAACGCCATTATTTATGGCTATGAACCTGATACCATTTTCAGGAAACAAGATTTCAGTGAAGTAACCAACTTTCAAGTAATCACGACCAAGTCTAGACATGTCTTTTACGATAATTGTGCCAACTTCATCACGATTAACATATTCCATTAATCTTTGCCAGTCTGGTCTATTAAAAGTAGTACCAGAATAGCCATCATCAACAAATACAACTGTGTTCTTAAAACCATTATCATCAGCATATTTTTGCAATATATTTCTTTGATTGATAATAGAGTTAGAATCACCCTGTAAATCATCATCACGAGATAGACGGCAGTATAATGCAGTTATCTTTTGTGATGTATTCAATTGTTCTAACATAAATACTGCCTCCTCTCGTTAAGTGGTTTTAGTTCAGTTTTGCTCATATAAGTAACCTCCTTTGGTCGTGTATATACATCACTCTAAAGGCGATTATTATCAAGTTATATATGAGCACTTTTTTATTATTTTCTAGGTTTTTCAATGATAGGAAGTTCAATAGATCTCTTTATCATTTTCTCAACCTTTTTCTTTAAATAATCTTCATCTTTTTTATCGGCGACTTGTGTAGTAATAACATAGACAGTATCGCCGATTTTTTTATTATATGTTAACCTATCCATGCATACCTCCAAGTGGAGTAGGAGCTAACCTAGAAGCCCTAAATTAGCCTCTAAATCTCGCTATACTTGGCTTTCTTCCTCGTTATCAAGAATTAATACCTTAACCGCATTATCTTCTGTTAATTTGAAATCTAAGCGTTCTTTTGAAGCATAACCAACCTCGCCATTTTCAGCATATAATTCGCTTAATACTTTCACATGGATTCTTTCTCTAAGTAAGAAAGTGATATAAGTGAAATTACCGAATAGAATAGGTTTTGATGGGGTTGTCATATAATTAGATATAAGAACCTTTTTACCTAAGATAGTATTATCAGCAGTGTTCCATAGATATTGACCAGAACCATCTTTTAGTTTTCTTAATTTAAGAGCCGTTTCATCATTAGTAATAAATACAGCTTCATCTCGATAATCCTTATTTAATGAGAAGAATAAATCGATAACTGAATCATATGTAATATCAAGAGCTGATACACATCCTAAGTCATAATTAAGAAGTCCAAGTGGCTCTTTAACACCAGTACCATTTAGAATGACATTTTCCTCAGCTTTACCATATCTTTTAGATAAAGTCTTTTTAAGGTAATCGGTCATATTGATTTTGATATCATTTACTGTTGATAATTTAACTTTAGTTAGTAATCCTAATTTATAGGCTTTGTATTTAGTTTCTATAGTATTATTATCTTCAATAAATGCTTGGTTATTTTCATCAATAAATGATGGTAAAGTTGTAGAACTATTAAATGCTAATATACCTTCAGACTTATCAGTTTCAATGATATCCATATAGTCTCTAAATAAGTTGTATTTAGATAGAATTGTTGCATCAATTGGTAGTTCAATATAACCATCTGTTCTTAGCTTATCTACCTCTACGAAATCACTTGATTGTGGTTTTAATTTAAGTGCATTTTCTACGGCACTTGCGTATTTTGTTAAATAAATATTACTCATGTTTAATATCCTCCTAATTTTTAATATTTATTGTTTTCAAATCTTTCTTTAATGAAAGTTCTAGCTTCCTCATATGTTTTAAAGAAGATAGATGAATGTCCATAACCAACCATATAAGGCATTGGTGTTGACCTTTTACTTTTAAATATGGAAATGAATCCATAAATTTTGTGTGGTAATACGAATACACTTTTATATTTCGTATTTTCCATTTCAATTGTTTTAGGTAATTTGTCACCTAAATAGACTTGTTTTAGCATTGTTTAATTTCCTCCTTTAATGCTTGTATTTATTGTTCCAGTAGCTGATTCTGCAATAATCATTACAATAATTCTTGATTTTATGTCCCTTAATAACTTTTATCGCCATTCCACAATTAAGGCATTTGGTATATTTAGGAAGAGCTTCTTTATGTCTTCTAAAATAGGATTTAATTGTGTTATATGGAACTGAAGTTAAAAGAGAAATATCC
>JAFTDB010000012.1 GCA_017454375.1 Acholeplasmatales bacterium | reverse complement strand
TAAAAAAAAATTAAAAAAAATAAAAAAACTTTCAAAAACATGTCGTTTTCAAAAGTTTTTCATAATTTTTAGAATTTTTTCATTATATCACGAGCTACATAGACACCGTTAGCGCCTGCTTGAGCAAGACCTCTTGTAAGACCTGCGCCATCACCACCAACATATAGTCCATGAACCTTAGTTTCAAAGTTAGAGCCAACCTCTGGTCTAGCTGAATAGAATTTAGCTTCTACTCCATAAAACAATGTATGTTCATTAGCAATACCTGGAGTTACATGGTCTAATGCTTCTATCATTTCAATGATTGATTTCATTGTATTATAAGGAAGTACTAATCCTAAGTCTCCTGGAACTGCTTCTTTAAGTGTAGGTTTAACAAAACCTTCATCAATTCTTTTTTGAGTTGTACGTCTTCCTCTTACCAAATCACCATAGCGCTGTACGATTACAGAACCGCATGATAATTCATTAGCTAGTCTTGATACCTGATGAGCATATTCATTAGGTAGGTCAAATGGTTCTGAGAATTTATGTGATACTAATAATGCAAAGTTTGTATTATTACTACCTAAATCCTTACTAGCATAAGCATGACCATTCGCTAGCATTGTACCACTGTGATTTTCAATAACTACGTGTCCTGAAGGGTTAGCACAGAACGTTCTAACAACTGTACCAACACTAGTTCTATAAATGAATTTACCTTCATATAGGTTAGAATTGATTTCTTCCATGACTACATCATTTGTTTCAACTCTAACACCGATATCAACTTGGTTATTAGTCATCTTGATATGGTTTTTCTTACATAAATCATCAAGCCAAGCTGATCCATCTCTACCTACAGCAACTAATACATTGTTACTGTCGTATATATCGCCATTTTTAAGCTTAACACCTGTAACTTGACCATCTTGAATTAAGACATCAGTGACCTCTGATTCGAATAAGATATCTACATGCTTCTTTAAATCATTATAAATTGCTTCTTGAATCTTTAAATTATTTTCAGTACCTAAATGTCTTACCTGACTTCTTAAAAGCTTCAAGCCTACACCTATGGCTCTTCTTTCTATCTCTCTAACCTTATCTGTGGTAGGATTTGTAATTTCTTTAGGAGCACCATATTTTAAATTTATGGCATCTACATATTTAACAAGCTCAAGGACTGTCGCATCATCCAAATAATCTGTTAACCAACCACCAAATTCAGTAGTGATATTGAACTTACCATCAGAGAATGCTCCTGATCCACCAAAGCCTGATGTTATAGAACATGTTGGCTTACAGCCTGATAATCCACTTTCTCCAATAGGGCATTTACTGATTTTGTGTTCATTAACTGGACATTTTCTTTTTACAATCTCTTTACCCTTATCTATTAGTAAAACCTTTAAATCAGGTCTTTTTACCATAAATTCATATGCACAATAAACCCCAGCTGGGCCAGCGCCTACAATTATACAATCATATTTCATTTCGTTTCCTCCGCATTAAGGTGAGCCAGTAATTCTACCGCCACGTTTTCTGGTATTTTTAATTGAACTAATTCCTCAACTTTTGCTTTCTTAATCGCATCAATGGTGATAAATTCCTTTAATAACATTTCTTTTCTAGCTTTACCAAGGCCTTTTACACCATCAAGCCTTGATGAGAATAATCCTTTAGTCTTTTCACTTCTAAAGAATGATATCGCAAAATCATGAACCTTCTGTGATATATCAGCTAGAAGTAAAAAAACTTTACTATTCTTATCTATATTAATAAATCTATCCTCAAAATAAAGAATGGTAGCTTTGTGATGGTCATCCTTTTGAATACCCATAATAGGAATCTCAAGTCCTAAGCTATTAATTATTTCTTCTGCCGCATGAACCTGGATTTCTCCACCATCCATGATAATTAAATCTGGCATAGTAGATTCTTCAATAAGTAGTCTATAATATCTACGATATACTACTTCCTTCATAGATTCATAATCATTGGCACCCACAACACTTTTAATGTGATATTTTCTAAATTCCTTAGGGGCAGGCTTACCATTGATATAGCATACCATCGCCGAAACTGGATATTCACCAAATAGATTTGAGTTATCAAATGCCTCAATTCTCATAGGGGCATCAATTCCTAAAATCTTACCAAGCTCCTCAACAGTTTCCATCTTTTTAAGTACTTGATTTTTATATATATTACGTTTGTTTTCTAAATTAAATTTGGCATTAGCTAGTGCCATATCTAATAATTCTTTTTTCTTGCCAAGCTTTACATCCGCAAAGCTTATACCAATTATTTCTTCTAAATTAGGAACCTCAATTCCTGTTAAGCATATTTCTTTTGGTTTTTCATTAAGCTCATAAAATTGAAGTAAATAAGGGATAACTGTTTCAGCAGGATCATCATATAAGCTTAATATAGTTTGGTGATTTTGAACGATATTACCAACTCTTGTGATAATGATATCTATTGATACATCCTCATCATCTACATATACACCTATATAATCTCTAGCCGTTAAATCATTTATCGCAATCTTTTGATGAGCTAGCGTTGATTTAATAGAATTTAGTAAATCACGATATTCTATCGCACGCTCAAATTCCAAATTATTAGATAATGTTTCCATTTCCGCTTCGATATGCTTAATTAAATCATCACCATTACCATTTAAAAATGATGCGACCTTATTTTTATAATCAGTATAATCAAATTTTTCTTTATTGATACAAGGCGCTAAGCATTGATGCATATGATAATATAGGCATGGCTCTTTAGGAATGTTATTACATTTCCTAAATGGATAAATCCTATTTAGTAAATCAGCAGTCGATCTTGCTGCCCTAACATTAGGATAAGGGCCAAAATATCTAGCATTTCTTCTCTTTTTCTTAGTTCTTGTAACAATTAATCTAGGATGTTCTTCACTAGTTATTGCGATATAAGGATATGTTTTATCATCAGTTAATAAAATATTATATTTAGGATCATATTCTTTTATTAAATTAATTTCTAAAACATAAGCCTCAAGCTCATTCTCACAAATAACATAAGTGAAGTCAGCTATTTCAGATACTAGCTTAGTAGTTTTCAAATTATGGGCACCATGAAAATAGCTTCGAACTCTATTCTTTAAATTCTTAGCTTTTCCAACATATATAATTGTTCCATTCTTATCAAGCATTTGATAACTTCCTGGCTTATCAGGAAGTAGCTTAAGTTTTTCTTCAATTATACCCATAATTTACCTTTTTTTAACTAAAAAAAGTGGCTAAAAAATAACCACTAGTTTGCTTTAAATGTAATCTTAGTCTTGCCTTCAATAATTTCTTCTAATGCTTGTCCAATAGACTTGCAGCATTTACCATCTTCAACTGAAGTATAGCCATCTTCTTCTTCAATAATTTTAGCTCTCTTTGCAGCAGCGTAAGCTAATTTATATTTAGAATCAATCTTTTCAAGTAATACGTCAACTGAAGGATAGCGCATTCCATCATATTCTTGTTGCATAATTTCCCTCCTACTTCTCGTTTAATAATTCTATATAACTATGAAGTGTTCTCTTTGTTTTAGCATGCTCAGCACGAATTATAGCCATAATTCTATCAGCAGCATTGCTTACTTCATCATTTACTACGATATAATCGTAATTCTTTGCACATTCAAATTCCCTATCTGCCTTATCAATTCTTTCTTGAATTGTTTTATCAGAGTCAGTTCCACGCTTTTTTAAGCGCTCGTATAAAGCTTCCTTTGAAGGGGGAGCTATAAATATCATAACGCAGTCAGGCATTTGAGCTTTAACCTGAGTAGCACCTTCAACCTCAATTTCAAGTACAACCTCTTTACCGCTATCAAGATCTTCTTCAATCTTATCCTTAGGAGTACCATAATAGTTACCTACGAATTTAGCGTATTCAAGCATCTTGCCTTCAGCAATATTCTTCTTAAATTCTTCTTCAGAAACAAAATAATAATCTTTTCCATCAACTTCGCCAGGACGCATTTGTCTTGTTGTCATTGAGACACTGTAAGTTAAATTATGGTTAGGCATTTCAAATAAAGCACGTCTTACTGTACCTTTACCAACACCAGATGGACCAGATATAACAACTAACAATCCTCGGTCATTTAACTTCATAGAAAACCTCCGCATTTTAGTTAATTTTATAATAAAATTAATAATATTTCAACATTTTAAAAGTTTTCTATCTCATTTGACAGCATAAACACGTTTTCAATAAGGCCATCAACTATCTCATTTAGATTGTCTTTGAAATATGTATTGTATTCTAAATATAATACATTTCCTTCATATTTTAATCTAAAGAAACGGCTGTGGTTGTTAAAATCAATTATCTTTGGTAATATATCATCCTTTTTAGACTCATATTTTTTCAAGTTAATACACATAGAAAACATGTGTTTTTCTTCATCTAAGAAAAAATATGGATAAAGGGAAATGTTTTTATCACTTACTACCATTTCAAACTGATAAACGTTATCCTTCTTCTCTGGAAATATGTTTTTTTCTGATAAATGTTTTAGTAATTTTTCTATTGAGCTTTTGCTAAATAATCCCATACAATCACCAACTTTTATTATACACTATTTTTTTATTAGAATATAGATTTAAATTAAAAAAAATGATATACTTTTACCGAGGTAAAAGATATGAGCTTTGATGGTATATTTTTAAATAAACTAAAAGACGAATTTGAAGTATTAAAAAGTGGTAGAATCAACAAAATATCTTCAAATTTAGAAACTGAATATATCTTAACTATTAGGTCAAATTATCAAAATCATAATTTGCTTATTTCCTTATCCTCAAATTACGCAAGAATTCATCTAACAGATGAGAAATTAGAACATAATTTAAATCCTAAAGGATTTCTTCTTTTCTTAAGGAAGCATATCCTAGGTTACTTTATAGAAGATATAATTACTCATAATGCAGATAGAATAATTATATTTAAACTAACAGGCTATAATGAGCTAGAAGATAAAAATTCTAAATATCTTATTTGTGAAATAATGGGTAGATATTCTAATTTAATACTAACAGATGAAAACTATAGAATAATAGATGCATTAAAACATGATGGTGTAGGTGAATACAATAGGACCATTATGCCTAATGCAACTTATGTATTCCCTGATACAAATAAGATTAATCCACTTGATAAATCTTATGAAGAATTATGTATTATATTTAAAGAAAATAATATCTTTTCACCAAAAGATTTATTAAATGTATTTGAGGGTGTATCCTACACTATCGCAGTAAGTGTATTTAGCTATGAAAAGGTTGTAGATAAATTTTATGAATATCTACATATTAAGCCTAATCCTTCTATTATTTTAGATAATAATCATAAAAATGATTTTTATTATCATAATTTGAATTATGAAATAATAAAATCATATGATTCAATTTCTAGATTATTAGATGAATATTATTATGAATTAGATTTAAAAGCTAAGATAAAGCTAAAAACTAATGACCTACATACATTTATAGATAGAGAAATCAAAAAATATATAAAGAAAATAGATAAACTAAATCATGATTTAGCTGAAACATCTAATCTAGATTCATATAGAATAAATGGAGAACTTCTTCTATCTTATCCTAATTTAAAGGAGAAGACTAAAGGAGTTGAGGTTTATAATTATTATGATGGTAAGAATATCTACATATCTTTAGATGAAAAATATAGTGTAATAGAGAATTCTAATAAATATTTTAAAAAATATCAAAAACTAAAGAATTCAATTAAATATATCAATGAACAAATTGATATATCTAAACAAGAATTAGAATATTTCAAACTACTTCAAACTCAGCTTACTTATGCTACACTAGAAGAAGCCTTAGATATTCAAGATGAGCTTGTTAAAAACAAATATTTATTTAATAAAAAAGAAACTCCTAAAAAGAAAAATAAGACTATAAGTCTTACAGAATACATTGTTGATGATGTATTAATATCAGTTGGTAAAAACAATATTCAGAATGAATATTTAACTCATAAATATGCTAAACATAATGATTATTGGTTCCATGTTAAGGATTATCCAGGATCACATGTTGTAGTACATTCTGAGGAATTAACAGAGAATCTAATTAGAACTGCCGCTAATTTGGCTGCCTACTTCTCTTCTGAAGGTGAGTCATCATCAGTTGCGGTAGATTATACACAAATAAAAAATATAAAAAAGATTCCTGGTAGGCGTAACTGTTTTGTTACATATACCAAAAATCTTACAATTTATATTGATCCTAATAAAGAATTAATAGATAGCTTAAAAAGAAAATAGAGGTCGTGAAAATCACGGCCTCTATTTATATATTATAAACTTATCTTTTTTCTTTTTTTCCAAATATTTCTGCATAAAAAATGATAATTTAAAATCAAGCCCACCATTTGGACAATTATAATAACATTTTAAGCATCTATTACATCTATTATTAACTTTTCCATTTTTAATATTTTTGCATAATAAATTACATTTTCCACAGTTTATACATTTATCTGTTTTATAAATTCTTACACCCATACGATGTCTTATAATTGGAAAAAAGTTAGCAAATATATTTTTATTTTTTCTTGTGATTGTAGCGTCATCTTCTTTATCAATCATATTAATGATTTCATCTAATTTATTAAAATCACTAAATTTTTTATCATTTTTTATATATGCATGCTTAACAGGAACATAGGAAGCACATACGATATTAGCTCTTAAATATTTATTATCTATTTCATATAAGACATTACCATAGCTCATCTTACCATAGGTTGCGATAACTATTGCTCTATTAGCTTTTATCTTTTTAATTATTGATTTTATCTCTTTAGGCACATTTTGATAATGAACTGGAATTACCAAAAATATAAACTCAAATGAATAATCTTTTAAAGACATTATATCTACAAGCTCATAGCCTGTCTTTTCACTTATATATTTTGCAATATTATAACTTTCATTTGTATTTGAATAATATATTATTTTTTTCACTTTTTAAAATATTCCTTCATAATCATACATTCTGGTATTTCATCTAGTGTAAAGCCTAAAGAATTTTTTATTTCTTTTATAGCATCTTCTTTTGTTAAGCATTTACTTTGGGATGCAATAGCCATCTCAATTGCGGAAAAAGGAATTAAAGTTGATCTCATATGATAGAAACGATTAAATTGAGAATACTCTTTGCATTTTTCAATCTTACAACTAGTATGTAGTCCTTTGTCAACATCTTCAGGTGCCACCCAGCCACATTCTTCAATAATTAGATTTTTAATCTTCTGCCAATTATATTCTCCTCCAGCAATATAATCAAAATCGACTTGCATAAATCTAGGAATATTTCCACTCCATGATGAAGACCTTATAGCACGTTTTAATGGCTTTACTAAAAATGGTACATTTTGAATTGCCTTACATACATTGGTTAATAAATCATTTTTATATTTACTAAGAGATTGTATTTTAAGTGGTTTAGCAAGCTGCTTCATAGTGATGAAGGTTTGAAATTGGCCTTTTTTAAATGGTGGATGTAGGGTCAGTATTCTTCCTATATTAAGAAGCACATTCAATGGCTTATTATTAGCAAAATTATATGCAAATAACGGCGCTAAATGATTATAATATAATCCTGCAACCTGAGCCGGCTCGTTGCCTACAACAAAATATGGCACCTTATTTATAACAAGCTCTGGATAAAAAAGTATGTATGCAAGTGAAGGGCATGCACAAGTATTTTCATTTAAATTATATAAGTTTTGATAAAAAGCTTGTAAAACATCATTAGAAACATATCTTGTTATAAATTCTACACTGTTTAGTTTTTTCTTTGCGTTTTGAATTGATAGTCTAGCACTTTCTGACATATATGGTATTTCCCATGTTAATGCTAAAACTCTAAGTTTTAAAACTTTAGATAAATAATATAAAAGATATGTTGAGTCTTTTCCACCTGTATAAAATACGGCAACATCAAATCTTGATTTTTTACTTCTTTCAAACGTGTTTTGAATTGGGTTAACACCTTTTAATTTTTCAAGTGTATCTTTTGTTTGACATATAGGACATAGCCCTTTTTCATCAAATTCTACACCTGGAAGTATAAAATCATTCATAGAACAATTCTTACAAAAAGTAGCCTCTTCAAGTGATGTTGGAATTTTTCTTATATCTTCTGATTTTACTACAATCCCTAAAGAAATAAGCTTGCTCAGTATTTGTTCTTCATTAGAATCTATTTCTTTAGGCAACTCATTAACAATGCTTAATTCCTTATTATTTAGTTTAATTTTATTATTAAAAAGATCTTTTTTATTTCTTAATCCATAATAAATTAAATGCTTATCAACTAATTTCCATCTACTTTGTAAAACAAACATTTTTATCCACCTTTTTTCTTTATATATACTGCAGTAATTTGACAAAAAGCTGTTCGGTTGAACAGCTTTTTATAAATTCTTATGCAAACGCAAATATACCTTCAGTTTTTTCTTTATCTTCATCAGGTAGTGCATCTAGAGCATGCATTAAAAGTAGGTCATCAAAGACTGTTGAATTGATCTTAGTTCTCTTCTTAACATCAGCTTTAGATGAGAATGCTCTTTCGTTACGTCTTTCTACAACATCAATTGCGGCATTTTCACCAAGTCTATCTACCGCAACAAATGGAATACGAAGCTTACCTTCTTCTACTATAAATGATGTAGAATCGGATAAATTAATATCAACAGGTAGGAATTCAAAACCACGTAGTCTCATTTCAAGCACTACTTGAAGTGTTGTGATTAAATCATCTTCTTTACCATTACGATCGTTTTTATTTGCTAATTCTTCTAATCTATCCTTAATAGTGAAGATAGGTGATAAATAAGTTTGTACCTCATGAGCCTTAGCACGCTTAGATAGCCATGCACTATAGAAGGCGATTGGAGCATAAACCTTAAACCAAGCAATTCTTAATGCCATTAATACATAAGCTGTGGCGTGAGCCTTAGGGAACATATATAAAATCTTTTCACATGACCAGATATACCATTCAGGAACACCTTTAGATTTCATATAATCTTTATATTCTAGCCATTTATTAGGATCGTCAGCCTTTTTATTTTTTCTAACGAATTCCATAATCTTGAAAGCCATAGCTGGTTCTAGTCCTTGATAAGATAGATATACCATGATATCATCACGACAACCTATGATATCTTCAAATGCGATTTTACCATAAGGAGTTCTACCATTAATTAATTCCTGAGCATTATTATTCCATACATCGGTACCATGTGACAAACCAGATATTTTAACAAGCTCTGAGAATGTCTTTGGTCTAGTCTCAACTAACATGTTTCTAACAAAGTTAGTACCAAACTCAGGTACAGCATATGATGCAACCTTACTTCCTAAATCATCTTCTTCAACATTGATTACAGATGTTTCAGAAAATAATCTATAAACATTAGGATCATCAACTGGAATATCTTCAGCCTTAGAGAATGTGAAATCGTCTTGATGGGCATGAACATAATCCATTAAATATTTAATTAATGTAGGATCATCGTGTCCTAGAATATCAAATTTTAATAAGTTCTTTTCAAATTTATGATAATCATATTGAGTTGTATACCATGTAGATGTGCTATCATCAGCAGGGTATTGAATTGGTGTAACATCGAAAATATCGATTCTCTTTGGAACTACTACGATACCAGCTGGGTGCTGGCCTGTTGAACGTTTAATACCAACTAGCTTAGTTGATAAACGGTCAATTTCGCATTCACGAAGTGTGATTTCTTTTCTTTCACAATAGCCCTTTACATAACCATAAGCTGTCTTATCAGCCATTGTGGCAACTGTACCAGCACGGAATGCATAATCCTTACCAAATACGGTTCTGATATATTCATGAGCTGTAGATTGGTATTCACCTGAGAAGTTTAAGTCGATATCTGGTTCCTTATCACCATTGAAGCCTAAGAATGTTTCAAATGGAATGTCGTGACCATCCTTCTTCATAACAGTGCCACATACAGGGCACTTTCTAACAGGTAAGTCGTAGCCTGAATCTACCTTTTTTAGATCATCTTCAAATAATTTTTCATTATCAGTTAAAGGATATTTTTCTTTTTCTTCCTCGTTCATCTTAAGGACATGGAATTTACATTTAGGACAAACATAATGTGGAGGTAGCGGGTTGATTTCTGTTACACCCATTAGGGTTGCAACAAATGATGAACCAACTGAGCCACGGGAACCTACGATATATCCTTCAGATAATGACTTCTTAACAAGTAAATGTGAAATGTAATAAACTGAATAATAACCACTGTTGATTACCGCATTTAATTCTTTATCAGCACGCTTTTGAATGATTGGATGTGGGTTATCACCATATCTATCACGAAGTGTATCTCCAACAATCTTTCTACATTCTTCAGAAATTGATTCGATATGTAAGAAATTATCTTTAAATTCATCATCAGCTGGAGTGAATGTTTCAGATTTAAATGCTGGATATTTTTCAATCATATCCGCAACTAAATTAGTATTAGTGATTACTATTTCACGAGCTAAATCATCACCTAAAAATGAGAATTCATCTAGCATCTCTTCTGTTGTACGTAGATGTACACTTGGAGTTAGAGAAGCTCTAGCAAGTCTATGCTGACCACCACCAATTTGAGGTGATGAAATTAATATCTCACGATATTTTTTATCATTAGGACGTAAATATCTTACATCACCAACTGCGCATACTGGCTTACCCATTTCTTTGGCAATTTTTATAATTCTTTTGATTGTGTCAAGAACTGAATCCATACCACCATCTACTGAATCATATAGATGGGCATATCCTGATGGAGGTAAGATTTCAATGTAATCACAAAATTTCATTTCTTCTCTTACTTCATCTTCACTTCTTCTAAATGCGAATTCAAAGACATTACCATCATCACAGCCACTTCCGACAAGTAGACCCTCACGAAGCTCTTCAATCTTACTTCTTAAGGCAACTGCTTGTGATGCAAGATGTGTAGTTAGGGCATCTGATGTTAATTTAATTAAGTTTTTATAACCAACACTATTCTTGGCAAGTAGTGTAATAGTTGCTGGAATAATATGCTTGAAATGTTCTTCAGGATTTATTAAAGAATTGATATCTTGATAATTTGTTATACCACGCTTATATAAATCCTCAAGCATACCAACGAAGCACAATGCTGTAACACGAGTATCATCTGTTGCTCTATGGTGATGCTCTTGCTTAACCTTAAAGTAAGATGATAATTGCTTTAGGTTGAATGCTTTTACTTTATCATAATAGCCTGCTCTAAATAGGTTCAAAGTATCGATTACAGGGAAATCTTCACATTCAATTCCTAATCTTTTAGCATTAGCGTAAATCATGCTAACGTCGAATGAGGCATTGTGGGCAACTAGAATTGAGCCTTTACAGAAATCCAAGAATCTAGGTAATACAGTCTCAATAGATTCTGCATCCTTTAAGTCAGCATCTGTAATAGATGTTAAGGAAACAATCTTTTCTGATAAGCTAACATGTGGATTAACGAAGCATTCAAATGTTTCAATAATTCCACCTTGGAACACCTTATGAGCCGCAATTTCAATAATGTGGTCATATGTATTAGATAGACCTGTAGTTTCCAAGTCAAATACTACATAGGAAGCAGTTTTTAAATTGATGTCACGTTTATTAAATGTAATGAAATATTTAGAATCATCAATGTAGGCAAGCTCTACACCATAGATAGGCTTGAAATCAGGGAATCCTCCAATCATATGGTCGATTTCAGGAATGGCATGAAGACCACTTCTATCTGTTATAGCTAAAGCCTTATGTCCCCACTTCTTCATAACATTCATATATTCATCAGTTGATACTAAACCATCAAGTGGTGAATATTTAGTGTGGGCATGAAGCTCAACACGCTTTTCTAGTGCTTCATCCATAATTATAGATTCAGTATGCTTACCTGTAATTTCTACAGTAGATGCCATAATGACAACCTGCTTAGCATAGGTATCAAACTCTGCTCTACCAGTAACCTTTACCATTGTGTCATTAGTGATATCCTTTTTATATCTTTCCTTTTCCTCAGGAGAGCCTAACCACTTCTTACAAATAATTGAGTCAGTTTCATCAGTTACACTCATTGTAACGACAGTCTTTTTATTTCTTGTCTCCAAAAAGTCAACCTTGAATACATAACCCTCAATCATGTATTTATTTTGACCAAATTCAGACATGTGCTGTTGAAGCTGTTCTGTATTAGTTGGAATATCTTTAATCTTAGATATTTCTTCTACCTTTGTGTAATAGCTTTTTTGCTTACCAATTTCATTAAATTTAGAAGCCTCGTATGCTTCCTTTTGTTGGCGCTCAAGCTCAACACGAATCTTATCATTTAATTGATCTATTTCTTTTTTAATAGATCTATTTTCATCCTTTAATAAACCAAAATTGATATTTAATCCATAATTTTCAAATTCTTTCTTTAAATCTGGTAAATATCCTTCAATTCCCATACAGTCATTTGCTACTAAGAATTTAATAACATTATCTTCTATTTTGGCATCATCTGCTGAGAACACCTTATATCTAGCTGATTTTCTAGATAAATCATCTAGGATGTATCTTAAATAATTAAGTAGGTCAGCATCACTGATTTCTTCATTTTTGTAGCCTATGTTTAAATTAAGCTTACAGCCAAGTGGTTGTAAGATTTCGATAGCTTTAACTTGTACTTTATTATATTCTTCAATTGTTAATACATGATCAAAAACCAAATATATTTCAATTTGCTTACTAATCTTTTTAATTGTAATACCATCGGTAAAACAATCATTTCCTTCTAAAAATTCTAACTTCTTTAATTCATCAATAAACATACAAGGCTACCTCTATTTAACATCATTTTTTATTCTAATTCTAACTATGTGAGTAAAAGTAAAAAATGTAAAAATTGCTACTCCCAGAATTCCGATATACATAAAATAACTTATGTTAAAAAATACAGAAAATAATAAAAATGGATAAATAATTAATGTATCATACATATTCATTTTAATTCTTAAATTCATTCCTATTGGTGGATTAACCATAATAGAGAATACTAGTGAAATAAGTAACGCAATACCTACAACAAACAAATAATAAATTGTATCAAAAATAAATATTCTAGTTGCGTAAACTGGATTATATAAATTAGTAAGCTCAGTAATAAAGGTATTAAAATGAACTACTGAATCCATCTTACCAGCTTTAATATCTTTTAGATTGAAAATATCTTTAGATTTAATTTCAGAATATTTAATAGTCTTTGAGAATAAGAAATTGCTTATTTCTACTTCACTCTCTTTGAAATTCATTGATAGCTTACCAATTCTTGGTGTAGATGAATCAGATAAAAATGATAAATAAACATCTTCGTTTTCACACACAAATTTATTACCTGTAATCACATTACCATCAAATGATACATTAGGTACTTCTTTACTAGAGTTTATTGCGTATACACAATTAGTTGATGAATTGATTAAATAAGGCGTATTAAAACACCTTACCGCATAAATTCCTGTAAAAAATACAAAAAATGCTAGTAAGAAGGCAAGTGGAATATAAAATTTGTCTTTAAGATACAAGCCAATTTTACTTGGTCTTGAAAAACAAGTTATTAATCTATCCATAGTAATTTTTATTATATCAAAAAAGTTAATTGAAATATATAATAAAATTATCAAATTTTATTAATATTCTTTCATAAAATGATATAATAGATTGAGGTATTTTTATGAACTATTTTACTAAGGCAAAGCCATACAATTCATTAAATGAATATTATAAAACTAAATATGACCATAAAGTTAGTAAAATAGCTTTAAATGCTAACTTTTCTTGTCCTAATAAGGATGGTAAAAAAGGGTATGGTGGATGTATTTTTTGCTTATCAGGATCAGAATCTTCTATCATAAATAGACTAGATGATTTAGAAAAACAATTTAATGATTCAGTTGAAATAATAAATAATAAATGGCCTGATTCATTATACATACCTTACCTACAGGCTAATTCTAACACCTATGATTCACTTGATAATTTAAAGCTTATCTATGAAAAATGCATTTCTTTATCTGACAAAGTAGTAGGGCTTGATATTTCAACTAGGGCAGATTGTCTAGATGAGGAGAAGGTAAAATATTTAACAGAGCTTAATAAACGTGTTAATGTCACAGTTGAATTAGGGTTAGAGACAACTAATGAAGCTACTTCTAAATACTTAAATAGATGTCAAACTAATGATGAAATAATAAAGGCAGTTAATCTGCTTAGAAAATATAATATTGAGGTAGTCTTACATATCATTAATGGCCTACCAGGTGAAGATATTAATGATATGTTAAATAATATAAAATTTATCAATAAATTAGATGTTCAAGGTATTAAAATACATACCTTATTAATACTTAAAAACACTAAACTTGCCAAGATATATGAAGAGGGTAATTTCCATATCCTATCTATGGATGAATATGTAGACATTGTATGCCAACAAATAGCCTTGCTAAAGGATAATATCATAATTCATAGGCTCTGCTCAGATGCGACAAAGGATGTATTAATCACACCTATTTGGAGTCGTAATAAAAAGGGTGTAATGAATGAAATTGATAAGAGATTAAGAACCCTTGGATGGTATCAAGGAATGAATTATACAAAATAAAAATGGTTGATACACGCAAAATAAAACAGTTCTAATCGTAGCGATTAGAACTGTTTTAACTATATGCACTATATAAAACTTAAAATGCTCAACACACACATCTTTGTTCAATTCAAACACCAATAGGTTAGAGATAGTATTATTTTTTAAAATACTCTGTATTAATCTACCATTTACATAATGAACATTCAAATAGATTTGAAAAATCATCTACAGTTTTATAATCAGCAAATGAAACATATCGTATTATTAAATCTTTTTCATTTAAACAAATTGCACCATATGAATATGGTACAGTTTTAGTGCTTCTAAATCTTGTAATAGCATCATCATTTATTAGTTTTATAACATAATTATTTTTACTAAACTTTAGTTCTTCGTAAAAGTTATATTTATTCGTTTCAACAGAAACTAGATTATTATAATCGTTTATATCATTAAATTTTAAATCTAATATTACTGAAACGCCTGTATCTTTAGATTTTTCCGTATAATCATAAAATATATAAAAATTATTTAGATAATTATCTACACCAACAGGCTTAATCGTGTTAAATGTGTTTCTTGTTAATTGGTAATAATAACCATCATAGTCTTCGTACCACCTATATTTATAATAATTTATATCAGCTACTTTAACAGGACTACTTTTATAAATCGGCCCACCAAGGCACATAAGAATCCACATACCAACCCACAAAACAGTAATTCCAACACCAAGACCTATAAAAAGAAAAATTTTATGTTTTTTAGTCATTGTGTTTCACCTCATCAAGATATCTTTTAAGATTTTCAATACCTTCATCGATACTTAAATAAGTCGTATTATCTTTTTTTATTGAAACTACATAACACTCTCTAAATGATGTATTAATTGTAGTTAAACTAAATTTCTCTTTAGTTTCAAATGAAAAGCCATTGTCTCTTACTATCAAATAATTGTTAGGAATCAAATAGTAGGTAATATTGAATTTAGAATCCAAATCTTCATCTGAATTGGAAGAATAATCTAAGAGCATTTCAAATTCAATCAACGAAGTTTTATCGTTCGTATTGTATTTTTCGATACTTCCCAAATAATGATAAAGGAAATATTCATTTGCTAGTAAATATTTATTACTTTTCGAACATCCAAATAATAAAAATATCATGCATAAATATATAAAAGAGATAGTGATTTTTTTCATATTTTTTCCCTCCACCATTACAAAATAGCTAAAAAAAGTAAATACAATATACTTCCAATATAATTAGATTTTGAAATAATATGATAATCAGAATCCTTTACTCCGCCAAACAAATCCGCTGTTTTTTCCCAAGGAAGTTCATAATATGTTGGAACATCAACTTTACCTGACATTGCAGATGGAATTCCTATTCCTAACAAGTAATTCATTGGACCAATTAAGCATTGTTGGATTATGTGGCCATATTCATGCTTCAATGTTTGCTTATCCTTTAAATCTTTTTGTAATGCAATTCCCCATAAAGTACCAGATCGACCTGTATTTTTCCTTATTACTGGAACACCTTTATAAAAAGAAACTAATTTTGAACTATAAACTGACTCTTCATTTGCATTAAATGGATTAAATCCAATGCTTGCCATATCACTTAAAATTGTTGGATTAAAACATGACATGAAGACAGCAGTCAAGTAAGCTGTTGTTGATACAGCTATTTGTGTGGCTACACCTGCCGTTACATTTCTAACAACTTTTGATACAAGCCAACTAAATAATAATCCAAATCTTCCATCAGGATCAGAATACATCACAGGATTATTATTACAATATGCATATAGATTTACACATCCAACATTTGTAATATCTAGATAATTTATATTATCTGGAGTCATAAATCTTCTTATTTCTGGATTATAGAATCTAGACTTCAAATAATACATATATGATACATCATCATAATAATACCCTCTATATATCAT
>JAFTDB010000011.1 GCA_017454375.1 Acholeplasmatales bacterium | reverse complement strand
TGAAACAGAATTAGTATAATTATTAATCATAAAAACCTCAAAGGTGATTATACCAAGTAATGAATAAAAGAAAAAGAGGTCATCGACCTCTTAGAGGAATGTCGTATAAGATTTTAATCTTTAGACATTTCTTTTTTTATGCCTGATAGTCGAAAAATATGCAAAATTTGATGAATTGATAGTCGGGAAATATGCAAAAATCATCGAATTGATAGTCGAAAAATATGCATAATGTTTGCAATGTCATATTTTTTAATGCATAATATTGTTGAGAGAAAAAGGATGGAAAAAATATGAAAGCAAAAAGATATGAATATGCTAATTTAAAGAAAATGGATTTAAATAGCTTATATGAAGGTAGCCAAAGAACTGAAGAGCTTTTAGAAGAAAACATTCTAGAGGTTGTAAGAGTAGAGGCTCCTGTTACTATGAATACATTAAAAGCTAGACTAAGAGAAGCATTTAATATTGGTAAAATATCTCAAAAAGCATTAGATATTATTAATGATATAATTAAGGATAATGAGCTTGTTATAACTGATAATTTATATGATAAGGTATTATGGCCTAGAAGTGGTAAATTTAATGTTGATTATCTTCGTGATGGCGATAGACAAATCTATGATATTCCACATCAAGAGATGAAAAATCTTGTAATAGAATTAAACAAAAATGGTGAAGAATTGTATCGTGCAATTCTTGCCCATTTTGGAGGACAGGTATTATCTAAGAAGGCTGAGCTATATTTAAGATATTGTGAAGAAATGGCTTGTGAGGAGTAGTTATGTTAAAGGTATTTCTTAATAAGAATGAGGAAAAAGAAAAGCTTGAGGGTTATCCTTGGGTTTTTAATAATGAGGTTAACCATTTTGATGGTGAAATAAAATCTGGTGATGTATGCGAGGTACTAACTATTGATGGCAGATTTGTTGCCTACGGCTGGTTAAATACATCATCAAAGATAATGGTAAGAATATTATCACTAAATAAAGATGATAAGATCAATGAAGAATTTTATAAGAAGAGAATACTTGATGCTGTAGAGCATAGAAAAAATATTGGATTTTATGATTGCTGTAGATTAATATTTTCAGAAGCTGATTTCTTACCTGGTCTTGTTGTTGATAAATATGGTGATTATTTATGTATTCAAATATCATCTTTAGGTATTGAGATGATTAAGGATATGATCATCAAATTATTAGTTGAAATTGTAAAGCCTAAGGGAATATATGAAAGAAGTGATTCTCCATCTAGATTGAAGGAAGGATTAGAATTACATACTGGAATAGTATATGGTGATTTCAATCCAAAGGTAATGGCAACAGAAAATGGTGTTAAGTTTTATGTAGATATGGAAAATGGTCAAAAGACTGGATATTTCCTTGATCAAAAGATGAATAGAGAAATGGTTAAATTCTATTCAAAGGATAGAGTAGTACTTGACTGCTTCTCTAATGTTGGTGGCTTTGCATTACAGGCTGCCAAAAATGGAGCAAAGCACGTTGTCGCAACTGATATATCAGCATTAGCATGTGAAGAGATTATGAATAATGCTAAGCTTAATGGTTTTGAAAATATTGAAGCTATTAAGTGTGATGTATTTGATTATTTAAGAAATAAAGATAATTATAATAAATTCGATACTATAATTTTAGATCCTCCTGCCTTTACAAAGGATAAGGATAGTGTCAAGAATGCTACAAAGGGCTATAAGGAAATAAATTTACAGGCTATGAAGATGATTAAAAGAGGTGGTTACCTATTAACATTTAGCTGTAGCCAGCATATGAAGCCAGATATGTTCTTATCAATGCTTGAGGAAGCAGGACGTGATAGTAGAAGAACTATTCAGTTTGTTGATTTTAGAGTTCAAGCAATGGATCATTTAATGTTGCTTTCAGGGGATGAAAAATTATATTTGAAGTGTGTAGTATTAAGAGTATTATAAGAAGATTATAATCCTGTTGAACTAGATATTAAATTAAAATAGGAGTAATTATGTTAAATATAAAAGAACGTGCTAAAATGGCACAAGAAGCAAAATTAAGTGGAAAGCTTAATTGTGCACAGGCTGTACTATTAGCACTAAAAGAAGATAGTAATTTAGATGATAATACATTAAAAAATATCGGTGCTGGATTTTGTGCTGGTATGGGTAATATGGAAGCAACATGTGGTGCATTAATTGGAGCTAATATAGTTTTAGGAATGAAAACTAATGGAGATGCAACAATTAGATTATCAAAGCAATTGATAGAAGAATTCAAAGCTAATTGTGGTGCAACTAAATGTAGGGAATTAAAACAAATGACTGATGGAAAGCCACTTTGTCCATGTGATATTTGTGTAAAGAATGCTGTATTAGCTTATGGTAAAGTATTGGGCCAAGATAAATAGAAAAAGGCATGTGTCGGACACATGCCTTTACTATTAAAGTAAGAATTATTCTTCTAATTTCATTTGGAATTCAACAAATTCTTTGAATCTTGGAAGACTAAATGATAATTTTCCACGTAAGGAATCGTCAACGATTCCTTTTTTTGTTAATCTCTTTTTATAAACTTGGAAAGAAGAATTATTAAAATCTGAATTATTTATCATTTCTTTAGTTTGACCATTATATTTAACTAATAAGAATAATAAATTCTTTTCAACGTTTGATAATTCATCCCACATAAGTGAATATGCATTATCTTCCAAGCTTAAATCATATTTTGATAATACATCTTTATCAACTTTGGTTTTATTATTTTTATAAAGGATACTTCCAAGTAGCTGAAATCCATATGCGTATCCGTTTGTTTGTTTAGCTAATTTGATAGCATCATCTTGGCTAATATTAAAAACATCCATATATGATAATGTAATAGCTCTTAGATTTAACTTATCCAGATATATTTTTGGGGTTCTAGCTAAAAATGTTAAATTTTTATTTTTCTCTATTTTTTCTACATTTTCATATAAACCAGTCATTAATAAAAAGATTGGATAGCTTTCTCTTATAAAGCTTTGATAAGATGATGCAAATTTTTTTATAAATTCGGTATTTGATACATCATCTATTGTTATTAATATTCTTTTATCCTTATCTTTTAAATATTTAAACATTTTTTCAAGTAATGTATAAATACTGCTTACCGGATCCTGTCCCTGGATTGAAAAACCTATTCCTTTGAATGAAAAATTAAATTCAGCCTTTAAAAATAGCTTTTTTAGCTTTCCAGATTCGTAAATTTTTGCGGCTATTTGTTCTAAAATGTCGTCGTTAGGATTGACATCAACTGTAATCCAATTGTCTTTTTCATCATAATAATTTTTGATAGATGTTAATAATACAGTTTTACCACAACCACGAGGACCAGTGATAGTAATTATTTTAGTCTCAGGAGTGCCACTATCAAAAATTGATGTTATATTATTAAAGTCATTTGGTCTTTTAATTAAATTATTTGGTTTCTCTCCAAATACAATAGTAAATGGGCTGTTCATATAAAATCACCTTCCAACCTTATTATATAAATATTTTTGTCGTTTGTAAATATTTTTGTCATTCACTATACATTTTTGTCATTTCAATATTTTTTTGTCATTTTTGTTTTAGGAAAAAACAGCACAATTTTGAAAGGGCTTTCATTTTTCTTTTTTCAAAGCAATTATATTGTGATATAATTGTCTATGTAATACTTTTTGTTTTATAGAGGGAGGAGTAATATGATTGCTAAGACAAGGCAGATAGCAAACATAAGAGGTTTGACACTGCATTTGCCGACAGTAAAGTATACTAAACCTGAGTATGCTTATCTTGCTATGACCAACGCAAGATGTCTATCGGCTGAATCATTTGTTAAGCCAGGTGATCATGTTAGAATTGGACAAATCATAGGTATGCGTAAGGGAGCATTCTTTGAACAGCCAATTCATGCTACAGTATCAGGCGAGGTTGTAGAGCCTGTAAAGAAATTCCACAGAAGTGGTAAGCTTGTTGAATTCATAGTTATTAAAAACGATTTTAAAGATGAATATCATGAAAGAGTTCAGGAAAGAACAGATGAGGAAATTGAGAAATTAACATTAGAAGACTTTGCTGAAATAACGAAGAATAATGCGTTAGTTGGACTTGGTGGTTCATCATTCCCAACTTATATCAAATTCCAAACAAAGGACCCTATTGATACTATTTGTATTAATGGTGTTGAATGTGAGCCTTATTTGTCGGCTGACCATCGTTTAATCATGGAATTCCCTGAACAAATAATGTTAGGTATAAAATATGCATTACATGCTTTTAATGCTAAAAGAGCTGTAATATGTATAAAGAAGAAATATGATGATTTGTATTATACATTAACTGCTGAATTAACAAGATTCCCAGAATTACCAATTGAGGTTAAGAGAGTTGGTAATTATTATCCACAAGGATGGGAAATTGAAATGATTAAGACTGGTTTAGGTGTAAAGGTACCACAAGGTGTACTTCCAGCTAAATTAGGTATTATGGTATTTAATGTATCTACAATAGTAGGCTTGTGGCGTGCTATTAAGTGGAATCAACCAGTTATTGAGCGTAACTTTACATTAACTGGTGATGGTATTAAATTACCACTTAACTTCCGTGTTAGAATTGGTACACCACTTCAAGAATTAATTAAAGAATCAAAGGGCTATGTTGATGATACTGATAAGGTATTAATTCTTGGTGGACCGATGATGGGTGCTAACCTTGTTAGAGATGATGCGGTTATAACAAGAACATGTACTTCATGTATTATCCTAAACGCAAAGAAGGAAATAGAAGAACCATGTGTACGTTGTGCATCATGTGTATATTCATGCCCTGCAGGATTACAGCCTGTTGAGATAATGCACGCAGTTAAGAATAATGATAAAGAAGCTTTAAAGACAAAGCTAAATATAAAAGCTTGTATTCTTTGTGGTATGTGTTCATACACATGTACATCAAAGATACATTTAACAGATTATTGTCGTAAGGCAAAGAAAATGGCAGTGTAGGGGGTGTAGATATGAAATTAGTTCCACAATCAGCTCCTTACATTAGAAAGGATGTTTCAGTTGGCAGAATGATGATGGATGTCATCATCGCTTTGTCACCTGTTGTAATATTTGCGTTAATCCAAAATGGATGGAATTCAGGATACATTGTTTTAACATCAGTTTTAACAATGGTATTCTTTGAACTTCTATCTCATATGCTTATTAAATGGCCTAAGGGAATGAAAGTAAAAGAATTATTCTCTAAAGAAGGCTTCCAAAGAGTACATGAAACATACACAATCAATAACATTTTAGCTCCAGTTATTTCTGGTTTAATCTACGCAATGATTTTACCAGCAGGTTGCTCATGGTATGTAACATTCACTGGTGCAATCTTTGGTATTGTTATTGGTAAGATGGTATTTGGTGGTTTAGGATCAAATATCTTCAACCCAGCCGCAGTTGGTAGAATCTTCGTTGCCATCTGCTTTGGCTCAAAGCTAAAGGAAGCATATGTTGGCCAAGTTACTTATGATGCAACACTTGGTGCTACACCTTTAGGACTTGTCAAAGGAAATATTGGTAATGTTGGAGGATATTCAATATTAAATAATTTCATTGGTAATGCTCCTGGTTCAATGGGTGAGGTATCAATCATTTGTATCTTAGTTGGTGCAATCTATTTATTCATTAGACGTTCAGCAGATTTAAGAGCTTGTCTAGGTTACTTATTAAGCTTTGCTGCATTAATGCTAGTAGGCGCAATAAGCTATGCTGGTAAGTTTGGTGGTAACGTTGGTGAAATCTGGGCATATCAATTATTTACTGGTGGTGCATTCTTCGCAGCCGTATTTATGATTACAGATCCAGTAACATCTCCAACATCTAAATATGGTCGTGTTCTTCACGGTGCAATTGCAGGATCAATTACTGTATTAATCCGTTTAGGTGGTGCTTATCCAGAAGGTGCTGCATTCTCAATTTTAATTGCGAACGCAATTGCTCCATGTATTGATTATCTAATGCGTGGTAAACAAAACACCTACACTTGGAAGCAATGCTTAGGCTTAGCAGTCGCAATGATTGCTATGGGCTGCATTGTAAGTGCTATAGTGATGGGAGGCTGGTTCTAATGATGAAATATTTAAAGATCGCATCAGTTCTAGCTTTAATTGCTTTAGTATGTTCAGCAATAATTGCAGGTATCAATTTAGCAACTGCTCCTGTTATTGCTAAGAACAATGAGCAGACAGAAGAACAAACAATTCAAAAAATATTTAAAGATTATGATAAAGAAAAATCTAGTGTATCAGCAACATCATCTGAAAATATTACTAAAAAGATTTTAGCTGCAGATAAGGATGGTAATGCACTTGGTTATGTTTATAATGTAACTGGTAAAAATGCATATGGTACTATTACATTAATGGTAGCCATTAAAGATGATATGCTTTATCAAGTAGAATTTGTAACAAATGAACAATCATTTGCTTCAACTGTTGAATCACATATGCGTGCATCTTATCCATCAAGTGAAAAATCATCAATTGAAATTGGCTTTGCTCCACAAGCAGGAGAAAAGGTTAATCCACTTGATGAAAACGCAGTAAAGAATGTAGATGCAAGCTGTGGTGCAACCTATGGTGCAAAGCTAATTAAGGAATTAATCTTAATTGCTTTTGAAGATTATAATAAAACTAATTAGGAGGTAGCATAATGAAAAAAGATGATATTTCTAAAAAGGCTGCCTTCGTCGCAGGTATTATTAAAGAAAATCCAGTGTTCGTTTCACTTCTTGGTATGTGTCCTACACTAGCTGTTACTAAGAGTGTTGAATCAGCATTTGGTATGTCTATTTTGGTAATCTTAGTTTTAATTGGTTCTAATGTCTTAATTTCATTATTAAGAAACATTATTCCATCTCAAGTTAAGATTCCATGCTACATTGTTGTTATCGCAACATTCGTAACAATTATTAAGATGTTAACAGAAGCATTAGTTCCTGATTTATATTCATCACTTGGTGTATTTATTTCACTAATTGTTGTTAACTGTATAATTCTAGGACGTGCTGAAGCATTTGCTTCTAAACATGGACCAGTAGCTTCACTCATGGATGCGCTTGGTACAGGTATCGGTTATATGATTGCCTTATTAATCGTATCATTAATAAGAGAAGTATTAGGTACTGGTGGAATTGCATTTGGTGTATATTTCAAAATCGGAACAGAAATTCACCTACATCTATTCCCACAAGAATATGCATTCTCTATTTTTGTTCAATCTGCTGGTGGATTCCTAACATTAGGTATCGTGCTTGCAGTAATTGCCTTCTTCAAGAATCGTAAGGAAGCTAAGTTAAAGGCAATTGAAATGGCAAGAATAGAAGAGCTTAAAAAGAAAAAGGCTGAAGAGCTAGCTAAGAAAGCTATGGAAGCTAAGAATGTGGAGGTGGCATAATGAACTGGATTATCGCATTCTTATTAGGTATAGTTAACGCTATGCTAATCAATAACGTTACTCTTTCTAGATTCTATGGTATCTGTCCATTCCTTGGTGTATCTAAAAAATCATCAAGTGCTCTAGGTATGGGTGCCGCAGTAGTATTCGTTATTTTCCTAGCATCTTTAATTTGTTGGCCAATTTACCAACTATTAAAGGCAGCTGGTATTCAATTCATGGATACAATAACTTATATTCTAGTTATTGCTTCCCTTGTTCAATTAATCGAAATGATTATTAAAAAGTATTCACCTTCACTATATAAATCTCTTGGTGTTTACTTACCTTTAATCACAACAAACTGTGCTGTACTTGGTGTTGCTCAAGGCAACACTGATCAAGGCTTAAATTTTGCAGACTCAATGGCTAATGCTATTGGTACAGGCTTAGGCTTCGCACTTGTAATCTTTGTATTCTCTACAATTAGATATCGTCTAGATGCTAGAGAAAACCCAAGCGCATTCAAGGGTGTTCCTATTGCCTTAATTACTGCAGCCTTAATGGCAATGGCTTTCCTAGGATTAAGTGGTTTAATCTAATATGCAAACATTATATTTAGTCTTATCAATCTGCTTGATTGTTGGTTTATTGGCTTTATTCTTTATAACATTTGTTATCAATAGAAAAACTCCCGTACCAAAGGGCTGTGAAAATATAAAAATTGAAGAGGAAAGCTGTATGGCTTGTTCAAATTCTTCTTGTGAAATAAAAGAAAAATTTGAATATGAAAAATTAAAGGAAGAATTCAAGAAAGACGGTGATTTAAAGTGACAATACTTTGGGCAGTACTTATCCTTACAGGATTAGGATTATTATTTGGTTTTGGTCTAGCCTTCGCATCTAAGGTATTTCATGTTGAAATCGATAATAGAATAGAAGAGATTGCCGCAATGCTACCTAACGCAAACTGTGGTGCTTGTGGTTTCCCTGGTTGTGCAGGCTTCGCAGAGGCAATCGTTGAAGGAAAGGCTGATAACCTAAGCCAATGTAAGCCAGGTTGTAAATCTGGTAAGCCAGAGGCAATTAGAAAATATCTTGATGAACATCCAAATGCGGATGGTACAATCAACCCTATAAAATTAAAGTAATAAAATAAGGAGATGTAAAAAATCTCCTTTTTTACCCTTTTTGGAGGTAATGTTTATGGTAGATGAAGTAATAAATTGGATAAAGGATTATTTTGAAAATAATGGTAAAGGCTGTAAGGCTATAGTTGGTATTTCTGGTGGAACAGATTCATCAGTTGTGGCAGCACTTCTTGTTAAAGCCTTAGGAAAAGAAAATGTCATTGGTGTATTAATGCCTAAAGGCAATCAACATGATATTGATGTAAGCTATGATATCGTTAAATATTTAGGTATTAAGCATTATGTTGTAAATATTGATGCTCCTGTAGATATGCTAACATCTTTAATAGGAGAAGAGATGAAGCTTGATCCTAATAAATATGATGTATATAAAACTAATACACCATCACGTATTCGTATGACTACACTTTATGGTATTAGTGCGATTGTTGGTGGTAGAGTTGCCAATACCTGCAATCTAAGTGAGGACTGGGTTGGATATTCTACAAAGTATGGTGATTCTGCAGGTGACTTCGCTCCTATTTCAACTTTTACAAAAACAGAAGTAAGACAGCTTGGTAGAGAGCTAGGCTTACCATCTAAATTTGTTGAAAAGATTCCAGAGGATGGAATGAGTGGAATGTCAGATGAAGAAAAGCTAGGCTTCTCTTATGGTGTTCTAGATCAATATATTAGACTTGGTATTTGTGATGATGAAATAGCTAAGGCAAAAATTGATTATCTTCATAGAATAAACCTACATAAGGTTAATCCTATGCCTCATTTTGAAAAGAAGTAGGATTATATGAAATATAAATTAGGATTAGTTTTAGGTAGATTTCAGCTTTTCCATTTTGGACATGAGGAAGTAATAGATAAAGCTTTAGAGCTATGTGATAAGGTATTAGTCTTTATTGGTTCTGCAGACAAATCTCGAACTATTGATAATCCATATACCTATGAAGAAAGAAAAAAGCTACTAACAGAGATATATGGTGATAAAATCATCATAAAGCCTTTAAATGACTTAGGGGTAGGCAATGTTCCTGCTTGGGGACAATACGTGCTAGAATGTGCTACCAAAGCCCTTGGTAGGCCTGATTGTATTGTGTTTGGTGAGGAATCAAAATGTTATACATGGTTTGATGATGAAACTAAAAGGAATATTCATTTTGAACCAATCAAAAGAAGCATTATTGATATCGACGGAACCAGACTAAGAAGGGCTTTAATAAATAATGATAAGAACTTATTCATTAAATATACAAATCCATCTATTCATAAATATTATGATGAATTAAGAGATATCTTAATTAATGTAAAATAAAAACGGTCATTTTGTTGACCGTTTATTTGTTAATCGTGAAGCGGACCCCAGTCATCATCATCACTATATACTACATCCTCTCTTGATGTAGTAGTGGTTGGTTCATCTGAAGTAGTTGTTGTAGGCTCCTTTGTTGATGTTGATGTATTAGGTTCATCTGTAGATGTAGGTTCTACACTCGTAGTAGTGGTAGTATGCTCCTCTGTTGTAGTAGTAACACTAGGAGTATCTGATGTATGAGTTTTAATTGTGAATTTTATTGGCGTTGTACAAGATGTTAAAACAAGTGCACTCGCCAAAAATATATACTTCAATTTCATATTAGCACCTCAAATCATCGTTGCTACCTTTTATTATAATTTCATTTTGAAAAAATTACAATGCTTATTAAAATTATAATATTTTAATATTTAAATAGTTTTTTACATATTTTTTGTGTATAATAACTTTGATACGGAGATGATTATATGAATGAAAAACTTGTAAAAGTATTTCGTTTTTTCTTCCCAAAAAAAGAGAAATATAAAGAAGATGTTGGCGTTATAGGACATTATGATTCTAAGCCATATACAAGTATGAAATATGCCTTAATTTATGCGGATGAAACAGAAATTGAGGTAACTGAAAAAGTAGAAATATATTCAAGAATTTATCGTGATACAACATTTGTTAATGTTTTAGTTAATGATGAAGAAGGCTTCAACATTGAAAATTACCGTTTTGAATGCCTAAAGGATAAGTTAAAAGAATGTGGAATGAAGGAAACTAAAACTAATATAGTTATGGTTCTATTCCAGCATAAGAATGATTTCACAATTTCTGAATGTAAGAAATTTTGTAATTCTACAAAGCTTAATTTTGAACATGCAGTAGTATTTAATTCAAAGGCTGGTCATTTTGATTTTTATAAGCCAGTTCCTAAATTCTATAAGCTTTATAATAATTTCTGTGAGAATGCTTATTTTGATTTAGCATTCATCGATGATACGAGGGAATAATATGAAAAATATAAAGGCTAGATATTTATGGCTAATAGTGTTAGCTTTACTTTTAGTGGCAGTAGGATTAATTATTTGGATTGTGAATGCGCCTAATGGTATGAATAATGTATTAACTGTTATTTTAGTAATATTATTCATTATTATTACATTCCTAGTTCAATATGCTACATTTAGAAGCTATAATGCCAAGAATAAACAAAAAATTAAATATGACACAAAAACTTATGAAACAACTATTGATTTGAGTGAAGCTTTAAAGAATGCAGACTTTAAGCGTAAGGATCGTCATTATGGAGATAGCTATATCAAAATAGATGGTGATGTTGCCTATAAGGTAGTATTAATTAATGATATTAATGCTTATTATGATCATGAATCAGATCAAAGCTATGAAGCTGATAAAAGATTAGATTCATGTAAACAAATGATTGGTATAGAAATATTTAATGAAGTATCAAAGGAAGCATTAGATAGAATACCTGATTATTCATTTGAAATTGATAAGGTTTATTATACAGCGCTTGTTGCTAAAGAAGATAATAAATATATTTGTCTAAACTATATTAATCCTAATGATACTCATAAGGAATATGTTGAAAAGCTAATAGAAGAATTAGGATTAAAAGAAATTAATGAGTGATTATTATGAATAATGAAGAAATTAAATTACGTGGTGAAATAGTCTACGACGGTAAAATAATGAAAATTCATAAGGATGTAGTAATGTGTCCTAATGGTAATGAGGCCATAAGAGAAATCCTACATCATAATGGTGGGGCAGGAGTATTATGCCTAAATGAAAAAAATGACGTTTTATTAGAACGTCAATTTCGTTATGCCTATGGTGAGACTATTTATGAGATTCCTGCAGGTAAGCTAGAACTAAATGAAGATCCATATCTTGCAGCCCAAAGAGAATTAGAAGAAGAAACAGGTAATAAGGCTGATACTCTTACACCTCTTGGTGTTATCTACCCTACCTGTGGATATTCAGACGAAAAAATATATCTATTCCTAGCTAAAAATACAAAGATAACTCATACTCATTTTGATGAGGATGAGGTTATTAGTAGTGAATATTATCCTCTAGAAGAGGTTATGAAAATGATTAAGGATGGTCAAATTAAGGATGCTAAAACTATTTGCGCCATCAATTATTATTTAATGCTAGAAAAATAAAAAAATGCCTTTCGGCATCTTTTTAATATATAATAAACTTTTATTAAAAAAGGGAGAAACAAGTTTCAGTTTGTATTCACAAACATTATTCATTGATGTTTGAGAATACAAAGAATCTTACAATACTATCGATTGTCTTGTCAAATTTTTTAGTTTTCTTTTCTGACTTCATGATTTTTCATACTCCTTTCAAACAGACACTATGATACTCTTTAAAAAAAATAAGTCAAATGAAAATTTTATGAAAACGATATTATTTTTTTTGAAAACGATAACAATTTATTTTTATGGTGAAAAATGGTAAAAATTGACTTAATAACAGGCTTTTTAGGCTCTGGTAAAACAACATTTCTAATTGAATATGCTAAATATCTAATGGCAAAAGGTGAAAGAATTTGTATTTTGGAAAATGATTATGGCCCTATAAATGTCGATATGATGTTAATAGAGGAGCTAGGCTGTGATAGAGAAATGGTAAGTGGTGGATGTGACTATGATTGCCATTTGCGTAGGTTCCGAACAAAGCTTATTGCCATGGGTATGAAAAGATATGATCGTGTCATTGTAGAACCATCAGGAATCTATGATACTGATGAATTCTTTGATGTATTATATGAGGATCCTGTTTGTGATATGTATGAAATAGGTAATATATTTTGTCTTTATGATATTAAGCTTCATGACCTATCATATGAATCTAAATATGTCCTAACATCAGAGATGGCATGTTGTGGGAAACTAATAGTAACTAAAAGAGATAAACAGGATATCAAGGTAGACTTAGATTATATAAATAATATATTAGAAGAATTTAAATGCATTAGAAAATTTAGTGAATCAGATATCATGTATAATGATAATCTTGATTTTGATTTATTATCTCATGCATCATATCATAATTATGATTATATAAAGGTAATGATTCATGATGATAATAATTATGATTCATTGTATTATACAGATAAGGATTATACTGTAGCGGATATTATTAATAAGAAGAATATATTATTTAATTCTGATTATGGTAATATAGTTAGAATAAAAGGATTCATTCTAGAGGATGGATGGAAGGAAATAAACCTAACTAAGGATGAAGAAGAAATACACCCAATCCTAAATGGACAAAAGGTTATTATTGTTATTGGTGAGAATTTAGATAAAGAAAAAATAAATAAAGTAATGGAGGCGTAATATGGTATTAGTAGTTGATTGTTGTATAAGAGAAGAAGAATCTAGAACTAGAAAGCTATATTTAGAATATTTAAAAGAAAATAATTTAGAATATGAAGTATTATATTTAACTAAATTAAATATTAAGCCTTTAGATAAAGAAATGATTAAAAAAAGAGATATGCTCGTAGCTAACAAGGAATATGATAATCCAATGTTTGATCTAGCATGGCAATTTAATAAGGCTGATAAGATAATAGTTGCGGCACCGTATTATGATTTATCATTCCCATCACTTTTGAAGGTTTATTTTGAAAATGTTAGCGTATTAAATATTAATTTTACCTATTCAAATAAAGGAGAATTAATAGGCTTAGCACATGCTAAGGAATTATTATATTTTTCTACAATTGGGGGATATCTAAATGGTCCTCATTTAGGATATGAATATGTTAAAGCACTAGCCGAGATGTTTGGTATAAATAATACTAAAAATATTTATAAAGAAGGTTTAGACATTTAAAAACACTATCTTAATCGATAGTGTCTTTTTCTTTATCGGCTTTCTTTTCTCTTTTCTTTTCAAGTCTGATAATCTTCTTTTTACAATATACCTCTAGCTCATTAGAAATAGAAGTAATATCTAGAGTACGTCTAGGCTCGAATTTTTCTCCATCTGTATTAAATTCTACTCTTTCGTATGGAGTTATCTTTAAGTGCTCAGCATCAAAGATTACCATGCTTTTATTCTTATATCCAAATAATACATATAACACAAATGATAAGAAGCCTGTAATACGATGTTGTTCTTTAAATAATACTACATGTAGCTTAGAGGTATTATATGTTTTCTTCCAGCCTCTAACCTTAACACCTGCTAGATAGCGGGTATTAATTGCTAGCATCAAATAGAATCTTCCTTCAATATGATTATTATCATCATAATCAATTGAAAGCTTTATTTTAGGATTACGCTCAAATACTGTTTTTATTGAATTAATATAATATGCATTTTTGCCAAGAACATTCTTGGCTTTTTTGCTGACCTTATAGCTGATATTAGATACGCCACCTGTTGCCAAGCCATAAGCAAAAAATGCATTATTAATCTTAAATACATTTAAATTGACATATAAGTCATTCTTTATATTTTTAATTGCCTTTTTTACTCTTTTGTTACCAGTAGATTTGGCTATATCATTACAGGTGCCGTGAGGAATGATTGCGAGCCTTGGCTTATTCTCAAGACGCATAATTCCGTTTATTGCCTCATTGACAGTACCATCACCACCAACAGTCATAACTACATCGTAATTACTACCATCAGCGGTAATCTTTTCAGTAATTGATTTTTCACCTTCGGTTTGGTAAACATCAATCACTTCAAATTTATCCTTTAATTCATCCTTGAGGTAATCAATTATATTATCTTTATATCCTTTTCCACTAAAAGAGTTGAATAGAATAAGAAGCTTCATTAGTCGTTTAGATAAGCATCAAATTTTTTAAGTTTGTTTTTGGCACCTACAACAACTACTATATCTCCAACCTTTAGCTGGTCCTTAGCGAAAGGTACGAAGAATTCTTTATTTCTTAATATACCAACAATGTTAACATCAAAATTATTACGTATGTCTAAATCAACAAGTGTTTTATCACTGAAATCATTTGATACAGTGATTTGAACCATTGCGTAATCAGATGCGATAGCATAATAATCCAAGATTGAATCACTGCTGATTTGGTTTGCAAACATAACTGCAGATGATTCCTCAGGAACTATAACCTCGGTAGCTCCGATAAGGCTATATAATTCCTTGTGCTGCTCTGAATCGGCTCTAACAGAAATCATCTTAACGCCTAAGTTCTTTAAATTGATTACTGTTAGAATAGAAGCTTGTAGGTTATTACCAATCGCAACTACAGCATGATCAATATCTTGAACTCCTAAATCCTTTAATACGTTCATCTTTGTAGAGTCTGCGATAAGTGAATGTGGTACATCCTTTGCTATAGCAGTAACAACATCCTCATCCTTATCAATCGCAAGCACATCTAAATTCATTTTGGCTAATGTTTTAGCAACGTTAGCTCCGAATCTTCCTAATCCAATTACAATAAAAGTCTTTTTCATCCTATAATCACACTCTCTTCAACGTAATCTATATTTTCTTTCTTTTGATTCATCCAATTCTTATTAACTACACCAATTATAGTTAATGGTCCTAATCTACCAAAGAACATTAAAAAGCTTAAAATTAATTTAGAAGCAATATTAAGCTTAGTAGTAATACCAAGTGATAAGCCAGTAGTAGAGAAGGCTGATACAACCTCAAATAATACCTTACTTAATCCTAGCTCTGGTTGAATAATCATAATTATGAATGTACAAAGTAAAATCATTATTACTCCAACATTCATTAATACAAAGGCTTTAAATATTTGAGAGAATGGAATCTTTCTATTAAATGCCTTCGCCTTTCTGCCTGTAGCATAGGAGAATATGGCAATGATTAAGATTGCGAAGGTAGTAGTTTTAATACCACCACCTGTAGAACATGGAGAAGCACCAATGAACATAAGTGAGATAACCATCACATATGTTGCAGGATAAGCTACGTCCATAACTGACATATCCCAGGTTGAAAAGCCGGCAGTTCTACTTGTTATCGCTGTAAATGCTGATTCCATCCAACCTAGGTTAGATGTGAATTTAATTACTAATGTACCAATAATAATTAATAATAATGTAGTTATTAATGTTATCTTTGTATGTAGTTTAAATCTTTTCCATTTTTTATGTCTAATAATATCATCTATAATAATGAATCCAATACCACCTACAACAATCATTAGCATTGTTGTTAAATTAATTGTAACCATTGATACGGTTGGAAGAACACCTGCAGAAGAAGATATTTCTGTAAGTCCTTGAGTACCAAGCATAATATCAAATCCAGCATTGTTAAATGCGGATGCTGAATGGAAGATGGATATGAATAATGCTCTCCATAGATCATTTATACCATAAGCCTCTAAATAGGTATAGAAAGGATACCAATTTATTAATGTACAAACAATTTGTACAGAAAAAGAAATAATTACTATTTTTCTTACAAGGAAGACAAGCCCCTTCACATTTTCTTGATTTAAGGCTTCTCTTAATACAAATCTATTTGTAATACCTATTTTGGCTCTAATAATTGATAAGAAGAATACGGCAATGGTGATGATTGAAAGCCCTCCAACCTCAATTAATAGCCACATAACAACCTTGCCATAGATTGTCATATCTGTTCCTAGTCCATTTGGCATAACACTAAGGCCAGTAACACAGACTGCAGAAGTAGCCATGAATAGGGAATCTACGAATCCAAAAGACTCACCCTTAGAAGAGGCAAAGGGCATAACTAAAAGAACAGTACCTATCAAAATGATACTGATAAACGATAAAATTATCAAAACATACGGATTAATTCTATTTTTTATCATTAGTTTAACCTCTGGTTAATATTATACATTATCTAAAAAATCTTTTCTATAAAAAAGCACCAGCGAGTGCTGGTGAAATTTTCTATTTTTCAGGTATAGCTTTTGATATTGCAACAGCTAATGCACCTGGTCCGATATGGCAAGATACTGAAAGTGATAATGGATTACATACAATTTCTTGTCCTGGGAATTCTTTTTCTAGCATTTTTACTAGATCAAGCGCCTCAGTTGTATCAGTTCCTGTATAGGCTACTGCGATATGAACATTATCTACTCTACCATCAATATCCTTTAGATAGCCATTGATGTTATCCTTTTGAGCTTGAATCATAATTTTTTTTGCATCTTCAACTAAACGATTACGCATTTTGAATTTATCAAGCTTTTCGCCCTTGATAAGTAGGATAGGCTTTAGCTTAAGCATACCACCTAGGGCAGCAGCAGTAGGAGTAATTCTACCGCCTTGCTTTAAATATTTTAATGTATCTACCATGATGTAGATATCAGATTGCATTTTTACTTCAGTAAGTAATTCACAAATCTCTTTAGCTGATAGGCCTCTTTTAACAAGCTCTAATGCATCTAAAACTGATTGTCTTTGAGTTACAGAAATTCTTTGGTTATTTACAACCCATACCTTTCCCTCATATTCAGTTCTAGCCGCAATTAATGCTGATTGGCATGAATTTGATAGTCCAGAAGACATTGGAATATAAACCACTTCATCATAAGTAGTTAATAATTCATCCCAAACAGTTGTTACAAAGCCAATTGCTGGCTGAGAAGTAGATACTTTAGCATCATTTGTTAACATCTCATAGAATTTTTCTTGAGATAGGTTAATATCTTCTAAATATTCTTCTCCGTCGATATTAAAAGGCATTGGAATAACTCTAATACCTAATTTTTTTCCTTGTTCTTGAGTAATACCACTATTACTATCTGTTAATACAGCTACTTTACTCAAAAAAATCACCCCCGTCAAAATGATAGAATATCATCTTATGACATTCATTATTATATATAATAATAAATTAATTATCAACTTCTTTTGTCTTTGACACTTTAGATAATAGATATAATGCTCTATCAAATAAAATGGCTCCAAGTGAGTTGCCAAGTACAACTATTAGGATAAATGATAATGATAAAATGTTAACATTCATACCAAATGTAATGTAGAAGAAGTCGGCAATACAGTGATTGAATCCACAGAATACGAATAAGAAGATAGGAATGAATATAACCACGGCTCTTTCAAAATAATTATTACATTTTTTGTATAAATATACTCCAACATACACTAGCATTCCACAAACCATTGATTTAAAGAATGCGCCTAGAACAGTAATTGGGTTAGCAATTGCTCTAGACTGAGCTACAGCGGCAGCTGTATCTAATAGGTGTTGATTACCTTTAGCACCTAAATATACGATAAAGCCAATTGTTGCGGCACCTAGGAAATTAGCAAGAAGCATAATAACAAAATCTAAAGGATTAAATGTATTTACTTCCTTATTAAATGCGTAACCTATTTTACCTGTATATAAATTAACTCCAAATGCACAAACCATAAATAGACCAATTGGAAAGCACATTGCTCCAATTAATCCACCATTAACATCTAATGTGGCTTTACACATAACAAAGGCTGTTCCGCCAAGGCCAATAAAGAAGCCTGCTAGGAAGCCTGATATGATATCTTTTAAATACTTATTCAATTGTATCACCCCTGTTTTTATTTAAACATTTTATCATAATAAATAATCCCATTAAAGAATTATTTTACTAAAATTATAGATTTTGGTATAATTAGCAATTGCGTATAATTATCTTAATAAAATGTTAATTTAATATTACTAATTTTCTTTAGAAAGATGTGAAAATACAGTGAAGTATCAAGATACAATATATTATAAAGATGAGCTTAATGATGACTTTGCTAATATGAATATTGAATTTAATCCGCTTCCTAAATCCTATTCATATGTTAGTAAAAAGCCAACAAGAAAATTTATGGATTTTGTTGTCTATAGATTAATTGCTAGACCAGCAACTCATCTATATATGAGATTAAAATTTTTATATAAAACTAAAAATAGAAAAATATTAAAGAGCTTGAGACATGAAGGATGCTTTATTTATGCTAATCATACATTAGCTGCAGGAGATGCATTCTCTACTAATAATGTATTTAAATTGAAAAAGAATTACATTATTACAGGAAAAGAAACAGCTAGCTTAACTTTGATATTGCCTCTATTAAGAGCGGTTGGTAGCTTACCACTTAATGATTCATTTAAGGCTAAAAAGGAATTATATGAAACAGTTAATCTAAGAATAAAACAGCATAGATCTGTAACCATATTCCCTGAAGCTCATATTTGGCCATATTATACAAAGATTAGACCATTTGTTAATGATTCATTTAAATATCCTGCTAGAATGAATGCTCCAATTATTACACTTACTAATTGTTATCAAAAGAAGCTAATTGGGAAGCGCCCTAAGATTAAAGGATATCTTGCAGGACCATTCTATCCTGATATGAATCTACCAATTCAGGAAAGAGCTCAAAAGCTTAGAGATGAAGCTTATAACTCAATGGTAGAAAACGCAAATAAATATTCTACATATAATTATTATAATTATGTAAAGAAAGAAGATTAATCTATTTTTTGTGCAGGTTGCACATTAAATAGATTTCTTTTTTTATATATAATATAAACAAATTAGGAGGTCTATTATGGCTACATTAGATTTAAAAAATATAAATAAGATTTATCCAAATGGAGTTCAAGCAGTATTTGACTTTAACTTACATATCGATGATAAAGAATTCATTATCTTCGTAGGCCCATCAGGATGTGGTAAATCAACTACACTTCGTATGATTGCTGGTCTAGAAGAAATCTCAAGTGGTGATTTCTATATTAATGATGTTAGAATGAATAACGTCAGCCCTAAGGATAGAGGTATCGCAATGGTATTCCAATCATATGCCCTATATCCACATATGACAGTATTCAATAACCTAGCATTCGGTTTACAACTTCGTCGTGTACCACGTGAAGAAATCAAAGCACGTGTTGATGAAGCTGCAGCTATGTTAGGTCTAGAAAGATTCTTACAACGTTATCCACGTCAATTATCAGGTGGTCAATGTCAACGTGTTGCCCTAGGTAGAGCAATCGTTCAACAAGCTAACGTATTCTTACTAGATGAACCACTATCTAACCTAGATGCTAAGCTACGTGTAACAATGCGTGGTGAATTAACTAAGCTACACAAGAAGCTTGGTTGTACAACTATTTATGTAACACACGACCAAATTGAAGCCATGACAATGGCATCAAGAATCGTTGTTATGAGAGATGGTAGAATCCAACAAGTTGGTACTCCTCGTGAAATCTATTCTTCACCAGCTAACGTATTTGTTGGTGGTTTCATTGGTACACCTCCAATGAACTTCATTCATGGTAAGCTAGCTAAGGATGGTACTTTCGAATCATCTCAAGGAAGCATTAAGATTAAATTACCTAAGGGTAAGGTAGAAGTAGCACTTGAAAAAGGCTATGCTGATAAAGAATTAATTTTAGGTATTAGACCTGAAGATATTTATGATGAACAAAACAAGGTTATGTTTGAAACATGGCCAGAAGGTGTTGTAACTATCAAGGTTGAAATGTCAGAACTTCTTGGTGCTGAAACAAACATCTATACATCAATTGATGGTGATGGTGTTATCGGTGCAGTTCCATCTCGTGATGATCTAGTTCAAGGACAAGATTTAAAATTAGTGTTTGATTTAAATCATGTTCATCTATTTGATTTAGATACTGAGCTTGCTATCACAGAAGATAAAGCTGAATAGTATATTAAAAGGCAATCGTAAGATTGCTCTTTTTCTTATCTGTTTATTTATTTTTACCATAAACTATGGTACAATATATCAAATGACTTAAATGTTAAAAAAGAGGGGAATTATGAAGAAGAAAAAGACAATATTTGCTGTAGCAATGTTAGCCTTAGCAGGAGTTTCTTTAGCATCATGTGATGGTGTTAAGTTGGTACCTACACCAACACCAACAACTACCACAACAGAAACACCTACTAGTACTACAACAGCTCCAGCAACAACAACTCCTGTTGTTACAACTACTACAACTACGGAGCCACCTGTGATAACAACTACACCTGGTACAACTTCTACAAGTACGACTGAACCTATTGTTACCACAACTGAGCCTGTAGTAAGTACAACAACAGAACCAGTTACTACTACGACTGAACCACCTGTGACTACAACTACAAGTACAAGTACAACAACTACATCATCTACAAATACCGGAGAATATATTCCACCGGTAACTGATAAAGATGTTGTTAAAATGGGAATTTATGATGGTAATTATTATGATAGTATTACATCAACATTATTAAATGATAAAGTAGCATTGAAAAATGCATTGTTTACTATCACTAATCCATCTAATTATCATAGAAGTTCTTATTCAACTGCACAAAGCGACTTAAAAACAATAGATTCATATGATGGGTATTATGTTGAATGTATCTATACAGGAGAAAGATTGCAAAAAAATGATGCATGGGATAGAGAGCACATTTGGGCAAAATCATATGGATTCAAAGATGAATATTATGATGCTTATTCTGATACACATCATTTAAGAGTATCTGAACATAGTATCAATGTTAATAGATCAAGTTCATTTTTTGATGAGGTTGCTAATCCAACTAATACAGATAAATATGGTAATAAGTGGACTACAACTGTATTTGAACCTCGCGATGAGGTAAAAGGTGATATCGCAAGAATGCTACTATACATGACAGTTAAATACGATGATCCAGATGTATTGGATTTGGAGTTGACTGATGATGAAGATGAAATAACTAGATCTGCATCAGTGTTTGGTGGCTTGAAACCAACAACCGGTTCAGAAAGTCAAATGACTGAATATAATAAGAGGACATACGTAGGGGGTACGGATAACCCAGAGGTTTATTTAGGCAAACTATCTACATTAATTAAATGGCATTATCAAGATCCAGTTGATGCAAGAGAAGTATATAGAAATAATACAATCTTTACATCATATCAGCACAATCGTAATCCATTTATCGACCATCCTGAATATGTATATTACTTATATACAGAAGAATCATCAAAATATATTCAGGCATCACAAACTGCAGATTTAGACTGCTATGTTAATTACAATCAAGAACAATTAGATGTAATGAATACTAAGATTAATAGCATTGGTACAGTAACTTTACAATCAAAGGATTTGTTAGAAAGTGTTAATGCATATTATGCAGAATTAGGTCCTGTAACAAAATCTTTCGTTTCTAATTATCATAAGCTTTTAGAAGCTAATGAGACTTATAAACAACTAGAAGAGGCTAATAATCAAGACACAACAGTTTCAACTACATTTAGCTTTTTAGGATTATCTAACAAGAATGGTTCAGCAAGTTCAAATGGTGTATCAATTGAATTTACGTCACCAGCATTTCATTATGATCATGGAATTTATTCACAAATAAATAAAAATGGTGTTTTATCACCAGCTGAGATTTCAGTTGATGGCTTATATAGCACAGTTAAATCTATTAATTTTAAATGGAACAATAATAATATTGCAGGAGATTTTGCAACAGTTGAAGTTACCAATAGTGCTGGAGAAAAAGTTGAAGTTAAATCATTGCATTTCAATAAATCTACATCTACAGCTTCAACAGGTTATAACGCAAATGTTGTTAATGTTAATATAAGCTCACTTACATCTTATGAAGGATTAAAAATAAAAGTAATTAATAACGCAATGAAGGATAATGCGCCTCTATCATCTAGTTTAAGAATTTATTCAATTGAATTTGCATTATCTTAAGATGTAAAACTATGGCTAACTCGAAAGAGTTGGCCTTTATTTTTATTGTGTTTAAGATTAGATTTATTTATAATAATAATGGTGATAAAAATGCTTGTAATACTAATGAGATTGTTTGATATTATATTTTATTCTACACTAGCTTTAGTGGTAGTGTTTTTATTTGTTATGTGGTTAATTAATAGGAGAAATAAAGATAAATGAAAGCTATAATTGTTGGAGTTTCTACAGAGTACGATATATATGATATAAATTATTCATTAGATGAACTAGCATCACTAGCTGACACACTTGGAATAGAGTGTGTTTATTCTTTTTATCAAAATAGGGATAAACCAGATAGTAAAACCTATATTGGGAAAGGTAAGCTGGAAGAAATAAAGTTCTACTTATTAACTAATGAAGTTGATATGGTAATATTCAATGATGAATTATCACCAACACAGCTTCGTAATGTTAGTGAAATATTGAATATTGAATGCATTGATAGAAGCTATTTAATATTAAAGATCTTCGAAGGAAGAAGTAAGGATAATGTATCTAAGCTAGAAATAAAGCTAGCTTATAATATGTATATGCTGCCAAGGGCAGAATATATGAAGAATGAGGAATCTAGAATTGGTGGCGGTGGCATCACTAGAGGTAAGGGTGAAACATCACAGGAATTGTCACGTCGTCATATCTTTGATGAGATTAATAGATTAAATAAAAAGCTAGATGACATTCTAAAAATGAAATCTAGTCAAATTGAAAAAAGAAAGAAAAATGGTATTCCAATTGTTGCCTTAGTTGGTTACACTAACGCAGGTAAATCCACAACAATGAATACCATATTAGATAATACAGAAAATGATAAGCTAGTGTATGCTCAAGATGAGCTTTTCGCAACCCTAGCTACATCAAATCGTCATATTAAATATAATAATGTGGAGTTCTTACTTGTTGATACAATTGGATTTGTATCAAAGATGTCACCTAATCTAGTTAAGTCATTTTATTTAACATTAGAAGAAATAAAAAACGCGGATTTAATAATCCACGTTGTTGATTCATCTTCTAAGTATTTAGAATTAGAGCTTAATACAGTACTCAATGTATTATATCAAATGAATGTAACTAACATTCCTCAAATTATGTTATTAAATAAATGGGATAAGACAATCAATAATGATTTATTCATTCCTAACTTTAAGAATATTAAATATTCTAATGTTACTAAATTAAATGTTTCAACATTACTCGATGAAATAATTAATCAGATTAAAACAGAACATGTTTATGTTAAATTATCTATTCCATATGAAAGAGGAGACTTAATTAATTTAGTAGAAACTAAAGGTGAAATATTAGATAAGAAATATGATGATAAGGGTGCATATTTTGAATGTAATATTCATACTAAATTCTATTCAAAACTAAGAGATTACGATTTAGAATTATCTTAGTCTTAATGATTTTAAATACTCTTTTTTATCAGGTGTTATCCTATAACTATCACAAGCTTTTGAAATGGCTTTATTATGAACCCATTTTGAAAGCTTTTTATTCTCAATATATTTTATTGCATGATCATATTGCTTGGCTAATGCTTCAGCAAAATACCAGGCAATCATCATATTGATATAATATTCATCAGATTTTATTTTTGATACCTTCTCTAGATATTCTACATTAAAGGTATCGTCTTTTAGATAAAACTTCATGAGCATTTTAATGCCAAATCTGATGGCATAGATATCAGAAGAAGACATCCATTCATCACATTTAGTGGCTAATTTATCTAAATGCTTGTTAAACACATTTGGTATTAATGTATCTGAGATAGTCCAGTTATTAATATAAGGTAGGAATTTGTCTAATTCAGATACTAATTTATCAAAATCCTTTAGATTAGATAATATGATTGCGTGTAGCAAATTTTCTTCATTATATTCATGAGGAAGAACATTTAAAAATGAATCAATGTCAGGATTTTTAATAAGAGTTTTTGCGTAATCTCTTAGTAGAGGTAATCTAACACCGATAATAGAGTTTGGATCAATATTAGGAATTAGAGGCTGTTGAAATACTTGAAATTCTTTGTCTTGATTTTGAAACAAAAATTCTTTTATTTCTTTTGAAATATTCATAAATAATTCCTCCTGTTTTATTGTAATATTATTCGTTATTAGTTATAATTATATTTGATATAAAAAAAGGAGTAAATATTTTATGGAAAAATTATCAAAATTATTATCTAAGCTAATTATTGGTGGTGTTATTCTAACAATCGCTATATTATGCTTTATCGTTAACGGAAAGAATCAAGCTGGACTTGATGCGTTTGAAGCAATCTCTGTTGTAATTGGTGTTACACTAATTGTTATTGCTTCCCTTGCATTATTTGCTACTATCTTCTTAAAGAAGCGTGTATTAACTCCTGAATCTGCAGGAGCTGCATCACTTTTATCAGTTGGTATTTTCTTTGTTTGTAACAAAATGATTGGTGGAGACATATTATATTATTTAGTTGAATATGTTCCATATGAATTAACTGTTATAGGTTCTGTAATAATTGCTGATGCAGTTGTATTAATCGTTAGAGCTGCTAAGGCTAAAACTGGTGGTTATGAATTAGTTATTGGTGAAGCTGTTATTGGTGGAATCACATTATTATTAGGTATCCTTGCTTTAACAGTAGATGGAATTAAGGAAAACAAATTCTTAATCTTAGGTGTAATTTTATTAATCTACTCAATCTTTGTTATTTTAGAAGGTTTATTTTCATTCCTAACAACTAAGCGTACATACGTTAATGTAACTATGAAGAATGTGGATGATTCAGTAATTGATGCTGAAGTAGTAGAACCAAAAGAAGAAGACGCAGAATAATAATTTAATTAATTAGCGCAGATGTGAAAACATTTGTGCTTTTTTGTTTTCGAAAAATTAGATATAATTAGATTACAAGGAGGCAGTACATATGGAAAATAAGAAGAAAAAACATATTGGTTTTTGGATTGCATTTCCTATTGGCTTCATCATTATATTTGCAATACTAGCATTCTATTTAGATTTAGCTAATGGACCAACATATTTTATTTATGTTGGAATAGCTTTATTAGCTTTACTTGCTTTATTTAGTATTTTATTAATTAATTCTAAAATGCGTATTAGACTACTTGTTTGGGCTATATTCATTTTAGGAACAACAGTTGTAATATTTAGATCATTTCCAAGAGAGGAAGCAAAGTCTACAGCATATTATAATGATCCTGTTAAGACTGGCGTACTAGCATTAAATGATGGTGCTGTGCAGGGTGTGCTTAATAAGGACCAAACTGTTCAGATTTATGCAGGCATCCCTTATGCCAAGCCACCTGTAGGTGAGCTTCGTTGGAAGGAACCACAGGATCCTGATAAATGGGAGGGCGTAAGAGATTGTTCATACTTTAAACCAAAGAGTATGCAGCCTAAGGATAATGCTTTAATGAGCTCAGCAGTTGATATGTATGCTGAAAAGGCATGGCATCCTGATTACAATTATCATCCACTTGAGAAAAGAAGTGAGGATTCACTTTACCTAAATATTTGGAAGCCTAATACAGCAGAAACTAATCTACCAATTTTAGTTTATTATCATGGTGGATCACTAACTACAGGCTCACCATCATTTGAGGATTATAATGGTGAAGAGATGGCAAAGACTAAGGTAATAATGATTAATGTTGCTTATCGTCTAGGCGTATTTGGTTACTTTGCTCATCAGGATTTAATCAATGAATCTCCTAACCACACAACTGGAAATTATGGCTTATTAGACCAGATAAAAGCGTTAAAGTGGGTTAATGATAATGCCGCACTTTTTGGTGGAGATAAGAACAATATTACTATCGCAGGTGAGAGTGCTGGTTCATCAAGTGTATCTGCAATATGCTCATCACCTTTAGCAAAAGGATTATTCAGAAGAGCAATAGGTGAATCATCATCACTAGTCTTACCAAAGCCACCTCATACATATAGAACTTTAGAGGATGCTAAAAAGACTGGTGCTAATATTATGACTGAATTCAAATGTAATTCAATTGCTGAGCTTCGTAATGTTAAGGCAGAGGATTTAGTCAACACTAAATATTCTAATAGTTCTATGACACTTGATGGCTATGCATTAACCAAAAATCCTTATGATGTTTATAAGGATAAAGAGAATAATGAAGAAGCGCTTCTTAATGGTTATAATGTATTAGAGGCAGATGCGTTCATAATCCCTCAATATTTATTTAGCCCAACTAATAGAAGTAATATTAAAGAAAGATTATTAAAGGTCTTCCCACAAGCTATTACAGAAAAAATTATGAATTTATATAACCCTAGATTAACTGATGATAATAAAGCATTTGAATGCTTCAATGAAATCATTTCAGTATATTGGTTTATGTATCCTCATTATAGCTGGAGTAGAATGGCTTTAGCTAATGGAGAGGATGTTTATGCATATCAATTCACGAAGGAAAATGGTTATTATGGAACATATCATTCTGGTGAAATGATTTACGCATATGGTAATGTAAAAAAGTCAACATATGGATATCGCTATAATGATAGTGATAGACTACTATCTGACAAGATGTTAAAATATTGGTCTAACTTCGTTAAAGCTGGTAATCCAAACAGCAATGATGTAGATAACTGGCCAAAATGGGAAAACCAAAACAAGGTATTTGAGCTTGGGACTAATGTAGGAATCATTAGTGATAAGTACACTGCTTTATATAACATTTTAGATGAATATAACGGAATAACTTCATAGAGAGAAAATATGGCTTCAATGTTTATTTGGAGCCATATTTCTTTATTGAAAAATCAATTAAATTATTGTATAATAATCTTATTGAAACTATTCCAGAAAAATTTAATATGTAGGTGATATAAATGGGAAATTCTTTAGTGGAAAAAATGCTTTCCAGCCTTAACATTGAATCATCTGCAGCGTTAGTAATTATTTCTATTGCGATTATATTATTTTTTGGCTTCTTAATGACAAGAATCACAAAGAAATTAAAATTACCAAATGTTACAGCCTATATCATTATGGGTGTTTTACTTGTTCCTATTTGGTCTTTATTACCAGTCGATTTCAAAGATGGTATTATTCCAAGTAGAGTTGTCAACGGTATGGACTTCCTTTCAGATATAGCCTTAGCATTTATCGCATTCGGTGCAGGTGAGTTCTTTAAGGTAGAAGAGCTTAAGAAATCTGGAAAGAGTGTTATTGTCATCACTATCTTTGAAGCAGTAACAGCAGCAGTTGTTATATTCTTGTTATGCTTCTTTGCGTTAGGTATTGATTTAGCATTCTCATTGGTGCTTGCAGCATTATCAAGTGCGACTGCTCCAGCATCAACAATTATGACAATTAAACAAACAAAAGCCAAAGGCGAATACGTTAATACCCTTCTTGAGGTTGTTGCGTTAGACGATGTTGTATCATTAATCTTGTATAGTGTTGCAATATCAATTTGCTTAGCACTTAAAAATGGTGGTAATGGTATATCATTCGAATCAATCGGATTACCAATCTTGAAAAACCTAGCATGCTTAGCTATCGGTTTTGCATTTGGTTTCTTATTAAAATTATTACTACCTCAAAAACGTACTACTGATAATAGACTTATAATTGTATTAGCAACTATTTTCTTATTCTGTGGTATCTGTGCATTGATGGATCAAACACCACTACTTGGCTGTATGGCCATGGGTATGGTTTATATTAATGTCAGCGGAGATGATAAATTGTTCAAGCAATTAAATTATTTCTCTCCACCAATAATGTTATGCTTCTTCGTAAGAAGTGGTATGAAGTTCAACTTAAAATCATTCACTGATAATTCACTTATCGGTTATGTTCCACTTTTCGTAGTGGCAATCGTATACTTCTTTGCCAGAATTGCTGGTAAGTACGGTGGCGCATATGCAGGCTGTCAGGTTACAGGAAAAGAAAAGAGAATCAAGAATTATCTTGGTCTAGGACTTGTACCACAAGCCGGTGTTGCTATCGGTTTAGCATCTATGGGTGCGAGAATAATCGGTGGTGTTGAGGGTGATAACCTTCTTACAATTATTCTAGCATCATCAGTACTTTATGAATTAGTTGGACCAGGCTTATCTAAGTTAGGTCTATATCTATCTAAATCTTACACAACTAATATCGATGAGATTGTATCTGATGAGATAGTAGTTGCTGGTGGTGAGGTTGCAGTATTAACTCCAGTTGAAATCTTAACTAGAAAGATTAATAAGATTAGAGAGGAAATGCCAGAGCCTGAGATGTCAGAGGAAGAGAAGGCATTTACTGATGCAGCAGAAGAATATTTTGATGATGAAGAAATTAGAGCCAATCGAAGGTTTATTAATAGGAGGTAAAAATGTTTAATTTAATAGATCCAATTACAGAGCTTTTCAAAGCTAATGAAATTGCGTTTGCATTTCAAATTTTAATTCGTATGGCAATTGCAATGGCAATTGCAACAATCCTAGGTGTTGAGCGTGCCAACAAGAGACATGCTGCGGGTTTAAGAACATTTATTCTTGTTACATTATCTGCAACTGTTTGCGGTATCATCGATATCTATTTAATGAGTAACTTTACTGTAGTATTCCCAGCTGTATCAGCAGCCATGGCTATAGGTATTGCTATCATTTCAAGTTACACAATCTTATATTCAAGTAAGAACCAAATCAAAGGTTTAACAACTGCTGTTGCATTATGGGGACAAGCATTCATAGGATTTGCATTAGGCTTTGGTCTATACACAGTTTCTGTAATCGCATTTGCAATTTTAGTTGTATCATTAAATTTACTTCCAAAGGCAGAAGTATATTTAAAGAACCGTTCTCCACATTTTGAAATTCACTTAGAGTTAAAGAATAAAACTGATCTACCCGAATTCATAGCTGTTGCTAGAAAGCTAGGCTTAAACATCGATGATATCGAGGTTAACCCAGCTTATGCTAATACTGGTTTAAGTGTTTACACTATTGCTTTAACTGTTGTCAGCAAGGAATTAAAGCAATATAAGACACATGAAGAAACTATTGAAGCTTTAAAAACTTTACCATATATAAGTCATATTGAAGAAATTAGCATGTAAAAAAGGAGAAGAAAAATATGAATTATTTAGCTTACAACAAACTTGCTGGCCAAGTTACAGATGAAAAGATTCAGGAAATATTAAAAAAATTTGAAGATAGATTTCCAGATATGCAGCTAATTGATAAATCTGTTACAGGCCTTGAGTTTTTAAATGAAAGATTAAGCGACGATGATAATGTATTATTAATCGGTGGCGATGGTACAGTAAATGTATTTGCTAACGAATGGAATACTACAAAAGTAAAAGGTAATTGGTATATCTATTCAGCAGGAACAGGCAACGACTTTTTAAATGATATCGAAGCTCAAGATGGTTTTGGTTATTTAAATCCATATATGGATAACCTTCCACAAGTTACTGCTAATGGAATAACAAAATATTTTGTTAACAATGTTGGTTTTGGTATTGATGGTGATTGCTGTGTCGTTGCAGAACAAAATAAGGCAAAGGGCAAAAAGGTTAATTATACAAGCATTGTTATTGGCTTAATTTTAGGTAAATTCCGCAAGAGAAAAGCAAGAGTAGTTATTGATGGTAAGGAATACAATTTTAAACGTGTATTCTTAGCTGCAACTATGAATGGTAGATATTATGGTGGTGGTATGAAGAGTGCCCCTAACCAAGATAGAGCTAGCGACAAGATTTCACTGGTTGTTATGACTGGTGTATCTAGATTAGTTACATTAATTAAATTCACTAAGATTTTCACTGGTGATCATGTTAAATATAAAAACGTTCATATCTTCGAAGGTAAGAGCGTTGAAGTAGAATTTGATAGACCATGCGGACTTCAATACGATGGTGAAGTAATTATGGACGTAAAATCTTATAAAGCTAAAAAATAACATTTTTTAAGGAGAAAGCATCGAAAAAAGATGCTTTTTTTCTGTTGACAATAAAAAAATATAGCGTTAAAATCAAATAAACTGTTGATTTGGAAGTTAGTCAATTAGCGCATAAATAGAGAGCAGGGGATGGTGGAAGCCTTGCTAAAGCGGAGTTGAAAGTGGGCCAAAGAGGGTTTCGGTGAATAAAGTAGCTGAAAACGGGAGCTCCCGTTACAGAGCTAGAATGTGATGGCATTCGAACGAGGTGGCTTATATATTAAGCAATTTAGGTGGTACCGCAGGCTTTTTCATGCTTGTCCTATAGTCAGGACAGGCATTTTTTTATTTTATATGCCACTAAATAATCTCCATCGAAAATGAATAATAGAAAATTGAAGGAGAAAAAGAAAATGAAAAAATTATTCAAAAATGCAGTAAAGGTTTTATGTGCAGCAGGAATGCTATTAGGATTAGCATCTTGCAGCAACGGTAGTACAAATGGCACTGTTGATATTCACGCTAAGGTGATAGGAACAGGTAACCAAAAAATTGCAGTAGTAAAATATATGTCACACACATCACTTAATATGATTGAAGATTCAATCGTAGGTGAAATTGTGGACAAGCTTGATGAGAAAAATTATACCCTAACAAAATATGATGGGGCAGCAGATGCTGGATTAATCTCACAAACAATGTCTTCATTAAAATCAAATAACACAGATGTAGTAATTTGTATTGCTACACCAGTGGCAATTGCCGCTAAGGCAGCATTTGTTGGAACAAATACAAAGGTAGTCTTTGCCGCAGTATCTGATCCTGTATCAGCAAATGTTGTTACAAGCCTATCTTCACCTGAAGGCAATGTAACAGGTACATCTGATGCAGTTGATTTAGATAAGCAATTAGAGCTTGCATATAAAGTTAATCCAAATATAAAAAATATTGGCTATATCTACACAGGAGGAGAAGCAAATTCAGTAGCCAATTTCACTAGGCTTCAAGTTCTTTCAGCAGAAAAAGGATTTACATTAGTTGATAGACAAATTACATCACCTGCTGAAATCACAGAGGTGGCTAATTCAATAACTTCTAAGATTGATGCTTTAATTGTAACTGATGATAATAATGTAGCATCTGCAATGCCTACATTATCAACAATACTAATTGAAAAGAAGATTCCATGCTATTGTGCAGCTGACTCAGAAATCATGGATGGTGGCATGATGGGATATTCAATCAATTATGAGAAGCTAGGTAGAGATACCGCAGACATGGCAGTAGAATTAATTGGTGGTAAGAGTGTTAATGATGTACCAGTAAAGGTATATGCATCAAATGAGCTTGCCTTATATTACAACTCAATCTTTGTTAGAAATGCTAATATTACAATACCACAGGAATTACTATCTAAGGCAAAAGATTTAGCTAAGTAGTAGGAGGTGTTAATATGAATATTGACACATATTCAATAGCGTTAATATTTACAGTGTTAGGACTTGGTGTGTTCTTATCATTTCGTATTTTAAATATTACTGATTTAACAGTAGAAGCATCATATGCCTTTGGGGCACTTATTTGTGCAAAGCTATGTATAGCGCTAAATCCATATTTAGCTTTATTGATATCATTTTTTGGCGGTATGCTTGCAGGACTCATAACAGCATTGCTTCATACAAAGCTTAAGATAAATGCGATATTATCTGGTATATTAACATTAACCGCGTTTTATTCAGTTAATTTAATTGTTGCAAATGGTGATTTATCAATTGCTTTGAAGGGATATACAGCAGAGGGATTAACAAATTATACAATATTCCCAAATAATGATTTTGCTAAATTAGGAATACTAATTGGAATTGTTATAATATTAATGGCTATGATGTCTATCTTCTTTAGAACTAAATTAGGTTTATCAATAAGAGCCTGTGGAGATAATCAGGAAATGGCTAAAACACAATGTATCTCAACAGATAATATGAAGATAATAGGTCTAATGATATCTAATGGGCTTGTAGCATTAGCTGGAGCACTCTTCACAGAGTTTAATGCGAGCTATTCAACAAACGTTGAAAAGGGTGTTATGGTAGTAGGTGTTGCTACTATCATTATTGGAGAGGTATTAACATTTAAAAAGCATAATATCGATTTAATCCTAGTAGGAATACTTGGTGGTTCTATAGTGTATAGATTAATCTATTCTTTCATATTAGAATTATCATTTATTCAAGCTAGAGATCTTCAAATAATTCAATCAAGCTTCTTGGTTGTAATATTGGTATTAGGTGTAGTATTTGATAATTTTAAAAATAAAAAGAAATTATCAAATTTAGTAATAGATGAGGAGGTATCAAATGCTTAAGATAAAAGATTTAACTGTAGGCTTTGATATTGCCTCACCATCAGAAAAGATAATATTAAAGAATTTTAATATAGAGGTTGAAGATGGTGAATTTGTTGTTTTACTTGGATCTAATGGGGCGGGTAAATCAACACTCTTTAATGCGATATTAGGAACGATACCATATCGTGGAAGCATCACATTAAATGATAAATCACTAGATAAGCTTCCTGAACAAAGAAGAACAAAATATGTTGGAATAGTATATCAAGATCCATTAAGAGGAACTGCCCCTAATTTAAAGGTGTTTGATAATATATTATTATCCAAAAAAGCTCCAAGCTTTTATAGCTTAAAAAGATTATTACACCTTAAGCCATTTAATGATGTATCAAATGATACACCATATACATTCTTTGGATATAAGAAGAAGTGTAAGGAAGAAGCACAAAAAGAAATAACATCATATGGTGTAGGATTAGAAAATGAATTTGATACTCAGGCTAAGAAACTATCTGGTGGTCAACGTCAGGCTTTGACGTTATATATGGCATCTTGTTCCAACCCTGAATTATTGCTTCTAGATGAGCATACAGCCGCGCTTGATCCTAAGACTCAAGATGTAGTTATGGAGATAACTAATCGTATAATAACAAAAAGAAATGTTACCACCTTAATGATTACTCATAATCTTAAGACAGCATTAAAATATGGTAACAGATTAATTATCTTAAATGAGGGTAAAGTAGTTGTAGATCTAAAAGGAAAAGATAAAGAGAATAAGACTGAAGAAGAAATATTGAAATTATATTCTAAGCATTTTTCAGACAACATATTATTTAGTGAAAATTAGCAAGGTTTAAACCTTGCTTTTTATTCACTTGACATATACCCCCTACCAGTATATAATATAGATACTTCTAGGGGGTATATAATATGTCTGAATGCTGTTGTGAAAGAAAAAAGATTAGAAGTGAAGAGGATAAGAAAAAACTTAATAATAGATTAAATAGAATTATTGGTCAGCTTCAAGGAATAAAGAAGATGATTGATGACAATAAATATTGTGGTGATATCTTGATTCAGCTTGCTGCTTCAGATAAGGCTTTAAGAAGCTTATCTAATGTAATACTTGAGGAGCATATGCATACATGTCTTGTTGAAAGTATTAATAGTGGTGAGACTAAAGAGATTGATGAGATATTAGAGTTATTTAGGAGATTTTCATAATGAAAGAAAAATTCAACATTGAAGGTATGACTTGTGCTGCATGTCAGGCTCATGTTGATAAGGCTGTTAGGAAGGTAGAGGGAGTAAAGAACGTTAGTGTCAATCTACTTACTAATTCAATGGTTGTTGATTTTGAGGATAATCTAGATGTTAATAAAATCAATGAGGCCGTTGACAAGGCAGGCTATAAATCATATCTTGCAAACAAACAAAAAGAAGAAAAAATAGATGATAATAAAGAATTAAAAGGACTGATTAAAAGACTAATTTATTCATCAGTTTTATTAGTTCCACTATTCTATATAGGTATGGCCTATATGAATGGATGGCCACTAGGTGATTTAGCTAAAAATCCTTTATTAGTCGGGATTATCATGATGTTCTTATCACTTGTGATAATGATAATTAATAAAGCATTTTTCATCTCAGGCTTTAAATCTAGTATTCATTTATCATTCAATATGGATACACTTGTTGCCTTAGGTAGTGGTGTAGCATTCATATATTCATTTATTCTATATTTAATAATGCTACATGATGCCAACATGATGAATATGGATGCAGTAATGAGACTATCAATGAATATCTCATTTGAAACTGCAGGTATGGTGCCAACATTAATCACTATTGGTAAAACATTAGAAGCATATTCAAAGGGTAAAACTACTAATGCATTAAAAGCATTACTTAAGCTAAAGCCTAAGAAGGCAACAATTATAAAGGATGATCAGGAAATAGAAGTAGATGCTAATGCTGTTAATGTTGGTGATATCTTTATTGTAAAGCCTGGTGAGGCTATACCAGTTGATGGTGTGGTTATATCAGGATATGGTGCAGTAGATGAACAAGCATTAACTGGTGAATCACTTCCAGTTGATAAAGGTGATGGAGATAATGTCTTTTCAGCAACCATCAATCAAAATGGTGTTTTAAAATGTAAGGCTTTAAAGAAGCTTGAGGATACTACATTCTCACAAATTATTAAGATGGTTGAGGATGCTAACGCAACTAAAGCAAAGATATCTAAAATAGCTGATAAGGTTGCCGGAGTATTTGTTCCAGTTGTGATAGGTATCGCCCTTGTAACATTTACACTTTGGATGATACTTGGTGGTAGCTTTGTTGAAGGCCTTGGTAATACAACATTATTATCTTATTCAATCGAAAGAGCTATATCATTGCTTGTTATATCATGCCCATGTGCCCTAGGTCTTGCTACACCAGTTGCCATAATGGTTGGATCTGGTAAGGGTGCTAGAAATGGCATATTGTTTAAGAGTGCTGAAATACTTGAAGAGGCTGATAAGGTTGATTATGTCTTACTAGATAAGACAGGAACAATTACTAAAGGCAAGCCAGAGGTTACTGATATAATAGAGATTGATTATGATAAAGAAGAATTATTAAAGCTTGCTATAAGCTTAGAAAATAATTCATCTCATCCACTTGCTAAAGCTATATCAGGATATAAAGATATTGATAAATATGAAGTATCTGAATTTGTATCGCTTCCAGGTAAGGGTGTTGCTGGTGTAATCAATAAAAAAAGAATTTATGGAATGAATTTAAAGTCAGCTTCTGAGCTTACAAGCATTAGCAATGAATATCAAGCTTTAGGTGATGAATTATCTAAAAAAGGTAAGACACCAATGTATTTCATCTATGATGATAAATTAATTGGTATCATTGCAGTTGCTGATGTTATAAAAGAAGATTCAATAGAAGCAATCAAGGAAATGAAGAACGTGGGTGTTACACCAATCATGCTAACAGGTGATAATAAAAATACTGCAGCATATATTGCTTCGCTTGTTGGAATAGATAATTATATATCTGATGTATTACCTGATGGTAAGATGTCTATAGTTAAGGAATTAAAGAAGCAAGGCAAGGTAATGATGATAGGTGATGGAATCAATGATGCGGTCGCATTAAGCGAAGCTAATGTAGGTGTTGCGATTGGTGCTGGTACTGATGTTGCAATTGATTCAGCAGAAATAGTACTAATCAAATCATCACTTATGGATGCTGTTAGAGCGATAAAGATTTCTAGATATACTTTATTAAATATAAAAGAAAATTTATTCTGGGCTTTCTTTTATAATCTAATTATGATACCAATTGCGGCAGGTGCATTATCAGGTATTGGCCTTGCTAAGCTAAAGCCATGGTATGGTGCTCTAGCAATGAGCTTATCAAGCGTTACAGTCGTTTTAAACGCATTAAGGATTAATTTATTTAACCCAGATAAAAAACGCAAAAAAAGAGCGTATAAAAATGTTGATATGACTAATATAAAAATAGAGGAGGAAAAGAGTATGAAAAGTTTAGTTATTGAAGTAGAAGGAATGATGTGTATGCATTGTGCTAAAAGAGTAGAGGATGCATGTAAGAGTGTTACTGGAGTTGAGGATGCTAAGGTATCTTTAGATGATAAGAATGTAACAGTTACATCTAATGGTGAAATCGATAAAGAAGCAGTTGTAAAAGCAATCATAGAAGCTGGCTACGAAGCAAAATAATATTATTGAAAAAACGTTCTAAAAATTATATAATTTTAAGACGTTAAGGAGTGATTAATAAATGAATGTTTATAACATTATAAATAGATTATTAACTACTGAACCAACAACTACTACAACTACAAGTGCTGCTGCAACTACAACTACCTCAACAGAAAAGATTTTAACATCTACTGGTATTAACTGGGAATATTTGTGGCAAACAATTGGCGATTGGTGTATTAAAGTAGGCTTAAGAATAATTGTTTCAATTATCGTAATGTTCATTTCTTTTAAGATAATTAACTTTATCTTCAAAAGAATTTCTAAAAGACTTGAAAAGAGAAAAACAGATCCAACGATATCTAGAGTATTAGTTAATCTTTGTAGAATCGCATTAAAGATATTAATTGTTGCTGGACTTGTTGCCTATGTAGGTATTCAAACCGCATCTATTACAGCAGTAATAGCTTCTGCAGGTGTTGGTGTTTCACTTGCTGTACAAGGTACATTATCTAACTTTGCTGGTGGTATGATTATCATAATCATGAGACCATTCAAGCTTGGTGATTTCATCACATCTAATGGTCAATCAGGAACTGTTGAGGATATTAAATTGTTCTATACTCATATCTGTACACCAGATAATAGAATGGTATATATTCCAAATGGTACTCTAGCTAATAATGTTATTGTTAATAACAGTGTTAAGGATACTAGAAGACTTGATATCGTATTTGATGTTGCATATGAAACTAATGTTGAGCTTGCTAAGAATTTAATTAGAAAAGTTGCTCAAGATTATGATTTAGTATTAAAGGATCCTTCACCATTTTGTGAGGTATCTGAATATGGCGATAGCTCTATTAAGCTAACTACTAGAGTTTGGGTAAAAAGAGAAAATTATTGGACAGCAAATTGGTATTTATTAAGTGAAATTAAGAATATTTTTGATGAAAATCATATTACAATTCCATTTAATCAACTTGATGTTACAATTAAACAAGAATAATATAATTATATTTAGTTTTAAAAATTGGCTCCAATGGAGCCTTTTTTGTTTTTTTTAAAGCTGAGAGCATAAGGCCTATCAAATTATGTCCCATGTTTGTCCCATCCATAATGTTATAATTTTTGCGTATAATGAGGAATTAGCGAAATTTATGCTAAATATCTAGATTGATAAATGTATACTACATTTATTAAGTTTCATATCTAGTACGTAAGGAAAGGATGGTAATTGATATGAGAAAATATGCTTCAAAAATAAGTGCATTATTCGCTCTTTTTGCAATCGCACTTACATTTGTGCTTGTTGGAATCTTTAGCTCCAGCAAGGTTTATGCTGCTTGGGATGGAAGTGGTGCTGGTACTGCAGATAACCCATACCAAATTAGCACAAAAGCAGAATTAGAAAAATTCCGTGATATTGTTAATGGAACAGGCGGAGAAACAAGAAACTCTTCTGCGTGCGCTATATTAACAGCGGATATTAATTTAGAAAATGAGGATTGGACACCGATAGCACCATATGGTTCGACGGCATATACGGGTTCTTTTGATGGTAACAATAAAAAAATCGAAGGATTAAATGTTAATGTCGAAGGAAGATATGCAGATGGTGGCTTATTTGGCCAATTATCAGGCAGTGCAAAAATTGCAAATCTATCTGTATATGGATCTGTTGCATCAACATACAATGCAGGTGGAATAGTAGGTGAATTAGCATATAGCTCAACAGAATTTAGAGATTGTTAATTGTAAGAATTATGCGACAATCACTTCTGCTGGTTCAGAAAATGGTGGTGGATTCCCTGCTGGAATCGTTGGAACCGCAGCTAATGGTAAAATAATTGATTGTTCAAACTATGGAGAGATTACATACACTGGTACTCAAACAATGGCTGCTGCAGGTGGAATTGTTGGACGCGTTAATAGTGCTTACAAAAAACTAACAATTTTAAGATGTTCAAATCATGCTAATGTTACATCATATAGGAATGCTGGCGGTATTCTTGGATATCTTTCTTCTGGTACTGCAGAGAATTGTAAAATAACGAATTGCTATAATGTTGGAGACGTTTCTGCAGTAAGATATGTTGGTGGAATAGCAGGTTATAGTAAAACTACAATTGAAAATTGTTTTAATTATGGTTTCGTTAGGCTAACAGACACTGCTGAGGATGAAAAAGGTGGCATATATGGTAAAAATAGTGATGGAACAATTACTAATTGCTATTATTTAGAAGGCCACATTTATAGAAAAACAACAAAACTTACTGATAAAGAAGGTTATGCAACTTCTTCATCTGTGACTGGAAACCCATTAAGTGCTGATGCATTCAAGCTTCAAACAAGCTTTGATAATTGGGATTTCACTGATGTATGGATGATGGGAACTGATTATCCTGTTTTCATACCTAAGCATAATCATGAGCTAACTTATGAAGCTAATGGGGCCACTATTACAGCAACTTGTAGTGCTGAAGGTTGTCCAGTAGAAGGACATACTGCATCTATAACTATATATGCTCCAGAAGATTTAGAATACACTGGACAAGCTTTTGCTTGTACTTTGACTAAGGATTATAATAAAGAATTCTTCCCTAATCCTATAATTAAATATTATGATTCAAATGATCAAGAAGTACAAAGCGTAGTTGATGTGGGCTCATATACTGCAAAACTACAATTTGGTGATGCTGTTGCAACATTAGCATTGGTAGTTACACCTCAACAACCTATGCAAGGTGATGGTACTGAAGCTAATCCATATCAAATCAAGAGAAAAGATCAACTTGAAGAATTCCGTGATATAGTTAATGGATTAAACGGAAAAACAAAGAATAATTCTGCCTGTGGAAAGTTAACTGCTGATATTGATTTAAATAATGAAGAGTGGACACCAATTGGTAATACAGACAACGAATATAAAGGTACATTTGATGGAAATAAGAAGACAATTAAAGGTCTTGCAATTAGTGGAACTGGTAATTGTGTTGGATTATTTGGTTGTATTTATGGTGCTACCATCAAAAATCTTATTGTAGAAGGTTCTGTTTCTGGCGATACATGTGTTGGAGGTATTGTTGGTTATGCTCATGCATATGCTCCTGCTTTTGCTACAATAACTGGGTGTACATCTAATGTTACAGTTACCGGTGCAAGGCGTGTAGGTGGCTTTGTTGGAGAGGCTTCTCAATGCAATGTATCATATTGTGGAAATATAGGCGACATCACGGGAACAGATAATGACAATGTAGGTGGTACAGGTGGTGTTGTTGGTATAATAAACTACAGTACAACTATTTCAAACTGCTTTAACAATGGTAAAATTGTATCAGTATGTAATGCAGGTGGAATTGTTGGTTATAATTATTCAAACGCATCTTCTCATAATTGGGTGATTACTAATTGCTACAACACTGGTGATATAGAGGTTACTGTTGGTTATGCTGGTGGAATTACTAGCTATAATAATGGAGCTGTTGAAAAATGTCATAATGTTGGAAAAGTAATTACTCCAAATACAGGCACAAAAGCTGCAGAATATGCTGGTGGAATTATCGGTATGTTTTCTGATAAAGATGCATATGCTCCAATTAATTGTTATTATTTAACGGGCTGTGTTCAGGGTAAAACAGATCGTGCAGGTAGAAGATATCAGCCTTCTGATCCTATATCATTTGTAGGCAATCCTTATTCTGCTGATAGATTTAAAGATTCAACTTCTTTTTATAACTGGGATTTTACTAATGTGTGGATGATGGGAACTGATTATCCTGTTTTTATACCTAAGCATGATCATGAACTAACTTATGAAGTTAATGGAGCTACCATTACAGCAACTTGTAGTGCTGAAGGTTGTCCACTTGAAAACAATCAAGCAACTTTAACATTAGTTGCTCCAGAAAATCTTGAATGTGATGGTAATGCTAAAGTAGCAACTTTTGAAGCTGGATATAATACTAAAGCCTTCCCTAATGCAACAATTAATTATTTTAAAGATAATAAAGCTGTTAATGAATGTGTTTATCCAGGAACATATGTAGCAAAGGTGACATTTGGAAATGTAACCGCAGAAGTTGAATTTACTATTGAAGGACATTACCATGATGGTATCATCTATAAAAAATGGGAAGCTACTGATTCATTACCAACAACAGCTGGTAATTATTATTTAGCTAATGATGTCATATTAAGCAGTGCTTGGAATGTTCCAGATGATGGAACAACTAAGCTATGCCTAAATGGTCATGGTATTATTGGTAATGGATTTACTGGTATGATGATTTATGCTTCAACTAGTTCAACATTAGTTATTGATGATTGTGGTAGTAATTTACATAAATATACTGTTGCTGATGATGATCTTTATAATGGTGCTGGTTTAGCTACAGTTAATGATAATCTTACTGAAAATTATTTAACATTTAAGGGTGGATATATCACAGGAGGTAATTCAGCTACTTATGCAGATTTTGCAGCTATAACTGCTAAAAATAATGGTGTAATAACTATAAATGGTGGAACAATCATTGGAAATAAAAACACATCTGGCCATGGCGCTGCGCTATACTCATCAGATTATGGCTCACTTGTAATCAATGGTGGTTCAATTATTTATAATTTATGCCAACAAGCTGGCCCTGCTGTTTTCTCACGTGGTAATGGTATATTACACATAAATGGTGGTGTATTTGCATATAATGCATCAGAAAAGCATTCTATGGCTTGTGTTAATACTGATGGTAGCGCAGAATTACATATGTCTGGTTCACCAATTATTAAAGACAATTATGGACCAAGCGATGATAGCGTTGATCTTAGATTAGAAACACCAATAATATTTGATGGCGAATTCACTCCAATGGAAAAAATTGGAGTACATGTAGGAACTAGTAATGGTGAATTCACGACAAACTGGAATGAGAGAATGGGTGAAAAAGACCCTTATGATTATTTCTTTAGTCAAGACGAGGATAAGCCATATATTGGTTTTAAAAACGGCAATTTAGCACTTTTTGCTGAAAAACAAGTTGCTATGGTATCTAATACTTCATATACATCATTATTAGATGCATATAATGCATGTGCTGAAAATGGAACAATAACACTATTAGAAGATATAGATTTAACTCAAGAAAATGTAACTATTAGTATTACAAATAGTATAACTATTGATTTAAATGGTAAAATTTTAAAATTCGCTGAAAATCAAATTGTTTTATCTGGTTCAGCTAATTTGACTATTGATAATAGTAAAATTAAAACAGGCGGTATTAATGGTATAATTCCTGAAACTGCTTCAGCTAGTGTTACATTTAAAAATGCAAGAACTAATCTTACAAAAGAAGAAATTGCTGCAGCTTCATATTTGAAGCTTGATGATGGATTTGTTGCTTCAAATATTAAAGAAGATGGTTCAGCTGATACAAATGGATTTAAGACAATAATTCGTTCATCAGAAGTTGCTGCTGTTGCTGAAATAAATTGTGCTTTATATCCTTCATTCATAGATGCATATAATGATTGGGAAGAAGGAGATGTAATTAAATTATTAGCAGACCTTGATTTAACTGGTAAGGGAGCTCCATATCTTACAATAAAAAAGAATATTGTTATTGATTTAAATGGCCATATAATAACTTCAGCTAATGCTAATGAAGGAGTTATTTATGTTTATGAAAAGAATCATATAGAGATATTTAATAGTGTTAAAACAGCTGGCGGATTTAAAGGCGGAATTAATCCTATTATAAATGATGTCAGCAAAGAATATGCGTATGTTATTTTCGGTGTTGGTGTTCGTTTCCCAGCTGAAGCTGAACAACTAGATTTTGATAATCTTGTAATATATAGACTTGCTGATGAGTGCATTGTAAAAAATATTAATGCTAATAAATCTGCAGATGAAAATGGATTTATATCAATTATTGGTAAAGCTTATTCACCTCTTACACCTGATGGAACTCCAACAGTTAATAAGCCAGATCATACACCTCTATATGTAGGTGATGAAATAACTGTTTCAACAGATGCAAATCCAGTAGTAATTAAGTGGTATTATGTTGATGAAAATGGTAATCCTACAGGAGAGCCTATTGGAGAAGGAACTACATATACTATTAAGAAACCTAATGATTTAGGCAAAAAGATAGTTGCTGTAATTACTCAAACTGTTGATGAAAATGGTGATCCTATTACAGAAAATATTCCAACTCAAACAACTGAAGTTATTGAAGTATTTATCCCAATGGATCCAACAGAAGAAATTGAAGTTGAAAGAACTAATACATATCCAAAAGGTGGAGATGAGATTTCTGTAGATCTACCATTTGCTCCTGCAACAGTTAAATGGTACTATGATGATAATGGTGATGGATTACCTGATGATCCAACAAATCCAATTGGTGAAGGAACTACTTACACACTTAAGTGTCCAGATCCAAATAATCCACTTCATGATGATACAGGCCACACAATTATTGCTGTAATTACTCAAGATAATGATGAATTTGGCAATCCTTATGATGAGGATAAGAAGCCTGTTATTACAACAACTGGTGTAAAAGTATATACTCCACTAAAACCAAATGAAAAGACTTCAGTTAAAACTCCAAATCATCAACCACTATTTGGTGGCGATGATATTGAAGTTGAAACTAAGGCTACTGATGTAACAATTGAATGGTTCTATGATGATGATAAGAATGGTTTACCTGATGATCCAGCAAATCCAATTGGTGAAGGTAAGACTTATACAGTTAAAACTAATAAAGATGATCAAACTCATAATGATGATGGTCATATAATCATTGCTAGAGTAACTCAGAACAAAGATGAAAATGGTGATGCTTATGCTGATGAAGATAAGCCTAGACAATACTCAAATGGTATTGAGATTTATAAGACATTAGATACTAATCCAGAACATAAACCTGATATTGAAGTTCCAGGTGATAAGGATGAAGTTGAAGATGGTGATGAAATATCTGTTGATACTGATGCTAATCCAGTAACAATTGAATGGTTCTATGATGATAATGGTGATGGTCTTCCTGATGATCCAGAACATCCACTTGATACAGGTACAACTTACACAGTTAAGACTCCTGATAAAGAAAATGAGCAACACAATGATAGGGGTCATACAATTATCGGTGTAATCACACAACCTAAGAAACCAGACGGAAGTGATTATCCTGCTGATGAAGTTCCAACAATTTCAACTAATCCTGTTAAGGTAGCTGGTAAGCTTCCAAAAGAAATAGAAGTTCAAGTTGGTAAGTTCTATCTATTCGGTGATACAATCGTATTCCCTGAAGATGTAGTTGTTGCTGCTAATCCAGAGGAAAGTATTACTCAAAAGGCTGGAAAAGTATTAGTTACATATAATATTAGAAAAGGCGCAATGGTTCAATTCTATGATATGTTAACTGATACAAATGGTATTATACATCAATTATATGTTGAGCCTATTTCTCCTATAACAAGTGCTAGTGAAATCGTTGGCTTAAAGTGTGTATCAGGTGATGGTACAAGTGCTAATCCATACGTATTTATGGCTGTTACTGAAAATGATTTATATACACCTCTTGATCCAACACAAAAGGCTGAATTAGATAAGCCAACTCATACACCACTTCTTGATGGAGATGTATTAACTGTTGAAACTGATGCTAATCCAGTAACAATTGAATGGTTCTATGATGATGATGGTGATGGTCTTCCTGATGATCCAGATGATCCACTTGATACAGGTACAACTTACACAGTTAAGTGTCCAGATGATGAAGGTCATAAGATTATTGCTAGAGTAACTCAAGATAAGAAAGAAGATGGAACTGATTATCCAGAAGGAGAAAAACCAGTTACATACACTGATCCAATTGAAGTTTATACTCCATTTGTACCAGATCCTGAGAATCCTGTAACAATCGATATTCCAGGATCTAAGCCAAAAGCTGAAAATGGTGATCAAATCTATGTTGATGTTGATGGTGATCCAGTAACAGTTAAATGGTATTATGATGATGATCATGATGGACAACCTGATGATCCTGCAAATCCAATTGGCGAAGGTAAGGAATATATAGTAGTTTGTCCTGATTCAGAAGATCCAACTCATGATGATACAGGTCATACAATTATCGCAGTAATTACACAAGATAAGAAGCCAGATGGAACTGATTATCCAGAAGGTGAAGCTCCTACTGAAACTACAGGTCCAATCGTAGTTAAAGGTAATATCGGTGGATTTACACCTATCGATACTTCTGAAAAACCAGTAGTTGTTATTCCTGGTGATAAGGAAGAAGCTGAAGAAGGCGATGTATTAACAGTTGAAACTGATACTAAGCCAGTTATCGTTACATGGTATTATGATGATGATAATGATGGTAGACCAGATTCTGCAACTCCAATTGGTACAGGTAAGACTTATACAGTAGTATGTCCAGATCCTAATGATTCAACTCATGATGATACTGGTCATAAGATTATTGCTATTATTAAACAAACTAAGGATGAGAATGGCGATGACATTCTTCCATCTAGAATTAAACAAGTAGCTTCTGATGCTATTAAGGTTGAAGGTGTAATTCCTCATACTCATAATTTCACTTATAAGGTAAACGGAACTACTATTACAGCTAAATGTAATAATGCATATTGTCCAATTACAGAAGGATTAACATTAACATTAGTTGCTCCTACTGGTAATATGGTATATGATGGTCAACCTAGAGTAGCTACATTGAAGGCTGGTTATAATGCCGAAGCATTCCCAGGCGCAACAATTAAGTATTTCCAAGGAACTACTGAAGTTGCATCATGTGTTAACGCTGGTACATATGTTGCTAAGGTAACATTTGGTACTGCAACTGCACAAGTTGTATTCACTATTGAAAACTGGAAAGAGCAAGATGCTGATCATACAGAGGTAGCAGCTGAAATCGTTGGTGCTGCTAAGGATGAAAACATCCATATTAAGGTTGAAGTTAAGACTACAGTCTCTGCTCAACAAACTTCTCCAACAGATTATGAAGCTATTAAAGCTAAATTAGCTAAGGATGAAGAAATTTCTAAGGTATATGATGTTAAGCTAATTCGTACAGTTAATGGTCAAAGTACTGAAATCCAACCTTCTGACATTAAAGAAGGAACAACAATCATTGTTACAATGGATATTCCAGAAGGCATGGCTGCTGACTTCAGAATTCTTCATATCCATGGACCTAACGATACTGAATTCGTTGAGAACTTTACAGTATTAGGCAAAAAAGTATCATTTAGTGTTACTCGTTTATCAGAATTCGCATTTGTTGCTAAGAAGGTTAATACTAACCACGGCTTCTGCGTTGGTTGGGTACTATTCATCTTAGTTATGTTAGAAGCATTATTCCTAGCATTCTGCTCTATTCCTCAAATCTTAAGAAAGTTTGACTTAGAGGATAAGAAGGAATACTTCCAAAATATTGGATTATTCTCATCAATTGCTGTTACAATATTCGGTATAGTAGCAATCGCAGTAGACTCTTGCGTAATTGGTTTAGCATCATATGGTGCTGCCATGGCAATTATTATATGCTATGTTGTATTCCTAGTCTTAAGAATGAGACATAAAACAAATTAAAATAATAGAATTAGAGGCTTAAAAAGCCTCTTTTCTTTTGTATATTCTTTGACTAAATATCTTATTTATGATATAGTTTAGAGGAAAGAAGAGATGTTTATGAGAAATAATAAAAATGATGTTAAACAAGAAAAAATAGAATATACTAACATCTTTAAGGTAAAGAGAAGCCAGGAATTATTACAATTCCTTTTTGATAAAATGAGTAATACCTCAAAAAATAATGTAAAGACAATTCTTTCTAAAAAGCAAGTGCTTGTTAATGGTAGTGTTGTTACACAGTTTAATTATATGCTTGCAAATGAGGATGAGGTTAGAATTAGTAAAAGACCAGTAATGGAATTAACTAAGGCAAAGCCAGTTAATGCCAAAAAGAAGAAGGGTAAGCTAAGCATTGATATAATTTATGAGGATGATAATTATATCGCTATTAATAAGCCTTATAATCTTTTATCAGTTGAAAGTGATAATGATAGAGAATCAGCATATTATTATCTAGAAGAATTTATGACATCAGAGGATAAGACAGCACGTCCATATGTAATACACCGTATTGATAAGGAAACTAGTGGTGTATTAGTATTTGCTAAAAACCCCAAGGTACAATCAATATTAAGATTACACTGGGATGAATATGTTATCAAAAGAGAATATGCAGCCGTTGTTGAAGGTGTAATGGATGAAAAGGAAGGCAGAATTGTTTGTTATCTAGAAGAAGATAAAAACAATATGATGCATGTATCTAAGATCAACAAAGGTCAAAAGGCTATTACTAATTACCGTGTAACAAAATGCAATGGTGCATATTCACTATTAAACGTTGATATTGAAACAGGTAGAAAGAACCAAATCAGAGTTGTACTTAAGAGCCTAGGCCACGGCATTGTTGGTGATGAGAAGTATGGATTTGAAAAGAATCCATTTAAGCGTTTAGGACTTCATGCCTCTAAGTTAATATTTAAAGACCCTATTACTAAAAAAGAAATAGTGATTACTGCTAAATTACCTGCCGCATTCAAGGCATTATTTGAATAACAAAAATGGTGGAAATTAATCCACCATTTTTTAATACAAAAAAATAAGAGGCATGTGCCTCTTATAATAATTCCATATATGAGAAATCTAAATCACTTAGATTGTATTCATAATCAACTTCTTGATTCTTATTTAAGTGATATAGCTTACCATCCTTAGTATAGCCTGTCCATGTTGTAATGACAGTTTTATCCTTCGCTAGAATTTCGAAGAATTTCAATAAATCGATTTTCGATGATTTATCATAGATAATTTCTTTCTTATCAATAAGTATTTCATTTGGTGTATAAGTTTTTAAAAAGCCGTCAAGGAAACCATATACATATTGATTTGTTTTACCTTCAGGAATTTTCTTTCCTAGGATATCATCAAGATTTAATACAGGAATACCATTTTCTTTTGAATAGTTATGCAAGAATTTGGATTTGCCAGAACCTGGTTTTCCGATAATTAACATTAAATGATACTTTTTTGTTTTTACTTGTTCACTGAATTGCATGATTAACATCTCCTTTTATAATATTATACAATATAATAATTTTAATTGAAAGGTTTAAAAATTACATTTATCTAAAAAGAAAAGCATTGAGCTTAGTTTTTACTAAAATCAATGCTTTATTTTTAATTATTCAGCAAATGTTATAACAATTGTTGCAGATTCATTTGATATAGATTTTATACTAATTGTAAATCCGCAATCAGTTCCATCATACCAAGAAATATTATTTAATGTTTGTCCTTGATTCCATAAATCAGAAGAAACAAGTAATCTAGATTCAGCGTCTCCTGTTGATAAAGAATTATCATCATCAGCTTCAACAACAGATATTAACTTATCTCCTGTTGCTGTATTTGAATTCTTTGTTACAGTCCAAATAGAATCTATTTCACTATCATCCTCTTTAGGTTGTGCAGCAACATGAAGGATTCTTACACCAACATTTCCAGGAAGACCATAACCATTTTCATCTCCTGCCTTTAAAGCATTTAAGCCTGTAGGAGTATATAGGTCAACTATATAATATTCACCAAAATACACTCCATCATAGTCTTTAGCAATAAATATTGCGTCTCCTGTTGATTCAAATGAATTAATAGTTATTTCACAAGATTTATTAATTACGATATATGGATTAATCCAACCTAAAATTGCCTTTGAATATGGATCGTGGTCTCCGACATTATGATCCATCATTATGCCACCACCATAACCACCATTGCCAGTGTAGGCTGTATCATAATAATCATCAAGTCCAAGTGCGTGGCCTGATTCATGGATTACAGTTTCACTATTAACCTTAAATGTTTTTCCACTTCCTGCATCCTCATCAAAGAAATCAATACTAAACCACATATATGAATCTAGATGTAGTCCATCATATTCACTATCTTTACCCTCAACAGGATAATAATTAGAAGTATATGCCCACCACATTCCTAATTCTGATTCATAGCTTGCAGCACATGAATATACGAGATATACACAATCAATATAGCCATCATTATTTGAATCATATTCAGAATAATCTATTTGATTATCATAATAAGCAATTGCCTTATCTAGATACATATAATCTAGCTTATAATAATCACTACCAATTAATCCATCTGGATATGTGACATTTCCATCATCATCTGTCTTATATGAATATGAATATTCATCCTTAGTATCATATTTATCTAAAACTGTTGCCTCTATAGTTAGCTTTCCGTAAGAAGACTTATAATAATATGATTTTAATGATTCCCAACCAGTATCTTCACTTGTACCATTAAATCCTTTTTCAAGCTTTTCCTTATAGCCGTCCTTAAATTTGGCATTAGTGAATTCTACAGGAATTACTAATACCTTAATAGTACCCTCACTAACGCTCTTGATACCTGTTGTTACACCATATTTTTCACAAGCGTAATCAATACCTCTACCATTAGTCTCGCTGAAGTAATCAACCTTACCCTCATATTTAATGCGAATAGTAAGTTTTGCTTCAAATTCATCCTTACTGATAGTTACAAGGTAGCTTCCGATACTATTTTTATCATAGCCCTTAGCTGAAACATTATATAAAGTTTTATCTAAAGCTGATTTAACACCATTTTTAAATTCATATACTTCAAAATTATTATTCTTTAATGCATCTTCAATTTCAGTGCCTAAAGAAGCAACAATATTTGTGCTGCTGCAAATCATGCCATTTGCAAGCTCACAAGAAGAAGAATTTAATAATCTTATAATGAATTCTCCATCAAATGAGATAGCGCATGCCTTGAATTTAATTGATGAGCCAACCTCGATATCCTTAAATATATTTTTAACAAAATCAATTTCACTATCTTCATATATTAATCTAATATTTTGATTATCATATGTTTTAAATGATACATTCCTAGTATCAATATCTTTTTCTATTAATGTTAAATAATTAAAATCTACTGTTTCACCAGGGAATGTCTTTGTGTTTTTATGAGCTAATGATGTAATTTCTAAATTCATCATTCCAGTTGGCTCATATCTATCATCTAATGTGACCTTATCAGCAACTAGTTCATATAATTCACCTGTAATTCTAACCTCACCAGTTAAAGATACAACTGAACCAATTTCAATATTACCTTCAAGCTCATTATAATGTACAGCAATTGCACCTGTATCATCACAAATATAAATTATTTTTTCTAATGTATTTAGATCATTTACATATGCAGATTCAAGAGATAATTGTTCGCCATTATCTAATTCATAAATATTTGAAATATTAGCATTTGATAAATATCTAGTTGAATTTGGAATAGTAAAGCTAATTTTACCTTGATTAGATAATGTTATTTCATATGTGTGGTCGCCAGTATAAATATCAGGCTCTCCACCAAATTGATCGTTTTGAGTGGTTGTTGAAATGATTGTTATTTTTATAGAACCATTTTCATCAACTTCAATTGTGAATTTTGAGAATACTTCAGTAACTACATAATCGAATTCTTCACCAGTAAATTGATCATATTCCTTACGATTAACATTGTTATCACCAACAATGCTGATAGCAATTTCCTTCATCTTAGTTGGTTTAATACGATATTTTCCTTCAGATACTTTTATAAAGTCATTATAATCTAATGCCTTTAAATCAAATTCAAAATAACCTGCTTTAGCAAGCTGTTCTTCAAAATCTTCTGAAGAAGATGTGATATGTGAATAAGAATCCTCATCCTCATTTTGAGTTAATCTTATGATTTCGTATTCATCATCATCTTCATCCTCAGTTGGTGTTTTAAATACTAAATATTCGATTCCATCCTTTTCATAATAGAAATATTCATCTTCATAAGTAACATTTAAATATTGAGTTCTTGTGATGAATCTAACCTTACCATTATCGATATAATATGTAACATCTAAGGCATCTTTTTTAAAATCATCAGTTCCTTGTAGTTTGAAATCTAATTGGATATTAGTTAAATCTAAATTAGATAGGGCATCTATAAGCTTTTGATCAGCTGGCTCATAAACGATAGTAGAAGGATCTTGCCAAGTTATTCTAATTTCATTTATATAGAAAGCACCACCAGTTACCTCAAAGCCGAATAATTCATAATTATCTGTAAATTCATATTCTAGGTTAGAACCTGTATATGATAATGTTGTAATAGGATTAAGCTTATCATCAAATTCTTCAATATCGTTAAAGCCATATAATTTGATAGATCTTTTAGATGTAGCAGTAGAAGAATCAATTACAAATTCAACCTTTCTTACATAGCTATCAGATTTAGTACATGCAAAATATTTATCACTATCTTTTGTAATTTGAATTAAGTTATCATTTTTCTTAATGCATGCTTCATATTCATGACCATTATTTAGTGTAGCACTTACATTTTGATAAGAGCTTGATGCACCACTAAATGTAGAAATAGTAATTACATCAACAAGTGGATCTGTTTGTGGATTATCTGGATTTGTAGAGCTACCAGTAGGTGCAATATAACCAGCTCCACCTTCAGCCTTCCAAGCATCTAAATCACTTATTTCATTTTCTGCATTTTTATCTGAATAATTCTTGTGGCATTCTGGACATGACCAATATTCCTTGCAACCAGATTCTGTGGATGTAGCAGCAACACTAGCATGATGATCTAATAAAGCTCCACTTTGAATTATCTTTATACCTTTAACATAGATACTATTAGTTGAGCAAGTAACTAAAAGAGTTACTTCACCACTTTGATTATCAAAATCGAATTCTAGATTTCTATCTGTTGTACCACCATCTTTAGTGATATCCTTTGATATGGCATCATTATTACCTACTTGGATGCTGATAGAACCAGCACCTGATGTTGCATTGGTAGAATAAGTAACTACTACTTTGCTAACAGTATATTCATCACTTGTTTTAGCACTTGCCCCTGTAGCTTTAGCAGTAATTTGTACACCCTTATCAGATGAAAGCTGTGCACCTTCTTTTATGCTAGTCCAGCTATTAGATGAATCCTTCCAATCCTTTGATGTAAACGTGAATTCTAATGGGCTAACATGAGCTAATTTCTTTGTGATGACATCAGTAGCTGAAACCTCATTATATTCATTTTCGTTTTTAATAAAATATTTTCCACAATCTGCATCTTCACATACATAATATTCGATATTACCATCTCTTTGGCAGGTTGCGTTATTCGCAGCTACCTTTTGATAGGTATGTGTATGTGTTGAATCATTACCACTATTAGTTGTTGTGGTAGTTGTGGTGTCATTAGCATCTGTCGATGTAATGACAGCTGGTGTAGTCGTTGTTGTGACAGGTGCTGGTGTTGTAGTTTGATCAACAGCAGTAGTAGTCACAGGTGTTTGTGTAGTAGTTGTAGTTGGAGCTTGTTTAGATCCAAAGCAAGAAACAAGAACGGCTAAACTAAGTACACAAGAAAATAATCCAAGTATTTTCTTTTTCATTTTTTCTCTCCTTTTTATTGCTAATTTGAGTAAAAACAAAACGCTAAAACTTCTGCGTTTTAACATAATAAAAAATTAATGATTAAAAGTTTGTCATTTTTTATTTATGTATAAATAAAACTACGAATCGTTTTTACTTGCAAACCTCATTTTATGATAATGCTTTACTAAAGTAAAGCGTTTTTTTAATAAAACTTATATTTTCTCGAACAACATGTTCGCAATAACTTTATATAGATAAAAATGATGTTATTCTATTTCAAAACAAGTAAAAGATACGCTGTCAAGAAAAAATACTTGACAGCTCTTTTTAATGTGGTATAATACATGCGTATTTGTAAAAAATAGAAGAAAGTGAGTGTATATATAATGGTTAAAATTAGATTACAAAGATTTGGTGCTCATAAAGCTCCTAAATATCGTATTGTTGCTGCTGACTCTAGAAGCCCTAGAGATGGTAAATTCTTAGAGATTTTAGGTACTTATGTTCCTACAACTGATCCTGCAACTGTTACTTTAAAAGAAGACAGAATTAAAGCATGGTTAGAACAAGGTGCACAACCTACAGTTACTGTAAAGAATATCTTAGTTGCCAACAAAGTAATGTCTAAGTAGGAGGTCCCTGATGATTGACTACGAAGAATTAATTAAGAGTTTAATTCTTCCTTTAGTTGCTTATCCTAAAGACGTTGAAATTGTTCGTCTAAATGACGACGAAGACAATTTAGAATACCAAGTTAAGGTTAATCCTGCTGACTTTGGTAGAGTAATTGGTAAAGGCGGTATTATAGCTAAAGCAATTAGAACTGTTCTTTATGCAGGTGCTTCTAAAGAAGGAAAGAGAATTCACCTAGATATCGAAAGTAAATAATCTAGAAAATATAAGTTCTATAGAACAGATTTTTATCTATTTTGTGGGACTTATTTTTTGTATATTAAATTAAAAAATTAAGCTAATCTGTGTTCCAGGAGGGTAATTATGGCTAAAAAATTAATTGAGCTAAAAGGCATACACAAAGAATATGGTAATATGGTTGCCTTAGAAGATTTAAATCTTTATATAAATGAAAATGAATTTATAACATTAGTAGGACCATCTGGCTGTGGTAAGACGACTACCCTCCGTATTATAGGTGGCTTTGAGGATGCAGACTATGGTGAGGTAATCCTTGATGGTGTAGTAATCAATAATACACCAGCACACCTACGTCCTATTAATACTGTATTCCAACGTTATGCATTATTCCCACATCTTAATGTTTTTGATAACGTAGCTTTCGGCTTACGTAATTTCTCTAGAACTATGGCTGATATTAAAAATAGTGTTCAAAGAAAATACGAAAAAGAAAGAAAAGAGCTAGAAGCTAAATTAGATCAAAAGAATATTTCTAAAGAAGAAAAGATTAATCTTAAAGCTAGATTAAAGGAAATTAAATCAGAGGTTAAGGCTGAAATAACTAAAACTAAAAATGATTTAATTGAAACTAAGCTTGAAGAGGTAGAAAAGAAATATGCACCACTTATCAAAAAGCTAGATGAGCAAATTGATATTGAGTGGGAAAAAGATGATGAAGTAAAAGAGGCTAAACAAAAAATAAAGGAAATAGAAGCTAAGATAGCTGAGGAAGTAGAAAAGGGCGTATCTGAAGGTAAGGCTAGAAAGCCTTATGAGAATTCCCTTAAGGAGCTTAAGAAGGTTGCTGTATGGGCTGAGCTTACTAAGCTTGAAAAGGAAAAGAAAGAATTACTAAAGGATAAAGCATTAGAAATAAAAAGTGCTAAATCCTTAATGCTAAATAAAAAACAAATCAAGGAAAGAGTATTGGAAGCCTTAAAGCTTGTTAAGCTTGAGGGCTATGAATATCGTAAGATAGATCAAATGAGTGGTGGTCAACAACAAAGAGTTGCGATTGCACGTGCGATTGTAAATAGACCTAGAATTCTACTTCTAGATGAACCACTATCTGCCCTTGATTTAAAGCTTCGTCAGGACATGGAATACGAATTAAAGGAAATGCAACGTAAGCTAGGTATAACATTCATATTCGTAACACATGACCAAGAGGAAGCATTAACAATGAGCGATACTATTGTAGTTATGAACAAAGGTGTTATCCAACAAATTGGTACACCTGAGGATATCTACAATGAGCCTAAGAACAGATTTGTTGCCAACTTTATTGGTGAATCAAACATCATTCCTGGTGTTTATAAAGGAAACAAGATTGTTGAATTTATGGGCAAGGAATTTGAATGTGTTGATGAAAACTTCGAGGTTGGAGAAAAATGTGATGTTGTCATCAGACCTGAGGATTTCGATAGAGTTGATGTTAGTAAGGCTAAGCTCGTTGGTGTTGTAACTGATATAGTATTTAAAGGTGTTCATTTTGAAATATGTGCTGAAATAGGAGGAATGGAATTCGTAATTCATGATTACGAAATTGCTAAGGTAGGAGATAAGATTGGTCTTTCGGTAGATCCATACGAGATCCATCTTATGAAAGTAAATGACTAGATTTAAAAAGCTATCTATTCCTTATCTTGTTTGGATGATTATATTTACTGGTTTACCAGTAGTATTAATGATCATCTTTGCGTTTTCAACTATTGAGAATTTTAATGTTTATACATTTAATGCCTCAAGCTTTAGTTTTACCGCAAATAACCTAGAAGCACTTATTGATAATACCTTTTTAGTTGCGTTAGGTAGATCATTATTTTATGCTCTTATCGCAACTATTCTAGCCTTACTAATAGGCTATCCAATTGCGTATTTTGTTTCACGTAGTAATTTAAGACATAAATATTTATTACTCCTAATATTTATTATGCCAATGTGGACAAATATGCTACTACGTATTCAAACTATTAATAATTTATTATCTGAGAATAGTTTCTTTACTAATGTTTTAAATTTCACAATTGATTTATCAGACTTCAAAGCCTTGAAGATCATCTTAGTAATGACATTAGTATATTTACCATTCATGATATTCCCAATCTATACCGTACTTGAAAAGATGGATAAATCTATCAATGAAGCAAGCCGTGATTTAGGTGCCTCACCTATGAAGACATTCTTTAAGGTGACACTACCTATGTCAGCTAAGGGAATATTCTCTGGAGTTATGATGGTATTCCTTCCAGCCGCAATGGGCTTTACTATTCCAAAGATAGTAACAAAGGAAGATCCACGCTACGCTATGGTTGGTCTTTTAATTGAACGACAATTTAAAAATTATTATACCTTCTATAACATAGGCTCTATGTGGAGTATTGTTATAATTATTTTAGTTCTTGGTAGCTTATACATAGTATCAAGAATTGATGCGGAAGGAGAGACATTATTATGATGAACGAATCGAATGAACGTATTGTTGTAAAAAAGCCTCTTTCTATGCAGGCAAAAAAATATAGTGGAAAGGTAATGATTATTGCCTTTATTGCGTTTGTCTTAATTTTGACATATACGCCGATAATTGTTATGGCATTAACATCATTTTCAACAGACCCACTAGGATATAGACTTAATGGTGTAACTACAGAGTGGTATCAAAAGCTATTTGATAATGGTGATTTAAGAGATTCTATTGTATTCACATTAGAAATAACATTCCTATCAACTATTATCTCAACTATCTTTGGTACCTTATCCACAATAGGTATTAATTCACTTAACCTAAAGGCTAAGAGAAGATTTATTATTCTAAATAATATCCCTATTTTAAATGCGGATATTGTTACAGCCGCATTCCTACTAGTAATATTCCAAATAATATCAATTGTAATTAGAGTTAATGTTATTTCTAATTATAGCTTTATTACTACCTTGATAGCTCACGTATTATTCTCAACACCATATGTGGTGTTATCAGTAATGCCAAAGCTATCAAAGGATAATTCATTATTTGATGCCGCAATGGATTTAGGATGCTCACCTTATAAATCATTATTTAAGGTAATCATTCCTAGTATCTCATCAGGAATCTTTAGTGGAGCATTACTTGCTTTCACTATGAGTATTGATGATTTCATCATTACATATTTCGTTTCAGCATCGAATGATAACTTCTCAACTTGGATTTATGGTAATCTAAAGACACTTCGTAATGGTCAATGGAATCAAGCCTGTGCCTATAACACAGTATTGATGTTCATTACATTTACTGCCATCATTGTTTACCAGCTTGCAACCAATAGGAAGAAGGTGGAAAAATGAAAAAGATAATTTATTTATTATTATTCATTTTCACTTCCTTAATCCTTACAGGCTGTGGAAATAGTGGAAATACAATCACTATCCTTAACTGGGGTGATTATATTTCAAGTGATGTTATCAAAGCATTTGAAGAAGAAACAGGTATCAATGTTAAGCTTGTAACAACTGATACTAACGAATCAATGTATTCAAAGATATTAAACAGACAAGCTGAATATGATATCGTTGTGCCATCTGATTATATGATTGATCAAATGGCAACTGATGGCCTTATTTATGAATTAGATTATTCTAAATTATCTAATTATGAGGAAGGCATGTTTGTCTCTGAGCTACAGACACTATTTGATAGTGAAGACTGTAAAAGATATAGTGGATATTTTGTTCCATATTTCTGGGGGTCACTAGGAATAATGTATTCAACTAAAAAGTTTAGTGATTTAGATCAAATAGTAGAAGAATATGGTTGGCGTGTATTATTTGAGCGTGACATCCTACCTACAGGCTGTAGAGTTGGTATGTATAACTCATCACGTGATGCCCTAGCGGCAGCTGAGCTATATTTAGGCTATTCACTAAATACTACAAATTTAGAACAAATTGAAGAATGTATGAACCTACTTTCTAAAACTGAATTCTATGCTTGGGGTTCTGATGATTTAAAGCTAGATATCGCTGCTGGTAAGCTTGATATTGCTTTAGTATATTCAGGAGATTTCTTTGATGCATATTACTCAGATTTAGAGGCTGAGGGTGATGAATCAACTAACATAAAAACATATGGTATTTATGCCCCTAAATATCATAATAATGTTTTCTTTGATTCACTTGTTATACCAAAGACATCATCAAATATTGATGGTGCCTATGCATTCATAAACTTCATGCTAGATTATGATAACTCATATGATAATTCATCATTTGTTGGATATTGTCCAACACTTCAAGCAGTATATGATGATATATTCGAGGATGAAGACTTCGCTGATGTTGTAGAAATTGATGCCTATAATCCAGCCCTAATCATCAATGAAGAGGGAAGTAAGGCTGAGGTATATAAGTTCTTAGGAAATGATGTATATTCATTCATTGAAAAGAAATTTACTAAGGTTATATTTAGATAGTCAGTTTTTACATTTGAATCTGGGCGTTTTGCCCGATTTATCAAAAAATGGCTTAGTGAAGCCATCACAATTTATGAGTTTTTACAGATTAAATTGTAAAAATATAGAAATCAAGACCACTTTTTAGGCGGTCTTTTGTTTTGAATTGTTGTGAGGTTATTTCCTTGTAATTATTATACTATTTAAGTATAATAAAAATTAGGATGGTGATTTTGATGTATGAATTAATCGACAAATATATCGACAAGCTAATGACTTCAAAACCTGATATGCCACTATGGAATATAGAGTCTATTAGAGCTGGTAAAAAGCCTGTTTGGAACTATATTGATGGCTGTATGATGTCATCACTTATTGAAATGTATAAAACTACAAAGGATGAAAAATATATTAATTTCGTAAAGAGCTTTGTAGATTATTATGTATTTGATGATGGCACAATTAGAGGCTATGAGCCTGAGAAGTATTCTACTGATGATATTTGTGAATCAAGAATATTATTTGATTTATATGAATTAACAGGTGAAGAAAAATATTCAAAGGCTATTGAATTAACTTATACACAGGTTAAGAATCAACCAAGGACAAAGGAAGGTAACTTCTGGCATAAAAAGATTTATCCTAATCAAGTATGGCTTGATGGTTTATATATGGCACAGCCATTCTATACAAGATATCAAACATTAAGAAATAAGCGTCAATATGCTGACATTGTTAAGCAATTTAAAAATGTATTTGATATCATGTATGATAAGAATGCACATCTTTATTATCATGGCTATGATAGTACAAAATCAATCTTCTGGGCTAATAAGGAAACTGGCCTATCTAAGAACTTCTGGCTAAGAAGTATTGGCTGGTATACAGTTGGCCTTGTTGATGTACTTGATTTCATGGATGAGCAATTATATGATGAATATCATACAATTAAAGAAATATTTAAAAAGACTATTGATGGTATCTTAGAATATCAGGATAAGGATTCTAAGATGTTCTGGCAGGTTCCAAACTTCCCTCATAAGGAAGGAAACTATTTAGAAACTTCAGGCTCATCAATGATTGCATATGCAATATTAAAGGGTGTTAGACTTGAGGCATTACCTGAAAGATATCGTCAAATTGGTATTGATATCTTCAATGGTATTTGTAATAAATATTTATCTGAAAAAAATGGTGATTTAAATCTTGGTGGTATTTGCCTAGTTGCAGGTCTTGGACCTGAAAATAAACCAAATAGAGATGGTTCTTATGAGTACTATATTTCTGAACCAGTTGTAGAAAATGATGCGAAGGGTGTAGGACCACTTATTATGGCTTACACAGAGATGAAGAAGCTGGAGGCATAATATTATGAGAGTTGATTTCGGATGTAAGGCATGGTTATTCCCAGAGCCAGTATTAATGATTGGTACATATGATGAATGTGGCACTCCAAATTTAATGAATGCTGCATGGGGTGGCATGTATGATTATGAATTAATTCAAATTAGCTTATCAGAGCATAAGACTACAGCTAATTTGAGATTAAAAAAAGCCTTCACTTTGTCTTTTGCGACAAAGAAGACTTTAGTAGAATCTGATTATTTTGGAATTGAATCTGGTAATAAGGTTAATAAAATCGAAAGAACCGGATTCCACGCATTTAAAGCACCTAATGTAGATGCCCCAATGTTTAGTGAGTATCCACTAACAATGGAATGCACAGTAGAAAGATTTACAGAAGAAGGAAACCTTATTGGTAGAATTGTTAATATTTCTGCTGATGAATCTATTCTTACAGATGGTAAGATAGATCCAATGAAGCTAGAAGCATTAGTGTTTGATCCATTCAACCACAAATATTTAGTGGCAAAGGAAGCAGTTGGTACTGCCTTCAAGGATGGAATGAAATTTAAGAAGTAAAAAAGATGGTCAAGCGACCATCTTTTATTTTTTAGGTTTTCTTATTACTTTAACTGTAGCAGTCTTAGGTGCTGCAGTTTTTGTTGTCTTTGTTGCACTCTTTGTAGTAGTTGTCTTAGCTGCTGGCTTAGTAGCTGTAGCAGGTTTAGGAGTAGGCTTAGGTGCAGGGGCAGGAGTAGGAGTAACTACCTCCTCTTCAGCAGTTGCCATAGCCTTTTTTCTTTCAAGCATTCTTTCCTTTTTCTCAAGTGCCTCTAGATCTATTTCAGTTCTTGTTAGAATAGATTTCTTAGGTGTTCTAATTGTGATACCTTTAGCCATTAAAGCTTTTTTCTTTAATTCTTCAATAGCGGCAGTAAATCTCTTTGTAACACCAGCATTTAATACTCTAACACCACGCTTGAATACAAGTGGGAAGATAGCGTATCTTGCAGGAGCCATTGTTAGCATTTCAAATTCAATATTTTGAACATAGTATTGGAATCTTGCAAGTCTTTCAATTGAATCATCACCATCAGCAAAGAAGTTATCAATATCAGCCGCAATCTTTGAACAATATTTCATAGTCTTTGCTGAACCATTGATATTTCTAATGATTGGTAGAATTAGTGGATAGAATTGGATAATTAATCTTAAGAAATGTTCAGTGCCATTCTTATCACTTTTCATTATCGCAATTGATGTGAATAATGTAACTAATGTAATTAATAATATTACGTAGAAATAGAACATTCTACTCATAATATATTTAATTCCCGCAGAGCTTGATCTACATAGGTATAGATAGCAATATTCATCAGAAATATTTTCGGGAACCTTTGGATCATGATAATTTTTCTTTGTTCTTGCCATCTTAGCTAATGCTTTTCTAATTGCTAGCTCATTAAGCTCATTAGTTAATTCACGGTCATATTCAATTTTAGAGAATGATGAGCCTGTAATTTCTGCTTCATATAATTGATTTAATAGTATTGCCTTTTCCTTATGGCCGGTCATTAAAGAAGAAGCAAGCTCGGCAATAATGTTAAGCAAGAAGGCAACCATTGTAGCTACAAATGTTACATCAATATTTGTATCACCAATCTTTATTTCATTTACTGGAGTGAATGATAAGATGATTGGAACCATTGATAGTATGTAAAGTGTAAGCTTTATAGCCTTTACTTCCCTAAATAGCTTTTGGGATGAATAATAGAACTTTGCTGAACTCTCCTTTTGAGATCTTTCATAGACTCTATTCATAAAATCACTTCCTATTTATCTAAATATTCTATTTCAATATTATTATTCTTATATTTTACAGATGCTAGTCCACCTACCAAGATTGGAAGTGTTGGCTTTAAATGACCAATTGGGGCATCTAATACAATTGGCTTTTTAAGTGGCTCTAATACATGTAGATAGGCATCCTTCATAGAAATACCAAATGATTCATCAAAATAATTTAGGCTTCGTCCTACGATGAACGCATCTACATCATCAAACCAGCCTGCATATTTTAATTGTGTTAAAGCTCTTATAACACTAATAGAATTTAAATCACATGCCTCAAGGAAGAAGATGATACCTTCATCCTTGTGACGTTTGATATATTCTTTAGTATGATCATATTTAGTTCCACATAATCCAACTAATACATCTAGGCAACCGCCAATAATTCTACCTTTTGCCTTATCAAATCCATAAGATATGGCATTAGTCTTTTGATCAAAATGATAGCTTGATAAAGGATTTTCATCCTCTACCTCCTCAAGCTGCCATTTCTTGTAGCCTTTAAATTTAGTTTCACCTATCAACATGTTATATGTATCAAGTGATGTGTATTCTAAATTATAAAATGCATTAGCGTGAGCACCATAAATTGTCTCTATATCACAGATAGTTGCGATAGTGTAGGTTAGGTTTGTATTATCAGAGAACCCTACATACCATTTTGGATTTTCTTTAATAACATCAAAGTTGATATGCTCAAGGATTTCAACCATTACCTCACCACCACCAACAGAAATAACTGCCTTCGCATCACTTTTGAAGGCATCCATTATTTCTTTAGCACGTGAGCGTGGTGTATTAGATGAAGCAATACCTTTAGATTTATAAATGTTTTTTCCTTCAATTACCTCATAGCCCATTTCCTTAAGCTTAGGAATAGAAGCTTCCATTCTTTCCTTATATGGAGATGTTGTACATCCAAATGATGGGGCTACTAAATAAATTGAATCACCCTTAGTTAGTAGTTGTGGTTTCACTAGGTTCGCCTCCCTCAGGGAAATTGAATTTAGCATAAACTACTAAATCCTTATCAATATTTTCATTAACAAACGCAGATTCCATTTCTGGTCCAATATACCAGCCTAAGAATTCATATGATTCAAATGTTGGATTATCTGGCAGTGTGATTTTACCATTATTGACTACTCTAGCCTCTCCATATTCCTCACCCATAACAATAAATGTGACAAAGTGAGTGGAACCAGCCTCTGTAGGCTCTACCTTACTATTACCACAGCTAGATAGAATTATTGATATGAAAAATGCAAATAATAATACTAATTTTTTCATTTTTTTCACCTATAATAGACCATTATAACCCATTTGTAGACTTTTAAGCAAGAAAAAGGAGAAAATGCCTTAAAAATATAGATATTTTTATTTAAAATTATCTCTTGAAAATGTATAATAAATCCAGAGCGAAAAAAGGAGAGAAAGTATGGAATCATATGTTTTTAAAAATAATAGAAAAAAGATTACCGACCAAATGCTAGATGATTCATTTCTAGTAGTATTCTCTAGAATGGATGGCTCTGATGATATTTTTAAGCAATCTTATAATATCAACAGAAATTTCTATTATTTAACAGGTGTTTTAGAATTTGAAAATATAGTAGTACTTACAAAGCTTAATGGTAAGGTAGGAGAGACAATCTTCATTAATCCTTATGATGAATTTAAGGCTAAATGGGTTGGTGCCCCACTATCTAAAGAAGAAATCACTAAGCTTTCCGGAATTGAAAATGTTAGATATTTAGCTGATTTTGAATCTTACCTAGATAGAATGCTTCAGGTTACTGGTGCAATCTATCTTGATTTAAAGCCTACTGGCTTAAATAGTGCATTATCAGAAGAAGAATTATTAGCTAAAAAGATTAAAGACAAATTTCCATCTACTTCAGTTGTAAATGCTAGAAAGCTATTTACTAAGGCTAGAACAATTAAGCAACCTGAAGAAATTGAAGAGATGAGAAAGGCTATTGAAATCACTAATAAAGGACTTCAAAGCATTATGTCTCATATGGGAGAAATGAAGGAATATCAGCTAGAATCTTATTTTGATCAAGCTGTTAAATATAATGGTGGTACAGGCTATGCTTTCCCAACAATTGCGGCGGCAGGTAAGAATGCGTGCTGTCTACATTACATGGAAAACAAGGGCGATATCAAAAATGGAGATTTAATCTTATTTGATTTAGGTTCTTCATACAATATGTATTGTTCAGATATTTCTAGAACTTATCCAGTAAGTGGAAAGTTTAGTGAAAGACAAAAGCTTTTATATAATATTGTCTTAAATGGACAACAATTAGTATTTGATAATGCTAAGCCTGGTATTACAACTAGAGAGCTAAATCAAATATTAGTTAAGTATTATCAGGTAGAGCTTAAAAAGATTGGCTTAATTGAAAAGCCAGAGGAAGTATCTAAATATTATTATCATGGTGTAAGCCATCACATTGGTCTTGATTGTCATGACCTATGTGAATACACTCCACTTCAACCAGGCTCAATCATTTCTAATGAACCAGGTCTATACATTGAAGAAGAGGGTATTGGTATTCGTATTGAAGACGATATCTTAATCACAGAAAATGGTGCTGAGTGGTTAAGCAAGGATATTATTAAAACAGTAGAAGATATAGAAAAATATATGGGAGAGAAACATGAATAAAACATTACTTAAAAACTATGCAAAATTAGTTGTTAGAAAAGGTGCTAACGTACAAAAGGGACAAGTAGTTGTCATCAACTCAAGTGTTGAAATTGCTTATTTCACAGAGCTTGTTGTTAAGGAATGCTATAAGGCTAAGGCTAAGATGGTTAGAGTTGAATGGAGTGACTCTGAAATCTCTAAGATGGCTTATCAATATCAATCAGTAGCTACATTATCTGATATTCCTGATTGGTATAAGGCTAAATTACAATATGCTGCTGATGTACTTCCTGCAATGATTCACCTAGTTAGTGATGATCCAGATGCAATGAGTGGTGTTGATCAAGAAAAGATGACTAAGGTTAGAATGGCTACTGGTCCAGTTATCATGAAATATAGAGAACAAATGGATAACAAATATCAATGGACTATCGTTGGTATTCCAGGCGAAAAGTGGGCTAAGAAGGTATTCCCTAACGAAACTAAGTCTAACGCAATGAAGAAGCTATGGGATGCAATCCTACATACTACAAGAGTATATGGCGATCCAGAAAAGAACTGGGATGAACATAATAAAGATATTAGAGAAAAATGCAATAAGCTTAATGATTTAGTAATTAAAGAATTACATTATGAATCAGCTAATGGTACTAACTTCACAGTTGGTTTAGATCAAACTGCAATGTTTGCTGGTGGTACTGAAACTACACTTGGTGGTGTTGTATATAACCCTAACATGCCAACAGAGGAATGCTTCACATCTCCTAATAAGCATACTGCCAATGGTGTTGTTTATTCTACAAAGCCACTTTCAGTTATGGGTAAGGTTGTTGAGAACTTCGCATTCAGATTTGAAAATGGTAAGATTGTTGAAGTATTAGCTAAGAACCCTGAACATAAGGCAGTATTAGAAAAGCTAATCTCTTTAGATGAGGGTGCTAGAATGCTTGGTGAGGTTGCATTAGTACCATTCAATTCACCAGTTAATGAAACAGGTGTATTATTCTTCAATACATTATATGATGAAAATGCATGCTGCCACCTAGCTATTGGTCGTGCATTCAACGAATGTATTAGAGATTTCCAAAATAAGAGCGAAGAAGAAATTGAAAAGATTGATCTAAATAAATCAATGATCCATGTTGATTTCATGATTGGTTCAGCAGATTTAAAGATTACTGCTAAGACCTATTCAGGTGAAACTGTTGTAATCTTCAACAACGGTACTTGGGCTATTTAATTAATTAAGATTTAAAAATCTATAAGGAGGTAAATATGAAGATATTGCATACAGCTGATATCCATTTGGGATCAAAGATAGAATCTAAATTCCCATCAGATATAAGCAGCATTAGAAAAAAAGAATTATTATCATCTTTTAAAAGAATGGTTGATTATGCAAAAGAAAATGATATTAGTGTAATACTATTATCAGGGGATGTCTTTGATAAGGATAAGCCATCTTTAAAGGAAAAAGAATATTTCTATAAAACAATTAAATCAAATCCTCAGATTACCTTCTTTTATTTAAATGGTAACCATGATAAGGAAGGCTCATATATCGAATCTGATATAGAGAACCTTAAAACATTTAATAAAGAAAAATTCACTTATTATCAAATAGAAGATATTTGTGTTGGTGGTATTGAAATATCATCCTCAAATTATAAATCATTCTATTCTACCCTAGCATTAAATAAGAATCTATTTAACATTGTTATGCTACATGGTGATGCGACAGATTCATTTGGCATGGATAAGGTTAAGATTGATAATCTAAAGAATAAGAATATTGATTATCTAGCATTAGGCCATATCCATAAATACCAAGCTGGTAGAATTGATGATAGAGGAGTGTACGCATTCCCTGGATGCCTAGAGCCTCGTGGATTTGATGAATGTGGAGAAAAGGGATTTATTGTTTTAGATATTGAAAACAAGAAATTATCTTATGAATTTATTCCATTCTCAACACGTACAATCATTGAACGTAATGTTGATGTAACAGGTGCTAAGGATTTTTATGATATTGAAAGAATTGTTAAGCAAGCTGTCTATAAATTTGATAAGAAGAATATCTTAAGGATAAATCTTATTGGTGAGCTAGAGGCTGGTATTGATTTTGATGAATCTGATATTGAGGTAAGCTTATCAACATTTTTCTTTGTTAATGTAAAAAATAAAACAACATTAAAAATCAATATAGATGATTATAATGATGATAAATCATTAATCGGTGAATTTATAAGAGGAATATATAATAATCCTAATTATTCACTAGAGGATAAGCATAAATTAATAAACATGGGATTAAGAGCCATAAACGGCAAGGAGGTAGACTAATGAAATTACTTTCTTTGCATATAAATAATTATGGTAAATTCTCTAACTATGATTATGAATTTAAAGACTTTTCTTCATTCTGTGAAGAGAATGGCTTTGGTAAGAGTACCATTGCTTCATTTATTAAAGCTATGTTTTATGGCCTTGATAGTGTTACCTCTAGATCTACTAAGTTTTTAGATAGAAAGCATTTCTATCCATTTAAGGGCGGTAGATTTGGTGGTAATATAGTATTTGAATATAAAAATCACAAATACAGAATCGAAAGAGATTTCGATGAAAAGAGTGACACTAGAGATAGTCTAGTTGTTTATAAGGATAATAACCAAACTAAAGAGCTTGGTGATGTTCCAGGAATTACTTTATTTGGAATAAACAAAGAAAGCTTTGAAAGATTATTATTAATTAATTCTGATAAGATATCTATTGAAACTGATAGTGACATCAACAAGAAATTAAATAATTATGTTGAAAATGTCGGTGAGGATTTCAATATTGATCAAGTGATCAAAAAGATTACTGAGGAGCGTAAGGGCTACAATACTAAAACTAAGGATGCCACAGCTAACATTAAGATTTTAAAGGATGAAATCAAGAATCTAGAATTAACTAAGGAAAGCTTAGATTCAATGTATGCTGATTTAAGCAAGGCTGAAGAAGAAATGAATAAGGCTAAGGCAAAGCTAGATAATGCCAATAACCTATCAACAGTACTTGCTAAATGGAAATATGTTGATGATAATCAAAAGGAAATTAATGATAAGAAGAATAAGCTTTCAGAGATTGATTCAAAATATCCTAATGGTCTTCCTGAGGCTGTTGAGGTTTCAACAATTAAGAATGCTTTTTCTGAAATCAATAAGATAGAAGGAAAGCTATCAGGTAGCTCTATTTCTAATGATGATAGAAATGAATATGCTAGATTAGAATCTAAATATGATGGATTTGTTCCATCAAATGAAGATATTAATAAAATAGAAAAACAAATAGATGAATATGAAAAGCTAAAGAAGGAAATTGATGATAATTCCTCATATGAGAAATCTAATAAGGAAAAGGAATTAGAAAATCATTTCCTAGGTCAAGATTATAGTGACTATAATATTGAGCTTATTGAACAAGAGGTTAAAAGACTAAAGACAGCTGAGGCATCACTTGATGGAATAAAGCCTAGCACATTAGTCAGCAAGAAGGTAACTGAGCCTAAGAAGCAAAACAATAAATTATTGATTGGCTTAATCATCACATCAGTAGTACTACTTGGCGCTGGTGCTGGATGCTTCGCAGTAGCTGTTGGACTTGGTGTTGCGTTACTTGTTTTAGGCTTTATCGTATTAGCTTTAGATATGTTTATTTATTTCAATTCAAAGATATCTAAAATAACTGAAGATATTACAGTAGAAGAAAGTAACCCTGAATACGAAAAGAGAAAGCATAATTATGATGAGCTTAAGAATAAGGTTAACATCATGTTTTCTAAATATCGTTATGAGGGTAGTAATGTAGATATATTACTATACAAGCTTCAAAATGATGTTAAGGAATATAATGATATCATTGATAAGAATAAAAAGCGTGAAGAGCTTTTGAAAACTGATAAGGAAAGAATTGAACAACTCTCTTCTAGCCTAGATGAATTCTTCTCATCAATTAGTATGCAAGATATTTCATATAGAAAGGCTATTGAAATAGTTAAGGCTGATTTAGTTAGATTATCTACATTAACTAAAATAGTTAAGAATAATGATGATAATAAGTCTAAGACTACTGAAAAGCTTGATAAGTATAAGAATATAATTAATGAATTTTATTCTACATATTCTTTATCCAAGGATTATAGTATGGATTCTATTAATCTAGATATTATTAATCATGATAAATTAAAAGAAGAAATTAATTATAAAGAGCATAAGCTAGAAATCTATAAAAGAGATAATAAGCTTACCAAAAAGCCAACTAATTTAAATGTGGATATAAGTGAGCTTGATGAAAACTACAACACATTCTTATCAGAATATACTGAGCTTAGAAATGAAATAGATAAGCTTGAGGAACAAATATCAGTTCTAGATGATAAGAGAAATGAGCTTGAGGAATTCAAAAGTAATCAAGAAATCTATGATGATAAGATTAGATTATTTGATGCCCTAAAGGAAGAAATAAATAAAGCTGATCAGGTTTTAAAGGATAAATATGTTGCCCCAATAAAGAATAGATTTACATATTACGCAAATCTACTTGAGCATACTATTGGTGAGAATGTATATATGGACAAAGATTATAAGATATCATTTGATAGAGAAGGAGCATTAAGAAGCTTCGAGCATCTATCTAGTGGTACATTATCGATTTGTGCGTTATGCTTTAGACTTGCGATAGTTGATAATATGTTTGATACTGAAAAGCCATTTATCATTATGGATGATCCATTTGTATTCTTAGATGAAAATCATTTTAATAAAACTAAGGAATTAGTTAATGAATTATCTAAGGATAAACAAATTATTTATTTTTCTTGTCATAAGAGTAGGATAATTTAGTGGTGGTATTATGATTATATTAATTGGTGCTTCAGCAACTGGTAAGACTGAGGTAGGAAAGCTATTAGATTCTAAATATGATATTATGAAGGTTGTAACCTACACAACTAGACCAATTAGAATTGGTGAGGTTGATGGAATAGATTATCACTTCCTAACAAAAGAAGAATTCATAGAATTAAGAGATAATGATTTCTTCTTTGAATGGATGGAATATAATGATAATTTTTATGGCACATCTAGAGAATCATTAATATTTGATAGCTATCTAATATTAGATTTTAATGGTCTTAAAAAATATAAATCATCTAATATTAAATCTACAGCCTTCTATTTTACCTGTAGCAAGGATATTAGACTTGATAGAATGCTTTATCGTGGGGATAGCTTAGAGAATGCTAAAAAGAGAATTGATGTAGATGACATAGCATTCACTGATGAGATTAAAAAATATGTTGATCACGTCATTGATGTATCTCATTCCTCTTTAGATGAAGTAACTAAAAAGGTGTATGAGCTATACAAAAAATAGAATTATTGAAATAAATTCAATAAAGTAATATAATTTTTTTGAATATTAAGGAGAAAAACATATGGAACAATTAAAGGTAGAACAACTTGAAGAAGTAGAAGTTGAAAAGATTAAACCAGCTGATGAGGTTGTAGTTTTAGAGTACGAAAAGCTATTACTTGCTGAAAGAAATAGAGCTGACTTTGCTAAAGCTAAGAATCTTGTTAAGTTTGGCTGCTTCACTCAAAAGCAAGAAACAACAGTTGAATTTGAAAAGCTAGAAAAGGTAACAACTGGTAAGAAATATCGTGGGCTTTATGATTTATATCGTAACCTAGATAACATGCAATTATTATTCGTTGCTCCACTTGTTGAAAACAACAAGGGTGATGTTGATGAAAATAAGAACATGAAGCCTTATGGATATGATGTACTATATTTAGATCCAGTTGATGATGAAACATATGGAATGGTTAAGCTTGCATATAGAAGAAACAATAGAACTTTAGTATCTGTTTTATATCATGCAGCATTTGCTACATTCTTCACATTTATAGCAATCGGCTTATTCGTTTTATTCTATGTATTCGCTACTGCATTATCTGCAGGTAGCTATACATTTATTCAAGCATTAACTACAGGCTTCCAATCTGCAGGTATTTACTTTAACGCAGTATTAGTAAGCTTACCACTTCTTATTTTGGCAACACTAAAATATAGAGAATATAAAGGCGAATAATAATGCAAAAATACTTCATTAGTGAAGAAGATTTTGCTAACAACAGAATAACATCTGATGATGTATTTCATATCAAGAACGTAATGAGAGGAAAAATTGGTGATGAGGTACTTGTTGGATGCAATGGCAAAAGCTATCTTGTTAAGCTAACAAAAATATCTAGTGAGGTTAATTTTGAAATTGTTGAAGAGAAAATCGGTAATCACGAATTACCGATTTCAGTTTCTATTTATCAAGGTTATCCTAAATCAGATAAAATAGAAGAAATCATTAAACACTCTACAGAGCTTGGGGCAACATCAATTGTTCCAACGCTTATGAAAAGGAGTGTTTTTAAGCTTGATGAAAAGAAAAAGGATTCTAAATTAATCCGCTTCCAACGTATCGCAAAAGAGGCTGCAGAACAATCATTTCGTGATGTTGTCCCTGAAATTAAGGATATCGTGAAATTAAATCGTGTTGACTTTAGTGCGTTTAATAAGCGAATTTTATGCTTCGAGGAGGATGCTAAGGAAGGTGAAGCATCTAACTTCAAGAGCGTGATCACATCCTTAGAGCCTGGTGATAATGTTGCGGTAGTAATTGGCCCTGAGGGTGGTATTGATTTAGATGAGGTCGAGTGGTTAAAGTCACAAGGATTTGTATCTTGTGCTGTAGGCCCTAGAATCTTAAGAACTGAGACTGTAGTATTCTATGTATTATCAGCTATAAGCTATGAAATGGAGCTAAAGAAATGAAAGTAGGATTTATTACTTTAGGATGTAAAGTTAATATTTATGAATCTAACGCTTTAAAAAATGAGCTTATTCAAGCTGGTTTTGAGGTAGGAGAAGCAAGTGATGATTGTGATTGCTACATAATCAATACTTGTAGTGTTACAAACACCTCAGATGCGAAATCTCGTAAGATGATTCATAAGGCTGTTAAGATGAACCCTAACGCACTATGCTGTGTTATGGGCTGTTATTCTCAAACTAATCCAGATGAGGCATCAAAAATTGATGGTGTTGATATCTTAATTGGTAATGGTAATAAGCATGAGGCAGTATTAAAGATTAAAGAAATGCTTAGCCAAAAGAGAAAGGCTAAGTATGTTAATATCTTAGACATTCTAGAAGAACATGAATATGAAAATTTATCATCAGAAATATTTGACCATACAAGAGCCTTTGTTAAAATTGAGGATGGCTGTGAGAACTTCTGTACATATTGTATTATCCCATACGCTAGAGGCCCAATTAGATGTAAGAAAGCTGACCTAGTAATTGAGGAACTACAAAAGATTACTAAGATGGGATATAAGGAAGTTGTACTATCTGGTATTCACACTGGTAAATATAATGATGGAGAATATAATTTATCAGGACTTGTTAGAAGAATCTTAGATGAGGTTAAGGATTTAAAGAGATTAAGATTATCTTCAATTGAGATTAATGAAATCGATGATGATTTCATCAACATGATGAGAGAATCAGATGTTCTTGCGAACCACTTACATCTACCACTTCAAGCAGGAAGTGATAAGATATTAGAATTAATGAATCGTAGATACGATACAAAATTCTTTATTGATAAGCTAAACAAGATTAGAGATGCTAGACCTGATATCTCTATCACAACTGATGTTATAGTAGGCTTCCCATACGAGGAAGAAAAAGAATTCATGGAGACTTATGAATTCTGTAAGAAGTATGATATTTCTAAAATCCATGTATTCCCTTATTCAGTTAGACGTGGTACTAAGGCAGCTGATATGCCACAGGTAAAAGAAGAAATTAAAAAGGATAGAGCACATAGATTAATTGAATTATCAGAAGAACTAGAAGAAAATTATTATAAAAGATTTATTGGATATGAGATGGATGTTATATTTGAACAAAAGTATGATGAATACTTAATTGGACATACATCTAATTTCTTACAGGTTATTGTTCCATATGAAGAAAAATATCTAAAAGAGAATGTAAAAGTTAAGCTTTTAAAATATGTTGATGGAAAGATACTTGGAAGCATTATTTAGTACTAAAAAAAATAATACTTTACAAAGTAAAAACCATTTGTTATAATATTCACCGGAATTCGTCCTTGGAAGGAGGCTTAGTGATGCCAAAAATAGTTGTACGTGAAAAAGAAACTATCGAAGATCTACTACGTAGATTCAAACGTGACGTTTCTAGATCTGGTAACCTTCAAGAGGCGAAAAAGCGTCAATATTATTTGAAGCCTAGCGATGTACGTAAACAAAAACGTCAAGAAGCTAGAAAAAAATATAAGTAAGATCTAAAAAGGGCCAGTTAGGCCCTTTTATTTTACATTAAGGGAGAAAATATGGATTATCAAAAGGTAAACGAGGAAACAATTAATCGCTGGATTACAGAAGAAGACTGGGAATGGGGGAGACCTATTAGCCATGAAGTATTTATGGATGCTAAAAATGGTAAATGGGATGTTGGATTAACACCTACTAAGCCTGTACCACATTCTTGGCTTGGTGAATTAAAGGGTAAGAAGATATTAGGTTTAGCATCTGGTGGTGGACAACAAATGCCAATCTTTACAGCGTTAGGTGCTAAATGCACTGTAATGGATATATCTGATGTACAGCTTAAAAGTGAAAGACTAGTTGCGGATAGAGAAAAATATGATATAGAAATTGTAAAAGGAGATATGACTAAAAGATTTCCTTTTAATGATGAAGAATTTGATATCATATTCTCACCTGTATCATATTGTTATGTAGAAAAGCTAGAGCCCATCTTTAAAGAATGCTATAGAGTATTAAAAAAAGGCGGAACATATATGTTTGGCTGTGATAATGGCATTAATTATCTAACAAATGATGAAGTAACTATTGAAAATAAAATGCCATTTAATCCACTATTAAATAAAGACCAAATGGATGCCTTAATAGAGGATGATTGTGGTGTACAATTCTCACATTCATTTGAGGAAATCATTGGTGGAGTATTACATGCTGGATTCAGAGTTAAAGATGTATACGAGGATACAAATGGTGAAGGAAGGCTTCACGAATTGAATATACCAACATACATTTCAATGTTGATGGAAAAATAGACACAAAAGTGTCTTTTTCTTTTAAAATAAATGTTTATTTATTTTATCAAATGGTTTACAATATTAGCGCTTGGGATGGTGATAAAATGAACATTTTCATGATGGGCGATTCCACAATGAAGCAAAATAATTATTATTCTTATCCACAAACTGGTTGGGGACAGGGATTAGAATTATTTGTTCGTGATGGAGTATTAATATTCAATCGTGCTGAAAATGGAAGATCAACTAAAAGCTTTATTGCTGAAGGTAGATTTGATTGGATATTAGAAAGATTACAACCTGGTGATTATGTAATTTGTTCATTTGGCCATAATGATGAAAAGATCAATGATCCTAATAGATACACAGAACCATTTGGTGAATATCAAGCTAATCTAAACCACTTTGCAAAAGAGGTTAGTAAGCGTGGTGCTCACATTGTTTATGCAACATCTATTACAAGACATAAATTTGAAAATGGTAAATGTGTAAATTCTCATGGTGATTATCCTCAAGCAATGCTAGATTTCTGTAAGGAAAACAATTATACTTGCATAGATCTAAATAAAATCACAATGGATTTATACACATCTATTGGTGAAGAAGCATCAAAGAAATTCCATATGATATTTGGACCAAATAAATTTGCTAACTATCCTGAAGGAAAGGATGACCACTCTCATCTAGTGATGGAAGGGGCAGTATCAATTGCCTATTTATTTGTTAAGGAAATATCAAAGACAAGCGACATGATAAAAGAATGCTTTATAGACTTAGATGCTAAAGGCATGATTGATTTTAAAATGTTAATTGATTAATTGGTAATAACAGATTTATATCTGATTATTATAATAAAACTTAGGGGACCCAAAGAGGCCTAAAAAGAAAGGAAAATTTTATAATGACAAACAGTCTAAAAATCAAAAAGCTTGTAGGTCTTGCTACACTTGCAGCTTTAGTAGTTGGATTACAATTCTTATCTAACTACGTAACAATCGGTAGCATCAGTATCACACTTGCTCTAATCCCAATCGCAATCGGAGCCATTTTATATGGACCTTTAGCAGGATTCTTATTAGGAGCAATCATGGGCGGTATAGTATTAACTGCACCATCAACAGCAACATTCTTACAACATAATGCAGTAGCTACAGTATTCCTATGCTTACTTAAGACAGGACTTGCTGGTTTAGCAGCTGGCTTTATCTTTAAGTTTTTTGCATTCATTGCTAAGAAGCAAGATAACGTAGGAAAGAAGAAAGTATTATTTGCAGCAGGTATCATTGTTGCAGCACTTTTTGTACCAGTAATTAACACATCTTTATTCATCGTTGGTGCATCAATCTTCTTTATCGGTTTATTTGGTGATTTTATAACAATCATAAATGTAGTAATCACTACTAACTTCTTAATTGAATTCTTAGTAAGTGCTATTCTATCACCATCACTTGTAACACTTGTAAAAGTATTAACACAAAAATATAGCTTAGGATTCGCTCATGATTTCAGCGAATTCATTGAAGAAGAATCATTTGAATTAGAAGAAATCCAAGCATAGGAGTTTATTATGATTTGTTTAATTGATGTTGGAAATTCAAATGTAGTATTTGGATTTTCTGATCTGAAAAACAAAATAAAAACATATAGATTCAAGACATTAGTTGATAAGACATCAGATGAATATTATCTGATGTTAAAAACTATGCTTGATGCTTATCAAATAAATGGTGTTTTAATATCATCTGTTGTCCCTGTTTTAACAAGTGCATTTGTTAAAATGTTCAAGGAGCATTTTGATATTACACCTATGGTTTTAGGACAAGGAATCAAAACTGGTATTCAGCTAAAGGTTGATGATCCTAAAACAGTTGGTGCGGATATTATTTGTGATTGTGTTGGGGCAATGGAGATATGTGATGAAGCACTAATCATTGACCTTGGTACTGCCACTAAATATATCTATTGCTCAAAGAATACATTCTATGGTGTTTCCATTGCACCTGGTGTGTCTGTTAGTATGAAGGCAATGGTATCTAGCGCAGCATTACTTCCAAATATTGAGCTTATTAAGCCTAATAAAATCATTGGTACAAATACAATTAGCTGTATGCAATCAGGAATCATGTATTCCTCAGCCGCATCAGTTGATGGTATGATCAATAGAATTAAAAAAGAAATTAATAAGCCAGATATTAAAGTAATTGCCACAGGTGGATTATCTAAACTAATAATTCCTATTTGTGAAAATAAAATCTTTTTAGAAGAAGACTTAACTATGAATGGTCTTCTAACTATCTATTTAAAAAATGTGGCAAAGTAATGCCACTTTTTTGTAATTTTAGGAGGAAATATGGTATTTTTATATATTGCTTTAGGCTTAATCGCATTATTTTTAATAGTATGCTTTGTACTTGCTAAAATATCTCATGATAAATTCTTTAATTATCATTATGAGGCTGATCCTGATATTCCACTTTATACTGCAGAAGAATTTAATGTATCAAAAGATAGGGTAGAATTTAAGAATGGTAAAAACACATTAAGAGGATATCTATATCATAAGGGTGATTATGATGATAAAAAAATCATCATCTATGCTCATGGTATGTTTTCTAATCATAATGCTTATATGCAAGATATTTGTTATTTCGCAGAAAGAGGTTATCTAGTATTAGGATTCAACTACCTTGGAGTATCTGATTCTGATGGTAAGAATCTAAAGGCCTTTGGTAGTAGTATTGAAGGTGTTGATGCCGCAATCAATTATGTTAAAACTCAAGATAATTTAAAGGATAAGGATATCTATGTTGTAGGTCATTCTTGGGGTGGCTTTGCAACATGCAATATTGTTAAATTTCATCCTGAGATTAAGGGGATTGCTGCTCTAGCACCATTTGTATCTGTTTATAAGATTGTAAGATGCAGCTTACCTAAAGCTGTTAGATTTATTACTCCAACGGTTGTTTTAATTGATTATGTATGTGGTGGTAAATATTCTAGATGTAACGCAGTTAAATCTTTAAATGGATATAATGGAAAAGCTTTATTAATTCAATCAACTGATGATTTAGTTGTTAATTATGATAAAGCAGGCGTTGGTTTAATTAAGAATAAGGCTACTAATAAAAATATAATTTATCAAATAGAAGAAAATAAAGGACATCAGCCTCATTATACACTTGATGGTATTAAGCTAATGCATGAATATGAAGCTAAGGCTAGAACACTAAGTGGTGAGGATTTAAAGAATTATAAGCATTCATGTGATTTCCATAAGATGGGTGAATTAGATTCAAGAGTAATGGATTTAATTATTGATAAGGTAATTGAGGCTTAATATGATTAAATTAAGATATCATCACCTATTATGTATTTATTATTTTAAAGGCTATGGATATGATGAAGCATTCGTAGAAAATATGAAGGATATTAAATCAAGACTTTATGATGAAAATATTATGATAACTTCATCTTTTGATGATTTATGTAAATGCTGTCCTAATAAATTAAATGATAAATGTAAATGGGAAGAAAAAGTAAATAGATATGATAATAATATCAAAGCTATTTTAAAACTAGATGAAAATACTACATATAAATATAAGGATATAAATACATTATTAAATCCAGTAATCTCTGATAATCATAGATGCCATGTCTGTGATGATTGTGAGTGGAGTGAATATTGTAAATAGATGTGCGACTATTTTTTAGTCGCATTTTTTTAAAAAAAGTAGTATCATTAAAAATACAAAGTAGATTGCGAGGTGGTTATATGCCAAAGGTAATATTAATAACTGGTGTTTCATCAGGCTTTGGTGCGGACGCAGCTAAATTACTTGTTAAAGATGGACATATTGTTTATGGTGTCGCAAGAAATGTTGATAAATTAAATGAGCTTGAAAAATTAGGAATCAAGACATATAAGCTTGATGTTACTAATTATGATGAAAGCAAAAAGGTTGTTGATGAAATAGTTGAACGTGAGGGCAGAATTGATGTTTTAGTCAATAATGCTGGCTATGGTGAGCTAGGCCCTATTGAGGCAGTATCAATAGAGAATGCCAAGAAACAAATGGAGGTTAATGTATTCGCATTAGCTAATATGTGTAAGCTAGTTATACCAACAATGCGTAATAACCATAGTGGTAGAATTATCAATATCTCAAGTGTAGCTGGTAGAGTGTCTACATATTTAGGTGGTTGGTACACAGTATCTAAATATTCAGTAGAGGCTTTAACTAATAGCTTAAGAATGGAATTAAAGCAATTTGGAATTAGTGTTACCGCAATTGAACCAGGACCATTTAAAACTAACTGGGGTGTTATTGCGGCTGATAATATTGAAAAAACTACTAAAGGCACTATCTACGAAAGTGAAGGTATGGGTGTTGCCAAATTCTACAAAGAGACATATAAGGGAAGCTTCCTTGTTCAGGATGGCTTTGTAGTTGGTAAAAAGATTTATAAGGTAGCAATTAAAAAGCATGTTAGAGCTAGATATCTAGTTGGAAGATTTACATGGTTTATGGTTTTTGGTAGTAAAATATTACCAACAAGATTATTTGATAAAATAGCGAGAAGTACAAAGAAGAAGTAGATAATATGAGAAAGGTTTACAGTAAAATCGATGAATTACACATCGAATCAGCAAATGACAAAATAATTGAAGGTTGCGTTGCTTTAGAGGGCGGCGCTTTTCGTGGTGTCTATACAAGTGGAGTACTAGATGCATTAATGCTTAATGGTATTAATATGTCATGCGCTATTGGTGTATCTGCTGGTGCTTTAAACGCTGTTAATTATATCAGTGGTGATATTAGACGAAGTGCAATCATCAACTTGAAATATCGTCATGATCCTAACTATGTTGGATTAAAAGCCTTCAGAAGAAACAGAGGACCTATCGGCTTTGATTATGTATTCCAAGATTTAATGAAGGAAGTACCATTTAACTTTGATCGTTTCTTTGATGAAAGAAGATTGATGGTAGCCGTGGCAACAAGCCTTGATACTGGCAGATCTAAATTCTTCTCAAATCGTGATATTGATACAATATTTAAAGGCATTCAAGCATCTGCTACAATGCCATTTGTATCACACCCTGTAACAATTAATGGTAAATATTATTATGATGGTGGCTGTTCAACTAGAGTACCATTTAAATGGGCTATGGAGCATTTCAGTAAGGTAATCGTTGTAACCACAAGAAGTGAGGATTACCGTGATGAAGAGGGTGACATTCCTCTAACTAAAACTATTTATCATAGATATCCTAATTTTGTAAAAGCTTTAAATAATATGAATAAAAGATATAATAAGGATTGTGATTATCTAGACAAATTAGTAGAGGCTGGTAAGGTATTTAGAATTTCTCCATCTAAGACAATCGAAATAAAAAGATTGGAGTCAGATGTTGAAAAGCTAGGCGCATTATATAACCTTGGCTTACGTGATGGTATGAGAGCTATACCAGCATTAAAGGAATATTTAGGAATTAAATAGATGGCTATGTGCCATCTTTTTTTTACGAAAAATGATACAATAATGATACAATAACGATACAATAAATTTATTAATTAAAAAATAAATGTTGACATCTAAAATTAGATAGTATACAATATAGTTGAAATAAATTGAATACAATTTAATTTTATACAAGAAAAGGAGAATTATTATGGTAAGAGAATTAACAACTGCTAATTTTAAAGATGAAGCTATGGAAGGCTTAGTATTAATTGATTTTTATGCAACTTGGTGTGGACCTTGTAAAATGTTATCACCAATCGTTGATGAGTTATCTGAAGAATTGCCAAATGTAAAATTCTTCAAGGTTGATGTAGATGAAAATGAAGAACTAGTTGAAATGTTTGGTATTGAAGCAATGCCTACACTAATTATTCTTCGTGATGGTAAGGTAGCTAATAAGAGCGTTGGCTTCAAGCCAAAGGCTGCATTAAAAGCTTTACTTGCTTAATGAATTTAAGGAGAAATTAATAATGAGCATTTATGATTTTAAGGTGCTAGATAGAAAAGGTAACGAAGTTTCTATTGGTAGTTTTGAAGGAAAAGTGTTACTGATTGTTAATACAGCAACAGGTTGTGGATTTACACCACAATATAAAGAATTAGAAGAAATGTATGAAAAATATCACGACAAAGGTCTTGAGATTTTAGATTTCCCTTGTAATCAATTCCATGAACAAGCTAAGGGAACAGATGATGAAATCCATGAATTTTGTACATTAAAGTACAAAACTCAATTTGATCAATTTAAAAAGATTGAGGTAAATGGAGAAAATGAATCACCACTATTTACTTTCTTAAAGAAGGAACAAGGATATAAGAAGCCAAAAGGGATAAAGAATGGTTTAGTAATGGCTCAGCTTGAGAAATTAAGCAATACTAAAGATAGTGATGATATCAAATGGAATTTCACTAAATTCTTAGTAGATAAAACTGGTGATGTTGTAAAGAGATTTGAACCAGTTGAAAAAATGAGTGATATTGAAAAAGCTATTAAAGAATTATTAAAATAAGCAAGCTTTATGCTTGTTTATTTTTCCAATTAAATATACAATTAAAACACTATGGAAGATTTAGTTAAGAAAAGATTTAAAGAAAATGTAATCCCAGCTTTATTTGTAAGTGTAGTACTTGGTACATTTGCGATTATTGATGGATTATTTATAGGAAATAAGATTGGTGATATCGGTCTTGCCGCAATTAATTTCGCGTGGCCTATTACTGCCTTTATCCAAAGTGTTGGCTTTGGTGTTGGACTAGGTGGTGCGATATTAATATCCATTTCACTTGGTAAGCAGGATGGCAGTGAAAAGAAGTATTTATTTAATACATATTTACTTTTGATAATATCATCAGTAATTATGATGTTGATATTCTTATTCACATCAAAACCACTTCTAGCATTTTTTGGAGCGAGTGGTGCTACACTAGATTTAGGATATGAATATATTGAAAATATTATTTATTTCACAATATTCCAGGTTTTAGCCCAAGGGCTTGCCCCCATAATCAGGAATTTTGGATATAATAAATATACAATGTTTTCAATGTGCTTTGGATTTGTTGTAAATCTAATCCTAGATTGGTTATTCATCATGGTATGGGATATGTCACTATTTGGTGCGGCTTTGGCTACTAATCTAGCTCAAGCATCAACTGCCTTATTAATTATTGGTATGTTATGTAGAAAGAAGCATTGGCCAGATATCAAATTCTCTTTTAGACAAATGAAAGAGATATTGATCACCGGCTTATCACCATTTGGTAATATGATGGCTCCTAACATTGTCTTAATCTTGATTAATAAATCTATCTCTATCTATTCAAATGATGCGGCAGTTGCGGCATACACCGCCATTGCCTATGTAGCATTTATTGTATGTAGACTATTTAATGGTGTTGCTGATGGTGCACAGCCACTAATGAGCTATTATTATGGATCTAATGATAAGAAGAGTAAGAATGCTGTATTAAACTATAGTATCATCTTGTCATTTGCGTTAATGGTAGTATCTACTGCGGCAGTAATAATATTTAAAAATCAACTACAATATGTATTTGGTTTATCGGATGAAGGTAAAGAGATATTTAAACAACTACTTTATTATTTCGCATTTAGCTTTGTCTTTATGCAGATAATGCAGATAGCTAAGGCATATTTCTATAGTCAAAAGAAGGATTTATATGCTTCTGTAATTGTGTATTTAGAACCTTTAATTGTTGGGCTTGTAGTATTTACATTCCCAATGTTTATGGGCCTTGATGGTATTTGGGTTTCCACTCCTATTTCACAAGGAATATTAGCGGTAATCTCAATTGTCTTCATTGCCATTTTAATAAAGAATGATAATAAGGAGGAAGAGGTATTATGATTATTGAAAATAAAGTCTTTCCTAATGAAAGAGATTTATATGGTAGTAAGAATATAACTCTTGTTAATTGTAAATTTGACGGAATTGAGGATGGAGAATCTGCCCTAAAGGAATCAGAGGATATTAAGCTAGTATCTTGTTATATGAATTTAAGATATCCTTTATGGCATGATAATAATGTTATCCTTGATAAGGTAGAAATGACAGAAAAATGTCGTGCTGCCTTATGGTATACAGATAACGTCAAGATTATGAATTCTAATCTTGGTGGTATTAAAGCACTACGTGAATGTAGGTATATAACAATTGATAACACAACAGTTGTGTCTCCAGAATTTGGTTGGAAGAGCCACAACATTGAAATAAATAATTCAGATTTAACAAGTGAATATTTATTCTTGATGGCATCAAACATTAAAATGAAGGATACTAAATTTAAAGGTAAATATTCATTCCAATATGTTGAGAACGCCTTAATTGAGGATTCTTATCTAGATACTAAGGATGCCTTCTGGCATACTAAGAATGTTACAGTTAAAAATTGTACAATCAAAGGTGAATATCTAGCATGGTATTCTGACGGTCTTACATTAATCAACTGTAAGATTATTGGTACACAACCATTATGTTATTGTACAAACCTAAAGCTAATTGATTGTGAGATGGTTGATTGTGATTTCTCATTTGAATATTCAGATGTAGAGGCAACAATCAATTCTGATATCTTATCAATTAAAAATCCTAAATCAGGATCTATTACTTGTAAGAAGGCACAAGAGATTATATTAACAGATGATTCAAAATATGAATCATTATGTAAGATAACTGAAACAGGTGAGTAATTTGAAATATAATTTTGATGATTTAGCAGATAGAAGTAATACCAATTCTGTTAAATATTCAACACCAGATGTTCTACCTATGTGGGTAGCAGATATGGACTATAAGACACCTGACTTTGTATTAGATGTTATAAAAGAAAGAGTAAACAAAGGATGCTTCGGCTATACTGAGCAGCCTAATTATTTTTATGAATCAATTATAGATTTCTATAAAAGAAATCATATTATTGAAATAAAACGTGATGATATGATATTCACACAGGGTGTAGTACCTGCCATATCATCAGCTGTTAGAGAATTAACTAATGATGGTGATAATGTATTAATATTATCTCCTGTCTATAATATGTTTTACTCTTCAATATTAGATAATAATAGAAATGCGTTAGAATGTAAGCTTACATATAATGATGGTATATATGATATAGATTATGATGATTTAGATAATAAATTAAAAGAATCTAAATTATTTATATTCTGTAATCCACATAATCCAATTGGAAAACTATGGACAAAGGAAGAAATTAATAAAATAGCTAAGCTATGTATTAAGCATAATGTTATGGTTATATCTGATGAAATACATTCTGATATAGTAACACCAGGAATGAAGACATATTCATTTTTAAATATTACGGATTTAGATGTAATAATGTTGTCATCAGCTTCTAAATCATTTAATCTTGCAGGATTACAAGGATCATTCATGGTATGTTATAACCATGAATTATTACATAGACTAGAGCATAGACTTGATGTGGAAGGCCAAACTCATGGCAATGCCCTTGTCTATGATGCCCTATCTAAGGCATTTAGTGATGGAGATAATTATTTGAGTGAACTAAATAAATATATCTATAATAATAAATTATATGTAGAAAACTTTATAAAAGAAGAAATAAAGGATTTAACATATATTAAAGGTGATGCCACATATTTAGTTTGGGTAGATGTATCTAAGGTAACAGACAATGTTAAAAGGTTTACCGCCAAGCTAAAAAGAAAATATAAGCTATGGGTATCATCTGGTGATACATTTGGCTCTAATGGAGCAGGATTTATTAGAATAAACCTAGCTACATCACATGCTAATGTAGTAGAAGGAATGAATAGACTTAAAAAAGCAGTAGAAGATAAGTAGTTAAATAATGTTTAATCTTACTTAAAATATCTTAGCTTATAATTATTAAACATATCTTTAATGGTAATTAATATCAATTTACTAAATAAAACATGCCCTCAACTGAGGGCTTTTATTATGTAATTCGGCATTAAAAATGCCTAATTATATGAAAACGATATGAAAACAGCTGTTTTATGTTTTTTTTAGGAAAATTTTTGAAAATGCAATTTTTAAGAGTGTAAAAATTTTTGCTTTTTTCTAAAAAAAACATTGTATATATAGTAATGTTATCTTATAATATAAGAACCCGTCGGAGGAAACTATGAACTCAAATGTTTTTGATGAGTTGGTCATCGTAAAGAGAAGTGGTCAGAGAGTTTCTTTTAACAAAGCTAAGATAGCTATTGCGATAAAGAAGGCCTTTGATAGTACTTATGATAATTACGATATCAACAGTATTAACAAAATTTATAGTGATGTTCTTAATTTTATTGAAGAAAACTACAAGGATAGAAAAACTATCAATGTAGAGGATATTCAAGATATTATCGAGAATACCTTAAATGCATCTTCTTATAAGGAAGCATATGAAGCATTTAAGGAATATCGTATTAAAAGAGCACAATCTAGAGATTTGTTTACTACTAAACAACAACATAAGTTTTTGAAGGCTATGGAATTCCTTGCCAGCAAAGGAGTCGAAAGCTTTCAATCAATTCTAACATTTGAAAGTTCTATTTCAACCGAATATGCAAGGGCATATCTTCTAGATAATAAATATACTAGAAGCCATGATGAGGGAATAATATTCATCCATAACTTAGGCTATTATTCTTTTAAGATTTCTAAGGGCTCCGTTTTAGATTTATCTAAAATAGAAATCAACGATAATTACATATTCTATTTAATTAGCTTCCTTAGAAATATTAAAAAAGAACAATATGGCGAGCATGTTCTAGCTAGTCTAGATAAAGTATTTAATCCTTATTATATATATTTATATAAGAATTATTTAACTGATTATCTAACTAAGTATCTAGAGCTAGAAGGATTATTACCTTATATCAATATCACCGCATTAAAGGATGAAATCTCAATGATTGATGATATTGATAGTGGTGTAAAATCCTTAGAAAAATATTTTAAATCTAAAGCTACCTTAGATTTATTCACTAAATGTGTTAGTGATTCATTGTCCGCAACTAATTCTAAGGTATATAGTGATTTAAAGAATTTATTACTTTCTATTGATGATGAATCATTCCCAAGAAATGAGGGCTACACAGTAAGCTTTGGTAGCTCTAAGGGTAACATTGGTAATGTTATAAACAAGATGATCGTTGATATATTCAAAACAACTGATTTCAAATTTATACATTTCAATTATAAGATTGAAGATAACAAATCAGTTGATGAATTATTAGAACTTGTTGAAACAAAGAAAGATTTTAATGTTATTAATTTAAAATCTAGCGCCAACGTTACAACAGCTAGTGATATTGAATATTTCTTTTTAGGTGAAAAAATATTAGACAATATCAATGAAGAGAAGAAATTATCCTTAGGCAGAATAATGCTAGCAAACACTAGCATTAACCTAGCTAGAATTGCGATGCAGTCAAAGGATAATGAAACATTCTATGCTTCACTAAATAGCTGTTTAGAGCTTTGTAAGAATGAGCTACTTGTAGCATTTGAAAATATGTGCAATTACTACAAGGAGAATTACAATTATCTATTTAATGATAAGGTAATCCTTGATAGTGAAAAGCTAGAGGCTGGACAAAAGGTTAGAAAAATCCTAAGAGGTGGTGTGCTATACATCAACCTTGTAGGTCTTGCAGAAGCAGCTAGGACATTCTTTAAGAATAAAAAAGGTGATGTCTTAAAACTACTTGAATATCTTAATGATTATGCCAGCAAAATCAGTAATGAGGAGCGTCTTAACTTTTCAATTAGTGGGATAAATTATGCTGATGCTTCAGCACACTTTATCAACATTGATAAGACAATCCTTGCTGAACAGGTTGATTCTAACAAGAGCACATATGATGAAGCTTATAAAGCATTTGATAATGTAAGTGACATAGCTAGCTATGAAAAACTAACTAACGGAGGTCACCGCTATGTTATTGAGGTTGGAGGAAAAACTTCAACAAAGAAAATAAAGGATATGCTAAATGATGCGATTACAAATGATGTAGCATTCCTAAGCATTAGGTGTGGTGATTAATATGCAAATAGCTGGATTTGATAAATTGTCACTTTTGAATTATCCTGATAGAGTTGCGGCTACAATATTCACTAATGGATGTAACTTCCGTTGTCCATATTGTCAAAATAGTGAACTTGTGTTAGATATTCAGGATAATGAGCTCATCCCTGAGGAAGAGGTACTTGATTATCTTAGGGAGAGAAAGAAGCTTCTTGATGGTGTCTGCATAACAGGCGGAGAGCCAACAATTCAACCAGACTTGATTGAATTCATCAAGAAGGTAAAAGATATTGGACTTTTGGTAAAACTAGATACAAATGGGTCTAATCCACAAGTTATTAAAACACTTTTAGATAACAATTTAATAGATTATATCGCAATGGATATAAAGAGTGTGTTTTCAAAATATGAAATAATTACTTGTAGAAATGTTAATATTGATAGATTAAGAGAATCAATTAATTTGATTAAAAATAGTAAGATCGAATATGAATTTAGAACTACAGTTATAAAAGAATTTATGACTCCTGAGGATATTGAATTAATTATTAATTATCTAAACTGTAAGCATTACTTTTTACAAAAGTTTGAGGATAGAGAAACTAATATTATTTCTAATCTAGAGGCATATACAGATCAAGAATTAAAAGAGATTTACAATAAACTAAAACAAAAATATGATTATATTCAAATTAGAGGAATAAATTAAGAGGTGAAATTATGTATAAGGTTATAAAAAGAGACGGAAGCGTCGTAGACTTTAATTTACAAAAAATAGCAAGTGCAATTTCTAAAGCATTTGATTCAGTAGATGTTAATACAGATAAGGATGTTATTGATTTCTTAGCATTAAAGGTTACTGCTGATTTTGCATCAAAGGTTGTTGATGAAAAGATTAGCGTTGAAGATATTCAAGATAGCGTTGAAAATGTATTATCTAAATCAGGCTATACTGATGTAGCTAAATCATATATTCTATATAGAAAGCTACATGAAAAGCAAAGAAATATTAAATCAACAGTATTAGATTATAAAGCATTAGTTGATAACTATGTTCAAATCAATGACTGGAGAGTTAAAGAAAACTCTACAGTTACATATTCACTTGGTGGTTTAATTCTATCTAACTCTGGTGCTATCACAGCTAACTACTGGCTATCAGAGATTTATGATGAAGAAATTGCTGCTGCACATAGAAATGCTGATATCCATATCCATGACCTATCTATGTTATCAGGATATTGTGCTGGTTGGTCTTTAAAACAATTAATCAAGGAAGGCCTTGGCGGTGTTACTGGTAAGATTACATCTGCTCCAGCAAGACACCTATCTACACTTTGTAATCAAATGGTTAACTTCCTAGGTATCATGCAAAATGAATGGGCTGGTGCTCAAGCATTCTCATCTTTTGATACTTACCTAGCTCCATATGTTAAGAAGGATAACCTATCATATAAAGAAGTTAAGCAATGTATCCAATCATTCATTTATGGTGTTAATACTCCATCTCGTTGGGGTACTCAAGCTCCATTCACTAATATCACATTAGACTGGACAGTACCTAACGATTTAGCAGAATTAAATGCTTTAATCGGTGATGAAGAACAAGACTTCAAATATAAAGATTGTAAGAAAGAAATGGATATGATCAATAAGGCATTTATTGAAATCATGTGTGAAGGTGACTGCAATGGTCGTGGCTTCCAATATCCTATTCCTACATATTCAATCACTAAGGAATTTGACTGGTCTGAAACTGAAAATAATAAATTATTATTCGAAATGACAGCTAAATATGGTACTCCATATTTCTCTAACTATGTAAACTCAGATATGGAACCATCTGATGTTAGATCTATGTGCTGTAGATTACGTCTAGATCTAAGAGAATTAAGAAAGAAATCTGGTGGTTTCTTCGGTTCTGGTGAATCTACAGGTTCTGTAGGTGTTGTTACTATCAACCTACCTAGAATTGCTTACTTATCAAAGACTAAAGAAGAATTTTATTCAAGACTTGAAAGAATGATGGATATTTCTGCTAGAAGCTTAAAGATTAAGAGAAATACAATCACTAAGCTATTAGATGAAGGTTTATATCCTTATACTAAGAGATACTTAGGAACATTCAATAACCACTTCTCAACAATCGGTTTAGTTGGTATGAATGAAGCATGTTTAAATGCTAACTGGTTAGGAAAAGACTTAACAAATAAGGAATGTCAAGAATTCGCTAAAGATGTTTTAAACTTCATGAGAAATAAATTATCTGATTACCAAGAAAAATATGGTGATCTATACAACCTAGAGGCTACACCTGCTGAATCTACAGCATACCGTCTAGCATCTCATGATAAGAAGAGATATCCAGCTATCCAAACTGCTAGCTCAATGGATAATGTTCCATATTATACAAACTCTTCACATCTACCTGTTGGCTATACAGCTGATATCTTTGAAGCACTTGATGTTCAAGATGAGCTTCAAACATTATATACTTCAGGAACTGTATTCCATACATTCCTAGGAGAAAGATTAGAATCTTGGAAGGCTGCAGCTAACCTAGTTAAGAAGATTTCAGATAACTATCGTCTTCCATACTATACATTATCTCCAACATACTCAGTATGTAAGGAACATGGCTACTTAGCTGGTGAAGTTAAGCAATGTCCATATTGTAATAAGGAAACTGAAATCTATAGCCGTATCACTGGTTACTATCGTCCTGTTAAGAACTGGAATGATGGTAAGCTTGAGGAATATAAGGAACGTAAGACTTACGATATCGCTGGTTCATTATTCAAGGGCCGTAGATTTGGTGATGATGTAGAAATCGTTGAGAAGAAGGTTGGCGATTCAACAGAAATCCTATTATTCGCATCTAAGACTTGCCCTAACTGTAAGGTAGCTGAATCTTTACTACAAAAGGCTGGCATTAAATATACAAAGATTATTGCTGAAGAAAATGTTGATTTAGTTAAACAATACGGTGTTAAGCAAGCACCTACATTAGCTGTAGGCGGACAAATGATTGTCAACGTTTCTAATATTAAGAAATACATTGGTGAAAGAGCATAATGTACGATTGTATAATCATTGGCTCTGGAATGGCTGGTATGACATCAGCCCTATACCTTCTTAGAGCTAATAAAAAGGTTTTAGTATTAGAATCAGAATCTATTGGTGGTCAAATTGCTTCATCACCAAGGGTTGAAAACTATCCAGGCTACAAATCTATTAGTGGTGTAGAATTAACCTCTAATCTATACGACCAAATAGAAGAGCTAGGCTGTGGATATGAATTTGAAGAAGTATTAAATATTGAATCTGTTGGTGATAAAAAGGTTGTCACAACAGATTCAAATAAATACGAAGCAAGAGCAGTCATTATCGCAACAGGCTGTAAATACCGTAGATTAAATCTAGATAGAGAAGATGAATTCATCGGTAATGGTATTTCATTTTGTGTTGCCTGTGATGGTGCATTCTACAATGATAAGGATGTAGCAGTCATTGGTGGTGGTAATAGTGCATTAACTATTGCCCTAGATTTAATCAACAACACTAAGAGTGTTACAATCATTCAGGATTTAGATAAGCTTACTGGTGAGCCTATCAATGTTGAAAAGATAACTAAGAATCCTAAGGTAAAAATTCATTACAATTCTAAGGTATTAAAATACATTATTAAGGATGATGAATTCAAAGGCTTAGTTATTAATGAAGCAGGAGTTGAAAAAGAAGTATTAGTTGATGGTATCTTTGTTTCAATTGGTACAATTGCCAACACTAAGCCATTTACTAATTTAAAAAAGGATCAATGGAATTATCTACTTGCTGATGAAGGTAACCAAACATCAGAAGAAGGCATATTCGTTGCGGGAGACTGTAAGAGTAAGAGAATTAGACAGCTTACCACCGCAACCTCTGATGGTACTATCGCTGCAATCTCTGTATTAAATTATTTAAAAAGATTTGAATAGATTATGTTTTGAATAAATGCTACTTCGGTAGCATTTTTCTTTTTAAATAAACTTTTTTTAATAAATTAAAAAATATTTTAAAAAAATCACCACTTTGAGACTACCTATATATGTGAGAGGCGTTTTTTAACTTCACTTCTCAATATTAGGAAAAGAGGTGTTTTATAAAATGAATAAAGTTAAAACAAGAGATATATCCGGTATCTCAGATTTGATTTTTAAAGAGGTTTTTAAAAATAAGAATCTGTTGGTTGGATATATCAACAAAATCTGTGGTGTCAATCTAAAGCCAGAGGATGTAGTATCAGAGCTTATAGAGACAAAAACCATACCATATGCTAGAGAGGCAATATTTGATGTAAGCGCGAGGGGCGAGGATGATAGTGGTATTGTATATCATATCGACTTTGAAGCTCAGAAGGTCTTGCAAACTAAGAAGTTCCATGACAGGAGGAAATTCTTCTATGCAGCACAGTTATATGGAAGATGTTTTGAACCAGGAGAAAGCTTTGATAAGGAAGCTTATGCAAGAGAAATATTCTTCATAAAGGAGGCGCATAACTTTAGTGGCTCACCAATTAAAAAGATTGTGTATTATGATACATATGATAAGGAAACATATAACACAGTAGAAATCTATGAGATATACATAGAAGAACTAATGAAACAAAACAAATTGAATGGACTTAATGACTATGGTAAAATGATATTAGAGTTAGTAGAGGTATTAGTAAGTAAAAAGGTAGAAGAATATACTAATAGCTCTAATCCACTAACGAAGGGAGTGGCAGAAGTGATA
>JAFTDB010000010.1 GCA_017454375.1 Acholeplasmatales bacterium | reverse complement strand
TTGACGTTCATTATAGACCACTTTTTTGAATTCATCATGATTAAAATCATAATTATAAAAGCGAAATATTTTTTCAATAAATTGTGAAACAGTTTTTCTAACTATTAATTCATACTGCATAGAAAAGTTACCCCTTTTATAGAATTATAGGTCAATATTATTTATAATTCAATAGCATGTTAATAAAAAAAATAAAGGACCAAAATTCAAATTTTTAGTCCTTTTTACCAACTTTCATTGATTATTGATTTAGTAACATCGAAATGATGTTCATATATATTTTCTGCTAAATATGGCGTAATTGGATATATTAATTTTAGATACATTATTAATTCTTCTTTTGATAATTTTGAATTATAAATGAATTTATTAGTGATATCCTTTAATATCTTAATATATTTTTCTAAATCATATTTATCCATATAAGATAATGCTTTATTTTTATAATCTAGGAATGTTAAATCAACATCTCTATTATTATCTATTTCTAGATTAATTAATGCATTCTCTAATTTCTTTATTTCATTATCTATTTCTTTTAATTCATATCCATTGAATATGAAATTTTCAGATAACTTATCAGATAAGGCAAATAATCTAATTGAATCAGAATAATAATTCTTCAATACCTTATCCATATCAATTAAATTATTATTACTTCTTCTTATATCATTTAATCTATTATCAACACTCTTACCAATAATTTTCAAATTGTTTAATAAATTAAAATCAAATTTTAATTCCTTCTTTAAGATATTATAAAAAATTATTGGCATTAAAAGTTCTGATATAATATTTTCGTTTTCTACTATAAACATCTCAAATGGCATCCATTCTTTAAATAATTCTAATGTAGATTCAGAAAAGAATGAATCAACCTGAGAATAAACATCATACACGATTGTGATAAATGGTGTCATTCCTTCAACAAATAAATTATTTATTGTTCCAGATAACATCATACCAGCCACATCATTAAATGCTTTAGTGATTGGTCTAAACTGGGTTGAGAAGCTATATGGTAAATAATTTTTAAGTGAATTTAATTCATCACTTTCTGCATCATATAAGAATGGGAATAATGGACCAAAGCTATCAGATGAAGATAATAAGATTTCATTAATCTTATAATTCTTACGCTTTGTTATTAAGCCATATTCCATAAAATTAGTTATGGCCTTTTCATGGGCTAAATCTAAAGATAGGCCATCTAGGAAGTCACTATTATAAAGTAGATTATCTTCTCCTATTATATCTTTATAATCTAACTCACATTCATTAGTGAATGCATAATCATCCTCATCTACTGCCGGGAAGCATAGATGGATTCCTTCATCATACATTCTAGAAATGAAGACTGGAACCTCGCTACCTGTAAGTGGGTTTAGGGTATCCAAACCTGAATAGGCAAAGCCTGCATCACTAGACAAGATTGCCTCTATCGCATCCTTCTCCTCATATGATATAAAGTTTGTTATATCACATAGATCAGGATTAATTAGGATGGCAGATAAGGAACCTAAATATTCAGGATGATCTATTTTTACATCAAGTGCTACATCATTAGATAAATTAAATGACATATAATAATCAAATTTAGGCTTAAACGCATTCTTTAATTCTTCTTTTAATGATGATGGTACCATTAATTTATCAATATCATCTAAGACATTGTTTAATATATCTTTAATATCTAATACGAAGCATTTTTCTCTTTTAGTAGGTAAGGTATGAGAAGGGGTTGAGAATTCATCATATATTTTATCTTTTAATTGATCATAATATACAACCGTATCTTTATATTTAATATAACCCTTTTCATATAGTTCTAAAAATACAAGCTGAAGATTAATCAAGAATTCATCATGACGCATATCTATTAGCTTGTTTTTATTTATACCTATACCAAGCTCTATCATTTGGTTATGGAATATATCACTTATTTCATCATCCAAAAGATTTGATTTTTTCTTACTTTGAAGGAAGCTTGAGGAGCCTAATGAGTGAAAGCCAATAGGGAATAAGACATTTAAATCTGTCATTCTTTGGTATCTACTAATTGTATCAGCTAAAATGATTCCTCTGATGTTACCAGATTGGAAACCATATTGGTTCATCTTAGGAAAATAAGTATAAATGCTGGATTTCTTATTTAGTTTTATATTTTCAATCATGAATCCACGCTTTGATAACCATTTTTTATACCAAGTACCACGTCCCATAGCTTCACCTCCTCATCTGATTTTAAAAAAAACTACGCTATTTAGCGTAGCTTTCTTTACTTAATTAAACCACTTACATAATCGACAACGTCTTTTACTGTTTTAATATTTTCAGCATTGTCTTCGTCGATTTGAATATTAAATGTATCTTCTAAATCCATAATAATTTGTACAGCATCAATACTGTCAGCTGACAAATCTTCTTTTAGTCTAGCTTCAAGAACTACTTTTTCAGGTTTACAGCCTAATTCTTCTATAATAATCTTTTTAACTGTTTCAAAAACATCCATGACTATTACCTCCACTCATTTATTATAACAAATTAAATTATTATTGTAAATAATAACTACTCACATTGTGTGATTTCAGTGCCTGTAGAAATATGTAATTTTAGCTTCTTAATATCAAATAAATCTTCTAAATCTAGCTTTGATATTACAAGCATACTACTACCACTTCCGCTTATAGCAAGTACCCCGTGATTATCTAAGGCAATCTTTTTAAAATCTTGATATTCCTTTATCAGATTAGCACGATATGGCTCATGAAGATGATCATCAAAAATATCACGAAGTAATTCTACATCACCATTTTTAAATGCATCAGGTAGCATTACAATTCTAGATAAATTATGAACTATATCAGGATAAGATAGGCTTGATGGTAATACCTTTCTAGCATCTTCTGTCTTAATTTTATAATCGGGAATTAAAACTAAGAAATTTAAATCTGGATTAACATCATATTGCTTAGCATAATATACTCCATTACTAGCATATGATGATGTAAGTCCACCGTAGATTGCTGGAGCTACATTATCAGGATGATGCTCAACAGCTAGAGCTAAATTAAAGATTTCATCATTTGATAATCTTAATTTAGTTATCTTACTAGCCGCAAAGATTCCACCTACTACTAATGTCGCACTAGAGCCTAGTCCACGTGATGTTGGTACATTACATACCATCTTTACGCTAATTGGGATTATCTCTAATCCAAATTTCTTAAAGAAGCTTTTATAAGCTTTTATAAATAAATTATTGTCTTCTTTATTATATCCTTCATCAAATCCAACAAGACTGAATTTATCAGCATAGTCTACATAAAATTCATTATACAAATCAAATGCGATACCAAGTGTATCAAATCCAACTGATAAATTAGCACTTGTTGCAGGAACACTTATCTTATACATCTATCTAATCACCACTTTTTATCATATTTAATATATAGTCTTCTAAATCATTAAGCTCTACAACAATCTTTTCATTATCTTTAAAATATAATGATTTAGGTCTTTCTAGCTTAAATTCTTCTTCCATTTCCTCAATCCCACCGTTTTTACCAAACGCAGACATAACTGTAGATGGGAATTTAAAGATTGAGGCAGTAGATATGATTACACATTTTTCTTTGCCATCATACTTTGTATAAGCTCCATATCCACAGGCTGTATGAGGATCAACTAGATAATTATATTTATCATATACTTCCCTAATATAATCAATAACCTCAGAGTCACTAGATTTATAGCTATAAAAATATTTAAATGGATTTTTTAGTTCATATTTACCACATTTATTAAATGTATCCATTAAAGCTTTAACCTTGGATGTATCATTTAACATATAATAAACTAATCTTTCAAAATTAGATGATGTCAAAATATCCATAGATGGTGAATTTGTTTTATAAAATTCACGGTTCTTATCATAGATATTGGTATTAAAATAATCAAATAGCACACTATTTTGGTTAGTAGCACAAACCAAGTTCTTGATAGGTAATCCCATATTCTTAGCTAAAAAGCCAGCCAAGATATCACCAAAATTACCACTTGGTACTACAAATGATATTTCTTCATCTAATTTAATCTTCTTATCATTAACAAGCTTGATATATGAATAATAATAATATACGATTTGAGGAATTAATCTAGCTATATTAATTGAATTAGCTGTAGATAGATTTAAATCCTTATGCTCATTCATAAACTTCTTTAAAAATGATTGGCAATCATCAAAATTACCATTAACTGCGATAACATGAGCGTTCTTTGCTTGGTAATTTAGCATAATCTTTTCTTGATTATCTGATACACCACCATTTGGATATAATACAAAGATATCAATTCCTTCAATATCCTTAAATCCATTTAAAGCCGCACTACCAGTATCACCTGATGTAGCTGTAATGATTGTAGTTTTATTATTTAATTTATTTTTTTCTTTTGATAGCTTCATTAGCTTTGGCATTATAGATAATGCTAAATCCTTAAAAGCCAAAGTAGGTCCATGGAATAATTCTAAAAAGTATGCGTTGTCGCATTCTTTTAATTCGATAACCTCTTTAGTATCAAAAGTATCATAAGCTTCATCAACAAGCTTTTTAACCTCTATGAAGCTAAATTCATCAAAATATTTACAGATAATAAATGAAGCAAGCATCTTATAATCATCTTCTAGATGAGTTTTATAATCAACATGTGGTAGATTATCCATTACATACAGTCCACCATCTGGTGCTAGCCCATTTAATATTGCAACACTACCAGGTACTAAATCCATACCTCTACTACTGTGAAACATAATACCACCCTTTTTGAAAAAAAATAGGGTATTTAACCCTATTCTGTTTTACTTATAACTCCTTCAGCAATATAAGTGAATACTGCATGAATATTTATTGCATCTGATGTAGTTCTAAATACATCGCTATTTACATCATTTTTTGATGTGTCAAATATTTGTGCACCATTATTGAAGCCAACAGCTACGAAACCATTTGAATCACTATGAGCTTTAATTTGTAACTTAGTTTCAATGTTGTGTCCTTCTTCAGCTGTAGGGCTCTTAACATCTAATACTAAAACCTTACCAGTGTAGTTTGTGTTATCTGCATCATATTGAATTGCTGTAACTGCTGTAGCTGATGCACTCTTCTTTGAAGAAACAATTACTAATACAAAGCTTTCCTTTGCATTAATTTTAGCTACTGCTTGATCTAATGTAATTTCTTCAAAACAATTTGTTTCTTCAATTGTAGCACCTAAGCTCTTGAAATTTGAATAGAATGATTCACTACTACAGCTTGATAGTAGGAATACTGGTAATAATAACAATGATAATAATATATATTTTAACTTTTTCATTATATCCTCCAAAAAACTATAGTTTATTATAAACTATACCCTTATCATTTTCAATCAATTTTAAAAATATTTTCATAATCATCTTTTAAACATCTAATATCACTTAAAATCTGTGATTTTCCAGATGTTAAAACTTCATATGATTGGTGTCCATTAGGCACTAAAAAGCTCTTAACATTAAGTGATGTTGCAACCTCTTCATCATGAAGTGTATCACCAATGAAGATTGCTTCATTAGGCTTAATATCATGTAGCTTAAAATAATCCTTAGCAATGCCTACCTTGCTGGCAGCGTGAATATTACTAATACCTAAAATATCATCAAATAATGTATCAATTTTAAACTTCTCGCATTGATCTTTTAGGTTATTAATTTCACTAGCACTTAGGATTACGCATTTAATTCCTTTAGAATGTAGAAATTCAACAACATCTCTAATACCAGGATATAGATTACAATTATAGCTAGCAGGTTGATATTTCTCTATAAATTTAATAGCTAGGCTTTCATATGATTCAATATTAAAATCTACTCCCGCAAGCTCATAATATCTTCTAATTGGGAATGTGAAGATATTTTTATATTCTTCTAAGCTTACTTCTTTTTTATGTTGTTCACGTAAAATATCATTTAGTAGATCTAAACATAAATCTACATCATCAATGATAGTTCCGTTAAAATCAAAAAACACATATTTAATCATTTTGATACCTACTCATCATTTTAGAGATTGTATTCTTTAATTCTTCTTTTAATTCAACAGGCTCAATAACCTTACAGTTATCAGCAAGTGATAATACAAAGGCTATGACAGCCTTTTTATTTTGAGAATCAAAAGACAATCTTAAATTTCTTTCATCAATTATTTCTACTTTTTGGTTCTTACCAAATACCTTATCCTTTAAAACCTGGTTTAAATTATTAATTTCAAATTCAAAGTGTGTATATGGGTCTCTTTGTTTAACTCCAAATTCATCTATATAATTTAATTCATTAAATTCACTTTGAACCTCAAAATTATTATTTGTTACATAGATAGAATTAATCTTATGTAATTTAAAATAGGCAAAATCATTTCTTACCTCTGTGAAACCAAGTAAGAAATAGTTTCCATTATATACAAATAATTTATAAGGATGAATTACATGCGCAGTTAGCTTATCGCTTTGAGATACATAACCTATTTCACATTTTAATTTCTTATTGATGGCGAAGCGCAAATCGTTATATATCTTTTCTATAACATCGATATCGACATCAATTGGGAATCTATCAACCATTTTAAGAGGCGTAATAAGGTTATTACTATCGGCAGTAGCCTTAACCTTACCAGTTAGCTCAGTATATGTATTATATAAATCTTGGTTATTATTTTTTAAATAATCTCCAATTTCTTTTAATTCAGCTTCCTCTTCAGATGTGAATTTCATCGTAGGTAAAAATGATGTATTACTTAGCTTGTAACCACCATATAAACCCTTCTTAGATAATATCTCATAGCCTAGTGATTCTAGCTCCTTAAAATATTCTCTAATATTTCTAGGATTAGTATCTAAAATCTCGGCTAAATCATTAGTATTTAGATATTCATCTCTACCATATAAAACTTGAATTAATTTAATACATGATGCTGTTTTATTCATACTACTACCTCTTAAACAAATATGCATTATTTATGACAATTATTATAATTCATAAATTATAATATATCAACAATTAAAAAGAAAAATCTACCACTATTTTAGTGATAGATTTACTTCTTATTCAAAATAAAAAACTTCTTCAAATTTCTTATCAAGTGCGATAGCTAAAAGTAGGGCTAATTTAGCTGTTGGTTGATACTGATAAGTCTCAATTGAGCTTATCGTATTTCTAGATACTCCAACCATTTCTGCAAGCTTTTGTTGAGATATTCCTTTTTCTTTTCTAATTGTTACTAAATTATTTTTTAACACTAATTCCTCTTTCATTACCATACCTTCACAAGCTGTAAAATCCAGAATGTTAAAAACATTAATGTTAATAATGAATAACAAATTGTAACAATTAGTTCATGTTTCTTTTTAAGATGATAATATTTTATAGCAAAAGCTATAGTAAGCATCAAAGACATTACCATATTAGCACCATGATTAACATATTTAAAAACTATCGCATTTATGATATCTACTATAATTATTCCTATTATGCCAACAAAATAAGATATATATGCTGCCTTATATTGAATATTTAGATCAGCAACATCCATACCCTTATTATCATTTTGGGCTTTTTGTAATATTTCTTCTTTATTCATATAATTTTTCTACCTCTCCTTTTTTATTTTTAGGTTGTTGAAGATGGATTAGCTTAGCTTCTGGATATAGCTTATTAAGCTTCTTATCAGCATACTTTGCTGTGCCACTTCCACTATATAAAATAAATGCTACTTTTTTATCATCTAGATTAGTATCACGAAGTATTGTATTAACGGGACATGCAAGTCTACCATTCCAAATTGGCGCCCCAATATAGATTTCTTCATAACCATCTACATTATTATTATAATTAATTAATTTAGGCTTAGCTCCTATGCTTGCTAGAAAGCCACCCTTCATCATTTGTAAAAATAAATTCTTTCTTAATTTTAATTTAGATTCTACTTTTCTAATTTCGAATCCTTTTTCTTCGAGTGCCTTAGCTACTACATCACCATTACCACTAAAGCTATAATAAATAAACAATTTAGACATATTTATTCTCCTTTGCCAAGTATACTTTACATATATTTTACTATTGCCAAGTATACTTGTCAACATTAAAAATAAAAAAAGACTTTGAAATTACAAAGTCATACATGCAAACTGGCACGCGCAAGAGGACTCGAACCCCCAACCTTTTGATCCGTAGTCAAACGATCTATCCAATTGATCTATGCGCGCATATAAGTGGCGGTCTGGACGAGACTCGAACTCGCGACCTCCTGCGTGACAGGCAGGCATTCTAACCAGCTGAACTACCAGACCACAAACTGCAGTGCGTATTATATCAATTATGGCAAAAAAAATCAACACTAATTTTTAATAAAAATTATAATTAGTGCTGATTTTAGATTTTTTTAGCTATTATTTGTCGCTATCTTTGAAATTTTCAATGATTTCTATAATTTTATCTTTTTTACTTTTTTCTTTATTTACTCTCTTCTTTTTCTTAAATAATCCACCAAATAAGATGTAATATACAGGGATTGTTAAGAATAGGATCCAACCTGGATGCCACCAACCAATTGTTAAACCAAGTATTATATAAGTAGTTACTACAATAATTGGGTAAATTGATTCAAATACATCATCAGATAACATTACTGGTACGATAATGATTAGGAAGAATATTACCCATGTTGGATGCCATATTCCCATCAAGAATCCGATTAATAGATATGCAATTAAACATATTAATGGTGTAGCTGCAATTATTCTGCCACGCCAGCCTCTATATTCTCTCATTAGAACTTCTCCTTTATTGATCTTACTATATTTTTATGCTTTTCGTTATTTATCTTAATATCCCCACTTACAGAATTAGTTGTGAAATTTTCACAATCAGTCTTATTAATACTAATATCACCTGATACGCTATCTAGAGTAATCTTTTTAGAAACTACTTCATTGATTTCAGCATCACCTGATACTGTATTAATTGTACATTTTTCTGAGTCAATCTTATCAATTTCATAATCACCAGATACAGTTGATATAGAAATATAATTGGCTTTTAGATAATGGATATCTGCGTCACCTGATACTGTAGAAAATGATATAGTATTCGCAGTTAATCTATCGATATTATGATCACCTGATGTAGTTGATATTTCTGCTAGATCAAATGTTTTTCCTTCAGGAACCTTAATTGTAATCTTTCCTGATTTTCTTCTATTTAAGCCAAAGAATTTAGTTTTTAAATATTTTACAATTACGCCACTTTCACTATCATTTTTAACATCATAAGCATCGATATCTACATTTTCAAATTCTAGATGAACTAAATCATCAGCTGATTTTACAACATAGATGTCATCACCAACTGTTTTAACTACTAAATTGTAGTTCTTCTTATAATCTGATTTAACTTCATCATAAGTTTTGAATGTTGTTTTTTCTTCTTCAGTTTCTTCCTTGAATTTATTAACAACATCCTCAGGCTTACCAAGCATATTTTCTATTTCTTCATCAGACAAATCTGATTCTAAACCAAATTCATATCTCTTTTGATATTTCTTTAGAATTTCTTCTTTATTCTTTACTTCATTTTCTTCTAGTAATTCTTCTAATCTCTTTAAATATTCATCTTTCATTATAGTTTTCCTCCTAATAATTCTTCTGCCTCTTCAAATGAGATTTCACCATTTTTTAGTTTTTTTCTAACATCATCACGAGATAATGTTTCTTCTGATTCTAAGCTAAAGCCTAAAGCTTTACATAAATCTTCAATATTTTTCTTTACAGTTGGATAACTAATATTAAGTGTTTTTTCAATTCCTTTAATATTACCTTGATTCTTTATAAATACTAAAGCAAATTCCATTTGTTCTTTTGTTAGATAATCAAATGGTGATAATTGGAATTCTCCACTTACTTCTGTTCCACATTCCTCACACTTTAATGTTTTAACAAATAAGTTGTGTTTACATATAGGACATTCACCGATTACATTCTTCTTCATCTAATCATCCCCTTTTTCACTTACTATTATATACCTATGTTTAAATATGTCAACAACAAAAATTAACTTTTTTAATCTTATGCTTAATTTTTTTAATTTTGATTATTGATTTTAGGCAAAATAAAAGAGTGCCAAAGCACTCGTTATATTGTTTATTCTATTTCTTTTTCTTTAGAAAATGAAATCATTATTACTGCGATAAGTGGAGTTAATGATCCAACAATAATATCTATAGGAATAAATATTCCTTTTGTAGTAGCAAAGCTTAATCTAAATGCCCCAAAGGCACCACGAACTACAAGTAGCACTCCTAATATTACTAATAATATTGCAAGTAATATTACTGCTAATCTTAACATATTAGTTTGTTTTTTCATCATATCACCAATCCCTTTATATTATTTTAACATAAAAGAATTAGTTATTCCATAATTAATTCGCTAACTTCTGGTTCTGGATCAGAAAATTTCATTCCTTTAAATCCATTCTTCTTAATCTTAATAAAGAAGATTAACGCAAATAAGGCAGATAATAATAAAATTACAGTATTACTTATACCCATAGATAAACCAGCACATAGTGTAGGTGCTAAATCTGGTCTAATCGCATGGACTGCAACCAAGAAGATTATTCTGCTTCCTATTCTACTTAGATTTAGGATTGTAGATAAGCCTGTTTGACCAAATCCATAAAGTAGACCAAGTACAGGAGCTGTAACACCTAAAGCGATGATTGATAAGGAATCCCAAACAAAGATATCCTTTACCATAGATTTATATAATTCTGATTTACCATCAGCACTTGTAAATAATTCAACTAGCCAATCTATTAATACAAAACGCATTAATAAATAGCCAACAACTGAAATAATAGTTGATACAGTTAAAGTATAAATAAATGATTTAACTGCACGCTTCATATTACCATTACCTAAATTTTGGCTTGTAATAGATGAACCACCCTCCTCAAATGAGTTAGTAGGTGATGTGATTAAGCCACACATATTGTTAGATACACCAAGTGTACCAACAATTAAGCCATCTGTAACTGTATTCCAGTAATTACCACAAATACCATTTACTACTACTTTTCCTAGGTTCATTACAAACTTACCTAAGAAAATTGGTACTGATAATTTAATAATAGGCCAAGCATATTCTTTTTTAGGTAACATCATCTTTATAGATAATCTAATAATATTACTTTTTCTAAATAAGAAATATATACCAATAGCTGTTAAGGCACCTTGAGCAATTATAGTAGCAAGCTCAACATAGATGATATCCTTTAAGCTAAATGTGAACACAAATAGACTAGTAAGTCCAAGTTTAATAACCATGACGGCAATATTAAGGCGCAATACCATTTTAGAGTTTCCCTTGGCTTTTTCTATACCAATGAAGACACTATTGATAGTGACAAAGATAAGTTCAACCATCTGAAGCCTAAAATAGTTTGTACCGATTTCGATAGATTTAGGGGCAATTTGTGCAAGTTCCATAATTGGTCTTGCGAGTGGTATGAAGATTATCATAATTATTAAACTTAGAACTATAGCCATAAAAAACAAATTGGAGCTAGAGTATCTGCTGTCTTTTATATAACCCGCACCGAAATACCTAGCGATGATTACACCACCGCCGGCTGCGAGTCCTCCACCAAAGGCAGATATAGTAGACTTGATTTGACCAATAGATGATACTGCATTTTGTGCATCAGTAGATATCTGAGCACATATCACCTGGTCAAATAGTGTATATAGACTATTAAAAAATTGATATAATGCTAAAGGCATGCAGATCATTAAAACAGTTTTTAGGAGGTTGCCTTTTAAAACTGCTTCTCTGCGTCTAATATCTGAAGACACTATAGTCACCCTCTTTGTACGCACTAATTATAGTCCACAAAAGAAATAAAAAAAGGAAAAATCACCACAATTCTTCCTTTTAATTATTTACTACTTATTTTGATTTTTTAAAGTTTTCTTCATTTCTTTTTCTTTATATAATTTCTTATCAGCCTCTACTACAAGTTCTACAGCAACTACTGCAGGATCAAGATTTGAGTGCTTATGAACATCATATTTAGCCATACCTATACTTACTGTTAATGGTGTAGTTTTTTCACCATTCATCTTTTCATAAACAGGTAATTTGGCTATTTCTTCTGACATAGATTTTATTATTTCTTTTATCTTATTATCATCTAGCTTTGTTAAAACAATGAATTCATCTCCGCCATATCTACATAGCATTACATCTTCAATAAAGCACACTCTCTTTAAGGCATTGCATACATCGACAATTGCGTAATCGCCAACGTTATGTCCACATTCATCATTGATATCTTTAAAATTATCAATATCAATCATCAATACCTTTAGTTCCTCTGGTTTATTTCTAATCATCTTTTTAAATGCTTTATTTAGCATACGACGATTAAATAAGTCAGTTAGTGAGTCATTAGATATAAGCTTATCTAGATTAGATAGATATAAGAATATAATTAGAATAGTTGAGCCGAAGCATAGGAATGGATATTTAATCTGTCTCATAAGCATTAATACCTGTAAGGCACCAAAAACAATAATTCCAAGTGGATATACACCATTAATTAAATAATATTTTCTAACCCATCTATTTTTAGATCTTGCGGCAATCAAGAATGTTTTTACAGTGGCTATAGCAACATATATAAAAGGTATAGTAATTAAAATTATAAAACCAACAATGTTTTTAGCGTTACCAAATGTATCTACATAATATCCTCTACCAATAGAGAATAGTAACATATCTAGAATTATTCCTGCAAATAGAGGTATAGCCCATAAGGTTCTTTTTAATCTATTATTAGTTAATTTAGATTCACATACATCCTCTACATATAAAAACCATGAATAACCAACACATGTTGCCCATGCATATAAGCTTACATTCGTAAATGATACTAATTCTTTAGTTTGTGGCCATACCTCAAATTCAACGAATGCCCACAAAATTTCAAATATCATATATAGAACCTGAGCTAAAATCATAAATTCAAAAAATGATTTATGGATACTTTTACTAAAGCCAGTTAAGCATTTAAAAAAAATCAAAGTGAATACAATTATACAAAAGCCACATGATTCAAAATAAAATAATGCATTACTCATAGAAAAGCCCTCCTTTCATTTTTTTATTTATCTTCTTCTTTAGTTTCTACTTCTAAAACTTCTTCTTTTTTATTTCTATCTAAGAAGTTTACAATCTTTTTATTAAATATAAAGCAAAGTAAGGCACATACACCTGAACATCCCGCTAGCACAAAAGCTAGTACATAATTACCATCAATAAATGCGGTACCCATCATTACAGATACAATTGTCATTGGAATTCGCGCAAATATATTTATTAAAGTAAATCTCCAAAGATTAACTTTAGTAAATGGGGCAATAAATGCCACTATATCTTTAGGTAATGCCGGAATCATTAGATATCCAAACATCATTACCTCAGTTTGGGTACGGTTACCAAATAATTTACTATTCTTTATTTTATTTGGATCAGCAAATAACGCTAAGAAATCATATCCAAGTAGCTTAACTAAAATATAAACAATTATTCCACCAAGTGTCTGTCCTAATATACATACAAGCACTGCCAAGAATGGATTAAGTACTACACCAGAGGCAATAACTATAGGGCCTGAAGGGATAATCATAAATATTACCTGGAATACCTGAAGCCCTAATATGATAAAGAATGCGGCTGGTCCATATCCTTTAATATCTTGGATAAACACATCTCTTTTTTCTTTATTATTAGATAACTCCATAAAATAAGGTAAATATTTAATTAATACCCAAATTAATAACCCTGTAAGTACACTTAATACAACAGCTTCTATTATTATACGTATTATCTTATATCTTTTGGCTTTTTTAGGATCTACTTCTAATGTAGATAAATCCTCATTACTTCTCATCAGCCCACCAACTATCAATATCTATTTCAACAATTTTATTTTCCATGTTTTTGAATTTGATATAATGACTTGTTAAATATAAATCTCCAGTATCATCTGTATATAAATCATCTCCTATTACAGGATGATTAATATATAGTGAATGAACTCTTATTTGATGAGTTCTACCAGTTTCTAACTTATATTCAACTAATGTTTTATCACCATATCTTTTAATTACATTATATCTAGATATAGCCTTTTGACCATCATCTGAAATATAACGTTTAATTGAATTCTCATCTTTTTTGATGAACGTTTCAATTACACCTTCATCATTTTCTAAATCACCCTTTAATAAAGCATAATATTTTCTAGTTATATGCTCGTGGATTGGAGCCATTCTATCGGCCGCAATCTTATTTAGGGCAATTAAGCATAATCCAGATGTCTTCTTATCTAATCTAGTTAAGATAGATACAACTGGAGTATCTCCCTTTTGTGATAAATAATATAATACTTCTTGATATAAAGATTTAGGTTCTTTTTTAGTTGGTATAGATAAAAGATTTCTTCTTTTATTAACAACTAAATAATTTTCATCTTCATAAAGTATTTCTATTTTAGATTCATAAAGTGGCCATTCGGTTTCCTTAGTCACCTCATAATCTATTTCTACTATATCTCCTTGTTTAACATTTTGGTATAGCTTAGTTTCCATACCATTAACAAGAATTTTAGAATTATGTGACTTAATTGATTTATATAAATGTCTTGATAATAATTCTTTTAATTCTAAGCTTAAGACATTATCATGCTCGATTTTATATTTTAAAATCATCTTATTCCTCAATTTGTTTATTATCTTCTTGAGTTTCTTCTGCATTTATTGGAGCATCAGCACGTTCTTTAACAATCTTCTTAATCTTTTTATTACGATCTTTATAAAGTAATAGATTAGAAATATGTCCAATTACGAAGTTAGCAAATCCGATAATACCAAGTACTATGATGTTATATTCTAGGAATGTTAATCTTTCATTTACGATAGGTAGCCATAAGCCATTAATCATATTTGTTAGGATACATACAAAGAAGCATAGACCAAGTCCAAATAGATATTGTCTATGAACATTTTGATTAGAATTATGGAACTTACGCATAAATGAATAAGTAATTGCGTGAGATACAACATTGGCAAAATAATAAGAAATTGAATATCCAAGACCACCACCAATGATTGGTTCATAATCACGAATTCTGGCTGGGAAACCAATTATTGACCATGAATATGTTATTTCTTGAAATTGCATATCAACATCAGGTATTAATACCTCTATTTCTGCCATCTTTTGACCAAAGATATATGGTAGGAAGCTCACAAGGATATAAGTTGCAGCCGCACCAATAAAACCGCAGACGATAGATCCAATTAAATCACGATACTTGCGGTAAAATTTTGGATGTTTAGATTCGAACTTATGAAATGGAATAGAACCAATATCCCAAATCTTATTAAATACCTTGCGAAGGAAATCCATATAGTCACACTTTCTATTTGGTTTATTATAACAAATTATAGATTTATTTTAAAGTGAGTTATTAAATATTTATTCTTTAAATAAGAATAAAAGAGCATTTCTGCTCTTTCATTTCTATTATTAATCTTCGCTAACAACCTTATTCTTACCAGATTGCTTACCAATATATAAATTCTTATCAGCTAGCATAATCCAATCATATAAATTCATACCCTTTTGGTATTTTGACATTCCTATTGTTACAGTTACAACATGCTTTTGTCCTTCGAATATATATTTATGCTTAGCAATTCTTTCTCTTAATTCATCAATTTTTTTAACAGTATCTTCATATGATGAAGTTATTTGTGAAATCATTACAAATTCTTCTCCACCAAACCTGATAACGAAATCAGATCTAGCCTTTGTATAAAGTGCAATGCTTGATATTTCTTTTAATATATAATCTCCGCATAAATGTCCAAATTCATCGTTAACATGCTTAAAATCATCAATATCAAATAGTGATAAGGCATATTCTTCATTTTCTAAATCAAGCCCAGCAAAGAAATCCTCTAATGCCTTACGATTACCTATTTGAGTTAAATTATCAGTTTTTGATTCCCTAATAATTTTTTTTCTAGTCTTCCTGCATAATTAACAAACACTGTTAAAAATGTTGTAATAAATGATATTACAACAACTAAATGGGCAATAAATAATAGCTGAGTTGCAAGCTCTGGTAATGCAATTACTGGTTCATTCTTTCCACACCAAATATATAAAAATATATATAAACCACCAATGAATAATGCCCAATGAACTGGTCTGATAACTCTTGTTTTTTTAGAAGAATAATAGCCTGTAAAATAAGCAAGCACTATAAGACCTAATAAGCATAAATGAAATCCAGCTCCAAATCCACATATAAATGTCGAATAAGTCATGAATATCAATATTTCAAGACCACAGGCCAAAACATAGATATTAAGTTTTTTAAAATCAAGCAACAAATACAAAAGTAAGAAAAAGCCTACGCTAAAAATTCCAGCATATATCATCAAATCAGTATTGATATTATATGCATATTTTAAAACAACAAAGAAAATCAAATAAGCTAAATGAAAAAACACATATAAGAAATTGGAAATGTAGCATATTTTTCTAATAAGCTTATCTATACTTTTTACATTTTCTTTATCTTGCTCAAATACTCGGGTTATAAACCCATGATTTACTGCCATACTTCTAACACCATCCAAAAATAATAGATTTATCTATTTTAGTAATCAATTCTTTCATTATTATCAAATATTGGTGGATAAATGTTTTCTCCATCTTTATAACCAACAAGTCTACAAACAGCCTCGTGTGAACGCTTAGTTAAATCTCTTAATTGTTCACCCTTATCAAGCTCTTTATTAGCGTAGATTGGTTCACCAATTGTTAAATTGATACAAGCAAGCTGTTTAAACAATTTTTTTCTAATCTTACCAGGCTCACGGTATGAAAAGCCTAATGGTAATATTGGTCTATCACATCTAATAGCTAAATTTGCAGCGCCAGTTTTAAATGGTCTAATTGGGGCATAATACTCCCACATACTACCTTCAGAATAGACGTGTAACCAGCCTCCTCCTTTAATAAGTGATTTAACTGAGTTCAAAAACGAAATTTTTCCTCTAACACTTCTATCAGGAATTGGAATACCACCAACTAATCTAACTAAATCACCTGTTTTATCATTTACATTTTCAGCCCATGCTAGCAAATTAGATTTAAAAGGTCTAATTGCCTTCATAACAAAAATATAATCCCAGAAATGAACATGGTTAGATACAGAAACAACACCTTGCTTCAATATTTTTTTATTCTTTTTTAAATTCTTTCTACCGTAAATCTTAAGTCCAAACCTAATTCTAGCCAAAGGAAAAACAATCAAATACAAAGCCACTCTTGTTAAGAAGACTTTAAATTTGAACTTATTAGATTTTTCAACATATTGATATTTTCCATCGAATATATTACCCTTTGTTGTTGTGATAACTATATAGTGGCCATCAGTACGAGTAGTATATGGATATTGACTAGTTTTAGGATCAAACATAGTAACACCTTATGAAAAAAAGGCGTTTAAAACAACGTATTAACATTGCCTTAACACCTTTTAAAATTTCTTATTTCTTGTTTTCTTTATCTTCTTTGATTAGTTTACGAAGTGCACCAACAGCAACCTTAATTGCCATATCAGTGTCATGTGCTTGCTTATTAGGCAATCCTAATTTTTCTCTTTCTTGGTTAGCAACAACTAAGAAGCATGAACCAACACGTACGTTTAGATATTGACCAGCAATAAATAAAGCAGCTGATTCCATTTCAGAAGCCTTTGTATGCATACGTAACCAAGCATCCCACTTATATAACAATTCTTGATGATTAGGTAATTCTTCTGGCTTATGTTGTCCATAGAATGCATCCTTGCATTGACAAACACCAACATGATATGTTTGACCTAAGTCCTTAGCTGAAGCGATTAAGCTATTTAACACATCAATGTTAGCTACTGCAGGGAATTCAATTGGACAATATTCCTTTGAAGTACCTTCAAAACGAATTGCAGCTTGAGCGATAACAATGTCACCACCACAAACATCAATTTCCATACCACCGCATGTACCAACACGAACAAAAGTGTCAGCACCACATGCTACTAACTCTTCTAGTGCAATTGAAGCAGATGGGCCACCAATACCAGTTGATGTTACGCTAACCTTAACGCCATCAAGATAACCAGTATATGTAACAAACTCACGGTTGTCACCTACTAATTTTGCATCATCAAAATATGCAGCGATTTTTGCACATCTTTTTGGATCACCAGGTAAAATTACATATTTACCTACGTCGTCCTTACCAACACCAATATGGTATTGCTTTCCAGAACCTTCTGTATAATCGACCATATATAAAAATCCTCCCGTATATCGATTTTTGTGAACTGAATTTCATGTTACTCTTTATTATAACCTTAAAATGAACTTTTTTCCACACTTTTTTAATAAAAAAGTGAAGCTTTTCGGCTTCACTAAAGTAATTTTATACACTTTTTCTCCATGTAGCTCTTGAAAATAAAATCAAAAGTGGGAATAATTCAAGTCTACCTGCTATCATTTCAAATGATAAGACAAGCTTTGAAAACCATGAGAAATCAGAAAATCCACCAGTTGGGCCGACAGCACCAAGACCTGGTCCGATATTAGAGATACAAGAAAGCGATGCAGTTAGCATAGTAAGTGGTCCACCTTCTATCGCATCCATTGCAGGGTTCCAAATGGATATTAGTAAAGCACAGGCAACTAATACCACAAAATATAATAAGAAAAACGCAACTGTAGATGTCATTACATCATTACTAATAGGTTTTCCATCAAGTCTTACTACTTCTACCTTTCTTGGTGAAATCATAGATCTAATCTTAACTCTAGAATATTTTCCTAGAATAAGAATTCTTGATTGCTTAACACCACCAGCAGTTGATCCTGCACAAGCACCACAAAGCATTAATACAATTATTATACCAAGTGATAATGCAGGCCATCTTCCCTGTGCACCATTCCAATAATCGGTTGTCGTAAAGCCGGTCGTTGAAATAATTGATGCAACCTGGAAGTATGCATGTCTAAATCCTTCTTCAAATGATGAATATAGCTTATAAATTTGAAGTGTAATAATAGCAATTGCTAGTAGCACAACAAATATATACAATCTTAATTCTTCATTACGAATAATGTCCTTATAATTTCTTACAAGTAGCCAAAAATATATGCTGAAATTAATACCAAATAATAACATGAATGTGGCAATAACATATTGTGAGCATGGTGCATAAATACTACAGCTTGCTACTGTAGTCGCAAATCCACCTGTACCTGCTGTACCAAATGAAAGTATTACCGCATCAAAGAATGTCATATTTTCATCAAAGATATGACAAATAAATAAGGAAAGCATTTCAAGTATTGTTAATACGATATAAATAAAATATAAGATTCTTGAAGAAATCTTCATCTTTGATGCTATTTTACCAACCTGTGGGCCTGGTGATTCAGCTTTTAAAATGTATAAAGCTGAGCCATCCTTTGACTCCATAATAATAGCCAAGATAAATACTAGAATACCCATACCACCAATCCAGTGTGAGAAGCTTCGCCACATTAATAGTGAATGTCCACCATTAACAAGCATATTGTTAAGTTCATCACCAGTTAGTGCGGATGCACCTGTTGTTGTAAAGCCAGATACAATTTCAAAAAATGCTGTAAAGAAATCTGTTACATATCCTGAAATCAAAAATGGTAGACAACCAAACAAAGACATTAGTAGCCAAGACATACTTACTATAATGAAGCCCTCTCTTGCGCCTATCTTCTTATCCTTTGCAGGCTTTACATAACCAAGGACACCACCAATAACCATTAGTAGGCCCATTGGAATTAGGTAAGAAATTATATTTCTAATATTTTCTTTATAGAAAAAGGCTGTTAATAGGGGAATAAACATTAATAGCCCAACTAGTCCTAGGATTTTACCGACTAGGTTCCTAATTACTGTATAATTCATAACTAAGCTAAAATATCATCTAGGTCATTTAATATAAAACCCTTTGATACAACAATTACAGAGTCCTTCTCTTTAATTGCTGTTGTACCTGAAGGGATAATTATTTGATGATTCCTAATGATTCCTCCTATTAATACATTCTTATTTAATTCTAAATCCTTAAGTGGAACATTTAATGCTTTAGATGATGAGGTTGCTAAAAATTCATAAGCTTCTACTTGATTACCTACAATCTTATGTAATGTAATGATGTTGTTACCACCAACGTTAGCAACTGATCTAATATGTGAAACAATTTGGTTTGCGGCAATCTCTTGTGGGAAGATTACTGACCCCATTTGAATAGTTTCAAGCAAACCAGCAAATGAAGCTTTATTAACCTTAGTAATAATCTTATCAACCTTTAATTGGTTAGCATATAAAGAAATAATAATATTTTCTTCATCAAAGCCTGTTAAGCATACTACCGCATCAAATCTTGTAATTCCTTCTTCTTGTAATACATTTTGATCACTACCATCACCAAGTATTACATTAGCCTTAGGTATTTCTTCTGAAATACGTCTAGCCTTTTCAGGATCCATTTCAATTATTTTTACATTAAAATTATTCTTTATTAATGCTTCAGCTAAATAATAAGTAATCTTAGATGCACCAATAATCATAATATTTTTCATCTTTACAGATGATAAACCAAGTTTAGATACAAATGCTTTAGATTGTTCTTGAGAAGATATAATTGAAATTTTATCTTTTCCTTTGATTACAAATGAACCATTAGGAATGATAACCTCATTATCTCTTTCAACTGCACAAACTAGTATTTGAATACCTAGTTTTGAATTTATTTGACTTAAAGACATACCAACGATTGGTGAGTCTTCGGCAATATAGAATTCAGTTATATCAGCATTTCCATGGGCAAATGATTCAACCTTTAAAGCCTCAGGGAAATTAATAATTCTAAATATTTCTTTAGCAGATTCTAACTCTGGATTAATTGTTCTATTAATTTCAAGGGCGCCTGTCATTAGCTCTATTTGCTTAGTGTAATCATGATCTCTTACACGCGCTATTGTACTAGCTGCGCCTAGCTTTTTAGCAATCAAGCATGCTAGCATATTAGTTTCATCTGATGCAGTTACTGCGATAAATAAATCAGCCTTATCTGTACCTGCAGTCTTTTGAAGCTCATATGATACACCGTTACCTGTAACGCCCATAACATCATAATTGTTGATAATATCTTCAACAACCTTAGAGTCATTATCTATTAAAATTACTTCATGATTCTCGTGACAGACATACTTTATGATGGCTTTGCCCATCTTTCCTGCACCTACTATAACGATTCTCATAAAAACACCGCCTTACTTTATAGAAGATAATAATCTTCTAAAAACGCCTTTAAAAGTATAAATCATTTAGTCATTTAAGTCAAATTATTATTTACAATAATAACCTTCATAAATTTTACTATTATTTTGATTGATTTTTTAAATAATCTTCAAATTCTTTACTTCTAGACCAATACTTAATTCCCCAATTTTCAAAGTTCCATTCATCCATATAATTGTTACACTCGTAGTCTACATACCATATTTTATTATCGCTTACTACGAAATTAGTTGGAAAATAATCAATGTTTAATCCACTATCTTTAGCTTGTTTTGCCATAATTCTAACTTGGTCTATATAGATATCTATATTTTGATTATTTTTAACCAAATCAAAAATAGTATCACCATCGATATATTCTTTAATGATACATTCTTTTTCTATATCAATATAAATCATTTTAGGAATTCTAATTCCAGCATTTAGAAGTCTATTATAATCATTTCTTTCTGCTTCTATTTTATTGCCGAAATTATAATAATCACATGGCTCATGATGAATTTGTTTATAAACATATTTATTATTACCATCAGTAACTAAATATGAATATCCACCCTTACCATGTCCTAATAATTTAATTATTTCATATTTAATATCATTAACTATGACAAAATCCATAAATACCATCCTAAATAGAATTATCTAATTATTTAAAAATAAAACCATCTTTTCTCCATCAATATAACTACCATCACTAAGCTTTAATTCATGAGGTAGGTCTCCTACCTTCACAAATCCTTTTTTAGAATATAAATGCTTAGCACGTTCATTAGTCTTAGCTACATCAAGCTCTAATTGTTCAACGCCTTCAGTATTTTTGGCAATATTAATCATTTCATCAAACAAAAATGATCCAATTCCTTTATCTTGATATTCTTTTTCTATCGCTATACCAACTGTGGCTCTATGCTTATCCTTTAAATGAGTTTTAAAATTAAGAGCGCAATTACCAATTATCTCATCATTAACATAGACACAAATTAGATAATTTTGATTATTGTTAAATGATTCAATAAACTTTTCTTCTTTTGTTATATCCTCCAAAAAAGGCTTAAAGTCCTCAGGCTCACTTAGAAGCTCATGAGTAGATTCAGCTACTCTAATGATATTATTTATAAGTTTTCTTGCATCAACTACCTTAGGAGATTTAGCTATAGCGAAGCTTCCATCATTCAGTTTAAATAATTTTTCATTATATATCATATTAAGCCTCCTTTTGGGCTACTAAGAAATATCTGTGGATTGTACCACTAACTTTTCCATCACGTTCTAATACTTCTTGCATCTTAACTAATTTATCAAAACATTTATCAACTGAAAAGCCATCAAATTCCCATTCAATAATATGAGCAAACCAAACGAAGGCACCGATATCATAAAATGTAATAGGACCAAAATATTCATCAGAATCAATAATTTTCATTCCAGCATCAATAAATTTTTGCTTTTGAATAGGTAGATTTAAATCTGGAAATGGCTTTTCTAAATCAGGTAGTACCATTTCTACTAAATCTCTATCATTTTCAGATCCAACCTGTTGAGTAATAAATAATCCACCTGGCTTTAATAATCTTTTTATTTCTTTACTATCAAAGTCACCATGTCTATTGATTATCATATCAAATGATTCATCATCAAAAGGAATGTTTTTAGCATCGCTACATTCTCTTATATCTATTCCAAGTGGAGCTAGAGTTTCCATACATAGCTTTACATTAGGTGGAAAGCCTTCAGTTGCACATGTATTATGATATGGATGATTTAGTGTTAATAAGAATTCTCCACCACCAGTATCATAATCTAATATTTTCATATCATCACGTAGATATTTTCTTATGGTTTTTTCATAATCCCAAGGCATACCTTCTTGTTCTTCATATCTATCATTTATATGCGAAAAATCCCAGCCTTTTATATGGGCTATGCTTTCTTCTTTTAACCATTCCTCTTTTAATTTTTCTATATTCATTTTTTTCACCTTGAGCAATATTATACAATAAAAAAATCCCTAATTAAAGGGATTTTTCGTTACTACATACTTTCTTTTAGGATTCTTACTAAGGCTGCCTTATCAAGGTTAACATACATATGAGGACCATATGTTGAATCATATTCTAAAATGTGGTCAGCCATCTCATCAATCTTAGATGCATCAACACCAGTTTCTTTAAGATGCATTGGGATTCCTAAAGACTCAAAGAATTTATAGAATGCATCTATTACTTTTTCTGCATCCTTAAGATTCTTTACTTCAATATCAAATAATTCTTTACCAAGTAAAACAAACTTACCTAATGTCTTTTCAGATAAAATCTCTTTCATCCATCTTGGTGTTATAATAGCTAAACCTGCACCATGAGTGATATCAAAATAAGCACTTAGGGCATGTTCTATTGAGTGCATTGGCCAGCCTGAAGGACCTGTACCATTAGCGAAGATACCATTACATGCTAGAGTACATGTATACATTAATTCTGCTCTTGCATCATAATCATCTGGCTTTTCTAATGCAATCTTTACATTATGCATTAATGATTTTAAGCCAGCCATCATCATACCATTATTTAAAATTGAGTCATATTTAGCAAAATATGATTCTAATATATGGTTCATCGCATCAGCTGTACCACAAGCAGTTTGCCATTTAGATACACTAAATGTATATCTAGGATCTAAAAATGATACCTTTGGGAATATAAATGGTGAAGCATATGCTCTTTTATCATTTATTGCTGTATAGGATATAACACTTCCACAGTCAAATTCAGAACCTGTTGCGGCTAATGTTAAAATATCAACAAGAGGTAATGCATCTTTTGTTTCTACCTTACCACTTATTAAATCCCAGCCTTCACCATCATATTTAGCACATGCAGCAATAGCCTTTGAACAGTCAAGTACTGATCCACCGCCTACCGCAAGTACTACATCAATGTTGTACTCCTTACAAAGTTTTGCTCCATTTATTACAGATGGATCATATTTAGGATTTGGTTCAATACCATTTAATTCAACAATGTTAAAGTCCTTTAATAGCTTATATACTTCATCATATAAACCAATTTTTTTAATTGAACCTCCACCATATGTTAATAATACATTTTTACCATACTTCTTTAATACATTAGGTAGTTCTTTTATAACTCCCTCTCCAAATACTAATGTAGTTGGTGTTTCATACATAAAATTACTTATCATTTTTTTCATCCTCCGTATTAGGTTTATTATAACATGATTTTTATATATTAAAATTAATTTATATTAAGCTTATCTAAAATCTCTAATAAATCCTTTACTACATAAGTTTCTTTTCCAGTTATGGGTGTTATACCACCAACTGGAAGATATAATATACTCTTTACACCTGCGTTATTAGCACATTCCATATCTAATGTTCTATCGCCTACATAATATGTTTTATTCTTATCTAGATGATATTTATTAACAAAATAATTAATTCCTTCAGGATCAGGCTTTCTTTTAAATCCAGATTTGCTAGTTATTATTTCATCAAAATAATCATACATATTAATATTATGTAATACAAAATCAGTAGATAATCCTCTATGTGTAAACACATAATTCTTTATTCCTAATTTCTTTAGCTTATCTAATAATTCTAAAGAATTCTTCATAGGAATAATCTTATCATTATTTTCTTCTGTTATCTTAGAATATCTGTTTTTTATTTCATCAAATGGAGCTTTCTTTCCAATTTCTATTTTATTTAAATAATAGCTAACAGAATATAAAATAACTTCTTTTTTGATTTTTTCTATATCTACATCTATTCCATATTCTTTACATACTCTATATACACCATCTACTATTACAGCATATGAATCTATTAAAGTTCCATCCAAATCCCAGATTAGGGCAATATCATTATTCATCAGTATTCCTCTTAATAATCAAATTCATTATTTTCTATTTTAATCTTTTTAGTAGTTTTTTCACCCTTATATTTTTTTCTAACCTCAATTAGATTAAGCACAGTATAATCATTAGCCTTTAAAAATCCAATAATGGCATCATTATTAGGGTGAACATAATTATACACTGTATCCTCATTCATAGAATTTGCCATATCTTCTGCAACATCATACAATGCTTTAGCAATCCCCATCCTTCTATATCCAGGTAGGACATAAATCTGTTCAACCCAGATAACACCATCTATTCTTAAGATGATATAGCCTACAGACTTATCATCTTTGATATAACAATAGATTGGATATTTTCTTTCAATATATTCATCTAATTCTTCTTTAGCTGATTCTATATCTGGATTTGATTCAATATTTTTAAATCTTCTTAAAGTAACACGAAAAAGTGATATAAGATTAGCTACATCATCATAATATTTTTTATTAAATTCTACACAAGGATATTTAATCATATTATCACCCTACTTTACGTAATTTTCTTTTAAGCCTTTATATTTAGTTTTTGTAATAAAGATATTACCTGCGTGATCATCTGTCTCATCTAGCTTGGCGGTAGTAATTACTAGTCTATCTAAAGCATCGCCCACAAAGCAGCATGATGTCACCAATCTTGTAGGCATCTTTATAACATCAATTAAATCTCCAGTTACACCAGATCTAACCTCTATTCTACTTCCACCCCATACGGCAACAAATAAATTACCATCACTATCTATTGTCATTCCATCAGGGGCACCATCAGTTATTTCAAATAAGACTTTTTTATTACTAACCATACCAGTTATTTCATCATAATCAAAAACAAATATTTTATGTTCTACTGAATCTGAATAATAAAATTTATTATTAGCCTTATTCCAGGCAAGACCATTACCTAGTTTTACATTATTATCTAAACATATTATTTCATTATTGTTTAAACAATATAGCCCTCCATGAGGCTTATTAATTCCATCATCAACCATAGTAGAAAAATATAATCTACCATCCATGTCTGCTTTAGCATCATTACATCTCATACCAGGTGTGATTATAGAATCAAGACTTTTATATTCTTTAATCTCGTTATTATCATATAAAAATATTTTATTTTCACAACAAACTAAAAATCCACCATTCCCATTTGGAATCGCAGCTCCTATTTTTTCATTAAATTCTACTTCCTTTAAATTATTATTTTCATAAAGAATACATAATTTCTTGCCTACTATATCAACAAAGGAAATAGATTTATTTTTATAATCATAAATAGGCCCTTCACCTAATTTATTTTTTATATTACATAACAATTCTAGATTATCCAAATTATCACCCTATTTTAAATAGCCTTCATCATGAAGCATTTCTAATACCTTAGCTTCACGGATTAACATATCCATATTCTTTGGGCCATGGTCCTTATGTAGATTTACATCTATCGCAGTTTTATAATCTACTGCCTCTAATGTGAATCCTTCATATTCTTCATAATCATCTAACTCTTGGCTAACCTTATCTTCATACACATCACATAGATAATAATAATTATCTTGTAAGAATATATCCATATTCTCATGATCAGATTTTGTGATTCTATGAACATAACCATAAGGCTTAATTGAATCTTTAATGATAATTAATCCAGCTTCTTCTTTAGTTTCTCTTATTAAGGCATCAATCTTTGATTCACCATCATCAATTCCACCACCAGGGAATTTATAATAATCATACATCAAAGAATGTACCATTAATACCTTATTATCTTTTATGATTATAGCTCTAGAGGAATCTCTTACAAAGGTTCTACCATTAGGGATATAATCACGCTTATCCATTTCAAATAATAATCTCATATATTTATCCTTTATTTGATAACAAATTATTCTTAGCATATTTTAACATTAAATATAGTAATAAAACAACTTTCTTCTTTAATAATATATGGAAAAAAGCCTTGATTTAATATCAAGACTCAATTAACTTACTTATTCTATATATTTTTAATTGGTAACCAAATTTGAGTGTGATAATCAGGATCAGTTTGTTCCCCATTTAAGTCATACCACTCAATATTACCATCATTTCTTAATTCAAATTCTTTATTAAGTGGTAGCCACTCTTTAAATATTTGAGTATTAAGCTCCTGTAGTTTCTCTGGGCATGGCCCATAAGCATCAAATATTGCCCACTTACCAGCAGGGAATTCATATAACATCATTTCTTCTGGTACCTTACCACCAGCATATTTTCCAGCAATTAAATATTTGAATTTAGTTCCATGGCATTCAATGCATACGCCATATTCACCAATGCCATTATCTACAATAGCTTGCTCGTATTCATTTAGAGCTGGTAATCCTTTAAGAATATGAGGATTAAAATATTTCTCAAATATCTCATCCCAAAACTTTGGTATTTCTTGGTATGATGTTTCCATATCAAATTCTTTAACAAAGCCAATTAGCTTTAATGGAAGCATATCTGTTATTTTGTAATTCATATCTTCTACTATTCCTCCCTTTATTTGTATTTCTATTGTCAGAGGATTAAATCTCTTGATTTTACATTTATTAACTTGTGATGGATTAAACCCATGAAATCTTTTAAAGGCCTTGGTAAAAGCTTCTGGTGTTTCATATCCATAATCTAATGCCACATCAATTATCTTACTGCCACTCTTTATATCTAAAGCAGCTAAATATAGCTTTCTATTTCTAATGTATTCTCCTATAGAGTAACCAGTCATAATCTGAAAGCCTACCTGAAGATAATAGCTAGATACATAAGATTCTTTAGCAACATCTTCTATTTTAATATTTTCTTTAATATGACTTTCTATGTATTCAATTGATATTTTAATACAAGTTAACCATTCCATGCTTTATCTCCTGACACTAATTATACTACCAAAAAAAGATTAAATAAACTTGTCTAAAAGAAAAATGATTTGTCTAAAAGAAAAAAAGATTTGATACTCAAATCAAACCTTTATTTCAAATATTAGTGAGAGCATGAATGCATAGCATTAGGATTGCCAACTAAATTGCCTTCTTTAAATTCCTTTATAACTTTATTAACATTACCAACTACACCTGGGATAAACTTTATTCCGAAATAATTTAATCCCTCAACAGCGTGTGAGCCGATGCCACCACAAATTAATGTAGTAACACCTAAAGAATTAATATATGGTATAAGATCGCGGTGAGAAAATCCACCATTATCTACTATCTTTTCCTCACCTGTTTTTTCATCAAATAAATAGAAATATTTTGTTTCTCCAAAATGTTGAAAAACAGAATTTGTTTCTTTATCATAAGTAATTCCAATCATAGTAAACTTCCTTTCAATATAAATTACCAACTCATTATATCATATAATTATATTTTTTTATAATACATTAATAATATTATCTAAGGTGTTGAAATCCACAAAATCAGCCTCTTTATTATAAGTTTCTAGCATAAGCTTTATTTCTGGAGTTTGTTTCTCTTCCGGAATATTTTTTGCTTTGTTATATAAAAGCTTCATCATAATCTTGTGCTTAACATCCAATTTAGAATAATAGATAGCACCTCTTAAATGGAATATTTTTGCTTTATTATATATTTCTTCAGGTATTTGTTTATTAATTCCATTCTCAATATTATTAACATTATTAGAATCTGTTGTATCAGCCGCCCCAACAGTGACTATAACAAATTCCTTTGATTTCAAATCATCAATCTTTTTTAGTGTTTTAACAAGCCCCATTACACCACCAGCGTACAGTGCACCTAGATAAATTATATAATCATAATCATTGATGTTTTTTATCTTATCGTATTCTATAGCTTCAACATTTATTCTTCGTGCTAATTCTTTAGCATATTTTTCTGTTGATCCATATTTAGAACCATATATTATAATCTTGTTCATATTAATATCTCCTATTGAACTTAACATATATTTTATTCTTACCATATATTATTTGTCAATTACTAAAAGAAAAGGCTCGATACCTTGTATCGAACCTGTGTGTTATAATTGGTGGAGACGATGGGATTTGAACCCATGTATATAACCCAATCCAATCTGCTTTCTACACGTTTAGCCTGTCCTAAATGTTCAGTAGGCCTAAGCGAATAGGCAAACCAAAGCCTACCTACATTCTATTAAATTCGTTAGACTGCTTAGAATAGCAACAGCCTAATATATCCTACAAACTGACCTCAAGCTAAGTGATGTAGGAAATCACCTAGGTGAGTTAGCTAGATTATAACTAGCAAGCGAAAGCTACGTTAGCTCTAGTATTTCTAGCAGCTAAGAAGCTATAATCATTTTTTTCTGCGGTTATTAAACCTCGACGTTTTTAAGGGAGTCTACTCCCACGTGCTTACAAACCTTCATGAATCACAGCGAATCCAGAACGTCCCCATGTATTTATATTATAAACTCTTATATTTAATTATCTATAAGAATTTTTAATATCCTTTGCGATATTTCTTTTAATATCCCTTTCTTTTATTGTTTCTCTTTTATCTTGTAGTTTCTTACCACGAGCCAGGGCTATTTCTATTTTTACAAGACCTCCCTTAAAATACGCTCTTAATGCTACTACAGTAAGACCTGCAGTCTTAACCTTAGTATTTAATTTATTAATCTCACTTTGATTAAGGAGTAATTCCCTACTTCGAAGCTCATCATGATTAAAGATATTACCATAATCATATTTGGCAACAAACATATTAACGATGAATACCTTGTTATTTCTTAAAATAACATATGCATCGTTAATATTAACCTTACCAGCTCTAATAGATTTAATTTCAGTTCCAGTTAATTTGATGCCTGCCTCGAACTTATCAAGAATAAAATATTCAAAGCCGGCTTTTTTATTCGAACATATATTCTTCTCTAAAGGCATCATAATCCTCCTTCAACATGAAATTAACACGATATTTAGGATCAACTGATGTAATAATTACTTCTACTTCTTGTCCAATTACAAAGCTTTCATTTTCTTCATCATACATATCATTTGATGATATTAATCCTTCAATACCATTATCTAATTTAACAAATACACCAAAATTCATTACACTAGTAACCTTACCAATAAAAGTCTTGTGTAATAGTCTTCTAGCAATTTTGCCAAATAGCATATCTTCAACATCCCATTCTACCTTGGTTGCGTTTTGTTCACTTTCGCTATTTTCTTTAGCAATTGAATCAATTAAGGTTGTATATTTAATTATATCATTATTTAAATCTTTTGGATGTAGCAATAATTTCTTAATCATTCTATGAGTCATCAAATCTGGATAACGTCTAATAGGTGATGTGAAATGGCAATAATATTCTAGTTGTAATGCGTAATGTCCTAAGCATTCAGCACTATAATATGCCTTTTGCATACTTTTTAAAAGTAAATTACTAACAATCTCACCATTACCTGTTTCATTTGCAGAATCAATAATTCTTTGGATTTCTTTTGGATGAATATCATTTTTTAAACTTTTAATATTCATACCCATATCTTTAAGCTCTTTACATATTGCTTGAACTTTCATAGGTTCTGGCTTTTCATGCACACGATATACTATTGGAAGACCAAGTAGATTCATATGATATGCTACAACATAGTTGGCTTGTAGCATAAAATCTTCAATTAGCTGTTCGCCATCACCTATGATTCTCTTATGAGATTCAATAGGTTCACCATTATCGTTAAATGTAAAGCCATATTCAGTTGAATCAAATGTTATAGCGCCATGCTTATTACGATTAGCTCTAATCTTTTTAGCAAGCTCATTAGAATCTAATAACATTTGATAAATATCATTATATTTATTTATTAATTCAGCATCACCTGATAATATCTTATTAACATTATTATAAGTCATTCTGTGAGCTGATTTAATAAAGCCTTCTTTAATATCATAATCAATTAATTCACCTTTAGAATCTAAATTGATTTCTAAAGCCATAACTAATCTAATTACTCCTTCATTTAAAGAGCAGATACCATTAGATAATTTAGCTGGAAGCATTGGAATAACCTGATTAGCAAAATAAACACTGGTTCCTCTTTTTAATGCTTCCTTATCTAAAGGCATTCCTTCCTTAACATAGTTAGCAACATCCGCAATAAAAACATATAGCTTATAATTATCGCCTATTTTTTCAACAGATATCGCATCATCAAAATCCTTACTATCATCACCATCAATAGTGATTACCTTAAGATTAGTATAATCAGCTCTTCCTACTAATTCACTATCTTCTACATTATCCTTGATATCATCACATTCATTTATGACATCATCTGGGAATATATTATCAAATCCATATGAATATGCAACCTCAAAATATTCAATATATTTATCATTCATATTACCAATAATTTTTTCAATTTTGGCAGTAATTCTAGATTTATATGTTAATGATGTATATACAATATCTCCCTCTTTAGCACCATTTAAATCACCTTTATTAATATCAATTGCATTATAATCAGGATTAGTAGGCACTAAAAAATATGTATTTTTCTTTCTATTTAACCTAACTAAACCAGTTAGATTATTAATTTTATGCTCAACAACCTTATATAAAAGTGCATCATCATAATCATATGGCACGATTAGGGCAATATCTTCTGAAAAGAAATTACGAAATCTCATATTACCTAAATAATATTTTTTATCAGTTATAACATCAAAAGCTACAATTTTATCTCCTCTTACAACCAATTTAGCCTTTATTGCTATACCATACCCATATTTAGGTGCATATACAACATTTCTATTCTTTTCTAAATTCTTTAAATATTCATCTAATAATTCCCTTGAGATATTAATTCTTCCTGTTAATTCTTCAAAATCTCTTACATGATGAGATTTTATAAAATTATATACATAATCTTCATCTATTTCTTTTTTTTTTGATAATTTATAATACCCATTTTTATAAACTATTTCTTTATTTTCAATCATATCCTCTAGCAAGGCATCAACATTAGAAGTTTGACAAATATCAACACCTAGCATTTTATATAAATCTATTTTAGATACCTTATTTCCACTAAGTATCTTTAATATCATCTCTTTCATGTTGTTACCTCCTTAAAGATAAAAAAGAGATTTGTTTTCGCAAATCTCATTTAATAACTAGATATTATGAATTATTACAGAAGTTAATACAAGTCCTATGAATAATACTGCTAAAACTAATGTAGTTCTTTGCATGAATAATTCAATTCCTCTTGTTTTTTGATCTTTAAATAATTCTGACTTTCCACCATTAAAGGCATCATTTATGTCATCCTTAGATCCTTGTAACATTACAATAATTATCAATAAGATTGCTACTATAGCAACGAATATATCAATTATGAATTTCATAGAAATACCTCCTTTGGTCGATTCGCTATGATATTATACAAAAAACAATATTATATTTCAAGTAAAATAAATAATTATTTTCACTTATTTATTATATATTCCAAGTAACTTAACCTCATATTTAGATTTTAAGCTATCACTTAGTTTATTAATTATATTAATATCTTCTTTTTTAACTGTAGTTTCAATATAGAATTTATATTCACCAATTCTAGTCTTTAATGGTCTAGATACAATAGATGTTAAGTTTAAATTATATTTATTAAACTCACTTAAGATATCAAATAAGATACCTGCTTTATCATTTCTAGAAATAATTACCATTGAAAATGCTAAATCAGAAACATTAGGAATAACTACACTCTTACCTATAATAAAGAATCTAGTTTCATTATATTTAGAATTCTCTATGTCATAGCTGATGACAGGCTCATTAGTAATTAAATGAAGTGGTACTACTGCTCCACAATCAGGGTTCTCTTTAAATGATTTTAATGCTTCTGCATTAGAATTACATTTGATGATTTCATAATTATTCTCTAGTAAATATTCACTACATTCTTCATAAGCCTTATGCTGAGCATAAATAGTTTTAGTTCCACTTTTACCAACTAACGCAAACTTAACAGGTAATTTAATTTGATTAATGATTTTATAATCTGATTCAATAATATAATCTAAATTTTCATTAACATATCCTGCAATACTATTTTCAATTGGAAGTAAGGCATAATCTTTAATATTTTTAACAATACGGTAAAATGTATCGTAATATTCTATTTTTATATCTTGTTTTTCATTCTTTATGAATGATTTTGCTGCTACATCGCTATAGGTTCCACTAGGACCTAAAACCGCTATTTTCTTCATATACCTCACCCCTTATTAGTGGTGTCATTAATTTAGTGTTTTGTGGATAATAATAAACCATATTCTTATTATTGTCTTTTAAAATATAATATTTATCATTATCTATAACTAAGGCTCCGCCCTCTTCTATACCAAATGATGGAACATCTAATTTTTTCACTTCATCATTATAGATAATTAAATCTTCATTTTGAAAATGTGGGCAAATACTTATATGTAATATATCTAGGCAATCTACCATCTTATAATTATAGATATGGAAATTATCTTGATAAATATCTCTATCACCAAGTGATTTTAATGTCACAAGCATTGCTCCAGCTGATGAACCAATGTACGTAATATCATCATCTAGATGATTAATTAAGACTTTATCTAGATTATAATTTTTAAACACTTCTACTAGGTGGTTAGCATTACCACCACCTACATAAAATATATCATTACTGTTTAATAAATTATCTAAATCATTAATATTATGATAATCAAAGATATTGATTTCACAAACAATATCCTTTATCAGTTCTTTAAATTTTTTGATAGATTTATCTGTATCAATTGCGGCAAGCGGACAAAAAAGAATCTTAGGTATCTTTTTACCTATAGATTCTATTACTTCTTTTTCTATATTGTTATCTAATATATCTTTGTTTACTTTGCCACCAATTAATACAAATTTCATTTACGCTTTGCCTCTAAATGATAGATTGGTCCTAGCTTAGACCACTTATCTTCAAATTCTGTTGTGATATTATTTGGATATTTTTCTAAATCGTTATGTAAATCTAGTGAAATATTATAAATAGAAAAATTATTTTCATTAAATGATTCTAATGAATATTCAAATAATCCTCTATTATCAGTCTTAAATTCAATAGTTCCTTCTTTTGTTAATATCTTCTTATATTGATTTAAGAATATTTCACTTGTTAATCTTCTTTTAGCATGTCTAGCTTTTGGCCATGGATCAGAGAAATTTAGATATAGTTTATCTATTTCTCCATCAGCAAAATATTCACATAGATATTCAGCATCTAAGCACATAATAACAAGATTTTCTGGTTTTTCTTCCATTTCTAAAATCTTTTCTAGACAGCGTAGTAATACTGAATTAAATTTTTCTACTGCAATATAATTGACATCAGGATTATTTTTAGCAAGTGTTGTGATAAATTGTCCTTTACCACAGCCAATTTCTAGATGAATTGGATTATTATTTTTAAATACATCATGCCACTTACCTTTATAATCTTTAGGGTTTGGGATGTAGTATTTATTATTATCTACTTGTAATCTTTCTTCTGCGTTTTTAACATGTCTTAGTCGCATATTATTTTGTTAACTCCTTAATAGATTTATAATAAATCTCAACTAATTTATCAAAATCTTCTTCATACATATATTCATTAGCGATATGGCATACATCCTCACGTCCTGGGAATAATGGTCCAAAAGCTACACCACACTCTAGCTCACGGGCGTATGTACCACCACCAATTGAGAATGGTTTAGCATACTTATCACCACTAACCTCTTTATAAATATTCATTAATGTTTCAACAAGTGGGTTATTTGATGGAACAAAATGACGTTCTGATGTATATAGCATCTTATGTGTATAACCAAATTCAGCTGTAGCCTTAGCTACACATTCATTAATTAAATTGAAATCTTCATCCTTTGGAACACGGCAATTTACACCAAATTTACCTTTATGATCTTCTATTCTTACAACTGCGAAATTAGATGTTAAATCCTTCATTTCCTCATCATAATCATTGTATCCAAGCTTCTTACCTTTTGTATCATCTACATAATATTTAGATACAAATTTAGCAAGCTTAGAATCTGTATATTGATTTAAGAATTCAAAAAGTAGCCAAGCCGCATTGATACCTTTTTCAGGACACATTGCGTGCGCAGCAAGACCATATACCTTATAGATACCATCTTCATATTTACCTGTTAACTTATTATCAAATAAATACTTATTGAATTCCTTAGAATAATCCTTATCCAACTCCATTTCAGCATATGAAGGTACCATATTATAGCGTTCACCTGAAGTGAATCTCTTAATTAGATTATCACTAACCATTACATCATAGCTGCACATACCCTTTTCACCATTGATTAGTGGGAATTCAGCATCTGGAGAAAAACCAATTTTAGGCTTTCCAATATGTTTGTAGTAATGATCTAAGCAGCGTGAGCCTGATTCCTCATCACAGCCCATAATCAATCTTACATTCTTACTTGGTTTAAATCCTTCATCCTTTAGCATCTTCATGGCAATATATGTGGCGATAAGTGGTCCCTTATCATCCATTACTCCACGAGCATAGAATTTACCATCTCTTTTAGCTAATGTAAATGGATCACTTACCCATTCACTTTTTGTAACAGGTACAACATCAAGGTGGGCAAGTAAGGCAAATACCTCACCACTACCAAAGCCGATATGACCAGCATAATTATCAGAATTTAGAATTTCAAATCCATCTTTTTCACCAACAGAAAGGATATAGTTTAATGCTTCCTTATTTGCTTTACCAAATGGGGCATCGCTATTCTCTTTATATTCATCTAATACTGATGGATAAGAAATAACATTTTTAAGTAATTCTAATGCATATTCTTTATAATCTTCTAAATATTTATCTTTAAACATAATTTCTCCTAAAATTAAAGGCTGTGATTCCACAGCCACATTTTTAAATCTCTCTAGCTAATCCTAGTTCAATAATCTTGTTCTTTAAGCCTTCAATTGCTTCTTCCTCATCATGACCACTTGCTTTAATTTCAATTGTAACACCTGTATAAATACCAAGTGACATCACACCCATAATTGACTTTAGATCAATTGTCTTTTTTAAAGCAGTTAAAGTTATATCAGAGTCATATCTCATTGCCTCATTAACAAGTGTAGTTGCAGGACGAGCATGTATACCATTTTCATTAGTTACTTTAAAACTCTTTTTTACCATATTACCACCTATAATCTTGAATTAATTGCTTTCTTAATAGTTTCAGAATCATATTTGAATAAGATTTTAATCACATTGCCAGTAACAAAGATTCCGTTTAAGGCAAGAGATTTAATCTCATCTAATTTTACTAAATCTAAATCATTAACTTCTATTTTTAATCTACCATTATCAACGTTGACTTCTTTTACATTTTTTATATCACCTAAATATTCAACTAGGTTATTAACAAATGTTTCATCAACGATGATTTTTGGTTCTCTTTTCTTTTTTACACATAAGAAAATTATTACGATTGCGGCTACTGCTACTACGGCAGCTACGCACGCAATTATTATGTAAACATAATCAGGCATCAAAAGCACCTTCTTTCATAAATCTATTATATAGATTTTAAATAATTTATTCAAGAAAAATGTTGACACTATTATAATAAATGTATATAATTTAATTGTATTCAATTTAATTTTATAACAAGGAGGATTAATTATGTCAGTTTATGATTATGTTGTAGTAGATAACAAAAAACAAGATGTCAATTTAAATGATTATAAAGGAAAAGTTCTATTAATTGTTAATACAGCTACTGGATGTGGCTTTACTCCTCAATATAAAGGCTTAGAGGAATTATATCAAAAATATAAAGATCAAGACTTTGAAATCCTAGATTTCCCTTGTAACCAATTTCTAAATCAAGCTCCAGGTAGCGATAGTGAAATTCATGAGTTTTGTTCATTAAGATATAAAGTAACATTTAAACAATTTTCTAAGATTAAAGTTAATGGTAAGGATGCACTTCCTCTTTATAAATATCTTAAGAGTCAAAAGCGTGGCTTCTTAGGTAAGAGAATTAAATGGAACTTCACTAAATTCTTAGTAGATAAGGATGGTAATATCGTAAAGAGATATGCTCCTACTACTAAACCAGAAAAAATTGAAAAGAAAATTGCGGAATTATTGAAATGAAAAAATACGAAGAATTAAAGCTTGAAAATCAATTATGCTTTCCTTTATACGCTTGTGCAAAGGAAATCGTACGTCATTATAGACCATATTTAGATGAAATAAATCTTACCTATACTCAATATATTACTATGATGGTATTATGGAGTGAAAATGAAATTAATGTTAAAGATTTAGGTAAAAAGCTATACCTAGATTCTGGTACATTAACACCACTTCTTAAGCAGCTTGAGGCTAAGGAATACATCACTAGAACTAGATCTAAAGATGATGAACGTGTATTAGACGTTAAGATTACAGAAAAAGGATTAAAGTTAAGAGAAAAAGCTTCTAAAATTCCTCAAAAAATGACTAGCTGTGTCAAATTAACTGAGGATGAAGCCAAATTCTTATATTCTATCTTGTATAAATTATTAGGGACAATGGATTAATTGTCTCTTTTTTATTATCTAGAAATAATAAAACATTTGCAAAAAAACATATATTGTTGTATATTAAAATAGATTTTTTAAAGGGGCTATTATAGTTTACTATAATAAGATAATATGACTAAATTGTTGAACAATATCAGATTTAAATTTGAATATTTAGCTCATAAAAAGTTCTTTAATGAGATTTATGTCGCTATCTTTGCGGCTATCACAGTCATCTGCTGGAAATTCAATTCTATGCTGGGACTAGAAATCTTCTTGGGAGCTTTATTTTTGGTTGTAGTCTTCTTAGATGATTTAAAATATGCAATTCCTATTTTAATTTTCTTCCTCTTCAACATTAATTTTGGATTTGCCAATAACGAGGTTCCAAAAATAATAATTTACCTAGTAGCGGATGTCGTGCTCTGCTTAGTATATTTCACGATAAAATCGGGAATACATCTAAAAAAGATGAAATCATTCATTCCACTTCTGGGATTATCAATATCACAAATAATTCCAATATTCTGGACAGCGATAACTGTCGAATATGCATTATATTACATTTATTTTGCAAACCTATTATATCTCGTTTACTACGTTGTTATAGTAAATGGCATTAAAAAGGGTAGCTTAGATATCCTAGCTACAACAATGTCTTATCTTGGCGTACTAGTTGCATGCCAATGTATTATCAAGGTATATGAGATTAAGCCACCAATTGAAGAGTTATTAAACATGTGGTATTACCTAGGATGGGGCTTATGTAATGAGGCTGGTATTATGATTTGTTTATCAATACCTTTCTCCTTCTATCTAATTAGTAAAGCATCACAAGCTAGAATAATGTTTTTACATAACCTAAAGATAGTCATCTCTATTGCCGGTATTATCCTAACTACATCTAGAGGATCTTATCTATGTGGTTTTAGTGAAACAATTGTTTTATATATTGTTACATTCATTTTATCTAAAGAAAAATTCAAATATTTCAATTTTATTGTATACTTCTTTTCAATTTTATTAATAACCATTGCTATCTTTGGTAATGATTCAATTAAGTTCTATAACGATATAATTGAAAAGGTCTTTGTTAGAGACCTTGATGATAATGGTAGAGTTGTCTTATGGAAGAGGGCATATGAATTATTTAACCAAAGTCCAAAAACAATTGCCTTTGGACCAGGTATAGTCGCAGAGATTACAGATGTTGGTTCTGCCTACGGAAATCAACCAGGCTGGGTAGCATATCATTCAACATTCTTTGAAACAATGGCTATGGGTGGTATTATCGGTCTCTTCTTCTTAGGATGGCATTTTGCAAGTCATTATTCAAACATGATTTTTACAAATAAGAGATTTATGGTCATCATAGGAATTGGCTCATTATTCATTGATGCCTATGGTATGATTGATAATAGCTACTACATGTATTATTATATGTTGCCACTATGTGTAATACTTGCTTGTATTGATAGTAAAATCTACGATAGAACACAAATTGATTGGCAATCTTTAAAAACAGAAAAGAAATCTCCTTTGCCAAAGGGAGCAAGAGGTTTTGAAATAATTTGACTATAAAGTCAAATTTTAATATAATTTATACGATATTAGGAGGTCTATTATGGAAGACGAATATGAATTAGACGAAGGTATATCACTTGGAACTATTTTCAAGGTTGGATTTGGTAGAAAGCTACTTTTCTTAATTGTTACTTTAGCTGTAGCAGTTGTAGTATTTTTAGCAATAGTATTATTCTACAATAAAAGTAAAGTAAATTATGAATCAAGCTTTGCTTATGATACAGTTTCATTAAGCGATGGTAAATATATTGATGGTTCTTCTTACAATGTTAACTACATCATTTCTTCTGCTAATCTTCTTGCAGTAAAGGAATCAAATGAAGAATTCAAAAATATCGATGTTCAAAAAATAATTGAAACTAACTCAATTTCTTTAGACAAGAATGTAAAAGAATATAGCAATGCTGATTTAAAGAGTGAAACAACTTATACATTAAGAGTACTAAAAAAGTTTTTCCCTAATGATAAGGTAGCTGCTGCATTCGTAAAGGCTGTTGCTGAAACACCTATTACAAAAACAAATGCTTTAGCTTCTAGCTTAACATATGATGGTAACTTAGCTGCTTATACAACAGCTGATGCTTATGAAACTAAGATTTCACTTCTAGAATCTCAAAAGACATTCTTAACAGAATCATATGATAAGCTAATTGAGCTTTATGGTGATATCTATATCAACAATCGTTCATTATCAAGCTATCAAAGAGAAATCGAAGATTATTTTAAAACAAATCAAATTACAGTTTTAAGTTCTCAAATTGCTACATATGGTTATGTATTAGATTTTGATGCTCATAAGAACGACTTAAACATTCAAAAGGAACACTTAACTACTGAGATTGCTAACAACACTCGTTCAATTGATTATATCCATGCAGAAATTGATAGATTACTTCAAAAGGTTAAAGATAACGCAGTTACTTCTATTACACTAGAACTTGATTCATACAACACTGAATTAGCTAAATTAAATTTAGAAAATTCTAATTATCAAAAGGAATTAGAAATTGTCAACACAAAGCTAACTAACAATGGTGGTGCTGATAAGACTGCATTTGAAAACACATTAAAGACTTATTATGATAAGCTAAATGGTTATACTGTAGAATACAAAAATGTTTCAAAAGATGTTTACGCAAGCAATGAAACAATCGGTTATACATCAAGCTCTTCTATTAAGAAGGTTGGTGGATTATCAACAGTATTAACAATTGTAATCGGCTTAGTACTTGGTATCGTAGTTGCATTCATAGTTAACCTAATTGTTGATAGAGAAAAGCTATCTCCAAATTATGTATGGCCAACTAAGAAACAACCAACAAAAGATACTGAAGCAAAAGAAAATGAATAACAAAAAGTGGATTTTCAAAATCCACTTTTTTTATTGCTTATTATATTCTTCAGTTATTAGATTAAGTAAATCATCATCTTCTACTAGCTCAAAATTACTTTCACCATCGATGTAATCTACTCTGAAAACTAATGCTTCATCAGGACTAAGGCCTAAATCCTCTTTAACAGGTCTTAATACCATATAGCATTCTTCATCTAGTTCTATTTCAGCATCTACATAGAAATCTATTTCTTGATTGTTCTCACCATATAATGTAACTATTGATTCTTTCATGTTAACTCCTCTTACAATTTGAACACATCATACAATTACCTTTATGGTCAAATCCAAAATAATTAGATACTGTTTTATGTACACAGCGATTAGATATACATAAGCTAATAATTGAATCTAATTTATGATAATGTTCTTTTTTTATTTTATCTATTTCCTTATCATTTTTTTCTTCATTATAAATATTTTCTATAAAATATTCAAGTGTGGCTATATCATGTTCACTATAAAGAATAATACCTTCACCATATTTACCATCTCTAGATGCTCTACCTGTCTGTTGAGAGAAATCCTCAATTGAGGCTGGAAGATCATATTCTATTACAAATCTAATATTTGGTATATCAATTCCCATACCAAAGGCATTTGTACAGACAATTAAATTGCTTCTTCCACTCTTAAAATCCTCGTACGCCTTCTTTTTTGCCTCATTTTTAAGCTTTCCATGATAAATTGATACATCATACCCAAGTGATGATAAAAAAGAAAATACGCACTCACAGGCATTTATTGTTAAACAATAAATAATACCTTTCTCATCTATATGCTCTTTTATATAGCTGGATAAATATTTATTTTTATTATTTGTTCTAACTATTTTATAAAATATATTTTCTCTATCACAATTAATCTTTATTATCTTTGGATGATCAAGACCAAATATATCAATTATCTTATCTGTGGTTGTAGGAGTTGCGGTAGCGGTCAAGGCTAATAGTCTTGGCCTTATTTTTATTTTCTTTACGAAATCAGATATTTTAGATAATGAATATCTAAAATCCTCACTCCATAAAAGAGTATGTGCCTCATCTACTACAATAAATGATACATTTATTTTTGATATCACATATAAGAACTTTTGTGATAACAATCTTTCACCAGCTACATATAGTATTTTTATTTTACCACTTTGTAGCCTATAAAATACTGAATCAATTTCATACCTATCTAAAAGTGAAGATATAAAGTCAGCTTTTATACCCTTAGCCTTTAGATTCTTAACCTGATCCTGCATAAGTGATATTAGCGGTGTAATAACTATTGTTATTCCCTCTAGCATCAGGGCAGGTATAACAAAGGTAACAGATTTACCAAACCCTGTAGGAAGTAACCCTATTACATCCTTACCCTCCATCACCAAGTCGATGATTTCTTCTTGTTCAGGCTTTAATTTTTTTAGACCAAAATATGAATTAAGTATCATAACCTTATTCATACTGATATTGTATCAAAAAACAAAAAAAAGGAAATATGAAATTAATCATATTTCCAATTTTTTATTTATTAAAGAAGCTTAATAAATTGTAGATAATCATCGATAGTAACTTTGCCATCGCCACTCATATCTGCAGCTCTGAATTGAGCATATGTAATACTACCTGGTTTTTGAAGTTGTTTAGAGAATAATACAACATCAGATGTAGTTACATAGCCATCACCATCTAAGTCACCAGTTACAGCTACTGATACGATATCGATAATCTTACCATCATCTAGAAGTACAAGCTTCATACCTGTTCCTAGAACTGTAGACTTATCGTTAATGATACGATCAGCACTTGTGTATACTAAGACATTATCACGCATGTCAGCATCGAATTCATTGTTAATGAAGTCTTGGATTGTTGTACCTGCAGAAATGCCAGCAACTACGATAGTTCTATTCTTACTGTAGTATGTATGATCTTCTGCTACATACTCATTTGCTCTCATGAAGTAATCAGTCTCATAACCAGAGTTGAATGAGAATACTGCATTAACAATTGAGAATGTAGTGCTTACGCTACCCTTGAAGTTATTAATACCTGTAGCAGTTACTACTGCCATGCTTGTAGCAGTTGTCTTGTTGATGTTGTTAGACCAAGTTAATGTGTAATCAACACCTAAAGTCAATTCAGCATCTAGGTAGTAAATTGTAGGTTTAACCTCAACAGCCTTAGAAGTATATTTTTGTTTAGCAATTTGTCCAAAGTTAGCAACTGAGATATCAGCTTGAACAACTGTTAATGTGACTGTCTTGTTATCAATTGTATTATCAGCCCAAGCAACATTATCACCAGCAAGTAAGCCGTATACTAATTCATAAGTACCAACATCTTTAATAACCTTATTATTTGCTTCTGTACAGTTATATTGAGCTGTTGTGTATGGCTTAATTACAGTACCTGTGTATACTAATGTGTAATCTTGAGGGATATCAATTAATACCTTAGTAATTTCAAATGGCTTAGTATCATTTGTAATTACATAGTTGTTCTTATTATATGAAGTAGATTCTTTAACTGCTGCAGTAGCTTGATAATTATTACCAACAGAAATTGCTTCACCAGCAGATACTTCAATTACAACAGCATCAGGTGCATAGCCAGATACGATTGCATATGGCTTTTGTGATTGACCTGTGTATTGCATTGATAAGTTATACCAGTTAAGTGTTAAGCTATATGGATTAACAGTTAATGTAATAGTATCTTCAAACTTAGCAAAGTTATCTGTTGCAGCTATTACAACACTAACATTATATGTACCAACATTTGTAGGTCTTCCGCCTTCGAATGTGAATCCAATTGCACCATCAGAATCAGTTATAATTGTTGGATTAACAACAGGCATACCAGTATATGTTTGAACTAGGTTCTCATAAGATACTGTAGCTTGCTTCTTACTAATTATAATTGTTTCATAAGATAAGATTGGTGCGTAGTTTTCAAAGATTACCTTATAGTAAACTCTAACACCCTCAGCAGGAGTTACATCAGAAATCATAATGTTGTTAGATTGATAATCTTCTTCATTATTTGTTAAGCTGTAAGTAATTGTATATTCGTTACGAGGAATTGAATTAGATACAACAACACTAATTCCATATTCATTACCATCATATACCTTATTTACACCAGTTGCAGTTACATAACCTTCAGCAGATGCCTTAGTAATTCTAACTGTTAACATGATTTCAACACTGATATTGTTAGATGGCAACTCAACGATATTACCATTATTGTAAAGCTTAATTACACTAATGAAGCTATTAGTTGAAGAATATACACCGATTGCACCACTAACTGTAGTAATTGTACCAGATAGGTTGAATGCTGAATTTTCAACAATCATACCATCAGCTACTTCTACTAAGTCGTTAGCTGCGATTGTATATGATAATCCATCATATACCTTAGATAGATCAGCTATACTACCACTATTATCAACAACACTGAATAATAATACACGCTTTTCAATACTGATATCAATTAATTCAGTTTCAGTACCAGCATAGTTAGTACCATCAGATAAGATATACTTAACCTTGTACTCACCAACGCTAGATGGAGCATCGATCACATTTTCACCAGTCTTGTCATAGAAGATAGCACTGATTGTACCATCACCAACATAGCTTGGATATGACTTAACATATGTGTCGCCCTCATATGTAGCCTTACCATCAATACCAACTAGTGCATCAAATGGTAATGTATCATATGTCTTAGTTGTAGCAATACTATCAACATTAATCTTACCCTCAGCCTTAGAGATAACGAATCCTAGATCCTTACTGCTAGTATTATAGTTAGTTGATGTTAATGCAGTTGCAACTACCTTATATTCACCAGCATCAATTGGAGTTGAAGTCATTATTTCATATTCACCTTGAGAATTCTTCTTATAGTAGCTATAGCTATATACAGCATTTTGCTTAGCATTAGTTACTGAGAATGATGGAACGACGATTCTACCATCATAAGACTTAGATAAGTCAACATTGCTTTCAATTACATAATCAATTCTAGCAATCTTTACATATAGATATCCAGTAGCATCCTCATATCCAGGACCAGTTAATCTATATTCAACAGTATAGTCACCAGCATTAGTGAACTCTAATGAAGTTACTGTTCTACCTTGTAATGTAAATTCAGCAGTTACATCATCAGGCTTATTCAAGATAACTGTTTGCTTAATAGCTTCAAAGTCATTATCTTTACCCATTTGTTGATATGTTAATTCAACTACTCTGTCATTATTAACAAACTTTTCACCAACGAAGCTGAAGCTGATTGCAGAGTTAACAATGTCAATTGTACCACTGATTCTGAATTCAAATGAAGATGTAACATCAAGAACATTATCGAATTCAGGGTTCTTATTGATAACACTTGAACTGATAATTTCAATTTCACTATCAGCAGTTGTATAAGTCTTAATTTCAGAGCCAGTAGTTTGTACAACAACCTCATAATCATGGCTAATACGTCTGAATAATGCTTGAGCACTATAATCGATTGAAACAATTTCATAGTAATAATACTTAGTATTGATTTCCATGATTAATGTATCAGCAGAAATTGTTACTGTTTGCTTATTACCAGTCTTAGGTAATTGCTTATTAATTGTTACGTTAACAACGAACTTGTTAATTGTATAAGTAATTTCTGCACCCTCAAGTGTGTATGAGCTATCAGCAGGAACTGCTCTTAATGTATGAGAACCTGCAGTGATACCATTACCACTTACAAATTCAGTATTAAGAGGAACATCCACACCATTGATGTATGCAGTAGCAACTGGAGTCTGAACTTCACCATTATATGTATAGCTACTCTTCTTTGTCCATGTTACTTGATAACTATTCTTAACAATTGAGAATTCGAATGGTGTTGAAGTTGTATCATTATAGTTGCTATCACCCTTACAGAATGCAACAGCTACATAATTACCAGTTTCAGTTGGCTTACCAATTTCAGTTGCACCATCTTTTATTACCTTATTTACAGAATCGTAAGATGCAGCATCATTATTATAGTAATGATATACAGTTTGAGGATTAAATGAGTTAACACTAATAGGTAAATCATTAATTGGACTACCTGTATATGCAACCTTATTAGTTCCTGTAAATCTAATAGTTAAATCAGCCTTAGTTACTTCGTAATCAACAGCCTTTTCAGCTGAATAGTAATTACTACTACCGTTTACACTTATTACTGCACGATATTTACCAACTGCAGATGTGTAAGATGTTATTGTGTAAGTCTTAACAACATTGTTTAGATCATCAAGAGTTTCAGTAACCTTATAGTATGCGATAGTTGGAGATACAGTAATTGGAGATGTAGTCACAGTTATTGGAGTATTTCTTCTATCATATACCTTAGTAGGATCAGTGTAATTGAATGTAATATTAGCCTTCTTGATTCTGAACAAGATTCTACCTGTTGTTGTAGCACGATGAGGAGCACTAATTTCAAATGTTACAATTACGCCACCCATTAGTTGTGTACCAATAACAGTTTGTCCAGTTTCATCGTAGATATTACGAAGCTCAGCGTTAGCATTAGTTAATGTATATGTCTTATTTCTATTTCTACCATTTACAGAATATAGAACTGTAGCACCAGTTACTTCTGGAATTACATTTAAGCTATGAGCTTTACCATCATACACATATTCAACTACCCATAATTGACGACCTTCATCATCAGTTGTCTCTTCTGCATAGTCAGGAATGATTTGATCATTTTCTTCATGCTCGCCAACTTTAATCTTATACTTAGATTCTTCATAATTAATATTAACATTTAGTGATACAGTTACTTCATAGTTGCTTGTAGTTGGAGTATCGCCAGCCTTAGTACCCTTAACAACTGTTAAGTCAACATTGAATTGATCTTCTCTGCTGTATGTACCAGCTTCGGCAGAAATTGTACTAATATCACCAATTACAGTTTCACCATCAGCAACAGTTATACCGATTGTTGATAAATCCTTACTCCATGGATTACCATCATATGTCTTACTTTGTTCAATTGTAGGAACTGTGATAGTAATCTCAATTGGGTTAATATCATAATGATATTCAGTTGCACTAATGATTTCATAGTTTGTAGTATCAGCAATTGATACAGTTATGTCGTATCCACCAACATTAGTTGATGTAACATCACCAGTTGTATTTGTGATAGTTTGTGTTACTTCAATTTCAGTATAACCAACTGTTTGAACACCGATAGTTGGCTTATTAACATTACCATTATATGTTAATGATAAGCTATCTACTGATAATTGAAGCTCACGCTTAGCAATAACTAGCTTAATGAAGTCAGTTTCTAATGCAGATACATCTTGGTCTTGTGCAATATTGTACTTAACGTAATATGTACCAGCATCTAGATGGTTAGTTGCACCGATTGCACCGTTTAATGCTACTTCGTTGAATGTAGTCATTAATTCTTTATTGCTGTTATAGAACTTAATAGTTTGTGTACCAGTTGAGTTAGATAACAATCCTGGAAGAATTAATCCATTCTTAGAATATGTTGTAGATAATTGAGCCTCATTAGTTCCTTCAGCTGGAGTATATGTTACGTTAGCATCAGACATTACGCTATATACTGCAGATGTAGTTTGAACATTAATTGTTAATGTTAATGAAGTAATATGATAATTACCTGTAACTGCTATATATTCATTTTGAGAATTCTTAACCTTAATTGATAATAATTCGTTATTTAATGAATCCTTAGCAATTTGGATATAATTACCAGTTGTAGTCTCAGTTGGATAAGTATATGTATATGTACCAGCATGAGTTGCATTTTGTGGATTACCATTATATACAAGCTTATATTCAATGAAGATTTCTGGACTATTCTCATCAGTACTAATTGGCTTTTGAAGAGTATAATTCTTGAAGCTTCCTAAGAATACTGGATTATCAGTTAAGTCTAATGAAATATCCTTAGCTACGATTTCAAATACATAATCTTCATTATTGCCAACCTTGTAATATGTAGCTAGGTGGTTAGTATCACCTGGAACATAAATTTCAAGCTTCCAAATACCAACATCAACAGCATCATCTACTGCTTCGAAATATTCGCCAGATTGATTTTGCTTATGATATCTAACAAGAGCATCAAGTTCAGAGCCAGTGCTTGTTACATGAATTAATCCATTGATACCTACGCCATCATATGTTCTCCAGTTATGTTCATTAGCATTAACAGCATAAACATCACCGTTCTTAACAAGGGCATCACCTAAGTCAACACTGATTGTTGAATATACCTTATTAATTCTTAATTCAATATGACCGATGAAATCATCATACATATTTTGTTGAATCTTATAGTAAATTGTGTAGTTACCTGCAAGTTTGTATAGAGGCAATGTAGAAATTGGCTCCCATACTGCAGCGTCTTTTGAAGTTGCCCAAGTTACTGTAGCAGTTTGTTGAGCATTGATTACGATCTTATGATCCACACCATCATAATCAATTTCATTTAATGTACCATCAATATAGAATGTATTATCAGCTGTTGATTTTTCAACAACATCGAATGCATCGCCTTCGCCCTTCTTATTAAGTGTTACACTAACATTTAAGCTTGGATACTTAACAGTAATCTTACCATTAACTGTAACCTTGTAGTTTTCTGATAGATATTCGCCGTTAATCTTTTCAACGAATTCACCATTAATCTTACCATTTACAATCTCGATTTCATTACTATCGAATTCAATCTTACCATTAGCGTTAACTCTTAATGTACCAGAAGCAACAACAGGAATATCGATACTCTTGTCTACTTCTACCATTCTAGAATTGATAGATGTTGTAGTTTGTTTACCTTCAACGAATGTTAGGTTGATAGGAGTTTGGTCTTCACCATTAATATTCAATGTTACATTCATTCTATTGATTTCAAAATTCAATGTGTAGATTGGTAGACGGAATAATGGATCTCTAACATCTAGCCATTGATAATTTTGTGGATCTCTTAGAATTGCATAAATTGAATGTTGTCCTGTAGATTCAAAGTATACTTCATTATCTGTAAACATTCTAATACCGAATTCATCAAATTTAGCTTCGAATCCTTCTCTTGTATAATCTGCAGACTTAATGTAATCAGTAATGTCTTCGATTTGTTTATCAGTTAATGTACCATTAATAGCCTCATAGTAATCGTATAGATTTACAAGACCACTAGTTGATGAATACTTAGGAACTATAGTTGTAGAAATTAATTGTGGCTTACCAGTGTAATGGTATGCACCTGAAACAGATGGAGTATCAATTGTAACTCTTTCTAGTAAGTAGATTAGATTTGCATTATTTAATCTATAGTTCTTATTAGATGTAACAACTGTTACAGAGTATGAACCAATTGAGCTTAATACTGTATCAATATCAATCTCGCTTCTCTTTGTTGTTAAGTATTCTGCGATATATGGATCTTCACCTTCAGCTACACGATACTTCTTAATGATTACTGTTAATGGAACACGAGTATCAACATCCTTTTCAGGAATTGTTACTGTAGCCATAGGTAATACCTTACTATCAAATGGAGAATGAGTATCAGACCAGTCAACCATTAATGATTGAGGAGTAATAGTTACAGAAGCATTAAGCTTAACTAGATAGTTCTTAGAAATATCTCTGTCATCAAGCATAATCTTCCATTGTTCTTCCCAAATGAATTCGCTGCCATCTATGTAGTTTTGAACACTTGAATAGATAACATCATTAGATTCATATGGCATGATATTGCCATTTTCATCATATTTAACTCTTGAACCATTAGTACCATATCTTTCTTCATCTTCTGTATTAGAATATGCTAGCTTAATAGTTCTTAATACACCACTGAATACTTCCTCGTCATTCTTTAAGCCTTCTACTGTTAAGTATGGTACGTTAGTCCATTCAGTATTAATCCAGTAAGTATTTTCAGCAAATACTTGAGTAGTATTAATTGTGATAGTTACAGTTGTAGGGTTGATTTGGAATCCAATTTCAATATAGTCATCTTCTGTGCTTGTGCTCTTATTGAATGCGAATGTAGAAGCATTATTAGAATATACTCTAACCATACCACCACTAACAACATTACCATTCTCATCATATTGAATGTCTAGGTTGCCCTCATATAATACCTTAACTAAATCATCAGATGTATCATACATTGGGATAGGAGCACCACCAATTGATTTAGCAATTGATTTAATAATAGGCTTTGGAGTTAACTTAATACCTTGATATTCTGCTGAATATAATCCAGTTGTTTCATCATAAGTTAAGACAACACCCTTATATTGTTCTACTATTTCTACTTGGTTACCATCTTCATCTTCTTCATATTCACCAGTATGATGAGTCTTCCAAACTTCTGTTGGATCATCCATATCTAGATCTAATGAAATATTCATTGCAGATAATAATACCTGATATGTTTGTCCAGTGTAAACTGTCCAAGTAATATCATATCCGTAGTAGATAATACCCTTATTCATCCATCTAGCTTCGTTAGTGCCTACATAGTTGTAATCAGTATTATCGATATTTTGAACAGTTTGATTTTGTCCACCAGATAAATCTATTTGATAATTATAGCCAGTGTCAGTAGATTTAGCTCTTACATAAGCAACGAAGTCATCTCCACCATTAACAATGTTATCACCAACATGAATTACTGATTCAGGGATATCGATACCAAGAATTGGGTTTTCACCATTATAATCAGCGAATGCCTCAGCAGCAATTGATGCTACGAATACACCACCATGAACCTTAGGAATAATGATTATACCCGTATGAGAAGTACTACCTAAGTATTGTTCTAATCTTGGCTTATAGCCAGTGATTTCGAATGTCTTAGTGTAACCATTATATTGGTAAATGAAGATATCATCATCAGTATCCTTCCAAACTGGATATACTGTATGCCATCTACCCATCTTAGTTTCAGCAGAATCATCGTCATAATTACCAGCCCATGAATATCCAGCAGGCTTCATTTCTTCTGGAGAATAGTAAGCAATTAGGAAGAATCCTGGGTTAATATTAGCGAATACGCCTCTTTCTAGGATAGCAAGTCCCTTAGGAATTTCTACATAGATTAGTTTAGATTGAGTTTCATCATTATTACCAAATACTTCTGGTAATCTTTGCATATCGAATGCAGATTCTTCTATCTTATATATATTATAAGGAAGAGTAATTTCTTCAAATGTAACCATACCTGATAATTGACCAGCAGTTATAACTGGCTTCTTAGTACTATCATCATTGTCAGTTACGATTGTTAAAGCTCTTAAACCAGCAGGTACACGATATACATCATATGTAGCATTGATTCTAGTTCCTTCAACTCTTTCGCCCTTAGCATTTAATTCAATTGCAGGTCTTGTGAATGTCTTTAATTCACCATTTTGCTTCATAAATTGTGCTACATCGATTGAGTTTAGAGAATTGAACTTACTTGATGTTGTATATGCAGATGCATTATTGCCATCTAGGCTAGCCTTAGTAGTATCATCAGATGAATCTCTACCAAAGATGTATGCGAAGAATGATTCAGCATTAGTTGCACCATAATTTGTACCGATGAATGGCAATACCATCGCAGTGATGTTGTAATCACCATTGAATACTGAGTATCCTAAATAAGTTACAGTAGCTGGAAGTGTAATTTCAGTGAAGTTAGAAATATTAGCATAAGCATATTCTTCAATTCTAGTTACACTAGCAGGAAGTTCAAATGTCATTTGGTTAGTATTATAGAATGCATAACCTTCAATCTTTGTTACACCAGATGGGATAACAAATCCAGTTAAGCTTTGAGCATTCTTAAATAAACCACGAGGAATGGCTGTGATTGAACTATTATTTGGATAAATAACAGTTGTGATATTAATATCATTTTCAAACATGTATGTACCAAATACATTAGCAAGATATGTAACATCTGTTAATTCTTCGATATCAGCGAATACTTCGCTACCAACTGTAGTTACATTTGCAGGAACTGTTAATGTGCCTACTAGCTTAGTATTCTTGAATGCCTTATCAGCGATTGTTGTAATGCTTTCGAAGATATCTATTGCAGCAAGTGATGAATTTTCAAATACAGATTGTGCAAATGTAGTAATCTTATTATTTGAACTGAAGTCTACAGCTGTAATCTTAGAAGTATTCATGAATGCTTCTTCACCAATTGTTTCAGTATTAGGACTGATAATTAGTGTAATTGTTGATAATGATGAATCAGATGCAGCATTCTTGAATGCCTTAGCAGAGATTGTCTTAATGTTAGTTGGAAGTGAATACTTGTTTTCAGTACTGTTAATCTTTTGTAGCTTATAACAATTTTCAAATGTAGATTCTTCTATTCTTTCAATTGAGTTACCTAAGAATCTAACATTAGATAATAATACATCATTATAGAATGCATATTTGCCTAATGTAGTTGTTGTTGCAGGAATGATAATATCTGTAATCTTAGATACATTAGCAAATGCATAATCATTGATGCTGTCAAATACATCAGTAGCTGTTACTGATACTACAGTACCTATACCATCAGTAATAACTGTTCTTCTTGTATTTGGAATTTGAATAGATGTAATGTTACCACAGTTTTCGAATGCACCATAGCCAATAGCTGTATCATTTGTAATTGTTACAGTTGTTAAGCTTGTTGGAATATAGAAGCTTCTATACTCTGCAGTCGCATTATATCTTTGTTTAGTTTCTGTTGTACCATCAGCTGGAAGTTGACCGAAGATTACACCGAAGTTGCGGTCATATTCTTTTCCACTTTGTAGGTTAACAGCGTTACTATAATTTCTAATACCAACGAATGGTAATGTGATGTTAGTTAATCCAATACACTTACCAAATGAGCCGTAGCCAACATATGTTACATATTCTGGTACTACAACATTGTTAAGTACTGGATCGTTATTGAACATACCATCACTAATATATTCATTTCTAATAGTTACCTTTTCAAGCTTATCCATATTAGCAAATGCATACATACCAACGCTATCGAAGTTCTTAGCTAAGTATAGTGATTGAGCTGCGTCAACGTTGCTGAATGCATTACTACCTAATGTAAAGCTATTATAACGAGCTGGGATAACAATGTCATACATGTAGTCAACATCATTAATACCCTTTGTATTATATTGGTTGAAATAATGTAACTTATGGTCATCTTCAAATGCACTATCACCAATGATATGTAAGTCTTTTGTTTGAGTTGGGCTTACATACTTAACTGTTACTAACTCATCCATATTAGCAAATGCCTTAGTATCAATCTTAACTAGTGAGTTATTGATTGTTACAGTTGTGATTGTATCAACATCATATAATGCACCATAGAAGATATTTGTAGCATTTGTAATTGTTAATGTAGTTAATGTCTTAGGAATATATCCGTATGCACCAAGTGAATCAGTTGGTCCAAAGAATTGTCTTACAAGGTTAAGCTTGTCATCACGATTAGATGGATCACCATAGAATTCATCATAAATTTGAGTTGTGTATCCGAATAGGTAACCAAAGATTGCATTAGCATATTCAACATTATTATCTGAATAATTCTTCTTTCCAATGAATGGAATAGTTAAATCAGATAATGCATATGTACCACCAACAAATGCATAACCAATTGTCTCAACATTTTGAGGAACAATTAGCTTGCTCATAGCGATATTGTTGAAGAATACCTTTTCACCAATTGTTGTAACGTTATTGTCGATTGCAACTTGGTTAATTGTATTAGAGTTTCTATTCTTAATAGTTGTTAGCTTATAACAATTGTAGAATAATTCATCAGCAAATGTCTTGATTAATGAGCCCTTGAATTCAACTGTAGTAAGTTCAACATCGTTCTTGAATGATTCTCTACCGATTGAAATTACAGTTTCAGGAATAACCATGCTAGTAAGCTTGCTACAGCCTCTGAATGCATAAGCATAGATTATTTCTAGTGAATTACCAAGAGTTCCATCAGGTAATGTGATAGTTGTTAAGTTAGAACAATTATCAAATGCACCTGTACCGATTACTCTATCATTAGTTACATGAACAACCTTTAATGAATCAGGAATTAGATATTCTACTACATTACTATTATTGCTGCCATATTGTTGACGAGTAACAGTTGCCTTAGCATTGGCATCAGCTACAGTGATAGTCTTCTTATCACCATCGTAACCAACACCCCAAGTATAAACTGCAGTAGCTGCACCTTCAGGTAATACAGTGTTAGCATATGTACCGAAGATATAGCCAAGTACAGCTTCCTTCTTATCAGTTACTTGATCATAGAAGCTTCTACCAACGAATGGAATAGAGATTTCACTGATACCATAGCACATAGCTATTGCACCTTCACCAATTGAGTCAACATCTTGGGCATTGAAGCCAGATAGCTTTTGACAATTGTAGAACATGTAATCACCGATTACTCTATTGTTAATAGTGATTGTAGTTAACTTAGCATTATTAGCGAATGCATATGCACCAACAACAGTTACTGTAGCTGGAATAGTTACAGATACTAGCTCACCGATGTTATCGAACATATGTCTACCAATCTTACTATTCTTAATATCAATAGTTGAGATATTAGGGCTATCTGCGAAGATATATGAACCTACCTCAGTTACTGTTGCAGGAATAGTAACCTTAGTTGCTGAAGTCAAGTTGAAGAATGAATAATCCTCTAATGTTGTTACATTTTGTGGAATATTGATTTCATTTACAAGTACAACCTCACTATTATTGTTAAGTTCTTCTTTATTGAATGATGTAATTGTTGAATGAGCAAATGCGAATTTACCAATATATGTTAATGATTGATAATTATCATTTGTCTTAATCTTAATATTCTTTACAACTGCACCATTTAGGCTACCAGTTGCTGTATGACCTGTGTTGAAGAATACATAATCTTCAATTGCTTCAATGTTAGATGGTAATAGATAGTTTTCAACCATAGAAACATTCATGAATGTACCATAGTGGATTACCTTAGCATCTAATACCTTAACTGTAGCTAGGTTAGCAGGTAGATATGTAGTTACCTTATAATCTGCTCTATTTTCTAGATCATTATAATGGCTAAACCATTGATCTACTGCAACTAATGTATTAGCTAAGCCAGTATTATCAAATCCGAAGAAATGACCGAATAATGTAGACTTAGAATCATTATAGCCATTTGTAGCACTGCATCTATCTTCTGTTCTAGCTTCACCAATGAATGGAACGATTAGAGTTTGTAGATCTCTAGTACCAGCTATGAAGCCTTCACCGATAGATACTAGGTTAGTTGTTTGAACTGAGTTGATACCTAAATTAACAACTGTGATTAATACGTTATTGAAGAATACATTCTTACCAATTGTTGTTACAGATTCAGGAAGTGATACAACTTCTACTGTATTTTGGGCAGTTGTATAAACAGTAGTCAACTTAGTGTCATTATAGAATAGACCTTCTGGGATTACTGTAATATTATTACCTTCAAATTTAGCAGTTACCACTTTATCCATTTCAGCAAATGCCTTAACACCTAAAGTAGTGATTGAATCAGGTAATATGATATTAACAATTGAATTAGAATTTTCAAATGCATTCGCACCAATTGTTGTAGTTGTAGCTGGTAAATAGATATTACGCTTATTAGCATTAGTTACTGGATCATCAGTTCCTCTTGTTAATACTGTAGTTGTGTTATCAACGCGGATTAATGAATCAGTATTTTCAAATGCATGAGACATAATCTCTGTGAAGTCAACGTTACCTCTGCCATCTGGTAATGTAACATACAATAGGTTAGTCATTGATGCAAACGCATATGACTTAATCTTAGTATCATCAGTAATTGTTACATCAACAAGTCCTGCAGGGATATAATATCTATTTTCATTTTGTCTAACTTTAATAAAGTCAGATGTGTTATGTTCATCATTAGTATCATCATTGCTTACAGGTGAGAAGATATAACCAAATGTAGTTGTATCTGTAGCGTTAGTAGCAACTCTATATTCTCCTACGAATGGAAGGATAATATTAGTTAATGACTTATCACCAGCGAATGCTTGAGACTTAATTGTTAAAACATTTTCTAAAATCTTAACATTATCAAGTACATAGCAGTTATAGAATGCCTTTGTACTGATAGTTGTTGTAGTGTTAGGTACACCATTATAGACATCATCATTATTTGCTTTAATCTTAGATAACTTATAACAGTTGTAGAATAAGCCTTCAGGAATTGTAGCTAAAATGATTTCATTTTCAAATTCAAATGTAGTCATTTCAATTTCATTTCTAAATGCATATCTACCAATTGTTGTTACACTCTTAGGAATGAACATGTTAGTTAACTTAGGATTATTAGGTGATGTTGTAGTAGTGCTTACTTCTTCCATATTGAATGCATATTCTTCAATAGTTGTTGTAGTTGAAGGAAGTATCATACTGCTTGCAATCTTTAATGTATAAGTACCAACAGTCTTATCAGCTGCTTGTAATTCTTTTCTTACTAATTGATACATGTTTTCAAATGCATGTGAACCAATTAATGCGAATGGAACTCTTTGACCAACAACTGAGTTATAACCTTCTTGAGGTAATGATAAATATTTAACCTTAGATACATTTTCAAATGCGTTAGCTCTAATTGCACTATCATCTGTAATCATAACACTTACTAAAGAATTAGGAAGATATGCTTCATAAGTACCTTGAGTAGCATTATAGAACTTAGATGTATCTAATGTATTCTTTAATTGACCAAATACATAACCAAATGTAGTTGTTTCTGTTTCATTGTTAGCTAGGGTAGCAGTTCTTTGCTTACCAACGAATGGTAATGAGATTTCAATTAGAGATTCCATACCACCAAATGCACCTTCATTAATTGTAGTTACACTTGTTGGGATAATGATACTCTTAATTGTCTTAGTATTATAGAATGCTTCCTTACCAACTGTCTTAACAGATGATGGAATAGTATTGATAGTTTCATCAGTTATGCCATCAGCAATTATTCTGCTTAAGCTTGTACAATCATAGAATGCGCCTTCAGAAATAGTTGCTAAATTAATACCATTTTCGAATGTAACAGTTCCTAAAGATGTATCTGCATTGAATGCATACTTCTCTAATGTTGTTACAGTCTTAGGGATAGTAATGCTTTGTAGCTTAACTACCTTGTTGAATGCATACTTCTTGATTGATTCTAGCTTGTTATTAACGTTTGTTAAATTAATTGTAGTTATTTCACCACAGTTATCGAATGCATAATCGCCAATTGCTTCTGCGTTAGTTACAGTTACACTCTTTAATGACTTAGGAATGAAGTATGTCTTTGTTTGACCATTATCATTGATAGTCATTTCAGTACGAGTGTATTCACTATACTTGTTATCACCAGTGTATGCAGTGTAAGTATCTTCTTGACCTTCACCAAATAGATAACCAAATACTGTTTCATCACTGAATGTTGTATATTGATGTGCACCAACGAATGGAATTGTAATAGATTGAAGGTTAGGAATACCACCAAATGCACCCTCACCAATGCTTGTTACATTCTCATGAACTGTAATTGTTGTTACAGACTTATTGTTATAGAAGACTTTTGGTCCTAATACTGTTACGTTTCTTTGAATTTCTGCAGTAGTTAATTCAACGCAGTTATAGAATGTGCCTTCTTCTAATCTAGTAATTAATGAACCTAGATAATCTACTCTAGCAAGCTTAATATTATCTCTAAATGCATACTTACCAATAGTCTTAACACCGGCAGGAATTGTAATAGATGTTAATGCGCTACATCCATCAAATGCTGTTTGTTGAATATCAGTAATTTGAGATGGAAGGATAGCCTCTGATAGCTTAGTCATATTCATAAATGCACTCTCAGAAATTGTGTAGTCATCGAATATAACGACTCTTCTTAATTTCTCAGGTACATAGAAATGATATGGACTAGATAATGTAGTAGTTGAATTCTCATCAAGGTTAACAGTCTTAGCTGTACTACCTTCATAATCTTGAACTATTTCCATCATCTTATCATTTTCGATATGACCGAAGATATAACCAAATAGATGTTCGAACTTATCGCAGCCATCAGTATATCTAGACTTACCAACGAATGGAATTCTTAATTGAGTTAACTCATAACATCCACCAAATGCTGCATAACCAATTGTTGAAATTGAAGATGCAATGATTAGTTCTTGAGTTTGACCATTTGCATTCAAGCCTAGCTTAGTGTCATTGAAGAACATGTATTCACCAATTGTTGTGTTATATAGAGTTAAATCATATAGCTTAGGTGAATTTGCGAAGGCATGTGTTCTTACTGTTGTTACTGCAGCTGGAATAGAGATATGTTCTAGACTAGCTGAGTGATCAAACATATGAGCACCAAGTACTGAGTTACCTAAAACGATACTCTCAATTGCACTATTGTATGCAAATACATATGAACCAATAGTTGTTAATGAGCTAGATGTTCTAACATTTTCAATACCATCATTTTGAGCAAATGCATAATTACCAACTGATTCAATACCAGTTAAGTCAATCATACTATTTGAAGTAGATGAGAAGTCCTTAGCACTGTTCTTATCAAATGTTGTTAAATGATCCATATCGTAGAATGCATAATCGCCGATATACTTAACATTATTAAGTCTTATCTTCTCGAATGGAGTATTCATAAATGCACCATATGGAATATAAGTTGCTGTTGTAACAATAATGTTCTTTAGGTTGCCTGGAATATAGAACTTATAATATCCATTATCATCTGGAGTATATGTATATGTTCCACGGATTGAAGCATCAGTCCAAGCTGTTACTTCTACTGATGTTGGGTTATTTGTATGCTTTTGATATACAGGGATAGAATTTGCAGTTTCAATATGACCGAAGATATATCCGAATAATGTCTCAAATGTTCCTGTAGTTGAATTTTGAGCATTCTTACCACTGAATGGGATAAGCATTGTAGTTAAATCGTTACATCCACCAAATGCTGCATATCCAATTGTAGTTAATGAGGCAAGTACATAATTGTCTTCATCGAACTCAGCAATTGCTGTATTGAAGAACATGTATTGACCAATTGTTGAACCATAAACCTTGAAGTTAGTTAATGATGAAGAATCTGCGAATGCATAATCACCAATGTTAGCTCCAATAGATGCTGGAATTTCAACATTTTGTAGACTATTAGAATATCTGAACATATGGTCGCCAATTTCTTGAATACCACTTTCAAATGTAACTGTTGTTACACCTGTATCAGCAAATGCATATTGACCAAAGTGAGGTGCATTATTTGCTAGACTACCATTTGTTAATGAATCATCTAAATAGATTGTTGTAATTGCACTACATCCATAGAATGCATGAGAATTAATTTGATTAATCCACTTAGCGAAACGTAGCATATCATTAGATTGAGTGAATGTTGCATCATTAGGATCTTGTGCCCACTCAATTGATCTTAAGCTTGTACAATTTGCAAATGTGTAATCATCAATAGTTGTGAATACTTGATTTGCATGTGTTACGTGCTCTAATGCTGAGTTGAATTCATATGTAATACCATTATTACCATCATGCTTTTGATAAATATATTGTTGACCAGAGATAGATAATCTTACGTCACTGTTACCAACATTTGAAGTACCAGTATTAGTACCCATATATTTAACCTTAGTTAATGATGTACAGCCTGAGAATGCATATGCACCTAGGTTATTAACGAACTTAGGAATTACAAAGTATTCATCTACAATATTTGTATCTTGAAGTTCAGCATTAACATTTTTAATTACGCCAGCACCAAGTATTGCATCACTTGGAGTACCGTTATGTGTATAGTGAGGAACTGGTGTACCAACTCTGATACTAAATTCATATGTATCGAAGTCATCCTGGCTAATATATTGCTTAGCATTTTCTCTAGTGTAATGGCTATTATAGTAATGAGCACCAATTAAGCTACTACATCCATAGAATGCATATGGAGCAATTGTATCAAATACTCTTACTGGAATAGCATCATTAGCTATATATCTATATTCTGGAAGGATTACACACTCAATCTCTGTACATCCTGAGAATGCACCATAAGAGATTTGAGTATCGTTAGTTATTGTAACCTTCTTTAATGACTTAGGAATATAGTATGTAGCAATCTTTTCAACGCCTTCAGCATCTAAATATCTTTGCTTAGTTTCAGATACTGCATCTAATTCTTCTTCACCTGATGGCTTAATAGAACCGAAGATATAACCGAATAGCTTTTCATCTCCAGATAATTCCTTCTTATTAGTTAAGATATTTCCATTTTCATCAAATGTAGATAGTAAATTACCTTCTTCATCGAAGTTAATACCATCATTGAAGCTCTTACCTACGAATGGTAATACGATTTCTGTTAAGTTAGTACATAGACCGAATGCGCCATAACCAATTTCAACAACTGGAGATGCTACAGTGATCTTTTGTAGATATGTACATCCATAATATTGAAGTGGAGCGATAACACTATTAGAAATTACGATTTCAATAATGTCTGATTCTTGGAACGCACCTGCTCCGATATATGTAATCTTATCTGACAATGTAATTCCTTGGAATCCACATTGATAGAATGCGAACATACCAATGTACTTAGTTGCATCAGAAATTTGGATATTTCTGATTCTTGAAGTATTCATAAATGAGCCTGGAGCAATTACCTTTGTACCAGATGTATTAGAGATAATTACGCTCACTAGCTTTTGTGGAATATAGAACTGGTAATATGACTTATCCTCAGGAAGGGCAGGAATTACATCCTTTTCTTGAGTCATTTCATTGATGTTATTTGTGAATGCATAGTATTGTTCTACTAAATATTCGCCTTCATCAATTGTTGTTTCTAAATCACCAGCAAAGGCATTTTCATCACCGAAGATCCAACCAAATAATGTATTCTTACCAAATGAGTTAGGATCGATATATTCCTTATTAGTAGTTGGATTGATAACTACGTTGATATCCTTTTCGCCGATAAATGGAATCTTAATACCTTCTAGGTTGATACATGCATCAAATGCACCTTCACCAATTGAGTTGATATTATCAGGAATCCATAAGTATGTTAAGCCTGTACAGCCTCTAAACATTTCCTTACCAATTGTTTCATTTTCAAATGTAATTGACCAATCAGCAAGAGGTTGACCATACTTTTCTTTCTTTAGATATCTTACAGTTTCAATAACATGACCCTCAGTATCATAAACATCAGATGCATCATAATCATCAACATTTAAGTGATCCTTAGTTAATGAGCCAAGTCCTGTACAATATGCAAATACGAACTTGCCAAGGTTAGTTATAGACTTAGGAATTACTAGAGTAGTTAACTTAGTACAGTTAGCAAACATGTAATCACCAAGTGACTTAACACCTTCAGTTGTATTTGCTGTATTATCAAATTTAATTGATGTGATATTTGCAGCTTCAAAGACGTTAGTACCTAGGTCATCTAATGTTTGACCTAATCTTCTACTAACGTATAGGTTCATACCTGCACCTGTAGATGCTGAACCAATATTCTTGAATGCTTCATCACCAGCACCAGTAATTAATTCAGTATTGAATAAGTATACTACACCAGCGTTTTGTTGTTTATTGAACTCTTCAATGCCAGTTGCATTGTATAACGCTCTTGTTAATACCTTAGTTGTAGATTTTGTTGTTAATCTAACAATCATAGTCGCATTTTCAAGTGCACCTTCGCCAATTGTTAAGGCATTTGTAAATGTTAAATCTGTTAATCTAGTTGGAACATAGAATTCATATCTATATTCTGTCTTAGGTGTGCTATTAACAAGTGTATCATAAGCTGTTGGAGTTAATGTAGTTGTGCCTCTTACTCTAGATTGATCATCAACTATATCTAATACATCAATATTAGATGCTCCAACGAAGCCTTGTTCAATTCTACTCATATTAGCATTTTCGATATGACCAAATACATAACCGAATAATGCTTCAAACTTATCTTGTGATGTAATTGTAGCAGTTGTTGGATAAGCCTTATGTCCAACGAATGGAATATAAAGCTTAGTTAATGCTTCAAGACCACCGAATGCAGCATATCCAATAGTTTCAATATTATCACAAATTAGGATTCTATTTAGAATTGTTGTACCATTACCTGCTTCATGGAAGAATGCATAATCACCGATTGTTCTTAATGACTCAGGAAGTACAATTGAATATTCATTATCAAGTTTGGCAGCCATACTAATGTAGTCGCCCTTATTAGATACGATAATTGATACTGAATTATTATTTTCAAATGCAGCTACACCAATTGAGCCAACAGTCTTAGGTAATAATATACCATGTAGCTTGTAACAATTTCTAAATGTACCATCATTGATTGCTGTAATTAATGCATTGTTCTCAGTTGCAGCGAATGTAACAGTTTCTAGGTTAACATCATTATTGAATGCATATGCGCCAAGAGTTGTAACTGTTGCAGGGATAGTAATATTCTTTAAGCTTGTACAACCTTCGAATGCACGATCCTTAATTACTAATAAATCAGATGGAAGATTTATTTGTTCTACCATACTTACATTCATAAATGCACCAAAGCCGATTGTATGTTCACCAGTAGCGATTGATACAGTTCTTAATGTAGATGGAATATAGTAGCTAATATAATCATCTAAATTACCATCATTATTCAATGAATCACGATATTTTTGCTTAACAAGTGTTAATCCACTTATAGCAATGCTATCCTTTTGAGCCTTACCTTGAGCTCTAGCTTGTAATCTAATATCTGCATCTTCAGCTGCCAAAATTATAGCTATCTCTTCTGCAGTCTTGTTTTCTGCTTGTAGCTCTGAAGTACGGGCAGCTACTAATACATTATATTTATTATAAATTAATGCATTTTCAAGTAATGTAGATGCGTTTGTCTCAGCTGTAATTTGTGTTGAAGTTAATGTAGCCTTGTAAGCTTCAACAACATCAGTATAATTTGCATTTACTAATGTTTCTTCTTCACCGAAGATCCAGCCGAATAATGTTTCTTTAGAATCTGTATTGTTCTTAGAATAATTATATCTACCAACGAATGGAATAGTTAATGTTTCTAGGCTATCAGTATTACCGATTGCACCATAACGGATTTCAACCATACCACCAGCAGCATCAGATGTTAAATCTAATGTAACGATACCATCACAATCATAGAACATCCACTTACCAACTAGTCTATTATGGAATGTTATATCAGATAACTTATCGCAGTTAGTGAATGCATAATCTCTAATTGCAGTTACCTTTTCAGGTACTGATAATAATTCTAGGTTAGTATCTGTTTCAAACATATATTCACCTAGGATAACTGATCTAATATCTAGATTAATTAATCCATCGTTATGAGCAAATACATATTTACCTACATAACCATTAGTTGTGAACTTATTATCATAAGTATTTGAAGAATCAACTAATGTATCTGGAAGAATTAATGTTTGGATATTATCACAGTTATAGAATGCATAATCACCAAGTGTAACTAGATCTGTAGTATCTAGATTAATTGATGATTGATAATTAATTGTTCCATTATATGTTAATGGGTCATTAGCCATACCAGCATGGTTGATATTAGTAATACTACTATTTTCAAATGCATGAGCAAGAATGTATTTAATAGTACTGTAATCTACAGTTTGGATATTAGATACATTGTAGAATGCATAATCACCAATAGTATCTTCTGATAAGTTGTTAGAAATAGTTATCTTAACTAGCTTATATGGAATATAGAATGTGTAAGAATTAGAATTATCAGCATATTTTTGAGCTACTGAAATAATGTAGTTAGCATCCTTTGGTTCTATGCCATTTGCATTGAAGTTTAGCTTATATGCAGTTGAATCTAATGCATATTCCATAGCTAGATTATAAATATTGCCACTTTCTTCATCTTCACCGAAGATCCAGCCATATAATGATTCTTTAGATGCGCTTTGAGTTTTATCAAACTTATGAGCACCAATGAATCCTAAAGTCATTTCTTCTAAGCCTATACACTTACCAAATGCAGCGTAACCAATATTGCTAACATTATTAGTATCAACTGATGTTAAGGCATAGTCAAAGTAGAACATATGTGAGCTTATGTTCAAGTTATTGAATATTACACTTTCTAATTTTGAATCGTATGCGAAGGCATATTCACCAATTGTATTAAGAAGTGCTGGAATTTCTAGGCTAACGATACTTGTACAACGTGCAAACGCATAATCACCGATTTCACTTAAATTGTTATATAAGTTAATCTTATGGTTCTCAGATGTACCATTGTTATAGTTAACTAGGTTTTCATTATGATAGAATCCATAATCTGAAATCTTCTTAACAGATTCAGAGATGAAGTTTTCTATCATACCCATATTCATTACTGCACCAAAGCCAATAGTTTCTTCATTGATTACTTCTATTGTTCTTAAACTCTTTGGTACTAAGAATGAGTATACAACGCTTGGAGCTACTTCCCACATTGCATATAATGTAGTGTCATGAGTAATACTTGAGCCCTTTTCAGCAGCTACATACTCAGTTGGAGATGTAGACCAGCCCTTTAATGTATAACCAATCTTCTTAATTTCAGGGAAGTTAGTAGGTAATGTTGATGTGTTGATTACTGGAGTAACAGCATTATCAGTACCATCAACAAAGTATACAGTATATCCATTTTCATCATGAGTATATTCTGGAGTATATGTATAAGTAGTATGTTCTTCTGCAATTAGGTATTCATCATTTTCACCTACTGCAGTTTCATCGTCTGACTTTTTATATTGTTGAACAACTAATTGTTGATCAGAACGAAGCATTTCAGATGTCTTAACTGCAAGTGGTTTAGATTCACTTGTAATACCATCAAAGTTAGTATCAGTCTTATCACCGAAGATATAACCGATTAATGTTTCTTTAGAATCTACTGTATAGCTTCTATGGCCAACGAACGGAAGCTTAATGTAAGTTAATTTAGAATCTGCACCAAATGCTGCATATCCAATAGATACTAAGCTATTATGTCCACCATCAGTTGTATCCATGTATTGAAGCTCATCACAATTGAAGAACATATAATCATATATATATTGATTCTTAATAGTGATATCACTCATAACAGATGATGTATTATTCTTACCTAGATTATCACAATCTTCAAATGCATGTGAGCCATATTGTGTATTTGTTACACACGCTGGGATAGTTACCTTAACTAAGCTATCGCAATCGAAGAACATGTAATCACCGATTAGTGAGCATTCAATTACGATTGAATCAGTAGTTTCAAATCCCTTGCCTAGGTTAGAACAATCTGCAAAGGCATGTGAGCCAATTGATGTTACACATGCAGGAATTGTAATCTTTTGTAGCATATCACAATTGAAGAATTGATGATTACTAATCATATTATTTTCAATAGTGATTCTACTTAATCCTATTTCACCACCAACGATGTTTTCTACATAATCACCGCAGTTAGCGAATGCATATTCACCAATTGATGTAATTGTTTCTAATAATAGTAATGACTTAAATGTATCACTATCATCAAATGCATGTGCTTTAACTCTAGATACACTATGAGGAATTACAACATCATGATGTACAAATTCTTCAGTTGCGTATGCATTACTATAACCATTATCATCAATACCTTGTAATGCTAATGTAGTATGCTTTACATAATTATGATTTGGTTCATTATCATCATTTGGAATGTATTCATAGAAGTTAATGCTTAAACTTGCTAGACCATTCAATGTCTTTAAGCCCTTTAATGTGTAATCAAGTTGATCAACTGTTGCAGCAGCTGTTGTAGTATTTGTTGCCTTGTCATAAGTCTTAATTGGAGCTTCTGTACATTGACCTTCAATTAATCTTTCAGACATATCAGCAAATGCATATTCACCGATTACTTCTAGCTTATTATTCATGAAGATAATATTTTCAATACCAGAGCAGTTCATGAATGCACCATAACCAGCAACAGTTTCATTTGTGAATACAACTGTCTTTAATGATGCTGGAATATAGTATGAAATTTCATTAGAAGATGCATTCTTCTTTTGACCTGCTGCATAGAAATGATATGTATCATATGTGTATGACTGACTACCTTGTGTTGGTTGATAGATTTCCCACTTACCAAAGTCTAATCTATGGATGTATTGAACTCTATTTGTACCAAACATATAACCGAATAGATGTGAACCATCTTCTGTACCATTTTCACCGTTTCCAGCTTCTGAACCGATGAATGGAAGCACTAATCTTTCTAGACTAGCCATACCACTGAATGCATCAGTACCAATTGTTTCAACTGAATCAGGAATAACTAGGTCAGTTAAATTACGACAGTTCATGAATGCTTCATTACCGATTCTTGTACATTGTGAACCATCTTCGAATGTTACACCATATAGTTCATAACAATCTCTAAATGCTTTATTATCAATTTCCTTAACAGTCTTAGGAATTGTAATAGTTCTTAAGCTTGAACAACCTTCAAATGAGAAGCCATCAATCTTTTCAAGCTTATTATTACCAGTGATAATAATTTCTTGAAGTGATGTACAACCATTGAATGCACCGAAGTTGATATCATCATCATCAGTGATTGTTACTTTAATTAATCCCTTAGGGAAATAATAATCGTGACCACCGGCTTCGTTTTCAGCAATCTTTTGTGTAGCTAGATAACTGTTATAATATTCAGTTTCGCCAAAGATATGTCCGAATAACGCACCAGCACCTGTATTCTTACCATAGCCTGTAGATTCACCTGCGAATGGAGCAGTTAATTCTTCTAGCATACTGAAGCCATGTAATGCACCAAAGCCTACAGATGTTACAGTTCTAGGTATTACTAATTTCTTAACTGAAGATAAGTGATCAAATGCGAATGTAGCAATTTCTTTAATACCTGTATTGCCATTTGCATCTGCCTTGAACTCTAATGTTTGAACCTTAGATAAGTCATTTGCACCTGTTGCACCCTTATATAATGCGAATGCATAGTTTTCAACTACTTCAATGTTAATTGGAAGCTCTATAGATGTTAATGATAGACAGTTATAGAATGCATATGCTTCAATTCTCTTAACAGCTGAATTAGTTGGATATTTAAATGTTGTACTATCTAAGCTAATGTTATTATAGAATGCCTTTTGACCTACTTGAGTAATCTTTGTTTCATCCCAAGTTAATGTCTTTAATGATACAGCATTTTCAAATGCAGAAATACCAACCTTAGCATTTTGAATTTCTACACTTTCAAGTGAGTAACAATTATAGAATACTGAGTTAGCTGCAGTTGTATTTGCGTATACTGATGCAGGAATCTTAAGAACTCCACCAGCTTGGTTATTTGCAACCTTTTGTACGTTGAATGTTACAACCTTTTGAATTTCAGTTTCAGAGACTACTCTAGGAACAGTATTTGTATATACTGTTGTAGTTACCTTTGGAGCAGCTGGTGTTGGATGTCCACCATAGTATTCTTGAATAGATGTAATAACAGTTGTATATCCTACTTCTACTATTTCTGTTACAGTCTTAACGAATGCAGTACCTGTTGCAGGAATTTCATCAGTTGTTTCATTTACATCAACCTTACTAATCATTAATACATCAATTGTTCCAGATACGTCCTTAGTATATGTAGATGTACCATCATATTGATATTGTAAGCTGAAGCAGTTTGCAAACATTCTTTCACCAAGTGTAGGTAGACCTGGTTCTAGATATAGATATGTTAAATATGTACAATCTTCAAATGCTGAATCGCCAATTGTAGTTATTTCCTTAGGAATAGATAACTTAATTAATTCATCATTATCATAGAACATGTAATTACCGATTCTATCATTTTGAAGAGTAATATTTTGAAGACCATTATATGCAAATGCATAATCACCAATTACATCTACATTTTCTGGAATTATGATATCTGTTAATACAGATCTTTCAGCAGATTCAGCACCCCAAATACCCTTAATTGGATCATATGTTGTGCCTTCTCTTGCACCACTAAATGCGGCTGTACCAATAGATTGTGTAGTTTCAGGTAATACAACATGGTTAAGCTTAACGTTATGATAGAATGCATAATCGCCAACGCTTATAAATGCTGTAGTAGCACTAGCTGCAGTTTGGAAGTAATCTGCAGATGCAGTTTGATCAGTTGGAAGATATAGGTTAACTAGGCTAATGTTATTGATAAATGCTTGATTACCAATAGATTTCAAATTCTTATCTTCTGAGAAGTCAATCATTTGAACGCCTTTTAAGTTAGCACCTGCATAATCCTTAATTTCAGCATCCTTAGTTACCTTAATATTCTTTAATGTAATAGGGATGTAATATGTAATATCGTTTTGACATGCTGGATAAGTAACTACCTCATTATTTAATCCATAGTAGTTAGTTACACTGAATAAGTAACCAAACATTTCAGTATCTAAGCTGTATTGTTCATTAATACCTCTTGTTAGCTTTTCACCGAAGAATGGAATAGTTAAGTTAGTTAATTTGTTGCAGCCGTAAAGAGCCTCAACACCTATCTGTGTTACATTAGCTGGAATTACTAATGTTTCAATCTTTGATAAGTTATTGAATGCGTAATTACCGATTGTAGCTAATCTTTGTGGTAATACAAGATTAACCATCTTTGCACGGTTGTTATTTGTATCTGTATTAGTCAAATTAGCACCAGATTGTGCACTTGTTGCATTGTTTTGATGAGTTGTTCTATAAGCATCAACAACTGCCTTTGTTACACCTGAGTTTAGATAGTAGCCACTTCTATCTGTACTTTCTGTACCGATATTAGCGAATACGAAATCACCAAATGTATCAATTTGAGTTGGAAGCTCGAACTTATTAGTTCCAACTATTTCTGCTTCGAAATGATATTCATAAGGAATAGGATTATTAGTTGAATCATAAGTCTTCTTATAAACAACGCCATTGACACCAGTAGCATCAAAGCTACTTACTTCCGCATCAGTGCCAAGTACTGTAATTTGTGAGTTGACTAATGAAGTTGTATTGAATAACGCAAAGTCTTCAACAGTAGTCATTACATTACCAGTGATACTTAGATGCTCAATAGATGTAATATTACTGAATGCACCATAAGATAATTTACCCATTTCAGTGTTAGAGATAATAACCATCTTTAAGTTCTTTGGAATGTAGTAAGTAATTTCACCAGGGATATAATTACCGCTTGAATCCTTGTTTTCAGTTAAAATCAATTGATTTGCTGCATATGAAGAATCGTTAGGGAATTCTAATGTACCGAAGATAACACCGAATACATTATCTCTACCATAACCATTATTTGCAGCTGTAGTTCCTACGAATGGAAGTTTCATCCATTCAAGGCTACCACAATATTGGAATGTATTTGCAGAAATTGAAGAGATTTGATCTGGAATTTCAATTTCCTTTAAGCTTTGACAATTGTAGAATGCATAAGCTAATACATTTTCAAGCTTATCTTGAGCAAATGTAATATGCTCGATATTAATACAGTTATAGAATGCACCACGAGCAACCATATTCTCGCCTGTTACATTAACAACCTTTAATTTAGCAGGAATATAGTAATACTTATGATAAATTTCATTATAACCTTGTTGAGTAGCTGTGAATAATTGAGCACTGCTTACCTTAGCTAATGTTTCAGCATCATCAATGATATTGTATTCATTATCACGTTCATAGATTGTAACGTTATCATCAATGTATGATGCATTTGGATCGAATCTTCTACCGAATATCCAACCAAATACTGAGCCAGGAACACTGTTGTTACCTCTTTCAGATCCAATGAATGGAACCTCAATCATACCAACATTTTCGCAGGCCTTGAATACACCTTCACCTATATAGATAGTTCTATCAGGTAAATCAACGATATTAATATATGTTTCTTGGAATGCAAATTCATGAATAGTTAAGTCTTTTGCATCATCTTGAGCAAACTCAGCTGTTCTTAAGCCATAGCACTTAGCAAATGCAGAACGACCGATATCAGTTACATCCTTACTAATGTATACATAATGAATCTTTCTATCGCTATAGAATAAGAATTCTGTAACATATGTAACTTCAATACTGATATTAGCAATACCAGACATATTTTCATCATTTGCTTCTGTTGAACTATAAGTTGGATATACAAATGGATTTACAACATATGTATTTTCGCCAGTCTTAGTCTTAATACCATAACAGTTAGCGAATGCATGTGTACCAATATGGCAGTTAGTCCATACTTCTTCATTTGTATCTAATGTATCCTTAATCTTACCAGCCTTAGCTGCAGCAGTTTCACCAGGAGCATTCTCATCATGAACAACATATTCATCGAATTTTAAGCCAATAATAACCATACGCTTATTATTGATGCCAGATGTAGAATTAACTAATGTTGCATCAGTAATAGCTGCCTTTTCAGCTTGGCTATAGAAGCTTTCAAGCTCGTAGCAACAATAGAACATGTAATCTGAAATATAATGGTTTTCAGCTATTACTTCTAATAACTTAATATCATATTCAAATGCACGTTTACCAATGTCGTTAGCATTCTTATTGATAGTTAACTTTCTTAATGATTCTAGATGAGCGAATGCATATTCACCAATCTTTGTTGTAGTTGTTGGAATTACTAATCCGCCAATTGTAGTATTTTCAACTGCCTTAGCATTGTAGAATGCATAATCACCAATAGTTACAACATTAGATAGCTTTAATGTCTTAGGTAATACGAAGTTGTAGAATGCATAATGACCAACTCTTGTTGTAGATGTTGGGATAGTAATACCATTATCTACTGTGTATGTCATGCCATTTGCATCATATGGAACAACAGCCTTAATTGATGATGCTGTATTATCTTCTAGATAGAATGCATAATCACCAATTTCTATTATTTCACTATTAAGACTTACTTCTTGTAATGTCGCAATATTATAGAATGCACCATATGCTACATAATCCTCATCCTTAATATTAATAGTAGTTAATCCTCTTGGAATTAAGTTTTCAATATAAGTCTTAACGTACTTAGATGAGCCACTAACTACAGTGTCAGTAACAGTCTTTCTAGTTAAGATATTAACTAATGTAATACCATTACTAATTGTAGGTAGATCTGTAGTAGTTGGGTTATCATCAATAGTTTCTACACTTGATGTTACACCAGTTTTATCGCCAGATGCTGCACTTGTAACAACATCACTAATCTTTTGTCTAGTTACATTAAATTCTTCATCTACCTTATATGTATACTTAACATTATTGATAAATGATGGAGACAAGTCTAGAGGCTTATAATCATTAATATATGTGTAATTTACATCACCAACATTTCTATATTGACGAGTTGCAGTTGTAGAAATGTCAATTGTGTAAATACCAGTTGTACTATTATAAGTTTCCTTAACTGTTGTAGATACAGTATAGTAATCATCAATATCACCATGAACCATTTGCTCATGAGATGGATAATAAGTTTGTTCTAGCCAATATGTCTTAACGCTAAATACACGAACACCTTGTGCATTCTTAGTTGTAGATGTAATAGGTGATACCTCAGATGCAGTAACGCCTGTTACATATGCATGTAGATGAGATGTAACTGTATCTAGGATTAATTGTTCAATATCATTAGTACCATATAGTACGCCTACATACTTAGTCTTATCAGCTGTATCTCTTGTGATACCTGATTGATCTACATATGTACTACTTTGAATAATATAGTAGCTTGTAGAGCCAAATATATAACCAAATAGATTTTCAAAACTTGCATCAGCGCTTGTACCACGGTTCTTACCAATGAATGGCAATGTTGCAGATGTCATACCCTTACATCCAGAGAATGCACCTTCAGCAACTTGTGTTAATCCATCAGGTAATACTAATGTAGTAAATGCTGTAGATTGAGCAAATGCTTGTTCTTGGATAGTTGTAATAGAATCATTAATATTGATTGAATCATCACCATGAGCATGGTCACTATTTAATGATACTAAATGAATACATCTATAGAATGCACCCTTAGGAATAGTTGTAATAGCTGTTGCTGTAGAATCTGTAGGAATACCATTTTCAATAGTAACAGTCTCTAAGCTACTACAATTACTAAACATATATTCACCAAGTAAGGCACCCTTAATAGTTACAGTTTGTAGACTTTCGTCATTAGCGAATGTATATTTACCAATCTTACCATTAGAATTAACTGGATGTTCAGGATCAGTTATATAAGATTCGCTATATTTATCCTTACCAACACCAAGTGTTAATGGAAGGATTAATTCTTTGAAGCCTTTACAATTTCTAAATGCTTCATCACCGATACCTCTAACGCCATCAGGAATAGAAAGGACACCGGCAGTTTGAGCTTGTCCAATGTTGGCAACATTGAACATTGATGTTAAGCTTTCACAGTTATAGAAACAGCCAATAGGGATATCTTCTACACTATTATTTATTGCTACAGTTGTTAACTTACCATCATGGGCAAACATGTAGTTACCTAATTTAGCAGTACGAACTGTTGCAGATAATAGATTTTCGTTATAAGCAAATACGTAGTAGCCAACCTTCTTAACTGTAGCTGGGATATCTACATATTTTAATGATTTACAATAGTTGAATGCATAATCTTGAACTTCAACAACGCTACCTGGAATATCAACGAATGAATCAAGTGAATCTACGCCAAGCATTGTTAATACTTGATTATATCTTACAGTATCATTTTGGAATTCTTTGAAGTTAATACTCTTTAATCTTTCACAATGGTTGAAGCAAGATGCTGAAATAGACTTAATGTTAGAGCTCAATTTAACTTCTTCAAGTCTTGTACAGTTATCAAACATATATGCACCAAGGATATATGAATTAACGATAACCTTAACTAAACCAGATCCTGAGAAGATATAATCACCAAGACCACGAGATTCTGCAGAAGCTCTTACGCCTTGTGCTGTTACTTCTTTTATAGATTTGAAGGCAGCAACCTTAGTGTTATCAGCATGTACAAGGTCATTATCAAACTTAGCATATTCAGCTGTATCATATTGAATTGATGAAGGTACAACTATTGTTTCTTCATCTGTTGTTGCAGAACCAAGTTGTGGACATTCAGCGAATGCTCTTGTACCAATAGCTCTTAAGCCAGTTACTGCTTCTTGACCAACAACTGGTTGAGGTAAGCTAATTACCTTCAAGCTTATACACTTATAGAATGTATATGGTTCAATTACAAATACATAATTACTGTAATAGAAATGAGTAATGAAGTCATCTTCTCTAAATACTTGTTCACCAATTACACTAACCATTGTAGGTCTTAAATCAACCTTAGTTAACTTACAGTTATAGAATGACCAGTCATCAATAGTCTCTAATGCTGCATTGAAGTTAGCAGTAACTAGCTCGTAGCAATTGAAGAATGCACCAACATTAATCTTCTTTGTGTCCGCAGCAAAAGTAACAACCTTTAGGGATGTCAAGTTCTTGAACATAAAGTTGCCTAAATAGTTATTGCTTAATACGTAGCTCTTAGATACATCATCATAAGTACCTAGCATAACTACGCTTGCTTGATTAGCAAATGAATCTACTGTTGCTTCTTGAGCTTCAGTGATTGATGAAGGAAGAATAATTGATTTAATCTTTGGAGTATTATCTGCAGTTTCATTCTTGAAGTCTTCCTTATTAAAGCTGAATGCATAAGAGCCAACAACCTCTACGCCATCAATAATTCTTATAATATAGTTATTACCATTAATGTCATTGTCTGTTGCATTAACAAACTTTAGATTAATACAATCATAGAATGCAAATTCAGGAATAGTCTTAATAACTTCCTCTACTGCATTAACAGTTGTCTTAGAAATTGTTACATTTTCAAGAAGTGGACAATCAGCAAATAGATACTTACCTGTTACAGTAGGTGTTGCAGCTGTGCTTACTAATGTATCATTCTTAGTTTGGAATGTTACATTCTTTAATCCTGAAGTATGTTCGAATGCATGATCAGCAACATCTCTTAAGCCTTCTGTTAAGTTGATATTCTCAATATTAGAATTCCAAGTTAAATATCCTGATAATGTAGTTACAGTATTAGGGATATTTAAAGTCTTAATACTATTGTTAGAGAAGAATGCACCTTGTTCGATACTTGTAAGCTTGTTAGTACCTGTATTAGCAAATTCAATCACTAATTCATTATTTAACTTGCCAGTCCAGCCATGTGCATTAGCAAATGCATATGCAGGAATTCTAGTAGTATCTGTAATAGTAATCTTAGATAGTGATTTAGGAATATAAGAATATAGATATGATCCACCTTCAGAATATGAAGTAACTGGATAATATTCAGTAACTACAGCTGGAGACCAAGTTGTATGAATATCATATTTATGCTTTTCATTTAATGTAGATGATACTGTTGGGCTATAAGGTTGAGCCACACGCATTAATGTACCATTATTAGGTCTACTGAACCAAGAGTTATAAGAATTTCTCCAAGTACCATCATCTTCAAAAATGTATGTGAACAATCCATAATATGATGTAGCGTTTCTATTAGCACCAATAAATGGTAGAGTCATTTCTGTAATGTTAGATGCACACTTGAATGTTCCTCTAGCAATATTTTGTAAGCTATCTGGAAGGATAACCTTGAAAATACCATAGTTTTCATAGAATACACCTGTAGCTAAATCTGTTAAAGAGTTACCAAATCTAATTGTACCTACTTCTCTTTGATCAGTAGTTTCATACATAGTAGCCATATTCCAGTTATACATGAATGCATATTGATCGATTTGTTTTAATACTGAATCCTTACCCCAAATAATTTCAGCCATTGAATAACAATCATAGAATGCATATTCTCTGATGTATTTTAAGGCAGATGCATATGTGTCGCTACCGAATGTAATCTTAGTCATTCTATGACAATATCTGAATGCATAAGAACGAAGCTCAGCGAACTTAGAATCTTCACTTGTTAAGTCGATTTCCTTCAAATTAGAACAATATTCAAATGCTCTATGACCAATGTATTCAAGCTTATTGTATGAGCCAAAGTCTACAGTTTGTAGATTATCATCACTATAGAATACTAATGTCTCAATATAAGCTAAATTAGAATGATCACCAAAGTCGATAGAAATTAAGCTATCGTTATCTCTAAATGAATAGCTATCAAGTTGTAGCTTCTTTCCTGTATCAGCTGCGTTATCTTCAAACTTAACAGTCTTAATTGCAGTTGATGCAAATGCATATGTTCCTATATATGTAAGGTTAGGAGCATTTAAGTATACTCTTCTTAAAGATCCACAATGATAGAATGCTTCAACAGAGATTCTATCAAGAACAGTTTGAGTAACTGTTGAATCAATAATCTTATTATTTGTATCAATGATATCATCGTTAACGTCAAATTGAATTACGCCATGATAATCATCTTTAATATTAACGAACTTGAAGTCTAATAATCTATCACAGTCATATACACCATATTCATTAATCTTTTCAATTGCAGTATTGAAAATGATATGTTCGATGTAATCACAGTTATAGAATGCATAATTTGAAATGATATGATCATCAGTAATGATAACAGTCTTTAGGTAGTTAGGTACGAAGCACCATAGGTTATCATACCAGTTATTACCATCTACTGCTGATGGGTTATCCCAACCAACACGTGGTTCGATATCAACATCTGTAGAGTCTGTGTAAGAACCTGTCGAATATGAATTACCATCACGTTGGTTACCATATGTTTGTGTACATAGGAAGTACCAGCCAATTGTATGGTCATAGCTTGAATAGTTATAAGCAAGACCTGTAGCGGCTCTAATACCACCTAGGAATGGAACGTTCATTTGAACTAATCTAATGTTACCAGTAAGTAGACTTCTACCAACAGTACGAACATCTTTAGATAACTTTAAGCTTGTCATTGATGTCATGTTAGCAAATGCCTTCATACCGATATCAATTACTGGGCCCTCAGTATTATTCTTTAAATCATGAACTTCAAATACACCATCATTAACATCCTTGTTAGATAATGCAGAGCAATATGCGAATGCAAATTTACCGATAAATCTAATAGTATTAGGAATATCGTAGTTAACAAGTGCTGTATCATGGAAGAACATGTAATCTGAAATAGATGTTAGATTTGGAAGATCAATGTTCTTAGTCTCACCATTTACTACAGTTGTGTTAGCAAGTGAAGTACATTCAGCAAACATATATCTACTTGGTGTAGCAAATGTAGCCTTAATGTCTTTTAGCTTACTACAATTATAGAATAGGTAATTACCTAAATGGTTATTAGTTGAAGTATAGTTAATTACTGTAGATGGTTCAAATGTTAATGTTTCCATACTTGCATTCTTAGCAAATGCACCATCGCCTAAATGAGCGATAGCATGTGGAATAACGATATCGCTACCCATTTCTGAGTTATAGAAGAATGCAAATGAACCGATTGATGAAACTATGCTTGCTGAGTTAAGTGGATAGATAAACTTGCTTGCCTTAGCAAATGCATAATCACCAATTGTAGTTACCTTATTATCTGAGAAGAAATCAACACCCTCAGACTTAGATAGCTTAACTAGCTTAGAGTTATTGAAGAATGCACCATTAGGAATAACTTGTAATTGAGCACTTGGTAAGTATACATTTTCCAAATTAGTGTTATTTGCAAACATATATGTACCAATTGTTTGGTTATCATAATATACAGTTTGAAGTTGAGTCATGTTAGCAAATGCCCATGAGCCCTTGCTTACTTCGTAATTGTAATCATATAGACCATCATATGCATACTTAGTCCAGTTAGTAGAACGATAATTTTGAGTTGTTATACTATTTTGATCAATTGCTAGACCAGTTGCATAATAGCCATTCGCAGATGTATATAGGTTAGTTTGTGCATCTGTGAAATAATAGAATCTTCTATCATTTGAATTATTCCATGTATAAGTATTCTTTACATAACCTTCTACATTATCAATAACATTTGTAATAGTACCAACATGAAGTGATCTAACGTTATTACAGTTATCGAATGCAGATTGACCTAGCTTAGTCAATGTCTTAGGTAGATATAAGTCTAATTGAATAACAGTACTGTTAGAATCAACACCACCAAGCTTATCACAATTCCAGAATGCGAAATTGCCAATTGATGTTACTGTTGAATTCAAATAATTAGTGCTTGTTAATGGATACTTGAAGTTTCCAGCATTATAGAATGCAAAGTCACCAATTGAAGTTACACCTAATGTGTGTGTATGGTTAGTTGTACCTGTTGTGTATGTATATGTAACAGGATCAGCTGCTGGAGCAAAAATGTTATAGTTAGATGCTGCATTACTAATTGTATATATAGTATTTGGAATACCAGGTAATGCAGTACAGTTATAGAATGCATAATCAGCAATGCTTGTTACAAAGTCCATATGAACTTCAGCAAGGTTCTTATCTTCTCTGAACATACCATAGCCTGTAACCTCATTGTTCATATAAACAGTTCTTAGGTTAGCAGCGTTATAGAATGCCATTGGATCGATTTGAGTTACTGTTGAAGGAATGTATAGAGTAGTAACACCTGAACAGCCTTCTAATACATATGAACCAATTGTTGTAGTAGCTTGACCAGGAACGTAGTTTCTATCTAGACCAGTTTGAAGCTCTGCTTCTAATCCTACTGGGTTAGCAGCCTTACGTTCTGCGATATTTTCAAATTCACCATATGAGAATATTACAGTTTGTAAATACTTCATATTTCTAAATGCGTTTTGAGGAACATAAGATTGGTCAGTTATAACGATCTTCTTAAATGTATTAGGATACCATACTTCCTCATAACCATTTGAAGAATATCTTTCCATATTTCTTTGGTCAGTCGCGCCATCCCAGCTATTTACCCATGCGAACCACCAGCCAACTGTTTCACTAGTAGAATGACCTTCATTTCTACTTCTACCAATGAATGGTGTATATAATGTTTCAAGATATGTATTCATAAAAGCATCATAGTTGATAAACTTTAAGCTGTTTGGTAAGTAAATAGTTAATTTAATATTATTAGATGCGGCACCAAAGGCAATTAAACCAATGTATTGTAAACCAGTATAATACTTCTTATTATCGCCAAGAGCATCTAAGTTATGCAATGCCTTGTTTTCACCAGCGAAACGATATTCGCCTCTAGCAACATCTTCAATTTGGTGCTTAACTAGACCATCTTCATAATATGAGCTTAATATACCAATGTATTCAACATCACAGTGAGTGAATGCTTGGTTAGCAATGTAATTTAATGTATCTGGTAGATATAGACCCTTTAAGCCATATGCGTAGCTGAAGCTTGTATAAGCAACGCCAATTTCTTGAGTAATTACTAATGTGAAGGCTGTAGGTCCATAATATAATGCCCAATAGCCATAATTATCGCTACTCCAGAATCTACATTGAGTTAATGAATCTGCAGTTCTGTTTAGATATGTAGAATCTGTACCAGTATATTTATGTGATGAATAAGTGAACCACCAAGCGATTGATGCTTGTCTTCTAGCAAGTGTAGATCCAGCAGCACTAATACCACCAGTTGGATCATTATTACCACTTTGTGTAGTTTCAGGATTTCTAGTCTTACCAATCCATGGAGATTGAATATAAGTAATATTTGGACACCATGCCATTACTTCACTGCCGATATCAGTAATAGTATCTGGAATAATGACTCTAGTTAATCTTGTACACCAATGGAAGAATCCATCTGGTAGATTACCAGTTGCATTTGGAATATATGCATAATATAAACCAGTACAATCCTTGAATGCATATGATGCACTACTCATGTTAGCAAATCCTAGGTAACCCTTATGGATACCATCGCAGTTAGCAAATGCGAATTTACCTAAATATGTAACATCATCTGCTGTTGTTGTATCAGTAACATAAACATATGATGTATCTACATATAGATCATAATTATCAATCATATTAGCTAATGTAGTAGTCTTTCCTGTAGGTTCTGTGAAGTGAATCAAATCAACAAGCTTAGAATACATAGCATCATTTAATCTGTTTTCAACGTTAACGCTTGATTGTCTTGGAAGAACACATGTTACGTTTGTAACTGTACCATTTTCATCCTTAGTTACAGTAACAGTGAATACCTTAGCTAATTTATCAGTATCAGGATCAATTACTCTAGCATGTAAAGAAGGGAAGTATAAATCCTTAGAAATGATAATCTTTTCTAGATTTCTACATTGAGAGAATGCATAATCACCAATTACTGTTTCATCAAAGATATATACATTCTTTAATGTTGCAGGAACGTTAGCATCATTACCTGTACCTTCTAGGTTAGAAGTTCCAGTTGAACCAAAGATATATGCGAATCTAGCAGTTTCACCAGTCTTAGTTCCTCTTGCAGAACCGATGAATGGAATGATTAATGTTTCTAGACTTGAGCATTGCTTGAATGCTGCGTTAGCAATTGATGTAACAGATGCAGGAATTGCAACATAACGAAGTGATGTACAATTGAAGAATGTATTTTGGGCAATTGATAAAACACCATAAGGTACTTCTACTGAAATTAATGAAGTACAGTCATGGAACATACTTACACCAAGTGCATCATTTTCTAGATTTAATTCTTCTAGGCCATGGCAATAACCGAAGATGAATTCGCCTAAGCCTGAAGTACCATTGATTGCTACATTAGCAGCAAGTGAGCTCTTAACAGTTTGTGGAACTGTAATAGTTTGAATCTTATCACAATATGCGAATGCATAATTACCAAGTTGTTGTACACCATTAGTACCAGCTGTTGTACCATCTGGTAATTCTACGTTTTCAAGCTTAGCACAGCTTGCGAAACAATAATTACCAATTATTTCGATTTGAGATGGAATAACTGTAGTAACAAGCTCTGAGCAGCTATAGAATGCATAATCACCAAATCTTAGTAATTGTTCAACATAGCTTGTATGACCAGCATCAGTAATATCAGGAAGTGTTAATGATGAAAGCTTAACACCCATGAATGCACCATAAGCAACCTTAGATTCATCAGTGATAACTACGCTAATTAAAGATGTAGGAATCTTATAATCTTTGTAATTAGTATTAGATGAAGATTGACCATTGTAATATGGTTTAGGATCTCCTGAATAGAATTGTCTTGTAGGAGTTACATCAGTTGCGCCTTCTGCAGCAGTGAATGTACCGAAAATCCAACCAAATAATGCTTCTGCATTTGTTGAACCAGTATATTCACCATTGCCTCTTTCCTTACCGATGAATGGAATTGTTAAGTATTGAACCTTAATACAGTTAGCGAATGCGCCTTCTTCAATTGTTGTAACTGACTTAGGAACTGTAATAGATAATAATTCTGTACAGTTTCTGAAGGCACCAGCCTTAATTTCAGTAATACCATCAGGTAGGTTAATTGAAGTTAAGCCAGTACAATCGATGAACATAGATTCACCTAATCCTTGGTTAAGGAAGATAACTACATGTAAGTTTGTACAAGCAGCAAAGATATTTGCACCCATATCAACAACTGTCTTAGGAATAACAATTGCAGTTAAGCCAGATCCTTGATATGCGCCTGCTTGAATAGATGTTAATTTATTTGTAAATACTGTCTTAGTAAGACTACTACATCCTCTAAATGCATTTTCATCAATCATTGTTACTGTTGATGGTAAGTAGTTGATGCTTAATGCTACAGCTGGATGAGTCGAATCAACAGCTATGAATCCATCAGTATCAGGAGTGATACTTGTAGTTGTTGAAACATTAGCGTCAGTATAATCAGTAATTTCATTATTACCTGCATATAGCTTAGTTTGGTTAGCTTCTGCATCATAGAATTGAACGCTTGATAAATTAGAACATCCATAGAATATACCAGCAGGAATTCTTACAACGCCGTATTCGAATGTAACGTTAGTAAGTGCTGTGTCATCCTTAAAGATATCATCACCTAATGTTTGTCCTTCAGCAGTTCTTGCTAGCTTATGGCCATCACCAAAAAGCGTAGACTTCAACACTACGTTATTTAATCTTGTATTGGCAAATGCACGTGAGCCAATAGCGGTAATGCCTACGAAGATATTAGCCTTTGTAGTATCTTCTGGTGTTACTGCATTTTCATTAAAGTAAACATGAGTTAATAAATCACAATCTTCAAATATTCCAGCAGGAATTTCAGAGATTGACTTGAACCAAGCCTTAGCTAATCTAGAGCCTTTGAATACTTCTTCTCCAATATTGATTGTGTTAGCTAAAATTGTAATTTCTTCTAAATCACTATTAGCAAATGCACGAGTACCAATTGTAGTTAGGTTATTATCAAAGATAACTGGATATAGCTTACCAAGCTTAGTATTATCTGTTTCAGTTGTGCCTCTTGTATCCATGAATGCTTCTGCACCAATTGATACAACGTGGTCACTGAATGTATTAATAGTTGTTGCAACATCAGAATTGTAGAATTGAATAAATGCTAGAGATACGCAGCCCTTGAACATTCTTTCTGCAATTTGTGTTAAATGTTGTTGTGCTGATTCATTGAATGTAACCTTATTTAATGAAGTACATCCTTCGAATACACCAGCACCATAATTTTGAACTGAATATGGAATAACTAGACCAATCTCTGAGCTTACACCAACGAACTTTGAACAGCCCTTGAATGCTTCATCATCAATTGTTTGAAGAGTTTGGTTAGCTTCGAAATATTCAGGAGAATATAGAGCAAGAGTTTCAAGTGATGAGCAGTTATAGAATGCTTGCTTACCGATTCTTAGGATATTATCTGGAGTTGAGTTTTCAAGATCTCTTGTCTTTTCAGTTTCAGTAATATAGAAGTCATCAGCAGTGAAGAATTCTAAGTCAGCACCTGGATATACTCTTCTTTCTGCACCAGCGATAGTTGTAATGTAGTAATCTCTTTCATCACCAAATACAACATCACCCTTATCATCAGTAATGATTGTAACGTCATCCTCTGATCCTAATAGACCATCAAGACCAGCTTGATAATATCTATTAGCTGCCTTTGTTAAGTAATGTAGCTTCTTTTCTTGGCTATTAACAGTTACAGTAAGGATATATACTGCTTGTGATAAAGCAGCTGTATTTTCATTTCTACGAAGATTTGGTCTTAATAGATATTGAACTGCTTCACCAATAGTTTCAATTGCACCAGCATATAAAGTAGTGTTGTCATATTGATATTCACTATTTTCATATGCTAATACAGTCTTACCATCAACTGTTGTGTATGAATATGGATAATATGTATTATCGCCTAAATCATAATATGGAATTAAGTCGATACCAAGAACAGCTACTAAGTCATCAGCTGTTCTAAATTGCTTATCATGACCAGCAAATACAGCCTTTTGTCCACGACCTTTTAGATATGTTTGAATATTGAAGTAGTCATCGTCAGTACCAAACACACCATCGAAGCCGTTGTAAGCAAGTACATCATTATAACCAATTAGATTAGATGCTGAGAAATAATAAGTCTTGCCAGTAGAATCTTCTGTATTGATGTAATACTTGAATGATGCAGCCTCTTTAATATTAGTAATATCATCGCTATCACCAATTGTTCTATTCTTACCAGCAGAAATCATTTCTGTTTCACCATTTAATAGAACTACAGGTTTAGTAGTATTTGCTTGAAGTTGTAATCTATAGAATGTATTGTCATCAGAATTGTCAGCTGTTGTACGTACATATGGAGCATGGTCATTTAAGCCGATAACAACATATAAAGTCTTGTTGTTTAGAACATAGCCAGTATAAATGTCATCATCTTGATTATCACCATTAAGTGTAGCAACTAATCCATCTGGGCCTGCAAATCTAACTTGTGCACCATTTTCAGTTTGTGCATAGTAATAATTATATGGAGTACCAAGAACAGTATGCTCACCTGTTTCTTTATTAACAACATAATCAGTGTAAACAGTTAGGTCAGTTGCTGATCCTAATGCTCCTTCAGTTGGATTATAACGATATTCAGTATCACTAATCTTAATGAAGTATCTATAGCTTCCGCTGATTAATTTAGTAACAACATCGATATCATCACCATCACCAATTTCACCATTAGCTCCATGATAGATTGCCTTGAAGTCTTGTGCAGTGTAATCATTCATTAATTCATATCTATCATTAGTTGTGCTATATAGATATTGGAAATATACAGATGCATTATTAGCAACAGGCTTATAAGGACGCTTATTAGCACCAGCTATTGCATCAGTAATATCATCAGTTGTATTAACAAGCTTATCAGTATTAGCAAACCTAGTGCCTGATAGAGTTGCAATAAAGTCATCATGAGTTAGGTAAGTATTATCTTCACCCTTATCAACTAATACAAGGTTAGTATCAATTAGTTGATATAATGAATCATTATCATAACCTAGATAACCATCAGCTTCATCATAAGTTAAGTAATTATTTCCAGTGAATGTTACGTAATATTTACCATTTCTTTCTGTAACACCAGCTACAGTTACACCAGTGTTTGTTTCTCCTCTTACGAATGTAGCACCAGCATAAATATCATCAGATGTACCTAATAATTTATCATAACCAGCAGATACATATGATCCTAATACACCATTTTCTACCTTTTGGTAAACATTATTAGTTAACTTAACATAATATTCATTTGTATTACCAGCAACACAAATAACATTCTTAATATCATCACTATCGCCAATTGTTCTATTAGCGCCTACGTGAGTTAATACATTAGAAGTTATTGGGTTAACAAACTTACCAGTTGTCTCATCAACACCATAGAATGATGATGTGTCATAGCCAGGTAGATAGTTAACTGAGCTTTCAATACTATTAACTAATTCAAATCTGATTACAGCGTAGTTATTTAAATAAGTATCGATATAATCAACAGCGTTATAGAATGTAGCAGTTGATAATACGATTAAGCCATAAATTGAATAAGTAGTTCCAGATTGAGTGAATGTGTAATATGTTCCATCTGGATTTTCATGACAAATATATGTCAAATTATTTAATTTATAATCAAATACTTCAATTTCCCAATTCTCTTTATATGTAACGAACTTAGAGTCATCAGTTGTTGATAGATTACCATCTGGACCATAGCCACGTTTAATAACATTATTTTCGTCAACAATTTCTTTCCAATAATAGCCACCAATAAAGCCAAATACTTCAACATCATTAGCTGTACCAATTACACCAACTTGATTCATTTCAGTTGTCCATAAAGAGCCCTCTGAATAAGTCCAAGAACCACTTACAAGAATTTTTTGGATTTCTCTATAAACGTTATGTTCTAAATCCTCATATACTCTATTGTAGTATGGAGATTCATTTACAGCAGCAACCTTTACAGCTCTATCATCTAATGATGGGGTTGCACCATTGCCATAAATCTTTATAACATCATCAGTTGTATTGAATTTACCATCTTCACCAACAACAGTGTATGTACCGTTGTATCTAGTTTCGCCATATTGTTCGTTTTCTAGATAATATGCAGATAGATAATTTGAATATTTAACCTTATAAGCCTTAGCTACATATTCATCAGTAAGTGTGCAATTAGGGCTACCAATGATTCTATATTGCTCATCGATGTTTCCAGCCTCAACATAATGGTAATCACCACTTACAGTTAATGCAGTTATTCTTGTATATGTATTATCACCATTTACACGGTAATATTTAGAAACATCACCATTAACCTCAACGATTCTAATTGCGTTATTAGCTGTTAGGTTAATTAATGCTGGAGTTGTAGTTACATATAAGTAGTCAGAGTCAGATACTGTAAGCTTACCATTTGCACCTACACCATAATATGTACCGTCTTCTCTCTTATAGTAATGTCTACCATCACCACCAACTAAGACATTGCCCTTAGTTGCTTCAACATCTTCAATTGTAAAGATATTTTGTGTTGTTGCAGTTCTACCAGAGATTAGATAACTGATTGGTTCAATTTGATCAGTTAGGAATTCGATAATTAAATATGTATTATCAGCATTGTCATAATAATAAATGTATCTAGGATCTTCACCTGCATCTAGCCATGTAGCTTTAATGAAGGCGATTGTTTGATTATTAGTATATTGTTCATAAACATCATCTGCTGTGCCAAGCTTTCTATCAGGACCAGCAGTCTTGTAATACTTGTCACTAGCACCAACCTTAGTACCATACTTGCCTGGTGTTAATTCAGATACAAGATGTTCAGTGTAATCAACACTTGTAAGCTCATCACCAGCAACGTATACTAGTTTGCCTGAGAAATTACCGTTATAAGTCCATGCACAAACAACGTTAGTTACTGATTCGCTAACGATATGCTCAACATAATAATCTGTTTCATCAATATTAACCCTTTCTACATTGTGAGCAATGCTATTTTGGTCAAAGATTACAAGTTGACCATCAGCTGCAAGCTCATTTTCTTTTTCCAATACGTATGAATGGTCATTATTAACAATGTAATAGCTTGAGCCAATTAATACTACATTATCTCTTTCAGGCTGTGCACCTGGTGTGCCTTCGAAATAAACTAATTTTAAGCCATTATTAACTACCTTGTAGTAAATGTTATTTCTAATTTGACTATAATAAGCTCCACCAATTAGAACAACAACATATCTAACATTATTAACTTCTACTGTTAATACTTCATCAGTTGTGTTAAGTAATCCTGCACCCTCAACAGTGTGAGTTACACCTGAATAAGTATAATCAGCTCCACCATTTTCACCTTGACGATATAATGATGTAACATCAATACGATCAGCAAGTGTTAGCTTACCTTGGCTATTACCAACATAAACAGTTGTGCCATCATTAACTGAATCAATTGTGATAGTAATTGCTTTATATAGGTTATTTCCTAATACACGGAAATATTCTAATTCGTTATTAGCATTCTTAACTACAGCAACCTCGATATCATCTTCTGTACCAATAATTTGGTCTAAGCCGATAATTCTAGTCTTGCCTTCAGAATCAACATAATAATCAGATGCAGTTGTACCTGGAGTGCTACCAGGATATACAGTTGATGAATTAGCAACTGCACCAAGCACGTATGAATTTAATATGATTTCAGGGTTAGTTACCTTACCATAAGGGAATGAATATTTGATAACCTCTAGATAAACATCTGAGAAAACAACATTAGCAAGTGAAGTACAACCACTGAAGCAACCATCAGAGATTTCTCTAGTTTCAGATGAAATCTTAACTGTATCAAGTCTCTTAGAATCCTTGAACATATTAGTACCATTAACTGCAGAGTTAATAATAGCTGATGTTAAATTAGGCATATTAGAGAATGCAGAATCCTCAATACCTAAATCAACTTCATTGTTTCCTAAATCAACATTCTTTACAGATGATGGGATAGTAATTGTATCTAAGCCAGCACCATAGAATGCCTTAGCACCAATCTTAACTAAGTTTTCAGATAATGTAATTGTTCTAAACGCAGTTGCACCATAGAATGCTTCTGCTCCAATCTTTTCAAATGATGGAGTCATTACATTAACTAAAGTTGTACCAGTATTAGTTTGAGAAATGATATTAGTATCTCTTACATAATCAGGAACTACAGTCTGTGGTGTTTCTGGAGTTGCATAAACATCCATAGTCTTTGTAAAGAAATCATCATCTGTTAATAATAATTTATCAGGACCACATGCGTAGATTCCGCCACCCATAGTTACAAAATAGTTAACACCATCAGTTCCCTTTTGAACTGGTGTATATGTAAACATCTTATTAACTGATGGATCTTTAGATACAGAATATTCATCACCTAAGTTAACTACCTTATTGTCAATATCAGTAAACCTTTGAGTTGCAACACGGTTATATGTATAGTAAGAAGTGTAAATAGTTAATGTACCATTTGATACAAATACATCACCAACTGCTAAGCTGTCAGTTCCATCTAAATACAAAACATTGTAGCTATTATCAAGTTGAGATTGTACTAATACCTTGTAATTTGTATTTTCATCACCAGTTTCAAGTTCAGTTGTAATCTTGAATGGTCTTAGAGTGCCATCTGCAGCTTCAATGAATAGAATATAATTGCTATAAACAGTTTCAATATCTGCTGAAGGAGCATATGTAACATTGTCTACATATTTATTTTTGTATTGTAATAACCAAGTATCATCTGCTGTACCTAGTAAACCATCAAAGCCCTTAGAATAGTATTTGCCGTTTAAAGGTAAATATTCTTTACCGTTAACTGTTACCATTTGGATTAATTGGTTGTTAACTAGTACATATCTATCTTGGCTATATTCATATTGATAGCTATGATTTGCTTCAAGCTTTGTTACTGTTACTAAGCTGTATGAATTATCATCATAATCTACATAAACATTATTGCCTACATTATCGCTGATAATTCTAGCATGGTAATCAGCTTCACCAAGTTGCTTATTAGGAGCTGGGATGAATAATTCATCATCTTCTGTACCTAATAACCAGTCTGGTCCTAAGCCATAATATGTACCATCAAGGTTATCAATATAGAATGCACCTTGTAGGCTAGAAATGTAATATTTATTTGTTGAGTCAGTTGAAACAAATACAACATTAGCATTGTCAGTTGCTTCAATTCTCTTATTCAATCCACCAGTGTAATAAACGCCAGTAGCAACATTGTTTTCAAATTCTTGGAAGACATTATTTGATACATATCTAATATCAACTACTTTTTCTTCTGTTTCGAATTTTAATGTTGTTAAATTTGTACATCCATAGAACATACCCTTAGCAATTTCAGTTACCTTAGGTCCGAATGTTACTACTTGGATGTCAGCATTTTTGAAAATATAATCGCCAAATTCAGTAACTGAAGATGGGATATAGAATTCAGTAATGGCAGTGCCTTCGAATGCATATGAGCCAATCTTAGTTACGTTATTAGTTATTTGAAGTGCAGTGATATATCTGATATTACTTAAAATCTTTTCAGTGATCTCGCTGCCCTTGAATACTACTGATGCAGTTGATGCGTAGTCAGATCCAAAGATATAGTTAAAGTTTGTACTACCCTCAATTAAAGCACCATTAGTACCTGTATAGTCACCAGTTTGGTTGATTGTTAATGCTAGGTTAGATGTACCAACTAAAGCATTCTTACCAATACTGATAACCTTTGTTAAGTCTAGGCTAGTTAAGCCTGAGCAATTTTCAAATGCATTGTTATAAACCTTAGTGTTATTGCCTTCAATGTTAATTTGTGTGATAGATGTTTCACCCTTAAACATGTTAGGGCCAATTACACTATTAAATGTTGTTACAGTTTGTAGATTATCAATTCCTACTAATGCACTATCACTAACTGATGTTACATATGCTGGAATTGTAATTTCAGTAATACCTGTCTTATAGAACACCTTAGTGCCTAAATGTTTAATCTTACCAACTAGGTTGATAGTTGTAATCATTGAGCAGTTGTATAAAGCATTAGAATTGATATGAACATCCTTTCTATTGTTTACAACATTGATTGTTGATAAGCTTGTAGGAATTCTATAATGCCATGTATAGCCATCACTTACTATTTCAGTCCAAGGAATCTCTTTGCTGAATTGATCGCCACTTATTGTTCCAGCACTGAACTTCATCATATAGCTATCTGTATAAATATAGCCATTAGCATGACCTGCTGTATCAGCATAATAGAACCATGGGCCAATTGTACCATTTTGATATGCATAATGATCAGATGTACCAGAGTCACTTCTATAATGAGTTTCATTTGTGACACCAGAAACATTTAAGCCAGTACCAATAAATGGAACAGTCAATGTTTCTAGATTATTACATCCAGCGAACGCACTGAAGCCGATAGTTTCAGTCTTATCACTGATATTAATTTCAGTTAAGGATCTAGCATTTAAGAATGCAGCAACCGGAAGATTAGTTTGATCAGTTACGTTAACTGTTCTAATTGAAGAAGGTAAGTACCATACGTCGTACTTAATTTCTTGCCAGCCTCTAGATTCACCACGAGCATTGTAAGCATAATAGAACATTGATGCTTCATAAGATCTAGGTTTACCATCTGCAGCGTTAGCTGGAGAATATGGATAACCCCAAGATCTCTTGCCATATAAGCTTTGTCTTGGTGTACCCCATTCATAACTACCACCTTCGCCGCTTACACCAGCGCCAAAGAACCAACCTAATGTGTATCTTACATAATAGTATGTTCCATAGTAGTCGCCACTATAATAAGATGCATCTCTTGTATAACCGATGAATGGAGTAGTTAAAGTTACTACATCATCATTCCAGAATGCACACATACCGATTGAGTCAACAGAGTTTGGAATAACTACAGTGTGTAGGTTGATAATATTTGCAAATGCATATGCACCGATGCTCTTAATACCATCTTTTAGCTTAAGATCAGTATAGTTAGAGCATCCGTAGAATGCATATTGAGGAATATCTTGTAATGTATTGTAATCAACTGTGTGAAGTGCAGTACATTCATAGAAACAGTAATCACCTAACTTAGAGTTTTCAAGAACAACTCTTTCAAGGTCATTAGATTGATAGTATGCATAATCACCAATTGATGTAACGTTTCTTGATAATACTACTTCTTTAATGCCACTCTTAGCAAATGCATAAGAGCCAATTGAAGTTAATTCATTACCAAATTGGATAAACTTAAGTGATGTTAAACCAACAACCTCAGCTTTACCCTTACCAGCTGGAACGCCAGTATAAGCTTTAATCTTTGCTAAAGTCTCTTGAGCAGCAAATGCGTAATCACCAATAGATTTAGCCTTTGTAATATCGATATCATATAATCTAGCACAGCCAGCAAACATACCAGTTGTAACTAGCTCATGGTTACTTGTTACAGTAACTAAGAACTTACAATCCTTGAAGATATGAGTTCCTAGATTTGTAATAGTACCAGGAATATACATATGAGTAATACCATCGCAATCATTAAATGCATAGTTGCCTAAGAATGTTAATGATGCAGGTAAACGTCCGTTGAAGTTAAATGCATCAACATTGTCAAAAGCATGTTGTTCAATTCTTTCAATTGAATCAGGGAATGTAAGGTCAGCTAAAGCAACACATCCACTAAATGCATATTCTTTAATAGTCTTTAAAGTGCCTTCTGTGCTCAATAATACTTTTGTTAAGCCTGAACAGTTTTCAAAGGCATGTGCAGAAATTAATGAAGTATGAATAGCTGTTACTTCTCCTAATGTTCCACAGTTATAGAACATATATTTAGCACCAGTATCATCAGCAGTTGAATCAGGTAATTGGCCAAAGATTTCTACCTTTTCCAAATTTCTATTTTCTGCAGCAGCATAAATACCAATCTTAGTAACTGAAGCAGGAATTTCTAATTTAGTTTTTAAACCAGTGTTATAGAATGCATAGCTTTGAATTTCTTGAACACCCATGTATCTATTTGAATCTTCACCACTTTCAGCACCAAATGTGTTGATTGATGTAATGTTTATACAGTTCATAAATGCGCCATATCTAATTACTTGTTGTTGTCTAACAGTAACTGTTGTTAACTTATCAGGAATGTATGATAGATATGAATTATTTGTTGAAGTTGTACCAGGAGTGTAGCCGCTATAATAAGATCTTACAGGATAAGTATCAACTGGAGCATTGGCTAAACCGTTAGTACTATAAATATAGCCAAATAACGCTTCTGAGCCTGTTGCATTTAATGATTTACCAATAAATGGGATAAATAAATCAGCTAGCTTAGTTGTACCAAATAAAGCACCTTCACCGATTGTCTCAGTTGAATTAGGAATATTTAAAGATGTGATATTTGTACAGTTAGCAAATGCATATTTACCTATTGTCTTGAAATAATTAACATTAGTTGCACCAGATGCAAATAATGAAACATTAACGATTGCACTATTTGCAAATGCATAATCATCAATTGTTACGAAGTTTTCATTGAATATTGCAGATGTAAGCTTGCTACAGCCATCAAACATATGCTTACCAGTTATTGTGTTGTTTAATGTTGCAGTTTGAACACCTGAATCAGCAAATGCATAATCACCAATAGTCTCAACATTTGCGCCTACAGTAACTTCACTTAAGTTAGTACAATTTCTAAACATATTTGTAGAAATTGATTTTGAAGTTACTATTACTTTGTTAATGTTTGTACATCCGTAGAATGCACCACTACCAATTGAATATGAAATAGTTGCATTTCCAACTTGCTTATCAGCTGCTTCAATAGTCAATGTATAAGTTGCTGATTGTGAGCCAATACCTGTACAGCCTCTAAACATATCTACACCAATTTGGTTAGATACTAATTCGATATCAGTAATGCCAGTACATCCATAGAATGCACCGCTTCTAACCTCTGTGATGTTTTCAGGAATAACAATCTTATTTTGATAGTTACCAGGAACGCCTGTATATTTTAACTTTGTACAGCCTCTAAACATATCTTCGCCAATTAGATTGTTATTTAATTGGATATATTCAAGTTGTGTACTTGCTGCAAATACACCCTTACCAATTGTTACAACAGATGAAGGGATAGAAATTGCATATAATGAGCTTGCATAAAATGCATAATCAGGAATTTCTGTGATAGTGTCATTAAGAATTACATAATGTAGATTAATATCTTCAGCAAACATGTAAGATCCTAATTTACTAGAACCGATTGTAACTGTGTCTAAATCATCACATTTAGCAAACGCATAGAAACCAACATATTGAATTGTTGATGGGATAACTAAGCTTTGTAGTTTTCTACAGTTATAAAACATGTAATCACCGATTACGTTTGTTCCATTAAATGTAACTGATGTGATGTTAGCATCATTAGCAAATGCGTATGGGCCAACAGCCCAACTATAATGAAGTGGAGTAACATCATTTTCTCCCAAAGTTGTGGCGTCTCCACCAGTAGATTCTTGAACATGAGATCCGATTGTAACTGTTGTTAATAATTCACAGTCTTCGAACATATGTGCAGAAATCATAGCAACATCAACTGTTACAGTAATTAGCTTGTCACAATTTGCAAATGCGTAATCGCCAATTGTGTTTTGACTATGAGTTAATGTTAAGCTTGTAATTGCTGTATTATAGAATGCATATTCACCAATTTCAGCAAGTGCAGGCGCACCTGTAGAATCTAAAGATAATATTTGAATATCAGCTAGCTTAGAACAATCTTTAAACATTCTTGCTGGAACCTTTGTATCTGTTGCAGCTGATGCGAATGTAACTGTTTCTAGCTTGCTGTCGCCATCGAACATACCTTCAGCAAAGTAATCAACTTTGAATTGTACACCTTGTAAGCTTGTACAACCCTTGAAGGCATTTGCGCCAATACCAGGAGTTGTAGTTGTGCCTACTGTTACGTCTTGGATAGTCGCAGGAATTACTAATGTTGTATCGTCAACGTTAGTAGTATTAGATGAATTTAATGTAGTACAATCCTCAAATGCAGACTCACCAATTGTCTTTAAGCCAGTTGCTGCCTCAAAGTTAACGGCTCTTAAGCCATAGCATTTTTGGAATGCTCTATCGCCTATGCTTACTAAAGCTGTAGGCATTGTAAAGTTACGTAAACCAGTTGCAGCAAATGCTTCTGCACCGATTGATGTAACGTTATCAGATAATCTAGCGTTACCTAGTTGTGTACACATATTAAATGCTCTATCAGGTATTACAGTTATATCAGAGGAAAGAGTTAAGCTTGTTAGTTGAGAACAACCATCAAAAATACCAACACCCAATTTATTACATTTAACTTGTGCTTGTTGAATACTAGAACACATCTTGAATGCATCTTCATTAATTGTTTCGACTGATGCAGGAATCATAATACTTTCAATGCCTGTACAGTTATAGAATGCATTCTTGCCAATTGTCTTAAGCTTTGTATTAGAGTTTAAATCAAATAATTTTAAGCCTTGGCAATTCTTAAATGCACCTTCACCGATTGTTTCTAGATTCTTAGCAGTGATCGCATGGTTAGAAACATAATTTGTTCTAATAGCCGCAGTTTCTGGAGTACTACCAGCAAATGCATTTTTGCCAATTGTAGTTAAGTTATCCATTACAGATGGGATACCTATAACTTCGCAATTCTTAAATGCGTTTTCACCTATATACACTAAGTTTGAACAATCTTCAATATCTACTATAGGAGTACTAAATGAAGCGCTATTTCTAAAAGCATTGTCGCCAATGTACTTGATAGTACTTGGTAGTTTTATGTTAGGAACACTAACATTCCACCAACCGCCACAGCCTCCACAATGTGTTTGAACATAAAAGTCTGTAGCAATACCAACAATTGTATAACCGCCATAAGTAGATGGAATAGTAATGTTAGCAGAATATCCACCATGATTATCTGCGACTCTTATCCACTTTAAGATGTAACCACCATAAGTAGAGTTATAGTCCCAGCTAACATCAGTAGGAGAGTAGCCATAACTAATCGTAGGTTTATCTAAAGCTTGAGTTGTTTGTTGACCAGCAAGTTTAACTTCGTAGTCATCATTACAATTTTCTCTCTCACTTACATTTTCAATTTGAGATTCATTTTCTTCGAGAGCCAACGTACCCCCTCGATCCGTTATAAAGATGAGTGCCAGTGCTGCGCATACTAGCATCAACATCAATACTATTTTGTTAATCTCCTTTTTTTTCATAAAAATCAACTCTTTCCTGTAATTCTAAAATCTATTAATATTCATTAAAATGAATAATACTCTATGAGTAAGACAATTTTACAATATATTGTAAAGGTTTTCAATTAAACCGCAAGGTCTAGGGTCTACCTATATTCACACTTAAACGAATATTATTCACGTTTTTTTATAAACATTGTTTATAATAAGCGCTTACACATGCAAAAAATCGATAGTTTTAGCGATTTTACTATCGAAAGCAGGGCGAATTTTCGCGCGCATTACGCACATATGTATGCATACGTTAACAGCTACTTACAGGCATCTGGAGCACCTGAAATTATGTTCAAATATGACTATAAATTATATGATTTTGAACTGATTTTTTGCTGAACATAGTAAAAAAAGAAGGTATTTTAAATAACAAAAGAAGCAAAAAAAACGCCCACTTTGTGGCGTATTTTTTCACTACTTTTTAATGCGTTTTACATATAAAAAGTGCCGGTTTTAAAAACCGACACTTATATTTTTTAATATCTAATATTGAAAATTGAATTCAAGATTTGAGAGATATTTGATACTGGAGTAATCTCCAATTTATCTTTTACTTCTTGTGGAATATCATCTAAATCTCTTGTGTTATCTTCTGGAATAAAGATCTTCTTAAGACCACTTCTAGAAGCTGCGATAGATTTTTCACGTAAACCACCAATAGGTAATACTGCACCTCTTAATGTTATTTCACCAGTCATACCGATATGTGAATCAACTGGTCTATTAGTTAATGCAGAAACAATTGCGGTAGTGAGAGTGACACCTGCAGATGGGCCATCCTTAGGTACTGCTCCTTCTGGTACGTGGATATGAATATCAGTATGTTCTAACTCTTCTATATTAATACCATATTCTTTAGCATGTGATTTAGCAAATGAGAATGCAGCTTGTGCAGATTCTTTCATTACATCACCAAGCTTACCAGTTAATACTAATCCACCCTTACCAGGATATGTAGTAACCTCAATATCTAATGTATCTCCACCAAATGCTGTATAGGCAAGACCTGTAACTACACCAATTTGATTTTCTTCACGATTCTTATTGTTAAAGAATCTTACTTTACCTAATAATTCTTCTAAATTCTCAGGCTTTACATCTAATTTTTCAATTTTTTCAATTAATATCTTCTTAACAGCTTTACGACAAATTGTCGCAATCATACGATTTAATTCACGAACACCAGCTTCTCTTGTGTATGAACGAATGATCTCGTACATAGCATCCTCGCTGATTTCAACTTGGCCAGTCTTTAGTCCGTGCTCTTCTAAGTTTCTTGGAAGTAAATGTTTGAATCCAATATTGAATTTTTCAATTTCAGTATAAGATGAAAGCTCAATGATTTCCATTCTATCTCTAAGTGGTCCAGGGATACCTGAAATATCATTTGCTGTAGTGATAAACATTACTTGTGATAAATCATATGGTTCCTCTAAATAGTTATCAGAGAAAAATTTATTTTGTTCTGGATCAAGCACTTCTAGCATAGCTGCCGCAGGGTCTCCACGGTAGTCTGCAGTCATCTTATCAATCTCATCTAATAGAAATACAGGGTTAATTGTACCAGCATCCTTCATGCCCTTTAAAATACGGCCTGGAAGAGCTCCTAGATAAGTTCTTCTATGTCCTCTGATTTCTGATTCATCTCTTACACCGCCAAGTGATTGCTTAACGAATTTTCTTCCTAAAGCCTCACTGATGCTTCTAGCAAGCGATGTTTTACCAACTCCTGGAGGACCTGCAAAACAGATAATAGTTGATGGATTCTTACCTGTCATCATTTTAACAGCCAAATATTCAACGATTCTATCTTTTACCTTATCTAGACCATAGTGGTTCTTATCAAGCTTTTTAGTAACGTCTAGAAGGTCTTGGTTATCTTCTGATGCTTTATACCAAGGAAGATTAATAATCCATTCTAGATATGATCTAATTACGCCAGCCTCAGCCATCTGATTAGATGTTTGAGCATACTTTTGTAATTCTTCTTTTGCCTTCTTATAAACATTTTCAGGTAGATGTGCATCTTCAATTGCTTTTCTTAATTTCTCAACATCCTCTTCTTGTCTTGCCTTGTCACCAAGCTCATTTTGGATGGCGCGCATCTTTTCACGAAGATAATATTCCTTTTGAGAATCATCAATTGATTTCTTTACATCCTTATTAATTTTATTTTCAAGCTCTACTATTTGTTTTTCTCTTTCAATATCCTCTAGAATCATTTCTAAACGCTTAGAAACGTTTAATTCCTCTAGGTAGCGATATTTACTCAAGTTTGTATTTAACTTTAATTGATAAGCAATTACATCGCTTAGTGTATCTGCGTTAGCCCCACTTGATAATAGCTTATTAATTTCTTCAAATGAGTTAAACATTATTTGATTAGTAATAATCTTTTCAGATACGTTCTTAATTAAGGCAGATTCCTTATCATCATTATTTAATACAGAATATAGCTTTTCATATTCACATACGAAATATGGGCTTGTTTGTACATAATCTTTAACTTTAATACGATTTAAAATCTTAAATTTTACACGATAGTTATTGTTAGGTAATTTAAGCTTTAAAGTAATTCTAGCCAAAACACCAATTGGTTCAATATCATCAACAGTAACGTTTTGTGCTGTAATGTCCTTTTGCATTAACAAAATTATATTACCATCATACATCTTTTCAGATGCATCCATGGCAGATAATGAATTTTGTCTACCAATTTCAATTTTATGTTCGCAACCAGGAAGTGGTACTGAACTTCTAATTGCTATCGCAGGGAGTACAATTTTTGACATTTCTTCCATAAAATAATCCCTCCTTTTATTGAAAGTAGCCATATTATATATCATTTTTGGCACTTATGCAAGTAGTTTGCCAAAAATACATATTTTCACATATTTAAAAAGGGAATTGTCTTAACAATCCCCTTAAAAATATCTTGATTAAAACTATTTTTCTACAGCGTTCTTAACTAATAAATCACAGAATGCTTTGTAAGCTAAATCTGAGAAATATTTAGCTCTATTAGCGTTTAATAAGTCTTCCTTAGTACCGCCAGTAGCTTTTGCTTCCTTAGCTGCCATTGCTTCGATTTGCTTGTCAGTTGGAGTTAACTTTTCTTCTTCAATAATCTTAGAAGCTAATACGTTGAATAATGCTTGATTTTCAGCTTGCTTCTTAGCTTGATCATTGAATTGTTCCATTGTTAAACCAATCATTTCAATAAATCTTTCGAATGGAATACCATACATCTTAGATTGAGATTCATATTGAGATCTAATTTGATTATATCTTTCTTCAATCATAGAAGCTGGCATATCAACCTTTGCAGCTTTAACGATTTGGTCAATTAATTCATTAACTTGACGATCATTTTCAGCAGTTTCTTTTCTAGCAACTAATTCTTCCTTCTTTAATGCTAGTAATTCTTCATATGTTTTAGCTTTCTTGTTTAGCTTCTTAACATATGCATCAGTGAATTCAGGGAAGATTTGAGTCTTAACTTCATGAACTGTTACTTTGAATACAGCTGCCTTACCTGCTAGGTTTGAAGCACCATAGTTTTCAGGGAATGTTACATTTAAATCTTTTTCTTCATCCTTCTTCATACCGATCATTTGATCTTCAAAGCCTGGGATGAATGAGCCACTACCAATTTGTAGTTCGTAGTCCTTAGCGCTGCCGCCTTCGAATTCTACGCCATCAACAGAACCAACGAAATCGAATACAGCGAAATCGCCTTTTTCAATTACTTGTTCCTTCTTAGTTTCTAATTTAGCATCTTTTCTAGCTAAATCTTTAACTGCTTTTTCAACTTCTTCATCAGTTACTTCTAAGTTTTTCTTAGCAACTTCTAATCCTTTGTATTGAGGTAGTGTTACTTCTGGATATACATCAACAGTTAGGAATACTTGGAAGTCTTCACCTCTTTTGAAGTTTTCAGATACATCTGGTGTAAATCTACCAACGATGTCTTGAACGTTTTTAGCATCCTTGTAGATTTCTTCTACCTTTGAGCCAAATACGAAATCTAATGCATCAGAGAATAATGATTCAACACCATAAGTTTTTTCATAGATGCTACGAGGTGCAGCACCCTTTCTGAAGCCTTTAATAGCTACAGTTTTATTTTTCTTTTCAAATGCTTTGTCTAAAGCTGTTTCGAATTCTTCTTTAGTTACATCAAATGTAAATTTCTTTTGAGAATGTTCTAACTTTTCAACTTTCATATATGTTACAGATTGAGACTTTCAGGAAATCTGTACCTCCAAATCTATTTGTCTCGTTTCCTTTTAATTTTTCAGTCTTTGCAATTATAACTTAAAATTTATTTTAAGTAAAGTTTTATTTTAAAATTAATCGCTAATAAACTGATTAACACTCTTATCATAGTGATATCCAATAGATTTTAAGATTTCTACTACCTTATCCATCTCATAATCCAAATCATCACATAAGTCCTCAAGTGACGTGTAGAAATCACGTAATTTAGTATTTATTACTGAAAGTAATATTGTTGGATTTTCTATCATTAGCTTACTCTTGGAGCGTCGTTATTATCGTTTTGTGGATCGATGATTTCGATATCTACACTTTCATCAGTTGTAGGTGCTTCAATTTGATCCTCATCCTTAGTTTCTTCACTCTTAGACTTCTTATCACGATTTAAATATTTACGATAATTGAAATATCCAAATAATGCTTCACCTGCAGTGAATAAAGCAAGTACTAAAGCGATAACTGCAATTGTTACAACTACCTTACCAGCGATATCATTTTCTCCACCACCAGTTACTAGGTAAGCTAGTACTACAGCTAGTGTGATATAGATTATGTGTAGCCAGAACATAAATTTAGTTGTTTCAGCCTTATATAATACTGTTTGCCAGAAGAACATTACAGCTTGAACATATAATACTACAGCCATAAATAATGGATAATATTGACGATTGAATTTAGAGAAATCATTTAAATTATTACCATTTTGTGTGTAATCATTGTTGTAAAGTACAGCAGCAATAATTAAATAAACGCCAATAATTAAATGAATAACACAAAGGATTGCTTGAATCTTTTTAGCTTCAGGAGTTTTATCCTTTTTAAATAAGCCAATTCCTCTAATTAATGCAGTAAGTGTAGTGATAGCACCACTCATTAAAATTAAAATGAAGATAGCATCTTGCTTCTTAATTAGCATAATAATACCAAATGTAATTAGGATTACCGCAATTAAGATTTTCAAGATAAATTTATACATGTTAAATGACTTCTTTAAGCTAGGCTTATCTTCATCATCTTTCTTTTTTTCTTCAACCTTTTCAACAGGTTCTAATTCTTCAGCTTTTTCTTCTTTTACCTTTTTGTTTTTTCCAAACATTTTAATACCCTCCCTTGATTAATATTTTCTATGTTATTATACATTAAAACGTTTGTTTTTTAAATATAAATAATATTTAATCTTTAATAATCTAGATTTATATTGTATAATTTTTGTTAACAAAGGAGGAGTCGAAAATGAATTTTATTTTTATTTCACCAGCATTCCCCAAAACTTATTATAATTTCTGTGACCGTTTAAAGAAAAACGGTGTAACAGTGTTAGGTATTGGAGATACTCCATACAATGAGCTTTCACAAGAGGTTAGAAACTCACTTAGTGAATATTACAAAGTTAATTCACTTGAAAACTATGATGAAATGTTCAAGGCTGTCGCTTATTTTTCATTTAAATATGGTAAGATTGATGGTCTAGAATCAAATAATGAATATTGGCTACGCCAGGATGCAAGACTTCGTACTGATTTCAACATCAAGGGTGCTAAAATTGATGATGTAATCAGCTTTACATCTAAATCAAGAATGAAAGAATTCTACAAGAAGGCAGGCGCTAAGGTTGCTAGATATAAATTCTGTACAAAGTTTGAAGAGGATTTAGAATTTATAAATGAGGTTGGCTTCCCTGTAGTTGTTAAACCAGATGTAGGCGTTGGTGCCGCTGCTACCTATAAGATTAAAAATGAAGATGATTTAAGAGCCTTCTATAATCGTGGATATAACGTTCCATACATTATGGAGGAATTCATTGAAGGTAACATCATATCATTCGATGGTATTTGTGATGATAATTCAAATGCTATCTTCTCAGATAATGAGATCTTCCCACCATCAATTATGGATATCGTAAATGAAAACCTAGAGGTTTCATATTACGTTAATAAGGAAGTCCCTGATGATGTAAAGGAAATCGGTCAAGCCGTATTAAAGGCCTTCAATATCCGCTCACGCTACTTCCATTTGGAATTCTTTAGATTAACTAAGCCTAAAAAAGGATTCGGTGATGTTGGCGATATCGTAGCCTTAGAGGTTAACATGCGTCCACCAGGAGGCTATACTCCAGATATGATTAACTTCGCTCAATCTGTTGATACATATCAAATCTGGGCTGATATAATCTGTTATAACGAGATTAGAAACGTTAAAATGGATTATCCAAAATATTATTGTCTATATTATGGACGTAGAGATCGTTACAAATATAAATATACATATGAAGATATAAAGAAAAATTATCCATTCATTCAAATGCATGAAAAGATGCCTACAATCCTAAGTGATGCGATGGGTAACGAATTCTTTATTGCTAGATTCGAATTCTTTGAGGATTTATTAAAATTCAAAGAAATTGTTGAAGAAAAGGTAGAATAATAAAGTGCCACAGTGAAGTGGCACTTTTCGTATACTAAAACTAGGAGTTTAATCTCTTAGTTTTTTTATTTCTAATATTATTGTATAATAGTAGTGATGGAAAGTTATTTAATCATTGAGACGCATATGTGATCTCGTAAAAACCATTTACAGCTTAAGTCTGG